>NZ_JBIVVS010000040.1:0-54596 GCF_044768625.1 Kitasatospora sp. NPDC091207
ACAAAGTTCATGGGAACCACTACTGCAACTGAGACGACTCTAGCAGGCCCCGGCCCGCCACGGGCGGATATTTCACCCCCGGTTCCACGAGGCCCTTCCCCGGGCCGCCGGCCGCGAGGCGCCAAGACAGTCAACATGCTTGCACGGCAGCCAGATTGGGAACGCACCCCGCCCCTTCGGCGCCGACCACTGGCCCTTCCCGGAAGGGCGAGTCGCGCGGGCGCCGAGCGCCTGCCCCGACGGCGACAGACCCACGAAAAGCGACACACCACGCCCACCGGCGCCGTCCGGGGACACACCGGCCGGATTACGCGAAATTCCTGCCGCAACTCCGAAATTGAGCGCCCCGGAAGGACCCGCTCCCGCGATTTCCGGCGCATACTGCAGGAAATGACGAAATCTGCAGCAGTCCGCCGCGTCCTGCCCACCAGCCCCTTCAAGGCCCGGATCGAAGCACCTCGCAAGCACTTCGCCGTCGGCGACCGCGTCACCCACGACACCTACGGCCTCGGCCGGGCCATCGGCGTCGAAGGCGACAGCGACATCGCGGTACTCGTCGACTTCGGATCGCGCCAGGAACGCATCACCCAGCCCTACGCCGCGATGTTCAAACTCTGACCCAGGACACACGCGTTCCCAGCCGAGCGCGACGCACCGCGCATGGCGCGGACCCTGCCGCGCGCCCCTGGACCATCGCACCGGTCCGCCGTCCAGGAGCGCGCGCCCAACCAGGTCGAACAGGCACCCCCGATCCCGCCCCCGGGCCGCACCGGCGACAAACTTGAACAGTACGTGACACCTCGTCACCGATGGCCGACTGCGGGGTGGGCAGGCGATAAACTCCGGACGTGGATGACAAACATCTGTTTGAGTCCGTCTGCGCAGTGCTCTCCCGCCGAGGGTTCGAGCCGGCACCCCCGCAGGCAGCCGGACTCTCCGTCCGACTGCGCCCGAGGACCGGCCTCGTACTGGGATGGCGGCCGGGCGAGGACCTGATCGGACCCACCCTCCACGCCTGCCCGCATCCCGCCGACGCCGCCGGGCGCACCGAGTTCCGCGGCATCCGCACCGCGCTCATGCTGGCCCTGTCGGAGGTCCTCGGCGATGCGGGGTTCACCGTCACCGCCCTCGGCGACAACCTGCTCGTCACCGCCGACCCACACGATCCGGGCACCGTCTCATCCCCCACGGCCGCTCCCACCTGTCCCGCACCCCGGCGCAGCCGGCCGGCACGTCAGGTCGTCGCCGCGTAGCGTCCGGCGTACGGACGACGACAGGCCCGTTGCCGCCATGGCCGCCGCCCCGGGCGCGTGAGGCCCGGGAAGCCGTGTCCTATTCTGGGGGTCATGTCGAACCCTGACGGGCTGCTCGTCGACATCGCCGCGATGGTCGAGTCCGAGCACAGCAACCAGATGTCCCTGACCGTGGTGGTCCCCGGCGCGGTGATCACCGGCCGGCTCGCGCCGGTGACCCTGTGGTGGGAGCGGGTGGCGGAGGTCCTCCAGACCTCGGAGCACCTGAAGCCGTTCGCCGCCCTCTTCGCCCCGCCCCCGGGCGGCCCGCCCGCCCGGCCCACCCATCTGCATCTCCACCGGGCGAAGATCCTTCAGGGCGACTTCGCACTGCCCCACACCGGCGGTATGTACCGCATCGCCATCGAGGACGTCAGTAGCTGGACCATCGGCGAACTCGGCTACTCCCACGGCTGACAGCCACTGCCGGCCGAACCGCCACCCGGCTTCGCCTCCCACGTCTCAGGTGCCTCGTGCCCGCCGGGCCGGCCGGGCCGTTTCCGGGCAACGGTGCGGCCGGCACGATCCGGGCCGAGTCCGCGGGGCGGCGTCGGCGGCCGCGCGCGCTCCAAAGCCTGGCAGACCATCCGCAACCCGTAGATCTCACGGCCTGGGTCCTACGGGCCGCGCGAAGGACCCCGCGACACGTACTGATGGCCGCCCACCGTCGGGGCACCGAGCCTGCTACACTCTTCCGAGTTGCAGTTGTGGTCCCATGAACTTTGTGTGCGCCTGCTGATGTATCGCAGGCGCCTTTTTGTTTCCCGGCTCTTCCCCGGGTGGGTGCTCATCGCGGTGACTCGGAGCGCGCGCTGTGCGGGTTTCGGAAAGTCCCCTTTGAAGGAGATTTCTTTATGGCTAATGGCACTGTGAAGTGGTTCAACGCGGAAAAGGGCTTCGGCTTCATCGAGCAGGAGGGTGGCGGCCCCGACGTCTTCGCCCACTACTCGAACATCAACGCCAACGGCTTCCGTGAGCTGCTCGAGGGCCAGAAGGTCGAGTTCGACGTCACGCAGGGCCAGAAGGGCCCGCAGGCCGAGAACATTCGTCCGCTGTAGTTTTTCTGCCACGGCACCCGCCTGGTAGCGAGGGGCCCGCACCGCGTACACGATGCCCGGTGCGGGCCCCTCGGCATTGCGCCACGCGCACTCCCCGGCCGCTCAGGCTTCTGACTCCAGCCTGGTGGGCACGTGTGCACGACGCGGAGCACCCCGTCCGCACCTGCCCGACAGGGCTGGTGCCCCGGTTCTGAGCCGCTCCGCCCACATCGAGCGCCGTCTGCCGATCACGCGCCGCGCGCAGTCCCGTCCGCGGCCCGCGCCGCACACCCACCGGCCCGTCCCTTGCGACCTCCCGCTGCCCGGCACCGCGGAGCTTCCTCGTGACGTGCCGCCCGAGAAGGGTTCTTCGCATTCCCACTCCCGACCACTGCTCGCACCGACCCGCCGACTCAGGGGCACTGCTCCCCGCGAACACCCCCGACCGGTCCCACTCCGCACGCATCCCTCCCTTCACGCATGCGATGCCACGTCACATTCCTTCTGCACGGCGCAGGTTCGCGGCGCACACGACGCAAGCGCTCACCCGCTGCGCCTACGCGGTCCGGCTCCGGCTCGCCCTGATGGTGGGCGGCATGTCGACCGACCGTCAGGCCCAGGCACGAAGCCACGGGAGCATCACCGAGTGGTCGCCGAAACCGGCCATCACGCTCCTGCCGCTCTGACGTATCGGGCCGGCGTTTCTCCTCCCTGCCCGACACGCGGGTACGGACGGTCCCTGGCCGTTTTGAACAGGCCGGCGCCGCTCGTGCCCCGGCGGCCCGAACCGCCCAGCGCGCCCGGCCAGACACCTGCGGCAGCGCACGTCAGCCTCCGAGTCCGACCCACCTGAGCAGGGGATTTCCTGATGCCGTTCGAGATCACGCACGCGACCGTCCCGACGCCGGGCGGCGTCAGCGAGGCTGCCGTCGTCACCGGACCAGGGTTCGCCTTCGTCCTGGACGGCGCCACCGCCACGGGAGCCACGACGGGCTGCACCCACGATGTCACCTGGTACGTGGAGCAGTTGGCGGGTCATCTCTGCGCGCAGTTGCTCACGGACAGCTCGGCCGGTCTCCGGGAGATCCTGCGCACTGCCCTGACTGTGCTGGTCGACGGGCACGGCCAGACCTGCGACATGACAAACGCGGACAGTCCCTCGTCGACCGTCGCGGTGGTTCGTGAGCGGGACGGCAGCCTGGACGTCCTCGTGCTCGGCCACTCACCCGTCGCGCTGCACCGGACCAACGGAGCGGTCGAGGTCATCGTCGACGACCGGGTGGCATATCTGGGCTCGTACACAGAGGACGCCGTACGCGGCTACCGCAACAACAGCACCGGTGGTTTCTGGGTGGCCGGTGCGAAGCCCGAGGCCGCTGACCATGCCCTGACGGCAAGCATCCCGCTGTCGCAGATCCAGCAGGTCGCCGTCCTGTCCGCAGGTGCTTCCCGCCTGCCCGAGCGGTACGGCTGGAGCTGGCCGCGCTTCATGGTCGAGCTGTCCGAATCCGGGCCCGGCCAGGTCATCGGCGCGACACGCGAGGCCGAGGCGTGCACGGCGACCGGGGCATTCAGGGGCAGGGCGCACGACACCGCGGCCATCGTCCTTTGCCGCCCGTCCGAACCGGCGTACGCGACGGAGAAGGTCGCCGGGACCACTCCCTGACTCGGTCGCCGCAGCCCGCGAGATCGGCGGGGCGCGCGAGGGCGCGGGTACTGTTCCAAGCGCGCACGGTTGGCTCATGGGCATCGTGGTGCTGCCGGCACTCGTCGAGCCGCTGGACACACGCGTCCCGCAGGGTGGGCGACGACCCGGTCGCCGCCTTGGCGGTACGCCGGGCCCACCTCAGGTCCTGGGCCGGACGTTCCCGGTGACCCGTCACCCCGGGCCGGTGACCGCTGTGCGCCGGAGACCGCCGGCCATGGTGGCCGGCGCGGGCGGGGCAGCCTTGGTACCCCACCACGCTGGAGCGGACTCTGCCTGACCTGCGACGCGCCGCCCGCGAAGACTGACGCCCAGCTGCGCTGTGGTGATGCAGCAACAGCCGTCCCGGTCAGGCGTTCAGCGGTGCTGCCATAGACGATGCGAGAAGGCCGAGATCACCGAGTACTTCGCCGCGGCCGTGGACATCCACCACATCTTCCCGCAAGCCTGGTGCGAGCGGGAGAACATCCCCAGTGGCAGCTTCAACTCGATCGTCAACAAGAACCCGCTGACCGGACGCACCAACCGGATCATCGGCGGGGCGGCACCGTCCTCCTACCTTCCGAAGCTCGCCAAGAACGCCGAGGTGGAAGCCGAGACCAGCTCAAAGCCGGCCGCGGGCGCCAGGCCGTCTACCACTGCCTCGCCACCCTCTCCAGCACCCTGGGCTCAGCAGTGCGCATCCACCGGCTCCCGTTCAACGCCGCCCAGCCCATGCCGATGCGCCGACCCCGCGCGGCGAACGCGTCCCCTGAAGTGCGGAGCAGGCCGTCGAGTTCCTCGCCCACTGCCGCGAGGAAGACCCCGCCTTCGCCGATGTCATCGAGGTGATCATCGGCACCGGCCTGCGCAAGGGCGAGGCGCTCGGTCTCCAGCGCGCGTGCGTCCGGATCGACGACCGCGTCATGTTCATCCGTCACACGCTCTCCGCGATCGACAACCACGAACTCGTCCTGACCGCGCCGAAAACGAAGAAGAGCCACAACTGGGTACCCCTGTCCGAGCGCGTCGCCGCAGCACTCCAACGCGCCATCGCCAGGAACACCTCCGCCGACAACGACCACGTCTTCCAGGGCGCCGACGGCAAGCCCCTCCACCCGGCCGCCGTCCGCCGGCGCTTCCACGAACTGCGCAAGCAGGCCGGACTGCCCCACGTCACCATCCACGACCTGCGCCACCTCGCCGCCACCCTCGCCCTGGAGGGCAACGTCTCCATGGCCGTCATCTCCAAGACCCTGCGGCACTCCACACTCTCCACCACCGCGAACATCTACAGCCACCTGACCTGGGACGTCGCCATGGCCGCCGTCCACACCATCGAAGCCCGCTCCCGAGCCGGCACCGACGCCATCGCCCGGAACAGCCCCGCGCCGAACCCGCTGTTCAGCCAAGCAGCCTGACACCTGCACGACCGCAACCACCCAAGGCCCACCGACGCCACTCAAACCGCCCGGCGTCACGATCCGTAACTGATACACGCCCAGGCGCACGGCCCGTCACCACAACTGGTGCCACGGGCCCCACAGCCATGCCCAATTCGGAACCACGCCCGCTTCAACAACGAACGAGGCCTCAATCGCCCGACGAACACGCTCAGTCACTGCAATCGGGGCGAACAACAGGCACACAACGGGCGTGCGGGAATTCAGGGATGCGCCGAAAACACTCCCCAAGGCGACGTGAACGAGCGTTCATGACCACACTGCGACCACCACAACAAAAAGGCCGCCCTCACCATTTGGTGAGGGCGGCCTCCGACCTGCGAAAACGCTGGTCGGGACGACAGGATTTGAACCTGCGACCCCTTGACCCCCAGTCAAGTGCGCTACCAAGCTGCGCCACGTCCCGTGGTCTCGGCGCCTTCGGCGGAGCCTGGGGGGCTCTGCGGTAGGGCTTCTCGACCTTGTCTCCGGTGTCCCGGTGACGTGGAAAACAATACAGCACGTCGGGGGGTGCTCGCTGCCAGGTATCGCGGGGTGGTGGGGTCAGGGGGTGGGGTGGCGGGCGTCGTAGCGGAGGAAGGCGGGGCGGCGGGCGGCGAGGAGGGCGATGGCGACGACGCAGGCGAGGCCGCCGCTGATGACGGAGGTGGCGGGGTTGGTGAGGGAGGCGACGGTGCCGGACTCGAAGTCGCCGAGGCGGGGGCCGCCGGCGACGACCACGATGAAGATGCCCTGGAGGCGGCCGCGCATCTCGTCGGGGGCCGCGACCTGCATCATCGTGTTGCGGAAGATCATGCTGACGGTGTCGGCGCAGCCTGCCACGGCGAGCAGGAGGAGGCCGAGCCAGAGGTTGTGGATCAGTCCGAAGGCGGCGATGGCGAGGCCCCAGGCGGCGACGGCGGCGAGGACGGCCATGCCCTGGCGGTTGACCCTGCTGACCCAGCCGGAGAACAGGGCTCCGGTCAGGGCGCCCACCGCCGGGGCGGCGACCAGCAGGCCGACGGTGCGGGCGTCGCCGGCGTAGAAGGTGACCGCGATGGCGGGGAAGAGGGCACGCGGCATGCCGAAGATCATCGCGGCCAGGTCGGCGAGGAAGCTGGTGCGCAGGTTCGGCTGCTCGCGCAGGAAGCGCAGGCCGTCGAGGACGGAGGCGCGGCCGCGGCGGTCGCCGAGCGGGCGCATGGCGGGCAGGCGCCACATCGCGTACAGGGTGGCGGCGAAGGCGACGGTGTCGACCAGGTAGGCGGCCTGGGTGCCGTAGGCGCCGATGAGGACGCCGCCGAGCATGGGGCCGACGGTGAGGCCGAGGTTCATGCTGACGGTGTTCAGGGCGTTGGCGGCGGGGAGTTGGTGGCTCGGGACGAGCCGCGGGATCATCGCCGACCGGGCCGGTGAGCTGAGCGCGAAGAAGCCGGCCTGGACGGCGACCGCGGCGTAGAGGACGGCGACCAGGCCGAGCCCGGCGAAGGCCTGGGCGGCGAGGACGGCGGAGACGGCCGCGAGGCCGGCCGAGCCGATCAGGCCGAGGCGGCGCCGGTCCACGGTGTCGGCGATCGCGCCGCCGTAGAGGCCGAAGGCGATCAGCGGGAAGAGCGAGAAGAGCCCGACCAGACCGGTGGCGAAGCTGGAGCCGGTCAGATCGTAGACCTGAACGGAGACCGCGACGGCCGTCATCTGCTGGCCTATCGAGGAGACCGCCTGGCCGAACCAGACCCGCCGGTAGTCGACGTTGTCGCGCAGGGGACTGAGGTCCGCGAAGGCCTTCCGGTACCAGGGCGCCGGCGCGGAAGGCACCGAAGGCACCGGGGGAACGGAAGGCACGGCCCCGGCGGAGAGCGACGGGGCTTCGGCGGGGGACGGGGCGGCACCGGACGGCGCGGCGCCAGAATTGGCAGGATGATTGGTCGACACAGCCACCCATATTCGACCCGCGTCCGCGCGCCCCGCTCACCGGGGTGTCGCCCGAGCGGCCACAGGCCCGTTGGGCTGGGCGGCCGCCATGGACGACAAGGGCGGCCCCATCGCCGACACGGGCGGCCCCACCCACGACACCTACCCCCGGTGAGCGGCGGCGACGGCGACCGCTACTTGGTCAGGACCTGCTTCTCCCCCGCCTCGACGGCGAAGTCCAGCCGGTTGCCGGGCGGCGGGAACGGGCAGATGAAGTGGTCGGCGAACGCGCACGGCGGCAGATAGGCGCGGTTGAAGTCCAGCAGCGTACGGCCGTCCGCGTCGGGCGCGGGGAGGGTGATGAAGCGGAAGCGGTAGGTGTCCGCCCCGCTGGTCGCGTCCGCGATGACGCCGCTGAGCCTGCGGCCGGCGCTGCTGACCGTCAGCGTGCGGTGCTCGCCCGCCACGGTGAACGCGATCCGGCCGGTGACGGCCAGCGGGCGGTCCTTGCCGTCCGCGTTGGGGACGAGGACAGGCTGGGCGTCCCCCTCGAAGGGGGTGAAGACCGCCGGGACGGCCCACTCCGGCGAGTAGGGGTACGCGGAGATCCCGGCGAAGGACTGCCGGCGGGGCGAGTCCGGGTCGAAGACCCGCAGGGCGAGTTCGCCCTCGCGCTCGATCGGGACGAGCAGCAAGTCCCCGACGGAGGCGGTGTCGGCGGCCGGGTCGGTGTCCGGGCGGAGCAGCACCTCGCCGTCGACCGGACCGGGCGCGCCGGCGAGGGTGATGCCGTCGGCGGCCGTCGCCCGGGCCCGGACGCCCTCCGCGTCGGCCCACCAGCGACCGGGCAGGCCGGGTATCCCGGTGGGCTCGGGCTCCAGCCAGTGCGTGCCGGTGAGCGCCAGCTGGCCGTGCAGCGCGCTCACCGCCGCGGCGCGTCCGTCGCTCCAGTGCTTCCAGTCCTCTGCGGCTGTCGCCGTCATCGGTATGCCTTCCTGCTCCGTCGTGGCCCACCGGGCCGTTCTCGGCGCACGGCCGACCGCCGTCCGGCCGTGCGTTGTCCGTCATCCGCTCAACGCCGACCACCGGGGTGGATCATTCCCGGCGCGGTCCGGCCACCGACCGAGGGCGCGCACCGACACCGGCAGCCACCGACCAAGGGCACGCACGCGCGCCGCCGATGGCGAGGCGGGCGCGGCCCCGCCCGGACAACGGGGGCGGATCAGTCCTTCAGCGGCCGGAACAGCCCCTCCTGCACCACGGACACCACCAGTTGCCCGTGGCGGTCGAAGATCTGCCCGCGCGCGAGACCGCGGGCCCCATGGGCTATCGGGGACTCCTGCTGGTACAGCAGCCAGTCGTCGGTCCGGAACGGCCGGTGGAACCACATCGCGTGGTCGAGCGAGGCCATGTCGAAGTGGCGCGTGCCCCAGAGCGGCTCGACGGGGGCACGGACGGCGTCCAGCAGCGTCATGTCGCTCGCGTAGGTGAGCGCGCAGACGTGGATCAGCGGGTTGTCGGGCAGCGCGCCGTTGGTGCGCAGCCAGACACCGCTGCGGGCCTCGACGCCGGCCAGCTCCTCCTTGGTCCAGCGCAGCCGGTCGACGTAGCGGATGTCGAAGGGCTGCCGGCGGCTGATGAACGGAGGCAGCTCGCCCAGCCGGGAACCGACCTCGTCCAACGCGCTCGGCAGGTCCTCGGGGGCGGCGACGGCGGGCATCGGGTACTGGTGCTCGATGCTGCCCTCCTCCGGGAGGTGGAAGTCTGCGGTGAGCGCGAAGATCGAACGGCCGCCCTGGATCGCGA
Organism: Kitasatospora sp. NPDC091207; assembly: GCF_044768625.1. Classification (NCBI taxonomy): domain Bacteria; kingdom Bacillati; phylum Actinomycetota; class Actinomycetes; order Kitasatosporales; family Streptomycetaceae; genus Kitasatospora; species Kitasatospora sp. NPDC091207. The sequence goes on from NZ_JBIVVS010000040.1 coordinate 9,173, forward strand.
GCACCCGGCGAGTGGTGAAGGAGCGGCCGTCCCGGATCCGGTCCACCTGGTAGACGATCGGCACGCCGGGCACACCGGGACGCAGGAAATAGGCGTGCAGCGAGTGGACGGGCCGGTCGCTGTCCACCGTGCGCCCTGCCGCCACCAGCGCCTGGCCCGCGACCTGGCCGCCGAACGTCCGCTGGAGCGCCTCCTCGGGGCTGCGCCCGCGGAAGATGTTCAGTTCGATCTGCTCAAGGTCCAGCAGCTCGACGAGTTCGTCGACAGGGGTACCCATGCGTGCGCTTCCTCTCCGGGCGGCCGACCCGGACGGAGGTTTCCCGCCCGGCTGCCGACGCCCGTTCTATCGAATTCTCCCGCCCAGTCGAATCCTTCAGCGAGCCAGGGCATTCCGCCCGTGCCCGCACCTCCCCACCGATTCACTCGAACGAGGACCCATCGTCCCGAACGCCGCGTCGAGACGACATCCCCGCGCCATTCCCGCACCGTCGCCAACCGGTCGGGGGTACCCCGTAGGGCCGTGGAGAAGCGGCGAGCGGCGAGCGGCGAGCGGCAGCGCGGACGACGAGGGCCGGGACGAGCAACGGAGCACCCCGCCAGAGCCTGTCAGAGAACTCTCAGAGACCGGACTGGCGGACCGTGATGTTGAGCCGACCGGTCAGCCCGAGCGCCGGATCCGCCGTGCCGGGCAGCGTGCGCACGACGCCGTGGTACGCGAAACGCGTCGGGCCGCCGAACACCAGCAGGTCGCCGCTGCGCAGCTCCAGGTCGGTCCACGGCCGGGTGCGGGTCTCGGTGTTACCGAGCCGGAAGAGACAGGTGTCACCGAGGGAGAGCGACACGACCGGTGCGTCCGCCCGCTCGTCGCGGTCCTGGTGCAGGCCCATCTTCGCGCCGTGCGGGTAGTGGTTGACGATCGCGACGTCCGGCTCGTACCCGGCGGCTCCCGCGATGTCGTCGACGGTCCCGGCGTACGCCTCGGCGACCGCGCTGCGGGCGAGCCGGGCGAGCTCCGGCGGGAAGGCCTTGACCGGTGCGCCGTCGGCCGCGACGCGGCGGTAGCCGTAGGGGTACCAGTCCCACCCCAGGCCGACCGTGCGGACCGACATCATGGCACCGTTCGGCATCCGCACAGTACGCATCCCGGCGGGCGGACGGGCCCAGTCCCGGCAGGCGGCGACCAGGCGGAGCTGGGCGTCGGCGTCGAGCCAGCCGGGGACGAGCACCGCGCCCGGTGCCGGCTCGGACCGCCCGCGCGCCGGGGCCCCACCGGAACCGGCGACGTCGCCGTCACCGGCACCGAACAGCTCGCCCTGCATCACGCCACCATCCTCCCGCACCGGGCTGACAGGCAGGCAGCCGGAGGACGGAGGACAACGGCAACACGGAGCCGGCGGCCCGCAAACAGGGCAGGCGGCACCGAAGCGACGCCCTGCCCACTCACCCGTGGTCGGGCGGCCCCTCACCGATCATCCCGATCTCCCGGGCACAGGCCGGCCACGCCTCCCACCCCTGCATGCGGAGGATCTCCTCGGCCACGGTGGTCTGCTGGCGCCGGCTCGCACGGTCGGGGCGGTCGGCGAACCGCAGACCGCCCGCCTCCTCCCACGTCGGCGGCCAGATCTGCAGGCCGCCGAAGTAGCCGTTGCCGGTGGCGGCCCGCCAGTCGCCGCCGCTCTCGCATTCGGCGAGTTCGTCCCAGATCATGTCCGCCACCGTCGAGGCGGCCCGGGCACGTCCGCCCGGGAGCAGCACGGCGGCCGGTAGAGCCAGGAGGGCGAGCGTGAGGACGAGAGCGAGCAGAGGGGCGGCGGCCGCCGCGGCCCGCACCGGGGCTCCGGTCGGTAGGAAGGATTCGCGGCTGATCCTACGAACGCTGGGAAGGCACAGCAGCCGACCCTAGGCACGCGTCTCGCCCACCCGCCCCGACACGCCGGAGACGCCGACAGCCGCTCCCCCGCACAGCGGAGAAGCGGCCGGTCGAACGACGCGTCCGGGGTACGGCGGCCACCTGGACCAGGCGGCCCGGCCGAACCGGGAGGCCCCGAAGGACCCGAAGGATCAGACAGATCAGACGGTCAGCGTCTGGCCCGGGAAGATCAGGTCGGGGTTGCCGCCGATGACCTTGGCGTTGTCGTTGTACAGGGCGTGCCAGTCGACGCCCTGGGCGGCGGCGATGGTGCTGAGGGTGTCGCCGGCCTTGACGGTGTAGTTGCCACCGGTGACCTGCTTGGCGTCGTTCGACGCCGGGGCGGCGGACTTGGCGGACTTCGCGGCCTTGTCGGACTTCCACGAGGCGGCGGCGTCGGCGGACTTCGGCGCGGCGGCGGCCTTCGGGGCCTCGACGGCCTTGGGCGCGGCGGCCTTCGGGGCCTCGGCGGGCTTCGGGGCCTGCGCGGGCTTCGGGGCCTGCGCGGGCTTCGGCGCGGCGGTGGCGGCCGGGGCGGCCGGCTTCGCGGCGGTGGTCGAGCCCGCGGAGGTGTCGACGGCAGCCGGGGCGCCGCCCTTGGTCAGGCCGGCCTTGACGGAGCAGACGGGCCAGGCGCCCGGGCCCTGCGAGGCGAGGACCTTCTCGGCGACGGCGATCTGCTGCGCCTTGGTGGCCACGTTGGCCTGCGAGGCGTAGGCGGTGCCACCGAAGGCGGCCCAGGTGCTGGAGGTGAACTGCAGACCGCCGTAGAAACCGTTGCCGGTGTTGATGGCCCAGTTGCCACCGCTCTCGCACTGGGCGACAGCGTCCCAGGTCGAGACGGAGGCGGCGGAGGCCGAGGTGGCCGTGACGAGGCCGGCCACCGGCAGGGCCGCGACAGCGGCGCCCGCCACGACAGCCATCCGAACGCGGTTGCGCTTGGTGACGGTGGAGGTGGTGGCAGCGGCGGTCTCGTTACGGAAGGTCATGAGGTTCCTCTCGACAGCCCCGGGCGGGCATGCGGAACCAGACCCTCGAAAGGAGCCGAATCGCTCGCCGCGTCCATCGGGCGGCCGGGCACGTGTCGGACGTGCCGCGCCGCCCCGGCCACCCGCCACGCACCGGCGACCAGATCGAGCGGTCGCATCGGCGGGCACTGCCTGCGCCGGGTCGAACCGGCGGGCTGTGCGTCGGGGGTGAACCCGGGTGGTGCTCGTTGCACCGCCAATGAAGCTACGAGGCGGCCGCCGGGGAACCAAACAACCGGCGGTCTGCCCAGCTCAGCAAGGCGTTACCAGCGGTAATGACCTTGCAAGCGTGCCCGAATTGTCCGTTATGGCCATCATTTCCTAGATCAAACATCGCCCAGCCGTGACTCACCTCACGGTTTCATTCCGGCAGTCCCGTCGCCGACATCGACAGATTGTGAGCAGTCGGCCACGTGGCGCGGTCGGATCAGGGGCAATTCCCGTCAGCCTCGACACCCACCCGTGACCCCTGCCACAGGGGTCCGTTGGTAAAGGCGGCCGGAAACGCCCCTCGCCCCGCCGGCCGGTCCCACCGCCCGACCCGCATCACCCGACCCACCGCCCGACCCGCGTCACCCGCCCCCACCGCCCGACCGGAGCGCCCCGCTCCCCGCCCGCGTCAATCCCTGACAGCCGGCGGACCCGACAACCCGAGGAGTACCAGTGCCGCGCATGCTCGCCGTCAGCGACGAGGTCCGATCCGAGATCGGCGACGACGAGGCCGACCGCCTGCTCGGCGGCGCCCACGCACCCGACAGCTACGAGTGCACTTCCTGCCGGACCCCCGGCGACTCACTCCAGGAGCCCACCAGCACGGTGCTGTTCGTCGGCGAGGAGACCGCGGTACTCGCCTTCGCCCACGCCCGCTGCATCCCCTCCCAGGTGGTACCGGTGTCCGAGGAGCAGCTGGTGGGCGCGGTGCGCAGCATCAGCCAGGCACAGGCCGACGGGCCGGCGCCGGCCGCGCCGGTGACCGCCCCCGCCATCCCGGGGCAGGCCGCCCCGAGCCCCGCCCCGTCCGCCACCCAGCCCACGGCGCCGGGACAGGCCGCCATCCTCGGCATCACCTGCGGTCTCGTGCTGCACGGCGGCACCGGCCACGCTTCGATCGTCGTCGAACCCACCGGACCGGTCGGCCGTCCGGGCAACACCAGCGGCACGGACGAGTTCCTTGACCTTCTCCAGGACGCCGGCTTCCAGCCCGTCACCGACCTCGACAAGACGCCGGACCAACTGTCCGGCTGGTCCGTCCTGGTGGCGATGGGCAAGCTGCACGCGATCCTGCAGCCGGCGGCGGCCGGGGGCAGCACCGGATGGTGGCAGGCGCACCAGCCGCTCCAGGTCACCGATGCCTGGCGGTTCGCCGCCAACCAGCTCACGGAGGTCACCATGTACGCGGTCCCGGCCGGCATGGTCGGCCGGCAGCCGCGCGAGGACCTGCTCCGCCAGGCGCTGGAGCGTGCCGTCGCCCTGGGCCAGGTGGTCGGCGCCTCCCTTCCGCTCGCGGGCACCTGAGCCCCCGGGCGCACCCGACCCCGCACCGGCAGGCCGCGGAGCCGATACCGGCCGTCCCGGCCGGCCCCCACCCGGCCCGGTCGGAAGGCCCGCCACCGGCCGATCCGCTCCCCCGATCGGCATAGGCCAACCTTCCGGCCGGGCCGACGCGCCCCGCATCCCCTGGCGGGCTCGCTCGTTGGCCCCTATGTGTACAGCTACGACGTCTCCGCATCCCACCACCGGTCCACCACCGCCCCCCGCGTGATCCCGGGCATGCGCCCGTCGTACGACGCTGAGCACCCGCACTCGGCCACACCGATCTACGACGAGCTGTACTCGGAGTACCGGCGGCTGTTCCGCGCACTGCCCGGCGACCGCTCGGGCGAGGAGAACCTGAAGTTCGCCGGCTTCGCCGTCCGGGACGGCTATCCGGTGCTCGCCGAGCCGCGCCCGTACCCGCCGCAGCACCAGGCGTTCCAGACGTACGCGGGCCAGGGCGTCGGCATCCCGCAGTTCATGCCGAGCCAGCAGACCGGGCCCGGGCACACCGGCCACCACACCAACCAGTCCGGCCACACCACGGGCGCGCACCCCACCGGTACTCACCCCACCGGTACTCACCCCACCGCCACGCACCCCACCGGTACGCACCTCTCGGACACCCACAGCGCCGGCACCCACAGCGCCGGCACCCACAGCACGGGCACCCACAGCGCCCACCACACCCCCGCCCACCACACCCCCGCCGACGCCACCAGTGACGGCCTCGGCCACGCCGGACCGGCCGCCCAGTCCGCCCAGCCCGCCCAGCCCGCAGCCCAGTTCACCAACGGGCAGGGCTGGGTCGCGGCCGGCTACCTGGGCCCCGTCCCGCACCCGATGCCCGCCCCGGCCCCGGCGATGGGTGCCGGCCCGGCCACCGGCGGCCGCCACCGCAACCTGCTCTCGCTCCCCCCGGGCCGCAGCAGCGAGCAGCACTGACCGCACCCGCAGAGCCACCGCCACCACCGCGCACACCCCGGCACACACGCGGCAGGGCCCCGCCACCGAAGTGGCGGGGCCCTGCCGTCAAGCCGTCTCTGCCGTCAAGCCGTCTCTGCCGCCGGGTGACCGGGCTCCTGGACCGGGCGACCGCCACCGAACGACGGCCGCCCACGCCGAGGCCCTACTTGCGCTTGCGCTTCTCCCGCACGCGCACCGAGATCGAGATCGGCGTGCCGACGAAGCCGAACTCCTCACGCAGCCGGCGCTCGACGAACCGGCGGTACCCGGCCTCCAGGAAGCCCGAGGCGAACAGCACGAAGCGCGGCGGGCGGGTGCCCGCCTGGGTGCCGAACAGGATGCGCGGCTGCTTGCCACCGCGGATCGGGTGCGGGTGGGCCGCGACCAGCTCGCCGAGGAAGGCGTTCAGGCGCGCGGTCGAGATGCGCGTCTCCCACCCGTCCAGGGCGGTCTCGATCGCCGGGACGAGCTTCTCCATGTGCCGGCCGGTCTTCGCCGAGACGTTGACCCGGGGTGCCCACTGCACCTGGACGAGATCGCGCTCGATCTCGCGCTCCAGGTAGAAGCGGCGCTCCTCGTCGAGCTGGTCCCACTTGTTGTAGGCGATGACGACGGCGCGCCCGGCCTCGACGGCCATCGAGATGATCCGGGTGTCCTGCTCGGTCAGGGTCTCGCTGGCGTCGACCAGGACAACCGCGACCTCGGCCTTCTCCAGCGCGGCGGAGGTGCGCAGCGAGGCGTAGAAGTCCGCGCCGGCGGTCATGTGGACCCGGCGGCGGATACCGGCGGTGTCGACGAACTTCCAGGTCTTGCCGCCGAGCTCGATCATCTCGTCGACCGGGTCACGGGTGGTGCCGGCCAGCTCGTTGACGACCACCCGCTCCTCGCCGGCGACCTTGTTGAGCAGGCTGGACTTGCCGACGTTCGGCCGGCCGATCAGCGCGACCCGACGCGGACCGCCGGTGGCGACGCCGAAGGTCTGCGGCGGGGCCTCGGGCATGGCGGCCATGACGGCGTCGAGCAGGTCACCGGAGCCGCGGCCGTGCAGCGCGGAGACGGGGAAGGGCTCGCCGAGGCCGAGCGACCACAGGTACGCGGCCTCCGCCTCGGTGGACTGGCCGTCGACCTTGTTCGCGCAGAGCACGGTCGGCTTGCCGGCCCGGCGAATGATCTTGATCAGGGCTTCGTCCGTGTCGGTGGCGCCGACCGTGGCGTCGACCACGAACAGCACCGCGTCGGCGGTCTCGATGCCCAGCTCGGCCTGCGCCGCCACCATGGCGTCGATGCCGAGGACGTCGATCTCCCAGCCACCGGTGTCGACGACCTTGAAGCGGCGGCCGTTCCAGGTCGCCTCGTAGCTGACCCGGTCGCGGGTGACGCCCGGCTTGTCCTCGACGACGGCCTCGCGGCGGCCGATGATGCGGTTCACCAGGGTCGACTTGCCGACATTCGGGCGGCCGACGACGGCCAGCACGGGCAGCGGCACGTGGTCGGCGCCCCCGAGCCCGTCGATGTCCTCGGGGTCGAACCCCTCCTCGGCGGCGAGCGCCATGAATTCGTCGTACTCGGCGGCGTCCAGCTCACCGTGGCCGGTGGCGGAGTGCTCTGCGGTCATGTTCGTGTTTTCCGTTTCCCGGCCCGGCCCTTCCCAGGGGCGTGCCGTGCGTACCTGCCCCGGTCGGGGCAGCGCGATCACTTCAGAGAGGCGCCCTGCGGGCGCTCCCGAACAACAAGCCGCGACCGGTGAAGGTCGCGGACGATGAGCCCCGGACAGCGAGCCCGGAACGATGAGCCCGGAACGAGGAACCCGGCCGGCGAACCGACCGGTCCCGGGGCCCGGGCCCCGGACGACGCGTAGCGGCTCACACCGCCGACAGCCCGGCCCGCTCCTCCACCAGCGCGATGATCGTGCCGATCACCTGGTCCAGGGTGAGTTCGCTGGTGTCCACCAGGACGGCGTCGACGGCCTGGGTCAGCGGGGCGGTCTCGCGCGAGGAGTCGGCCTTGTCCCGGCGGGCCAGGTCGGCGGCCATCTCGGCGATGGTGGCCTCGTCGACGCCCTTGGCGCGCAGCTCGGCCGCCCGCCGCCCGGCCCGGGCCGTCTCCGAGGCGGTCAGGAAGATCTTGACGGTGGCCTCCGGGAACACCACGCTGCCCATGTCCCGGCCCTCGGCGACGATGCCGCGCTCGGCGACCTCGGCGCAGCCGCGCTGCAGCTCCACCAGGCGCGTCCGCACGGCCGGCACCGCCGCGACGGCGCTGACCCGCGCGGTCACCTCGGGGCCCCGGATCGGACCGGACACGTCCTGCCCGTCCACCGTGATGGTCGGACCGGCCGCGTCGGTACCGGAGACGATCACCGGCTTGCCGCAGGCGACGGTCACGGCCTCCGGGTCGTCGACGTCCACGTCGTTGGCCAGCATCCACCAGGTCAGCGCCCGGTACATCGCACCGGTGTCCAAGAAGCTCAGGCCCAGCCGGGCGGCGACCGCCCGGGAGACGGTCGACTTGCCGGAGCCGGAGGGTCCGTCGATGGCGACGACGACCGGGGCGTGCGCTCGGTCGGCAGTGTCCACGGGGCGAACCTCTCTCTGGGCCTGAGACCCGAAACCTGAACCCAGTACGGCGTGTGCCGTTCGGCGTGAAACCGGGGGATGTCTCCCTCAAGGTTAATGGACCGGCGCCAGAGCCCGGTCCGCTCCCCGGCGGGACCGCCCGGCCGTGGTCGGCACCCGCCCGCCCCTCGCCGGTCCCCACCCTGCGGCGGCCCCTCGGCCGCCCCCTCGGCCGCCCCGGATCGCCGCCGGCGCACCGGTCGCCGCCGCGATCAGCCGCTCGTCCTCCAGCGGCGCCGGCCGCGTACCGGGCGGCCGGCGCCGGTGACCGGACTCGGCACTCGGCACGGGGCTCAGTCCCGGACGCTCCACCCGCTCGCCCGCAGTGCCACCGTCAGCGGCATCACGGCGGCCGGCGCGACCGAGAGCTGGACGAAGCCGACCTGCTGCCCGGTCGAGTGCTCGATGTCGACGTCCTCGATGTTGACCCCGGCGGCGCCGACCTCGCCGAAGAGCCGGCCCAGCTCGCCCGGCTGGTCGCCGAGCACGACCGCCACCGTCTCGTAGCGGGTGGGCGGCGCGCCGTGCTTGCCCGGGATCCGCGACTGGCCGGCGTTGCCCCGGCGCATCACCGTCTCGATCCCGGCCGCGCCCGCCCGGCGCTCCCCTTCCTCGGCGGCCTGCATCGCGCGCAGGGCGGTGACGGTCTCGCCGAGGTCGACGGCCACCTCCTCCAGGATGTCGGCGACCGCGCCGGCGTTGGCGGAGAGGATGTCCACCCACATGCCCGGGTTGGACGCCGCGATCCGCGTGACGTCCCGAACCCCCTGGCCGGCGAGCCTTATGGCCGTCTCGTCGGCCTTCTCCAACCGGGCCGCCACCAGCGAGGAGACCAGCTGAGGGGCATGCGAGACCAGCGCGACGGCGCGGTCGTGCGCGGCGGCGTCCATCACGATCGGCATCGCCCCGCAGAGGGCGACCAGCTCCAGGACGGCGTTGAGCGTCTCGGTGTCGGTGTCGGCGGTGGGGGTGAGCACCCAGGGGCGCCCCTCGAACAGGTCGGCGCGCGCGGCCAGCGGGCCCGAACGCTCGCGACCGGCCATCGGGTGGCTGCCGATGTAGTGGACGGTGTCGCAGCCCAGCGCCGCCACCTCGGCACGCGGCCCGTCCTTGACGCTGGCCACGTCGGTGTACCAGCGCGCCAGTCCGCGCCGCTGGCAGTCGGCGAGCACCTTGCCGACCAGCGCGGGCGGCACCGCGATGATCGCCAGGTCCACCGGGCCGTCGGCGGACTCCGTCGTACCGGCGCCGAGCGACGCGGCGGTGCGGGCCGCGTCCGGGTCGGTGTCCTCCAGATGAACGGTCAGCCCGCGTGCGGTCAGGGCGAGGGCGGCGGAGGTGCCGATGAGTCCGGTACCAACGACGGCGGCAGTGCGCATGGCGGGGTGGCTCTCCTCACGGGGCTGACCTTGACGTGCCCGCCCATCCTCTCGCATCCCCACCACCCCTGCGGCCACGGCCCACCCCGACCGACCGCGACCACTCCGACCGCAACCGCCCGACCGCCGGCTCCGTCCCCTCTCACGCGACACCACGCGCACCAGCAGCACGCACGGACCTCCGCACGGACAGACGCGGACGCACACGGACGCGGACCCAGACACACACCGACACACACACGCACGCCGCACACGCCGCGCACGGGCGAAATCCGAGGACGTCCGCCCCGATGCGGGGCAGACTGACCGCCCAGGGGGCGGCAACGCGCGATCGGCGCGAGCGGCGCGAACGAAGGGGTAGGCCGGGTGGACGATCAGCACAGGACAGACAACGGAAAGCGGTCCGACGAAGCGGCGGTACCGGCCCACCCGTCGGTGCTCGACTCGGTCGTGGTCTACGCCGCCGGCGCGGTCTGCCGCCGCCGGGCCCGGGTGGCCCTGCCGCCCGGCGGACGACTGCGGCTCACCGGGCTGCCGCAGGTGCTCGACGGGCGGTCGCTGCGGGCCCGGGTGCTCTCCGGCCCGCCCGGCACGGCCGTCACCGAGGCCCGTCTGGAGCCCGTCGCCGAGCTCCGCTCTCCCGACGAACTCCCCTCACTCCGGCGTCAGTTGAAGGACGCCAGGGAGCACGAGTCGGCCGTCCGCGAGCGACACCGGCGGACCCTCGACGCCATCGCCGAGACGTCCGCGCTGCGCGCCGTCCCGCCGGCCCGCCGGAAGGACGAACCGCTCCGCCGTACGCCCGCCGATGCCTGGCTGGAGCTGGCCGAGTTCGTCGACGAGCGGCTCGCCCGACTCCAACTCCGCGCCGAGGAGCTGACCGAGGAACTCGAACGGGCCGAGCACGCGACCGAGACGCTGACCGACCGGGTGGAACGTTCGTCCACCGCCGGGCCGACCCGGCCGGTGGAGACCTCGGCGACCGTCCTGCTCACCCTCACGAGGCCCGTCGCCGGCCCCGGCCCCGCACAGGCCCAGGACCAGGCCCAAGACCAGAACGCAGCCCCCGCCACCGAGCCCGGCACCGGCACCGAGATCGACATCGAGCTCGAGTACGGCGTCCCGGCCGCCCGCTGGGTACCCGCCTACCGGCTGTCCTACCAGCAGGGCTCCGACACCGGCCGGCTGGTCCTGCGCGCCTCCGTCGCCCAGCGGACCGGCGAGGACTGGACCGGCGTGCGCCTCGCGCTCTCCACCGCCGACCTGGACCGGCGCACCGACCTGCCCAAGCTGCGCTCGCTGCGGATCGGCCGCAGCCAGCCCGCCCCACCGCCCTCCGGCTGGCGCGAACCCCCCGCCGGCCTGGGCGACCTCTTCACCGGCTTCGACGCGGTGGGCCCCCGCCCCGAGCCCCGCCGGCGCGGCCCGGTCCCCGTCGCGGCCGTCACCGCCGCCGCGCCCCCGCGCTTCGCCGCGCCCGTCGCCCCCACCGCACCGGGCGCGCCCTACGCGGGCGGCGCCCGCCCCAGTGGCCCCCATCCCGGTGGCCCCCACCCCGGCGGTACCCGGTCCGCCGACGAGCCGCCGCTCCCGTCCCTCGGCTTCGCCGGCTACGGCGGGCCGCCCCCGCAGCCCGGCGGCCCGCTGCCCCCGCCGGCGGCGGCCCCGGCCCCGGCTCCGCTCGCCCGCCGGGCCCGCTCCGCGCGCGGCGCCACCGAGGCGGCCGGGTCCGCGTTCGCCGACGAGTTCGGGGGCGCCGCGGCCCCGCTCGCACCCCCGGCTCCCGCCACCCCGGACGCCACGCTCCTCGACTACCCCTCGCTCGTCCTGGCCGGACCGGACGAGCCCACCGCACTCCGCGGCACGCTCCACCCGCCGACCGCGACCCGCCCGGCACCCGCCGGCTCCCCCCTGACCGGTCTCCAGCTCCCCCTCCACGCCGTGCCGCCGCGCGCCTCGGCCGGCTCCTTCGACCACCGGTTCGACGCCGCCGCCCCCGCCGACGTCCCGTCCGACGGCAGCTGGCACACCGTCACGATCGGCGAGATCCCGGTGACCGTCCAGCCCGAGTACGTCACCGTCCCCGCTGTCGAGGAGAAGGTGTACGGCACGCTGGTGCTCGCCAACCGAACGGCCCAGGCGGTCCTGGCCGGCCCGGTCGAGGTCACGGTCGACGACGAGTTCCTGCTCACCGCCGCCCTGCCCACCCTCGCCCCGGGCGGGACGCGCCGGCTCGGCATCGGTGTCACCGAGAGCGTCGAGGTGGCGCGCCGCACCGAGCTGCACGAGTCCACCACGGGCATGCTGAACACCAGCACCGTGCTCGACCACCGGGTGCACGTGGAGTTGGCGAACCGGCTCGGGCACGCCGTGACCGTGGAGGTCCGCGAGCGCGTACCGGTCAGCTCGGACAGCGAGGTCCGGATCGAGGAGCGGGCCGACTGGCACGCGCCCGCCGTCCCCTCGCCGGAGTGCCCGCCGAGCACCCGGCTCTGGCGGATCGAACTGCCGCCCGGCGGGCGCGCCGAGCTCGACGGCGGGTACCAGATCAGAATCCCGGCCGGAAAGGCCATCGTCGGCGGAAACCGGAGGAACTGAACGATGAGCAGCGAGACCATTCCCCTCCCGGTCACCGCCGTCACCTGCCTGGAGGACCGCAGCCAGATCGAGCGCACCGTCACCGTCGACCTCGCCGCCGGCGTCCAGCGGCTGCGCCTCGGCCCGATCACCGCGCTCGCCGTCGACCGGACCCTGCGCGCCGAAGCCGTCGTCCCGGCCGGGAGCACCCGGCCTGCCGGAGCCCCCGGGGCCACCCAGGCCGCCGGCGCCCCCGGAGCGACCACGGCCGTACCCGGCGGCGTCCGCGTCCTGGACGCCCGGATCGTCCGGGCCTGGACCCCGCGCGCGCCCCTTCCGCCCGGTCCGGACGACTCCGCACTGCGCCACCGCGTCCACGAGCTCGACGCCCGGGCCCGCCTTGAGGACCAACGGCGCCACCGCCTGGAGGCCCGGCTGGCGCTGCTCGCCCAGCTCTGCGCCGACCTGCTCCGCGAGGTCGGCGAGGGGGCCGGCGTCGGCGAGGTCGAGCGGGCCCGCTGGACGCGCGAGCTGGACCGGGTGGACGCCGAGCGCGAGCGGTACGGCGAGGAGCTGCGGGCCGTTCACTCCCGGCTGCGGGAGCTGGAGGTCGAGCGCTCGCAGGCCCGGACCGCCCTCGACGAGGCCGAGGAGGAGCCGGCCGAACTGGTCGCCCACCTCGACCTCACCGTCGAGGCGGCGGCCGCCGGCCCCGCCCGGCTGACCGTCAGCCATCTGGTGCCGTGCGCCGTCTGGCGGCCGTCCTACCGGGCCACCCTCGCGGACGGAACGCTGCGCCTGGAGTCCGAGGCGGTGGTCTGGCAGCGCACCGGCGAGGACTGGACGGGCGCCCGCCTCACCCTCTCCACCGCCCGGTCCGCGCTGGCCACCGCACCACCCGCGATCACCGAGGACGTGCTGGCGCTGCGCGACCGCAGCGCCGAGGAGCGCCGCACGGTCGAGGTGGAACTGCGCGAGGAGACGATCAGCACGCTCGGCCCGGCCGCGGCGGTGCCGGGGGTGGACGACGGCGGCGAGGTCCGGGTGCTACGGGCCCCCGCCCCGGCCACCGTGCCCTCCGACGGCCGGGCGCACCGGGTGCCGCTGGGCTCGTTCACCGCGTCCGCCACCGGCGAGTTCGGGTGCGCCCCCGAGCTGTCGCCGCTGGTGACCCAGGTGGTCCGGTTCCGCAACGCGGCCGGGCACGCGCTGCTCGCCGGCCCGGTGGAACTGATCCGCGGCAGCGGCTTCACCGGCCGGGGCGAGCTGCCCTTCACCGCGGCGGGCGCCGAGGCCGAGCTGGCGTTCGGCAGCTCGGACGGCTACCGGGTGGTCCGTGAGACCGACGAACGGCAGGGCACCGCCGGACTCACCCAGCGCTCGGTGACCACCCGCACGGTGCGGCTGCACATCTCCCGCTTCTCGGGCCCGGAGGAGCGGGACGAACAGTTGGTCACGGTGCGCGAGCGGGTGCCGGTCTCCGAGGTGTCGGCGGTGGAGGTGCGGCTGCGCAAGGAGGAGTGCTCCCCGGCACCGGACGCCTTCGACACCGAGGGCATCGTCCGCTGGGACCTCCCGCTCGGCCCGGGCGCGCGTCGGACGGTGACGCTGGTGTACGAGATCTCCGCCTCCGCGAAGGTGGCCGGCCTGTGACACCACCACCCGCGCCCGGTCGGCCGCACCCTCGCCCTGACGACCGGTCGGGTACAACAGGAACATGATCCTGCACCTCGCCCCTCTGGACGACTGGCTGGCCGACCCCGGCCGGCCGTACGCCACCGCCTCGCTGCTCACCGACGGGTTCATCCACTGCTCGGCGGACGAGCGGACGGCGCTCGCGGTGGCCAACGCCTTCTTCGCCGACACCCCCGGTCCGCTGATGGTGCTGCTGATCGAGGAGTCGCTGGTGGAACCGATGGTGAAGTGGGAGGTCCCGAACGGCACACCGCCGCCCGGCGCCACCCCCGGTGTGCTGTTCCCGCACATCTACGGGCGGCTGAACCGGTCCGCCGTGGTCGGCCTGGAGAAGGTCGAGCGCGGGCCGGACGGCCGCTGGGCGCACCTCACCCCCTGGAGCTGAGCCGACCCGGTCCTCGCCCGGGCCGCGCCTCCCCCGCTACAGCCAGCCCCGCTCCCGGGCCGCCATACCGGCCTGGAAGCGGGTGGTGGCGCCCAGCTCCCGCATCAGGCTCTGCAGCCGGCGCTGGGTGGTCCGGGCGCTCCAGCCGAGCGAGCGGGCGATCGACTCGTCGGTGAGGCCGGCCGCCAGCAGGCCCAGCAGCTTGCGGTGGTCGGCCTCCGGCTCCAGCGCGCCCTCGGCGGCGCCGATCGCGGACTGGAGCTGGACCGCCCGCTCCCACTCCGCCTCGAACAGGGTGTCCAGCGCCTGGAGCAGCGCCGACGGGTGGATCACGTAGGCCGCGTCGAGGACGCTGTCACCCACACTGATCGGGATGATCGCCATCCGGTCGTCCGACATGATCATCTTCATCGGCAGCACCGGCCGGACCCGCGCCTCCTCACCGTCCGCGACGCCGGCCAGGATGTTCTTCTCCAGCCGGCCCGGCCAGGCGACCGCCTCCCGGTCGTAGATGGTCCGGAACCGCAGCCCCTCCCGCATCCGCTCGCGCTGCAGCGGGATGTTGGCCACCGGGTCCTGGATGTACGGGGGGCGGTCGAAGCCGCGGACCTGGTACTGGCTGGTCTCGGTGATGTGCTCCAGCCGCTGGGCGATCGCCTCGCCACCGGTCAGCACCTCGACCGAGTGCGCCGGGTCGGTGTAGCGCGAGGCCTCCCGGAAGGCGTCCATCAGGCGGTGCATCTCGGCCCTGGCGTGCCGCAGCTCGGACTCGCGATGGCCGATCAGCGTGCCTATCGCCACATCGGGGGCCACCGGAAGGAAGCGGTGCCGGTCCACCGGTGCCCGGGTCGCCATGCCCTGCTGCGCCAACCGGTCCAGTGCGCGGACGCTCTGCTGGAGCGTCAGACCGCAGCAGAGCGCGAGGTCCTCGGCCGTGGACTGTGGGTTGGCCACCAACGCCGCGTAGACCTGTCCGTCCGGCGCGGCCAGTCCCAGTGTGCTGAGTGGTGCATCGGACACGACGCCGCTCCCCGTCTCGACTCCCGCCCGCGCCCCGGGTGGCGCAGTCCCGCCACCCGGCGAGTCGTGGTCAGGTGGCAATCTTCGGCCACGGATCATGACGCTGACAAGGCGATGACCAGGCGATGCGTCCCGGCTCACAGCAGAACCCGCCGAACAGCAGGAGGGCCTCCCCGCCAAGTGACGGGGAGGCCCTCCTGAACGCTCGAATATGCAGACCGGTCTACAGAGAGGTCGGGCCGTCGCGCGAAATATGTAGACCGGTCCACAGAACCGAGGCGGAATATACAGACCGGTCTACAGAGCCGGCCAGAATATGTCGACCGGTCTAGAGAGTGGTTCCTCCACCCACCGGCCCACGGATTCCTGCCGACCTTCTGCCTTCCTACAGGCCGACCTCATGCATCAGCTGACCGACCTCGGGGTTGGTCAGGCGGCGCAGCCAGCCGGACTTCTGGTCACCCAGCGCGATCGGACCGAAGTGCGTGCGGACCAGCTTCTCGACCGGGAAGCCGGCCTCGGACAGCATCCGGCGGACGATGTGCTTGCGACCCTCGTGCAGGGTCACCTCGACCAGGTAGTTCTTGCCGACGTTGGAGATCACCTTGAAGCTGTCGGCCCGGGCGAAGCCGTCCTCCAGCTCGATGCCCTTGGCCAGCTGCTTGCCCAGGTCCCGCGGGATCGGGCCCTGGATCGCGGCCAGGTAGGTCTTGGTCACGCCGTACCGGGGGTGGGTCAGGCGGTGGGCCAGCTCGCCGTGGTTGGTGAGCAGGATGATGCCCTCGGTCTCGGTGTCCAGGCGACCGACGTGGAAGAGCCTGGTCTCCCGGTTGGTCACGTAGTCGCCGAGGCACTGGCGGCCGTCCGGGTCCTCCATCGTGGAGACCACGCCGGCCGGCTTGTTCAGCGCGAAGAACAGGTAGGACTGGGTGGCGACGGTCAGGCCGTCCACCTTGATCTCGTCCTTCTCCGGGTCGACCCGCTTGCCCTGCTCGGTCACGCGCTTGCCGTTGACCTCGACCCGGCCCTGCTCGATCAGCTCCTCGCAGGCCCGACGGCTGCCGATGCCGGCCCGGGCCAGCACCTTCTGCAGGCGCTCGCCCTCCTCGCTGCCGGTCTTCGACACCTTCACGGCCGGCTTGTCGTGCCGGGCGAGAACGGCGTCCTCGATCTTGGCCTGCAGCTCGCGCGAGCGCTGCGGCTGGCGCCGCGGGTCGCCCGGGGCGCCCTGGCCCTCACGGCGCGGCCGCGGGGCCGGGCCGGGACGGCGGCCGGTGAAGCCACCGCGCGCGGGAGTGGCGTTGGGGCCGCCGCCGAACTCGGGCCGGTCGTAGCGCCGCTCCTCGGGCCGCAGCGGGCGGTCCGGGAACCGGCGGTCGTCGCGCCGGTCGTCCCGGCGGTCGTCGCGCCGGTCGTCGCGCCCGTAGGAGCCGGAGCCGCCCCGCGAGGCACCGGAGCCGCCGCCGTAGGACCCGCCCCGCGAACCGGAGCCGCCGTACGAGCCCCCACGCGAGGAGCCCGAGCCGCCGCCGTACGAGCCACCACCCGACGACCCGCCGCGCGAGCCCGAGCCGCCGCCGTACGAGCCGCCACCCGACGACCCGCCGCGCGAGCCCGAGCCGCCGCCGTACGAGCCGCCACCCGACGACCCACCCCGCGAGCCCGAACCGGACCCGTACGAGCCGCCACCCGACGACCCACCCCTCGAGGCACCGGAGCCGCCGCCGTAGGAGCCGCCGCCGGACGAACCCCCGCGCGAAGCGCCCGCGCCGGGGCCGCCGCTGCGACCCGAGCCGCCCCCGTAGGAGCCGCCGCCCCGGCCCCCGCCCTGTCCGCCGCGACCGCCGCCGCCGCTGCTGTTCCTGCCGTTGCCACTGCTACGCATCAAAGTGTCCGTACGTCGTTCCGTCTGGGATGTGCGGTCGTTTCGGCCGACCTCACCGCCCCCTACCGATCGAGCGAAGCCCGACCGGCCTCGCCACTGCCGTTCGCAACCTGCGCGGCAGCGGCGGCGACCGCCTCCGCGATCATCGTGCCCTCCAGGGACTCCGCTTCCACGTCGTCGACCTCGGGCAGGAAGGGAGCGAGTTCCGGCAGCTCGTCCAGGCCGCGGAGCCCCATCCGTTCCAGGAAGTAGTTCGTCGTCCGATACAGGATCGCACCTGTTTCGGGCTCGGATCCGGCCTCTTCCACCAGTCCTCGCTGTACCAGGGTACGCATCACGCCGTCACAGTTCACACCACGGACGGCCGAGACCCGCGATCTGGACACCGGCTGCCGGTAGGCGACGACCGCCAGAGTCTCCAGCGCGGCCTGGGTCAGCCGGGCCTGCTGGCCGTCCAGAACGAAGCGGTCGACGGCCGCAGCGCACTCGGCCCGGCTGTAGAACCGCCACCCGCCGGCCACCAACCGCAGGTCGAAACCCCGCCCCTGGGCGGTGTACTCGGCGGACAGCTCACGCAGCGCCGACGCCACCTGCTCCCGCGGTCGCTCCAGGACGGACGCCAGCCGGGCCTCCCCGGCGGGCTCGTCGACAACCATCAGGATCGCCTCCAGCTCGGCCTTCAGCCCGGGTCCGCCCGCCGGCGCCGCCTCGACCGGTGCCCGCTCGGCTCCTGCCCCGCCAGAAGTCGACAGAGCCGACTTCTGGTGCACCACCAGCACCTCGGACACCTCCGGGACGGGTTCGGCCACCACCGCCCCACCAGCCAGGGCCTCAGCACCCGCCACCTCACCGGCCACCACCTCAGCCACCACCGCCTCGGCGGTCACGGTCTCAGCCACCACCGCCTCGGCGGCCGCGTCGAGCACCGGCTCCGCCGCCACCACCCCGGGTGCCGGCTCCAGCCACTCCTCCGCCCTCGGCTGCCCCGGCACACCGAGCGGACGCCGCACCGGCCGCTCACCGGCGTTCGCGCCAGACGTCATCGCTCCTCCTTCCGCTCACCCGCCGGCCGGTCGAACTCGTCCGTCACCTCGACCGCGCGGCGGTCCTCCTCGGCCACCCAGCGCACCAGCAGCTCGCCCAGCGCCTCGGACTGCTCGAAGGCGAGCACCCGCTCCCGGTACAGCTCCAGCAGGGCCAGGAAGCGGGCGACCACGACCAGGGTGTCCGGCGCGTCGGCGACCAGTTGCTGGAAGGAGGCCTCGCCCAGCTCGGCGAGCAGCCCGACCACCAGTCCGGCCTGCTCCCGCACGCTGACCGGCGGGGCGTGGATGTGGTCGACGTAGACGACGGGCTTCGGCCTGGGCGTCATCGCCTTCGCCGCGAGCTGCGCGAACCGCTCCGTGCCGATGCTGATGACGACCTCGGGGAGCAGCCGCGCGTGCCGCGGCTCCAGCCCGACGCTGCGGGGGTGCCGGAGCAGCTCGGCGGCCCAGCGGTCGCCGAACAGGGCCGCCGCCCGCTTGTAGGCCCGGTACTGCAGCAGCCGGGCGAAGAGCAGGTCGCGCGCCTCCAGCAGTGCGAGGTCCTCCTCGTCCTCGACCTCGGCGGCCGGCAGCAGCCGGGCGGCCTTGAGGTCGAGGAGTGTCGCGGCGACCACCAGGAACTCGGTCGCGGCGTCCAGGTCCCAGTCCGGGCCGGCGGCGCGAATGTGGGCCATGAAGTCGTCGGTGACCGTGGCCAGCGCCACCTCGGTGACATCCAGCTTGTGCTTGGCGATCAGGCTGAGCAGCAGGTCGAAGGGGCCTTCGAAGTTCTCCAGCCGCACCCGGAAACCGCCGCGCGGCTGATCGACGGCCTCGACGGCCTCGACCGCCTCAGCAGCCGCTACGGCCCCACCGCTCCCGGCGGCCGCACCGGTCACCCCGGTCACCCCGGTCACACCGGTTCCCGTGGTCTCGACGACCTCGACGGTCTCGGCAGTGGGCGGTTCGGAGGTGCTCGGCATGACAGTCCATCTTCACTCGGCGCCGCCGCCCACCCCGTGCCGGGGCCGCCGACACGCCGTACGCGTCGCGCGCCGCCCGGCATCGCGGCCCGCAGACCACCGGACACCGCCCGGACTCACGCCGCACCGGCGCCCACCGAACACCGACCCACTGGCACCGGCCCGCGCACCCAGGGCACCGGCCCGCGCACCCAGGGCACCGAAGCACCCGGCAGCCACCGCCAGGCCTCAGCGCCCGCGCAGCCGCCGCACCAGGATGCTCGCCTCGCCGCGCTGCTCCAGATCGGCCAGCACGACCGCGATGGCCTCCCGGACGATCCGGCCGCGGTCCACGGCCAGCCCGTGCTCGCCGCGGAGCACCAGCCGGGTGTGTTCGAGGTCCATCAGCTCCTCGGCGGACACGTACACGGTGATCTTCTCGTCGTGCCGCTCCCGCCCGCTGGGGCGGCGCGGAGCCCGTCCGCGCGCCCTGGGGCGCCCTGTGGCGCCCGCCTGCTCCTCGGTGGCACCCGCGTGCTGGCGCGGCGCCGGCGCGGCGCTCCGGCCGCCCTGCACGGTCTTCCCGGCCTGCATGGCACCCGCCACACCGGCAGCGGCATTGCCCGCGGCACCGGTCTGCCCGATGCCCTGGGCCCCGCCCGGCTGTGCCGGGCCCGGCACCGACCCGCCGGCCGACGACTGGTGCTCGCGCGACCGGCCGGCCTCACCGGCGGTCCCGGCACTTCCGGTCGTACCGCCCGCGGCGCTCCCGGCTCCGTCGTCGACGCCCTCGGCGCCGTCCGCTCCGGGGCCGGCGCCGTTGACCGTCCGCGCGGTCTCCGGTCTGGGCGCCTCGGCGGCCGGACGCGGCGCGAGGGACGGCGACAGCGCCATCCCGCCGGTGGTCCGGAACAGCTCGTCGGCACCCGGGAGACTCACTCGGCGGGGCGGCACCGGTCGAGCACCTCCCTGGCCAGCTGACGGTAGGCGGCGGCCCCGACCGAATTGGTCGCGTACGTCGTGATCGGCTCGCCGGCGACGGTGGTCTCCGGGAAACGCACGGTCCGCCCGATGACGGTGTGGAAGACGTGCTCGCCGAACGCCTCGACGACCCGGGCCAGCACCTCGCGGCTGTGCACGGTGCGCGAGTCGTACATGGTGGCCAGGATGCCGTCCAGGCGCAGCTCGGGGTTGAGCCGCTCGCAGACCTTCTCGATCGTCTCGGTGAGCAGCGCGACGCCGCGCAGTGCGAAGAACTCGCACTCCAGCGGGACGATGACGCTGTGAGCCGCGGTCAGGGCATTGACCGTCAGCAGGCCCAGCGAGGGCTGGCAGTCGATGATGACGAAGTCGTAGTCGGGCAGCAGCGGCTTCAGGGCGCGCGCCAGCGCGGACTCCCGGGCCACCTCGCTGACCAGCTGCACCTCGGCGGCGGAGAGGTCGATGTTGGAGGGCAGCAGGTCCATGCCCGGCACCGCGGTCTTCAGCAGCACCTCATCGGCCGTCAGGCCCCGCTCCATGAGCAGGTTGTAGACGGTGACGTCGAGTTCCATCGGATTGACGCCGAGACCCACCGAGAGCGCGCCCTGCGGGTCGAAGTCCACCAGCAGCACACGGCGGCCGTACTCGGCCAGCGCCGCACCCAGGTTGATGGTCGACGTGGTCTTGCCGACGCCGCCCTTCTGGTTGCACATCGCGATGATCTGCGCGGGACCGTGCTCGGCCACCGGCGCGGGGATCGGGAAGTACGGCAGCGGACGGCCGGTCGGGCCGACCCGCTCGCGGCGCTGGCGCGCGGCGTCGGGGGCCAGCGTGGCGGCGTACTCCGGGTCCGGCTCGTACTCGGCGTCCGGGTCGTCGTAGGCGCCGTAGGCGAACTCGCCGTAAGCCAGGCCGTGGGCCGGCAGGTCGACGTCGTAGTCGGTCACCGTGGTCACCTGTGCTGTGTTCTGGCGTGCTTCGAACGTACGGAGTGCGACCGAGCCGACCTCGGCCGAGCCCACGGTGGCCTGCCGGGCCCCGGACTCCTCACTCGGCTGGACGGCGGTGTGCTCCGCCAGTCCTGGCTGACCACCCCCGGGAGCAAATGTCGACTCATTCACAAGTCGTCTTACCTCCTTGGGCATCCAGGACTCTATGTCGATTCGTCAGCGTGGCAGCATGCCGACGGTTTGCGACTCTAGGCCGTTCAAGGCGTTCGCAGCAACACAATCCACGGTAGTGGGCAGGATGTGTCGACTATCGGGCAACCCTCTGTCAAGGGATGCGCGGGCCCTTGACCCTAACGTTTCTGCGGTCGGGTGACGCGACCCACAGAAATTGACGACAGAGCGACCCGCCCATGTCACCGCCCGTTCACAGGCATGCCGAAGCCCCCGATCCTCCTTCCCGCCACCGCTGGGCGGAAGGGAGGGAGGATCGGGGGCCTGCGGGCCGCCCCGCGGGGAGCGGCCGGGTCCGGGAGGGTCCGCGCCGGCCTGGCGCGGACCGTCCCGGACCGAAAAGACACCGGAAAGACACCGGAAAGGGCACCGAACGGCGCCGGGTGGGCGCCGGTCGGGGCTCCGTCAGGGACCGGTCAGGCGAGCACGCTCTCCAGGGAGACGGACTCCAGGCCGAAGGCCTCGGCGACGGCGCCGAAGGTGATCTGGCCCTCGTGCACGTTCAGGCCCTTGGCCAGCGCCGGGTCGCGACGCAGCGCGTCCTTCCAGCCACGGTTGGCCAGCTCCACGATGTAGGGCAGCGTGGCGTTGGTCAGCGCGTAGGTGGAGGTGTTCGGGACGGCGCCCGGCATGTTGGCGACGCAGTAGAAGACCGAGTTGTGGACCTCGAAGGTCGGCTCGGCGTGCGTGGTCGCGTGCGAGTCCTCGAAGCAGCCGCCCTGGTCGATGGCGATGTCGACGAGCACGGAGCCCGGCTTCATGCGGGAGACCAGCTCGTTGGTGACGAGCTTCGGGGCCTTGGCGCCCGGGATCAGCACGGCGCCGATCACCAGGTCGGCCTCCAGGACGGCCTTCTCCAGCTCGAAGGCGTTGGAGGCGATGGCCTTGATCTTGGTGCCGAAGACCTTGTCGGCCTCGCGCAGCTTGTTGATGTCGCGGTCGAGCAGGGTCACCTCGTAGCCCATGCCGATGGCGATGGTGGCCGCGTGCCAGCCGGAGACGCCACCGCCGATGACGACGGCCTTGGCCGGGTGGGTGCCGGGCACGCCACCGGGCAGCACGCCGCGGCCGCCGGCCGGGCGCATCAGGTGGTACGAGCCGACCTGCGGGGCCAGCCGGCCCGCGACCTCGGACATCGGCGCGAGCAGCGGCAGGGCACCGTTGGCGAGCTGCACGGTCTCGTACGCGATCGCGGTGGTGCCGGACGCGACCAGCGCGTCGGTGCCGGCGCGGTCGGCCGCCAGGTGCAGGTACGTGAAGAGGGTCTGGCCCTTGCGCAGACGGTGGTACTCCTGGGCGATGGGCTCCTTGACCTTCAGCAGCAGGTCGGCGGTGGCCCACACCTCGTCGGCGGTGGGGAGGATGGTGGCGCCGGCGGCCACGTACTCCTCGTTGGGGATCGAGGAGCCGAGACCGGCGTTGTCCTCGATGTAGACCTCGTGTCCGTTGCGGACGAGCTCATGCACGCCGGCGGGCGTGATGGCCACGCGGTACTCGTGGTTCTTGACCTCGCGGGGGATGCCGACCTTCACGGGCTAAACACGTCCTCTTGTGCCATGGGGGTCCCTACCGGAGAAGACCGGCGGGCGACGCGCACGTGGGGAAGCCTCCGGAAGGCACCGGGGCATGGATCGCTGCGCGACTGAGTTCGAGTGTAATGAAGCCCAGGCGGCGTGTCAGCCTTCCAAAGTGAATAAATCTGCCGGAGACATTGGCAGGTTCGTAGGCTTCCCCAGCGATCTTCCCGCCAAAGCAATGCCAACCAGGCATCTCCGACAATACTCCGAAACCGCCCCCTACCACCCGCCGTCGGAACGTTCCCGCAGCTCCGCGAGGGCCACGCCGACCGCCTGCAGCCCCCGCTCGTCGCCCAGGCGCCGCAGCACCGACAGCGACGCCCGGTACTCCCGCTCGGCCTCTTCGAACCGGCGCTGCGCGGTGTGCGCCTCGGCCACCCGGGCGAGCAGCCGGGCCTCGGCGGCGTGGTCGCCCATCGACTGCCGCAGGGCCAGCGCCCGCCCGTACCAGTCGGCGGCGCGGACCGCCTCGCCGAGCGCCCGGTAGCAGCCGGCCGCGCCCTCCAGGGCCCGGGCGCAGAGCGCCTCGTCGTCGGCGGACCGGGCGTGCTCCAGGGCCGCCCGGTAGTGCGTGGCGGCCTGCTCCCAGCGGCCGGCGGCGGCCTGGAGGTCGCCCAGGTTGAGCAGCGCGGCGGCGGCCCGGCGGGGCTTGCCGTGCCGTTCGGCCACGGTCAGCACCTGCTCGTGCAACTGATAGAGGTCGGCGGGGGCGGCGGCACCGGTCAGCGGCAGCGCCCGGAGCAGGGCGGTGACCAGCCGGCCGGCCGAACCGTCCAGATCGCCCTGGCCGATCGCGTCGGCGACCGCGCCGAGCAGGACGTCGCGTTCGCCGAGCAGCCACTGCCGGGCCTCGGCGCCGGAGCGCAGCCGCAGCGGGCCGGGCAGCGGGTCCGGGCCGGGGCCGCCGGCCGGGTCGAGCAACGCGCGGGCGGAGTCGGTGAGCCGGACCAGCCGCTCCAGCAGCCGGGCCCGGGCCAGTTCGACCTCGGCGGGCCGGTCCTCCCGCTCGCGCAGCCGGACCAGCCGGGGGTAGAGCCGGCCGGGCACCCGGTAGCGGAGGGTGCCGTCGGCGGCGGGCGGCTCCTCGCCGAGCAGGTCCCGCTCGGCGAGCGTGGCCAGCGTGGTGGCGGCCTCCGGCGCCGGGCAGCCCACCAGGGCCGAGGCGGTCCGCAGGTCGGCCAGCTGCCCCGGGGCGAGCGTGAGGGCCCGCAGCATCCGCGCCTGGGCGGCCGACAGCGTGCCGTACAGCAGGGTGAACGCACCGATCAGGGGATCGTTGTCGGGCACCGGGACGGGCTCGGCGGGCTCGGGCGCGGGCTTCACCCAGGCGGCGGGGTCGGTCACCGGCACGGCGGCGGACGACAGGACCGCCGCGGTAGCGGCCGGGGGCGGCGACAGCGGCCCCGCGGCCGGGCCCGGCCCGCCCCCCGGCGCGACTCCCGCCACCACCCGCCGCCCGGGCTGCTCCACGCCCTCGACGCCCTGCTCGGGAGCCGGCTGCCCGTTCCTCGGCCCGCCGCGCCGCTCTCCCCGCTTCGCCCCGCCCCGGGCGGCCCCCGCCGGACGCTTGTCGCCCTTCGCTCCCCCCGGAACGTCCTTGGCCCCACCCGAAACCTGCCCGTTGGCAGCCTGCCCGCCCGAAGCCTGCCCGGCCGCTCCGGCCGTCCCCCCGTTGAGCGCGCCCTTGGCCCCACCCGGAGCCGCCCCGCCCGGCCCCGCGGGCCCGCCGGCCCCACCCGGCGGGACCTCCTTCGCCCCGGCCGCGTCCCCGGCCGCCCGCACGCCGCCCGCCGGCTTCGCGTCGGCCTCCCGGACCGCCCGGGCCAGCTCCTTCGCGGCGTCCGTGACCGCCAGTTCCGGGTTGCCCCGCAGCCATCCGGCCATCAGCCGCAGCGCGGCCGGCCGGGAGGCGCAGGCCTCGGCGAGGTCCGCCCCGCCGACCGGGTCGCAGCTGATCCGCGTCCCGCCGACCAGGTCCCCGAGCAGCTCGCCCGAGGCCAGCCGGTCGAGCCCGCCGAGGATGACCGGGTCGATGTCCTCGATGCCGGTGAGCGGCCCGGCGGTGGTGGCCAGCACGAGGCAGCCGGGCTCGTCCGCGAGCAGCGGCCAGAGCTGCCCGGCGTCCCGTACGTCGTCCAGCACCAGCAGGACCTTCCGCCCGGTCAGTGCTTCGCGCAGCGCGACGCAGGCCGGTTCGTCCCGGCCGTCCTCGACGGCGCCGGGCAGCGGGACGCCCGCGGTGTCCGCGCCGAGCTGCTCCAGCAGCCGCCGGGCGGCCCGGGCGGGGGGCACCCGGCCGCCGTCGGGGGCGGAGAGCCGGGCGAACAGCACGCCGTCGGGATAGTCGGCGGCGACGGTCAGGGCGAAGCGGACGGCCAGCGTGGTCCGTCCGGAGCCGGGCCGGCCGGCCAGCACCAGGACACGGCTGCGGCCCTCGGCGGGCCGGGCGGCGGCGGCCCGCAGGGCGGCGAGCTCGGCCCGCCGGCCGACGAGCAGCGCGGGACCGGCGGGCAGCCGGTCCAGTCCGGGCACACCCTCGACGGACGCGCCGGGCCCCGCGTCCATCGTCACCGTCTTCCTCGCCACCCGTGCCACTCCCGACGTCACCCAGCGCTCAGCGGAGGCGGCCCGGGACGGGCGCCCTGTCTGCGAAGCGTAGTTCGACCGTCCGGCTCCGCCGAGGTGACATCCGGTCGTACGAACCGGTAAGTCACCCCCGCGGACCAACCGCGAGAGGCCGACCCACCCGGTGTCACCTCACGTGGCCCACCACGACAACGCCACGAAGGTCACGCCACGAAGCTCACGCCGGGGAGGCCACCCGGGCTCAGGCCGAGAACGGCCGGGCCGGCCACGGCGAGTCGGCCGGGCGCAGCGCGTCCAGGCCGCCGGGGCCGGTGAGGGCGGCGTGCGCGGCCAGCGTGCCGGTGATCAGGGTGGGGTTGTGCAGTTCGCCCGCGTGGATCAGCCGGATCAGCTCGGTGACGGGCATCCGGGCGGTCTCGATCTCCAGTTCCTCGCCGTGCGCCTCGTACCGCTCGCCGTCGGCCTCGGTGAGGTCGGTGGCGAGGAAGAGCCGCAGCGCCTCGTCGGTGCCGCCGGGCGAGGTGTAGAAGTCGACCAGCACCCGCCAGGTGCCGGCCTTGCAGTGCGCCTCCTCGTACAGCTCGCGCTGGGCGGCGTGCAGCGGGTTCTCGCCGGGGACGTCGAGCAGGCCGGCCGGCAGCTCCCAGAGCCGCTGGCGGACGGGGTGGCGGTACTGGCGCAGGACCAGCACCCGCTGCCGGTCGTCCAGCGCCAGGACGGAGACCGAGCCGGGGTGGGTCTGGTAGTCGCGGCGGGCCCAGCTGCCGTCGGGCATCCGGACCTCTTCCGAGCACACCCCGGTGACCTTGCCCTGGAACGGTGTCCCGGTCCCCCGGGTCTCCCACTCCTCGGGCACGTCAAAGATGCTCTGGTCGTCCATCGCTCTCCCCTTTTCGTCAGTACGACACAATCTAACGCCGGACGGCGGCCCCGCGGGAATCGCGGGGCCGCCGTCCGGTGACATGTCGACGACTACTGGTCGGTCCTGACTACTGGCCGGCCGTCTTGATCTCGATGGCCGCCTTGACGAGGCCCGCGAAGAGCGGGTGCGGGCGGGTCGGGCGGGACTTCAGCTCCGGGTGGGCCTGGGTGGCCACCAGGTAGGGGTGCACCTCGCGCGGGTACTCGACGTACTCGACGAGGTCGCCCTTCGGGGAGAGGCCGGAGAACTGCAGACCGGTCTTCTCCAGGTCGGCGCGGTACGCGTTGTTGACCTCGTAGCGGTGGCGGTGGCGCTCCTCGACGTACTGCTCGCCGCCGTAGACCTCACGGACGATGGAGCCCTCGGCGAGCTTGGCCGGGTAGAGGCCGAGCCGCATGGTGCCGCCCAGGTCGCCCTTGCCGTCGACGATGGCCAGCTGCTCGGCCATGGTCGAGATGACCGGGTACTTGGCGGCCGCGTCGAACTCGGTGGAGTTCGCCTCGGGCAGGCCGGCCAGGTTGCGGGCCGCCTCGATGACCACGCACTGCAGGCCCAGGCACAGGCCCAGCAGCGGGACCTTGTTCTCCCGGGCGTAGGTGATCGCGGCGACCTTGCCGTCCACACCGCGGTCGCCGAAGCCGCCGGGGACGCAGATCGCGTCCACGTCGCCGAGGTGCTCCTGCGCGCCCTCGGGCGTCTCGCAGTCGTCCGAGGTGACCCACTTGATCTCGACCCGGGCGTTGTTGGCGAAGCCGCCGGCGCGCAGCGCCTCGGTCACCGACAGGTAGGCGTCCGGCAGGTCGATGTACTTGCCGACCAGCGCGACCTTGACGATGTGCTGCGGCTCGTGGACGCGGCGCAGCAGGTCGTCCCAGGTGGTCCAGTCCACGTCACGGAACGGGAGGTCCAGACGGCGCACCACGTACGCGTCCAGGCCCTCGCTGTGCAGGACCTTGGGGATGTCGTAGATCGACTTGGCGTCGATGGCCGCGACCACGGCCTCCTCGTCCACGTCGCACATCAGCGAGATCTTGCGCTTGATGGCCTGCGGGACCTCGCGGTCGGCGCGCAGCACGATGGCGTCCGGCTGGATGCCGATGTTGCGCAGCGCGGCCACCGAGTGCTGGGTGGGCTTGGTCTTCAGCTCGCCCGAGGGGCCGATGTACGGCAGCAGGGAGACGTGCACGAAGAACACGTTGTCCCGGCCGA
Organism: Kitasatospora sp. NPDC091207; assembly: GCF_044768625.1. NCBI lineage: Bacteria > Bacillati > Actinomycetota > Actinomycetes > Kitasatosporales > Streptomycetaceae > Kitasatospora > Kitasatospora sp. NPDC091207. Next base: position 36,608 of record NZ_JBIVVS010000040.1, read on the forward strand.
CCTCGTGGCGGACCTGGCGGACGGCCTCCAGGAAGGGCAGCGACTCGATGTCGCCGACGGTGCCGCCGACCTCGGTGATCACCACGTCGACGTCCTCGGTCGCCATCCGGCGGATCCGGGCCTTGATCTCGTTGGTGATGTGCGGGATCACCTGGACGGTGTCGCCCAGGTACTCGCCGCGGCGCTCCTTGGCGATGACCGTCGAGTACACCTGACCGGTGGTGACGTTCGCCGAGCCGTGCAGGTTGGTGTCGAGGAACCGCTCGTAGTGACCGACGTCGAGGTCGGTCTCCGCGCCGTCGTCGGTGACGAAGACCTCACCGTGCTGGAACGGGTTCATGGTGCCCGGGTCCACGTTGAGGTAGGGGTCGAGCTTCTGCATCGTCACGCGGAGTCCGCGGGCCTTGAGCAGGGCGCCAAGGCTGGAGGCGGTGAGGCCCTTGCCGAGAGAAGAGGCGACACCCCCGGTGACGAAGAGGTGCTTGGTCGTCACGGCGCGGCCGTTCGATGCCTTGCCGGAATGGGGCTGTGCCAAGAGGGGGCTCCCGTGGGTCGCGTGTCGAAGGTGACGTGGGCGGGAAGCTCTCGGCTCGCCTTGCGCGACGGGAGTGCGGTGCGGTGCACGGCACTCGGTGGGTCGTCGGTTCGGCTGGTCCGGGGCGTTTGATCCCACCGGTCCACGGGATACCAGGGTATCAGTGCCCCGGCCGGGGCGCGTTCCGGCCCGCTCGTGACGCCCGGGAACCACACTCCCGGCGCACTCCCGGCTCACCACCGGCGCACCATACGGCGCACGCGTCACACCGGTCGCACCACCCGCCCGAGCGGGCCACTCCACGGCGCTCGGGCGGGTCATCACAGCCCCTCCCGACGGACCATCCGGAGGTGATCCTTCCGAGCCATCCTGCACGGCTCCCCCACGATGCACGGCATTTCCGCCGAATTGTGTCGCCCCACGGGGCTGCGTCCGCGTGCTTCGCCCCTTTCGTCCGTCGTAAGCTGCACGGACGCATCGCCGACAGCATGAGCACGCGGAGGGCGTGGGAGGGTCAGGACACCTCTCGGTCCCCGATGCGCGACCGGACCTCCCCGTTATCCAGCTCCTCCCCACCCACCCTGGGGCTCGACCGAGCCTCGCGCGGACACTCCAGCAAGGCCTGCCACCACCCCCAGGCAGGCCGGACGTCCCGGGGTGGCCCCGGCCCCGCAGACCCGCTGGCTCTCCTCGGATCGCCGATGCGTCCTGACCACATTGCGAACTGGAGATCCACGTGGCCGGCCGTATCGAGGACTACGCACTCATCGGGGACATGCAGACCGCTGCCCTGGTCAGCAGGGACGGGGCGGTCGACTGGCTGTGCCTGCCCCGCTTCGACTCGCCGGCCGTGTTCGCCGGCCTGCTGGGCACCGATGAACACGGCTTCTGGCGGATCGGCCCGGCCGAGGTGATGGCCGCCGAGCTGCCGGCCGTGCCCGCCCCGGCCCCGGACACCCCGCGGGTCCGCCTCACCGACACCGGCGACCTGCGGGTCCCCCCGCCCACGGCGGCCGCGCCGGCCGTCCCCGCCGACCGGCGCCGCTACCGGGGCGACTCGCTGATCCTGGAGCAGGAGTGGGACTGCGGGGGCGGCAGCGTCCGGGTGATCGACTTCATGCCGCCGCGCCCGCTGGCCGGCCGGGACGCCGTCCCGCAGATGATCCGGATCGTCGAGGGCCTGTCCGGCACGGTCCGGATGCGCTCCGCGGTGCGGATGCGCTTCAGCTACGGCCGGATCGTCCCCTGGGTGCACCGGGTCGAGCAGGCCGACGGCGGCCACCGGACCGTGGCCGTGGCCGGCCCCGACTCGGTCTGGCTGGACGGCGAGGCCGACACCTACGGGCGCGACCTCACCACCTACGCGGACTTCACCGTCACGGCCGGTGAGCGGATCGCCTTCGCGCTCACCTGGCAGGCCTCCCACCTGGACGCGCCCAAGGCCCCGGACCCCGAGGAGATGCTCGACGCCACCGCGGACTTCTGGCACGAGTGGGCCGACCAGTGCACCTACCAGGGCCCCTACCGGGAGGCGGTGATCCGCTCCCTGATCACCCTCAAGGGCCTCACCTACGCCCCGACCGGCGGCATCGTCGCCGCCCCGACCACCTCCCTGCCCGAGGACATCGGCGGTGAGCGGAACTGGGACTACCGCTACACCTGGCTGCGCGACGCGGCGATCACCCTCTCCTCGCTGCTGCGCACCGGCTACCGCGACGAGGCCCGCGCCTGGCGCGAGTGGCTGCTGCGCGCCGTCGCCGGGGACCCGGAGAACCTGCAGATCATGTACGGCATCGCCGGCGAGCGCGAGCTCACCGAGTCCTCGCTGGACTGGCTGCCCGGCTACGAGGGCTCGCTGCCGGTGCGGGTCGGCAACGGCGCGGCCGGCCAGCTGCAGCTGGACGTCTACGGCGAGGTCGTCGAGGCCCTGCACCTGGCCCACATGACCGGCCTGGTCCGCAACGACCACGCCCACCACCTCCAGCTGCGGCTCATCGAGTACCTGGAGGAGCACTGGCAGGAGCCGGACGAGGGCATCTGGGAGGTGCGCGGCCCGCGCCGGCACTTCGTCCACTCCAAGGTGATGGCCTGGGTGGCGGTCGACCGCACCATCAAGCTGCTGGAACAGAACCCGGAGGACGCCCCCTCCGACGGCCAACTGGAGCGCTGGCACGAGCTGCGGGCGACCATCCACCGCGACGTCTGCGAGAAGGGCTACGACCCGGAGCGCAACACCTTCACCCAGTACTACGGCGGCAAGGAGCTGGACGCCTCGCTGCTGCTGATCCCCCAGGTCGGCTTCCTCCCGCCGGACGACAAGCGGGTGATCGGCACCATCGAGGCGATCCAGCGCGAGCTGTCCACCGAGGACGGCTTCGTGCTGCGCTACCCCACACACGACGAGGGCGGCAACAACGTGGACGGCCTCTCCGGCCACGAGGGCGCCTTCCTGGCCTGCTCGTTCTGGCTGGCCGACGACCTCGCCATGATCGGCCGGGTGCAGGAGGCGCGGGAGCTGTTCGACAAGCTGCTGTCGCTGCGCAACGACGTCGGTCTGCTCGCCGAGGAGTGGGACCCGCGGGAGAAGCGCCAGGTCGGCAACTTCCCGCAGGCCTTCAGCCACGTCCCGCTGATCGACACCGCGCTGCGGCTGACTGCCTGCGGCGGGGCCTACCTGTCCGCCCAGCCGGACGCCGCGGCCGTCGACCGGGCCGAGCAGGCCACGGTCTGAGGGGTCCCTGCCCGGGCCACGGCTCGGGCAGGGCCGGTCACCGAGGACCGGCGGGGCGGGGTGTGGCGCGGGCGCGCGGGGGCTACGGGGTGTGCTGCACCAGCTCGTCGTAGGTGCTGAGCACCTGGGCCACGGTGGCGGCCTCGTCCGGCCAGGTCGCGGCCTGCTGACGGCCCGCGGCCACCAGCCGCCGCCGGCCGTCCGGGTCGGCCAGCAGCTCGCGCACCGCCCGGCCGAGCGCGGTCGCGTCACCGGACGGGACCAGCACGGCGGCGTCGCCGACCAGCTCGGGGATGCCGCCCACCGCGGTGGCCACCACCGGCACGCCGGCCCGCATCGCCTCCTGGACCACCAGCGAGCGGGCCTCCCAGCGGCTGGAGACCACCAGCACATCGGCGGCGGCCAGCAGGTCCGGCACATCGGTGCGGTAGCCGAGCAGCCGGACCGCCGCCTTCTCGGCGGCCACCCGCTCGCGCAGCCCGGCGGCCTCGGGGCCGTCGCCGGCGATCAGCAGCAGCGGTTCCGGGTCCAGCGTGGTCAGCTCGCGGGCGGCGTCCAGCAGCAGCCCGAAGGCCTTCTGGGGGACGAGCCGGCCGACCGCCAGTACCAGCGGACGGTCCGGACCGTCGCCGAGCAGTGCCGCCCGGGCCGCGGCCCGCTCCAGCCGGCCCTCGGGCATCGGCGGAGCGGCGACCGGGCCGAGCCGGGCGTCGGAGGCGCCCAGCTCGCGGGCCCGGGCCACCAGGTCGGAGGAGGCGCCGAGCACCAGGTCGGCGGCGCGGGCCACCCGGCGCTCCATCAGCCGCTGGAGCCGCCGCTCCATCCCGGTGGCCAGCAGCGCGTGGTGCGAGGTGACCACCAGCGGGGTCTCCGGGCGCAGGCCCGGGAAGCGGCCGGCGGTACGCAGCGCCAGGTCGGCGAGGAGCCCGGCCCGCAGGCCGTGGGCGTGCACCACGTCGGCGCCGGTGAAGGCGCGGCGCAACTCGCCGATGGCGGTGGCATCGCTGCGGGCACCCGCCGTGGGGGTGATGTCGACCAGGTGGAACCTGGCTCCGCTGCGGGAGAAGCCGAACAACGCGTCCGTACCGGCGGGCGCGCAGACCGTGACGGTCACTCCGTGCGCGACCAGGCCCTGTGCCAGGGAGCGCACGTGCGCACCGATGCCGCCGGTACTGGCGGCCAGGACGAGCACCACGTGCAGCTGACCCGGTTCAGGGGCGGCCGCGGTGGCCCGGGCGGCGGAATGGTCCACGTCGTCTCGCATCCGACTCGATCAGGTTCGCGCGCCGTGTCGCGAGGATTGCCCGCCGACGGCGCTCGGGACTGGAAAGCCAGTGTCCAGCCGCCACCATGCCAGGTCGGCGGCCCTCTTGGACAGTCGGCGCCACGGGGGGCGCGTCGCGGTCCGTCCGAGGGCCGCCGGGCGGGCGACGGCGGCTACCGGTGGCGCGGAGCCCGGGCGGCGGCCAGCAGTTCCTCGGCGTGGGCACGGCCCAACTCCGAGTCCTCCAGACCGGCCAGCATCCGGGAGAGTTCGCGCACCCGCTCCTCGTCGTTCAGCACCTTGACGCCGCTGCGGGTCACGGTGCCGTCGTTGGTCTTCACCACCACCAGGTGACGGTCGGCGAACGCGGCGACCTGCGGCAGGTGGGTGACCACCACGACCTGGGCGGACTCGGCCAACTTGGCCAGGCGGCGGCCGATCTCGACCGCGGCCTTGCCGCCGACACCCGCGTCCACCTCGTCGAACAGGTAGGTGGGGACGGGGTCGGCGCCGGCGAAGACCACCTCGACGGCGAGCATCACCCGGGAGAGCTCACCGCCGGAGGCGCCCTTGGCGATCGGGCGGGGCTGGGCCCCGGGGTGCGGGGCGAGCAGCACCTCGACCTCGTCCACGCCGTGCTGGCCGTAGGCGACGGTGCGGCCGTCGACCTCGATGCCGGACAGGTCGTCGACCTGGCCGATCGCGAAGGTCACCCGGGCGTGCGGCATGGCGAGTTCGGCGAGTTCGGCGGAGACGGCCTCGGCGAAGCGGCCGGCGGCGGCCTGCCGGGCGGCCGACACCTCGGCCGCGAGCTCGGCCAACTCGGTGCGCAGCGCGGTCTCCCGGGCGCCGAGTTCGTCGATCCGCTCGTCGTCGCCGTCGAGTTCGGAGAGCCGGACGGCGCCGGAGTCGGCCCAGGCGAGCACCTCGGCGAGGGAGTTCTCCGGGCCGCCGTACTTGCGCAGCAGCTGGGCCAGGACGGCCCGGCGGTCCTCGACGGCGGCCAGCCGGACGGGGTCGGCGTCCAGGTCGTCGGCGTAGCCGGCCAGATCGCCGGCGACGTCGGCCAGCAGGTAGCCGACCTCGTTCAGCCGGTCGGCGAGGGCGGCGAGGCGCTCGTCGTGGTGGCGGACGGCGTCCAGGGCGCGGCGGGACTGGGCCAGCAGGGTGCCGGCGTCCAGCGCCTCCGGGTCGGTGGGGTCGCCGGCCAGGGCGGCGTGGGCCAGGGTCGCGGCGGAGGAGAGCGCGTCGGCGTGGCCGAGCCGCTCGGCCTCGGCGCCCAGCTCGACGTCCTCGTCGGCGACGGGCTCGGCGGCGGCCACCTCGTCCAGGCCGAAGCGCAGCAGGTCGGCCTCCTGGGCCCGCTCGCGGGCCCGGGTGGTCAGCTCCTCCAGGGTGCTGGAGACCTCCCGCAGCCGGCGGTAGACCTCGCGGTAGCGGGCCAGCGGCTCGGCCACCGCCTCGCCCGCGTACCGGTCCAGGGCGCCGCGCTGGCGGGCCGGGCGGAGCAGCCGCTGCTGGTCGGTCTGGCCGTGCACCGCGATCAGGTCCTCGCCGAGTTCGGCGAGCAGCCCGACCGGGACGGACCGGCCGCCGACGAACGCCCGGGAGCGGCCCTCGGCCGAGACCGTCCGGCTGATCAGCAGCGCGCCGTCGTCGAGTTCGGCGCCGGCCTCCAGGGCGCGGGCGGCCGCCGGGGAGCCGGCGGGCAGTTCGAGGCGGCCCTCGACGACCGCGCGTCCGGCGCCGTTGCGCACCAGGCCCGGGTCGGCGCGGCCGCCGAGCAGCAGGCCCAGGCTGGTCACCACCATGGTCTTTCCGGCACCGGTCTCACCGGTCACGGCGGTGAAGCCGGGAGCCAGTTCGACCACCGCGTCGTCGATGACCCCAAGATCCCGTATCCGCATCTCGTCCAACACGGTGACGACCTTACGAGGTTCCGGCCCCGCCGCGCGACGAGCGGCAACTCCGCGCCCCCCAAGTTCATCCCTTCCGGGACGTTTCAGCGGCGGTGGGCACGGTGCACCAGGGCAGGAAGAACTGCGCGAGCGGGCCGATGGCCAGCGCGTATGCGACGGTGCCGACCCCCGCGGTGCCACCGAGCAGGACGCCGGCGGCCAGTACGGTCAGTTCGATTCCGGTCCGGATCAGCCGCAGCGACCGGCCGGTGCGCCGGTGCAGGCCGGTCATCAGGCCGTCGCGCGGGCCCGGCCCGAAGCGGGCGCCGATGTAGAGGCCGGTGGCCACGCCGTTGAGCACGATCGCCCCCACCATCAGGGCGATCCGGGCCGGCAGCGGTCCGGGCGTGCCGACCACCCGCAGGGTGAGGTCCATCGCCGCGCCGATCATCAGCACGTTGGCGACGGTCCCGAGCCCCGGGCGCTGGCGCAGCGGGATCCAGAGCAGCAGGACGAGGGCGCCGCAGATGGTGACCCAGGCGCCCACCGAGAGGCCGGCGGTGCGTTGCAGGCCCTGGTGGAAGACGTCCCACGGGTCGAGGCCGAGCCCGGAACGCAGCATCAGTCCCATGCTCGTCCCGTAGAGGGTGAGCCCGACCAGGAGCTGCGGGAGCCGGCGGCCCAGCGCGTGGGTGTCGCCGAGCAGGCGGGCGGCGAGCGAGGGGCGCTCCGCCGCGGTGGCGGGCGCGGGGGTGGTCGGTCGGGTGGTCGTGGTGGCCATCGGGGTCTCCCGCAGGTGGTGCTGCACCGTGCGGGCGGGGCCCGCGACGCTGGCGGACTCGACGGCCGCCCTGCCATGATGGACAGGCCAAAGCGACCCCTTCCAGGGCCAATTCCGAGCAAGTGGACTGATCTGCATGGCCGACTGGCACACCACCGTCACCGCCGCCGCACTCGCCCGGCTGCTCGAAGCCGCCCGGCTGCCCGAACCGGCCACCGTCCGCCGCCCCGCCTACCGGACGCTGGCCGGGCAGGTGCGGCTGCTGGTCTCCGAGGGCCGGCTGCCGGTCGGGGCCCGGCTCCCCGCCGAACGCGAACTGGCCCTCGCCCTGCGGCTCAGCCGCACCACCGTGGCCACCGCGTACGAGACCCTGCGCGCCGAGGGCTACCTGCGCAGCCGACGCGGCTCCGGCAGCTGGACCGCCCTGCCCGAGGGCGCCCCGCCGCCCAGCGACGCGCTGCACCCGGTCCCGCCGGACGAGCAGAGCAGCACCCTGGACCTCGGGGTCGCCGCGCTGCCCGCCCCGCAGCCCTTCCTCGGCGCGGCGGCCGCCCGGGCGGTCGAGCAGCTGCCCGCGTACGCCGCCGGGCACGGCAACTACCCCACCGGGGTACCGGTGCTGCGGGAGGCGGTGGCGCGCCGCTACACCGAACGCGGCCTGCCGACCACCCCCGACCAGATCCTGATCACGATCGGCGCGATGGGCGGCCTGCACCTGGTGCGGCAGGCGCTGATCGGCCGCGGCGACCGGGTCGCCGTCGAGGCGCCCAGCTACGCGCACACCCTGCAGGCGCTGCGACTGGGCGACGCCCGCCTGGTGCCCGTCCCGTACGCCTGGCCGGGCGGGCCGTCCCGGCAGCCGGTCTGGGACCTCGCCGAGTGGCGCCGGGTGCTGCGCGGCGCCACGCCCAAGGCCGCCTACGTGATCCCCGACTTCCACAACCCGACCGGCGCCCTCGTCCCCGAGGAGCAGCGCCGCGAGCTGCTGGCCGCCGCCCGGGCCGCCGGCACGGTCGTGCTGGCCGACGAGACCACCGCCGAACTCGGCTGGGGCCTCGCGCCGGGCGCCGAACTCCCCCGGCCGATGGCCGCGCTCGACCGGTCCGCCCAGGTGGTCACCGTCGGATCGGCGGGCAAGCTGCTCTGGGGCGGCCTGCGGATCGGCTGGGTCCGGGCGGCCCCCGCCCTGGTGCGCCGGCTGGCCACCGCCCGGGTCTACAGCGATGTCGGCGCCCCGGTGCTGGACCAGCTGATCGCCGCCGAGCTGCTGGGCGAGCCGCTGGCGGCCGTCCGCGCCCATCAGCTGGACCGGCTGCGGGCCACCGCCGAGGCCTTCGCCGGCGCGCTGCGCGAGCACCTGCCGACGTGGCGCTACGCCTCCCCGCCCGGTGGGCTGTCGCTCTGGGTCTCCACCGGGGGCCTGTCCGGCGCGGCGCTGGCCCTGGCCGGCGAGCACGGCGGCGTACGGATCGCGGCGGGCAACCGCTTCGGCTCGGACGGCGCCTTCGAGCACCACATCCGGATCCCGCTCACCGTGCCCGCCGCGGCGGTGCCCGCCGCCGCCGAGCGCCTCGCGGACGTCGCCGCCCGGGCGGCCGTCGGCGGCCGTTGGAGCGCCGCCGACGACAGCCAGCCGCTCGCGGTCTGACGCTCCGCCGGCGCGGCACGGCACGGGCCGCGCCCTGCCACGCCGCGTCGAGCGTTCAGGGCGTCCGCGACCGGCCGTGCCGACCCGTCAGGGTGTCTGCGACCGGCCGCGCCAACCCGTCACCGGCAGCGCGAACTTGGCCACCAGGCGGTCGGTGAACGGCGCCCGGTGCAACCGCGCCAGCCGCACCGGGGTCTGGCCCCGGCGGACCTCCACCCGGGCCCCGGCCGGCAGCTCCACCGAACGCCGGCCGTCGCACCAGAGCACGCCGTGCGGGGTCTTCGGCTGCACCTCGACCGCCAGCACCGAGTCGGGCGAGGTCACCAACGGCCGGGCGAACAGCGCGTGCGCGCTGATCGGCACCATCAGCAGCGCCTCCACCTCGGGCCAGACCACCGGACCGCCGCCGGAGAACGCGTACGCCGTCGAACCGGTCGGCGTCGCGCAGACCACCCCGTCGCAACCGAAGTTGGAGACCGGCCGGCCGTCCACCTCGGTCACCACCTCCAGCATCCGCTCCCGGGCCGCCTTCTCGATCGAGGCCTCGTTCAACGCCCAGTCCTGGTGCACCACGTCGCCGTTGGTCCGGACGATCACGTCGAGCGTCATCCGCTCCTCGACCTCGTAGTCGGCGTCGACGACCCGCTCGACCACCACCGCGAGATCGTCCCGCTCGGCCTCCGCGAGGAAGCCCACCCGGCCCAGGTTGATCCCGAGCATCGGCAGCCCGTGCTCGCGCGCCAGCTCCGCACCGCGCAGCAGCGTCCCGTCCCCGCCCGCGACCAGGATCAGCTCGCAGCCGTCCGCCGCGCCCGGCCCGCCGGCCACCCGCTCGACCCCGTCGGGCAGATCCAGGTCCACCGCCTCGGCCGCGAGCAGTCTGATCCGGATCCCCGCCTTCAGCAGGCCGTGCACCAGGCCCTCGACGCTGCGCAGCGCGGCCTCCCGGCCGGTGTGCGCGATCAGGAAGACCGTACGTCCCTCACTCATGCGCGCCCCTCTCCGCCAGTCCCGACAGTCCCGACAGCGCTGAGGTGCCCCGTCGCCCGGCCGTCGGCACGGGTGACGCGCACCCCTCGACGGCTCTCCCCCGGATCTCGGCCGGGGATACCCCCACGGTTCGCTCGCTCATGCCCGCTGCCCTCTCCCTACGTCGGCCGGGTCGCCCTCGGCCCGGTGCGGCCGCGTCATCAGCATGACGGACCGGACGTCCGCAGAGCACCCTATCGGGGGCCTTCGGCGACAGCCCGGTCCGCCTCCGCCGGGTCCAGCAGCGGGGCGTCCCGGCGCAGCCAGAGGAAGTACTCGACGTTCCCCGACGGCCCCGGCAGGGGGCTCGCGGTGACCGCCCGCACGCCCAGCCCCTGCTCCCACGCCTTCCCGGCCACCTGGCGGATCATCTCGGCGCGCAACTGCGGGCTGCGCACCACGCCGCCGCTGCCCAACCGCTCCTTGCCGATCTCGAACTGCGGCTTGACCATCAGCACCAGGTCCGCGTCCTCGGCGGCGCAGCCGGCCAGCGCGGGCAGCACCAGGCCCAGCGAGATGAACGAGAGGTCGCCGACGACCAGGTCGACCGGCGAGCCGCCGATCAGCTCGACGGTCAGCTCACGCACATTGGTGCGGTCCATCACCGTCACCCGCTCGTCGCTCTGCAGCGACCACGCGAGCTGGCCGTAGCCGACGTCCACCGCCAGCACACCGGCCGCCCCGGCGCGCAGCAGCACGTCGGTGAAGCCGCCGGTGGAGGCGCCCGCGTCGAGCGCCCGGCGGCCCTCGACCACCAGGCCCTGCGGGACGAAGGCCGCGAACGCCCCGGCGAGCTTGTGCCCGCCGCGCGAGACGTAGTCGGGGTCGTCCTCGTCCTTGGCCACCACGACCGCCGCCGCGGTCTCCACCTGGGTGGCCGGTTTGGTCGCGGTGGTGCCACCGACGGTCACCCGGCCGGCCGCGATCAGCTCGGACGCGTGCTCGCGCGACCGGGCCAGCTTGCGGCGGACCAGCTCCGCGTCGAGACGGCGTCGTGCCACTGCCACTGGTGTTTCAGCTCCTACAGGTCATGCCGGGCGGTCGATCCGAGCGGGTCGATCCTGGTCGAGGGCGGCCAACGCGTCGGTCAGCCGCTGGTGAACATCTTCGTACACCGCGACGTGTGCCTCGGTCGGCACCCCGTCCAGTGCCTCCAGCCGGGCCAGGGCGGCGTCGACGGCGGGGTGGCCGGTGGGGGTCAGCTCGACGCCCAGCGGGAGCGGCTCACCGGTGCCCGGGGCCGGATCCGCCGGAAACGGGCCGGGGGCGAGGCCGGGGGCGGTGGCGGGGTCAGGCATCGGGCTTCTTCGTGCTGCTGCTCTTGCGGACAGTGGTCTTCCTGGTCGCGGTCCGCTTCGCGGGCGGTTCCTGGCCGGCGGCCCGCGCCGTCTTGTTCGCCGCGGTCCGCTTCGTGGTCGCCGCCGCGGTCTTCTTGACGGCGGCCTTCTTCGCGGCCGCCGGCTTGGCGCCCGCCTGCTTCGCGGTGGCGGGCCGCGCACCCGGGGTGCCGGCCGCCGCCTTCTTCCCGGCCGCCTTCCCGCCCGCGGCCTTCGGAGCGGCCACCGGCTTCGCCGGCGCCACCCCGGCGGCGTCGCCGTTCACCGGCTCCTTCGCCGCGGCCGCCCGTCCCGACCGCGCCGGTCGCGGCGTCGCCGGCACCGGGGGGTCGATCTCCACCGGCTCGTCGACCTCGACCCGCTCGGCCACTATCGGCTCGCCGCCCACCCGCCCCGCGGCTGTCACCGGCTCGTCGTCCAGTTCCCAGCCGCGCCCGAACAGGCCGTCGGCGCGGGGCGCGGGGGCGTCCGTCCCGGGCTCGGCCTGCGGCGAGGCGGCCGGCCCGCCGTCCTCCTCGACCTCGCGCAGCTTGCTCTCCAGGTAGGCGAGCACCACGCCGACCTTGGTCACCTGGTCGCCGACCTTCTCGAAGGCCTTCTCCACCTCACCGCGCGCCACGCCGACCGCCAGGTCGACCCCGGCCCGCCCGGCGGTCACCGCCTCCTCCGCCAGTGTCTGGAGCGACTTCGCGGACGGCGGGAACGGCCCGCCCAGCCGCCGCTCCACCTCCGAGATGTCGACCCCGCCCTTCTCCAGCAGACCGGCCGCCGTTCCGACGACCCGCTTGCCGACCTCCTCCACCAGCCCGGCGGCGACCTCCACCGCTCCCCGCACCGTCTTCGGCAGCATCCGGGTGCCTCCTTAGCGCCTGCGCGCATCGCTCCGTCGCCGTCGGCACCCGGACCGGTTCCGGGCACCCCACGGACGACGCTACCGCCAAAACCCGCCTGCGGTACCGTGGCCCCGCAGTGACCGCCGCCGCCGTCGGACAGGGAGTGGACCAGCCGTCATGGCCAACGCCGAGGAGTGCCGCACGGCACTGGAGCAGCTCAGCCGGAACCTGGCGAAGTCCACCGGCGACGTCCACGAGGCGGCCGCCCTCGACCGCTCCCTCACCTGCCGGATCACCGATCTGGACCTGACCTTCTCCGGCCAACTGCGCGACGGCCGGATCGAGGACGTCACCGAGGCCCCCGGCCCACCCGCCGAGAAGGCCGCGATCCGGCTCACCATGAGCAGCGACGACCTGGTCGCCCTGGTCGGCGGCCGGCTCAACTTCGCCGCCGCCTGGGCCGGCGGCCGGGTCCGGCTGGAGGCCGGCTTCCGCGACCTGCTGCGGCTGCGCAAACTGCTCTGACCCGATCGTCCGGCCGGGTCCGTGCCGGGCCGCGCGGCCCGTCCCACCTGGACCGGCACCCGGGGCCCGCCGCGCGGATCGCACGACCGGCCCCCGCGCCTCAGAACCCCAGCTCGGCCAGCGCCTTGCGCCCGTCCACAGGAACGCCGTCCGTGTCCAGTGCCGTCCAGGCCGCCGCGCAGAGCGCCCGCAGACCGTCCCAGCGGTCCGCCCCGGTGCCGTCCAGCCCCAGGACGCCGTCCCGCGCCACGACGACCCAGCCGCCGCAGCCGAACCCGCCGCCCGGCTGCTCCGTGACCGCCGGGTGCGGCACCAGGAGCCCGCGCAGGTCCTCCGCCAGGTAGGTCGGACGGTGCTCCACCGGCGCCGCGAGCAGGTCCGCCGCCGTGGTGACCCCGGTGAACACCAGCAGACTGTCGACACCGCCGTTGAACGCGCCCTCGATGTCGGTGTCCAGCCGGTCCCCGACCACCAGCGGCCGCTTCGCCCCGGTCCGCAGCACCGTCTCCCGGTGCATCGGCGGCAGCGGCTTGCCCGCCACCTCGGGCTCCACGCCCGACGCCGCGCGCACGGCCGCGACCAGGGTGCCGTTGCCCGGCGCGATCCCGCGCGCGGTCGGCACCGTCAGATCGGTGTTGGAGGCCACCCACGGCAGCCCGCTGCGCACCGCGTACGAGGCCTCCGCCAGCTGCGTCCAGCCCACCGAGGCGTCAAAGCCCTGCACCACCGCGAGCGGCTCCTCGGCCAGCGTGCGGACGGCCACCAGGCCGCGTTCGGCCAGTGCCTCCTCCAGGCCCAGGCCGCCGACGACCAGCACCTTCGACCCGGCCGGCACCTTCTCGGCGACCACCCGGGCGGCCGCCTGCGCCGAGTTGATGACGTCGGCCGGCTCGGCCGGCACGCCCAGCTCGGTCAGATGGGCGGCCACCACCCGGGGCGGGCGGGAGGCGTTGTTGGTCACGTACGCCAGCCGCATCCCCGCCGTCCGCGCCACCGCCAGCGAAGCCGCCGCGTGGTCGATCGCGTTCGGTCCGGCGTAGACCACGCCGTCGAGGTCCAGCAGTGCCGTGTCGTACGCCTCGGTGAGCGGGTGCTCACTGCCGCCGGGGGCGGTCCGTCGCTCGGTGGTGGCCGTCTCGGTCATGCCTTCGCTACCTCATTCACTGCGTCGATTCCCGTCATCCGTCTCGTTCCGCCCCGTGCCCTCACGCCCGGTGGCGCCGTGCCCGCCGCCGCCCCCGTCGTCCCGGTCGGCGGCGGGCAGCCGGCCCGGCCCCCGCAGGGGCTCCGCGTACCCCGAGGCCCCCGGCAGCAGGGGGCCGAACGCCCCGGCGCGGGCCGCCAGGGTCGCCCGGGTCTGCCGCAGCGCGGCCCGGTAGTGGTCGGTGTCCGGCCGCATCGCGACGGCCAGGGCCAAGTGCTCGGCGGACGTCTCGAAGTCGCCCAGCCGGGCAGCCGAGACACCCCACCCGAACTGAGCGTAGTCGTCGGACGGATCGGCCAGGGCCACCGCCCGGAAGTTCTCCAGCGCCGCCGCGTACGAGCCCGCGTCGAACTGCGCCCGCGCCAGCGCCTCCCGGATGCTGCGCGAATGCGGCTCCTCCGCCGCCGCGCGGGCCAGCAACTGCTCGGCGGCCGCCGGATTCCCCTGGGCCAACAGCTTCCCGCCCCGGCGGAACCACTCGTAGACATCCCCCACCGGCTCACCGGCCCGGCCCTGCTCCGGGCCGCCCCGGCCGGACCCCGCGCCCGAACTCCCGCTGCCGGACGCCCCGTTCGCGAAGCCGCCCGCGAAGCCCTCGGCTCCGCCGCTGCCGCCCACCCGCTCCTGCCCACCGCTCATGCGCCCACCTCGCGTCCCACGCCGACCGCCTCGCGGGACGCGCACCGCTCCGTCGCCCGCTCCCTGCGCTCTCTCACGTCGTACCTCGCCCTCGGTCACGACACCCGCCCGCTCCGGACCAGCACGGGTGTTCCGATCTCTGAACAACGCGTACCCGATTACGATGCCCAGAATGAGCACACCCAGTGCAGAAAGCGGAGCGGAGTCTCCGCAGGGCGGCCCCGGCAATCCCGGTCATGTCGCCACCGCAGGTCTGTCCCTGTCCCCCTTCCGCGGCCTCCGCTACGTCCCCGACCGGGTCGGCGCACTGGCCTCGGTGACCTCACCGCCGTACGACGTGGTCGACCCCGGACGCCGGCTCGACCTGGAGACGGCCGACCCGCACAACGTGGTCCGGCTGATCCTGCCGCGCCCGGAACCCGAGGACGCCGGCGACCGCCCCGACCGCGACACCCGCTACCGGCACGCCGCCCGGCTGCTGCGCGACTGGCTGCGCGAAGGCGTCCTGGCCGCCGACCCCGAGCCCGCCCTGTACGTCTACGAGCAGCGCGTACCGGCCACCGGAGACTCCCCGGAGCTCCTCCAGCGCGGCCTGATCGGTGCCCTCGCCGTCAGCGGCAGCGAGGCCGGCGTCGTCCTGCCCCACGAGGACGTGATGCCCAGGCCGGTGGCGGACCGGGTCGGCCTGATGCGCACCACCCGCGCCAATCTCGAACCGCTGCTGCTCACCTACCGGGGCAACGGCGGCGCGGCCGGCGCGGTCGAACGCGCCGTCGAGGACGAGCCGCTGCTCACCACGACCACCACCGACGGCACCCACCACCGGCTGTGGGCCGTGACCGACCCCGCCGAGCTCGCCGAGATCAGCCGCGACCTGGCCACCTGCCGGGCGCTGATCGCCGACGGCCACCACCGCTGGGAGATGTACCTGCGGCTCCAGCGCGAGCACCGCCACCTGCCGCGCAGCCCCTGGGACCGGGGCCTGGTCCTGCTGGTCGACACCGCCCGCTACCCGCTGCGGGTCCGGGCGATCCACCGGGTGCTGTACCGGCTGCCGATCGCCGAGGCGCTGGAGAAGCTGGGTGACCACTGGCAGGTCAAGGAGGTGCCCGGCCCCCTGGCCGCCGCCCTCCAGACCCTCGCCGATCAGAAGCGGCACGGCGGCAACGGCTTCGTCCTGACCGGCGGTGACGGCGTGTACTGGCTGATCGGCGAGCCCGACGAGGCCCTCCTCGACGCGACCGTGCCGCACGACCGGCCCGAGGAATGGCGCCACCTGGACGCCACCGTGCTGCACGCGGCCCTGCTGGACCGCACCTGGCGCGTCCCCGACGGCCCGGACGACATCGGCTACCTGCACACCGCCGTGTCCGCCGAGCGCGAGGCCGCCCGCACCGGCGGCACCGCGGTGCTGCTCCACCCGGTGCGCGAGAGCGTGGTCCGCCGGCTCGCCGAGCAGGGCGTCACCATGCCCCGCAAGTCCACGTCCTTCGGCCCGAAGCCGGCCACCGGCCTGGTCCTGCGCAGCCTCGAACTGGGCTGAGCGCCGGAGCCGGAAAAGCAGTGAGGCCCTGCCGCACCCCGGGACTTCCCGGGGTGCGGCAGGGCCTCACTCATCTACTCGCTGTGCCTGCTCGCCGTGCCGTGTCAGGCCTTGGCGTCGGTGGACCGCTCCGGCACCACGCCGTCGAAATCCTCGTCGATCTCCAGGTCGTCCTCGTCGTAGAACTCCTCGACGTCTTCCTCGTCCTCGAAGATCTCCCGCTCGTCCGGCACGCCGCCGCGCGACTTCGCCGGGGCCGGCGCCGGGGTCTCGTCCTCGGCCTCGGCCTCGGCGGCCTCGTCCTCGATCTCCGGGTCGAGCGCGTCGACGAACTCCAGACCGTCGATCTCGGCCAGCCGCTCCGACGCGTTGGTCGCGCCGTCGGTGTCGGCCTCGGCGGCCTTGGCGAACCAGTCACGGGCCTCGTCGCCACGGTCGGCGGCGATCAGCGCCTCGGCGTACGCGTACCGCAGACGGGCCGTCCACGGGTGAACGGCGCTGGAGGCCAGCTCGGGGCTCTGCAGGGTGACCACGGCCGCCTCGAACTGCTCCATGTCACTGCGGGCACCTGCGGAGACCAGACGCATCTCGACCTGGCCGGCCTTGTCCAGCTGCTTCACCTCGGGCTCGCCGGCCATCGCCAGCGCCCGCTCCGGACGGCCCAGACCGCGCTCGCAGTCCGCCATCACCGGCC
Organism: Kitasatospora sp. NPDC091207; assembly: GCF_044768625.1. NCBI lineage: Bacteria > Bacillati > Actinomycetota > Actinomycetes > Kitasatosporales > Streptomycetaceae > Kitasatospora > Kitasatospora sp. NPDC091207. The sequence goes on from NZ_JBIVVS010000040.1 coordinate 53,269, forward strand.
ACAGGTCCACCCGGCCGGTCATCCGACGGGCGGCGCGGAACTCGGTGAGCGCCTCGGAGTAGCGCTGCGTCATGTACGAGGCGAAACCGGCCGCCTCACGGACGGCGGCCACGCGGGACGCCAGCCGCAGCGCGACGCGCGAGTACTGGTAGGCCTCCTCCGGCTCGCTGTCGAGCAGTCGGGCGACCATCACCAGGTTACGAGCGACATCGTCGGCGAGCGTCTTGGGCAGGCTCTTGAGCTCCTGGCGGACATCGCCGTCCAGCTCGAAGCCGGTGACGTCCTCCGGGATCGGCAGCCGCTTGACGGGCTCGAAGTTGCCCCGACGGTCGTCGTAGTCCCGACCACCGCGGTCATCGCGGTCACGGTTGTAGCCGCCACCGGACGGGCGGTCGTCACGGCGCGGGCCACGGTCGTCACGGTCGCGGTTGAAGCCACCACCGGAGGGGCGGTCGTCACGACGCGGGCCACGGTCGTCACGGTCACGGTTGAAGCCGGACGGGCGGTCGTCGCGACGGAAGCCGCCACCGGAGGGGCGGTCGTCGCGGTCGCGGTTGAAGCCACCACCGGAGGGGCGGTCGTCACGGTCACGGTTGAAGCCGGACGGGCGGTCGTCGCGACGGAAGCCGCCACCGGAGGGGCGGTCGTCACGGCGGAAGCCGCCGCGGTCGTCGCGGTCGCGGTTGAAACCGCCACCGGAGGGGCGGTCGTCACGGCGCGGGCCACGGTCGTCACGGTTGAAGCCACCACCCGAGGGGCGGTCGTCACGACGGAAGCCGCCGCGGTCATCGCGGTCGCGGTTGAAGCCACCACCGGACGGACGGTCGCGGTTGAAACCGCCACCCGAGGGCCGGTCGTCGCGGCGCGGACGGTCGTCACGGTCACGGTTGAAGCCACCGCCGGAGGGGCGGTCGTCACGACGGAAGCCGCCGCGGTCGTCGCGGTCGCGGTTGAAGCCGCCACCGGAGGGGCGGTCGTCGCGACGCGGGCCACGGTCGTCACGGTTGAAACCGCCACCGGACGGACGGTCGCGGTTGAAACCGCCGCCCGAGGGGCGGTCGTCACGACGGAACCCACCGCCGGAGGGGCGGTCGTCGCGGCGCGGGCCACGGTCGTCGCGGTCGCGGTTGAAGCCGCCACCGGAGGGGCGGTCGTCGCGGCGCGGGCCACGGTCGTCACGGTTGAAACCGCCGCCGGACGGACGGTCGCGGTTGAAACCGCCGCCCGAGGGGCGGTCGTCACGACGGAACCCACCGCCGGAGGGGCGGTCGTCGCGACGCGGGCCACGGTCGTCGCGGTCGCGGTTGAAGCCGCCACCGGAGGGACGG
>NZ_JBIVVS010000040.1:54691-55409 GCF_044768625.1 Kitasatospora sp. NPDC091207
GACGGTCGTCACGACGCGGGCCACGGTCGTCACGGTCGCGGTTGAAGCCGCCACCGGAGGGACGGTCGTCACGACGCGGGCCACGGTCGTCACGGTCGCGGTTGAAGCCGCCACCGGAGGGACGGTCGTCACGACGCGGGCCACGGTCGTCACGGTTGAAACCACCGCCGGACGGACGGTCGCGGTTGAAGCCGCCACCGGAGGGACGGTCGTCGCGGCGCGGGCCACGGTCGTCACGGTTGAAGCCGCCACCGGAGGGGCGGTCGTCACGACGCGGACGGTCGTCACGATCATCGCGGCGCGGACCCCGGTCGTTGGACCAGCCCCCACGAGACCGGGGCTCGTAGCCGCGGCCGTCGTCCGATCGACGCTCGGGACGGTCCTGGGGCTGGTTCGACATTGTGGTGACTCCTCTGTTGCTTCAGCTCTACCGCGGATGGGGGCGACACCACTGCCCTCGCGCGGTTCGATGCCGGCCTCCTGGCCGAGCACCATCTCCATTGTCCGGCATCGACGGACACCCCGCGCCTGGGCGGAAGTCCCTTGTCGTACCGGCGGTGCAAACGTTCGTAAAAACAAAAAGGCCGCGGCCCCAGCGAATCGCTGGGGCCGCGGCCTTGAATAATTGTTCGGCGGCGTCCTACTCTCCCACAGGGTCCCCCCTGCAGTACCATCGGCGCTGTGAGGCTTAGCTTCCGGGTTCGGAATGTAACCGGGC
>NZ_JBIVVS010000041.1:0-33150 GCF_044768625.1 Kitasatospora sp. NPDC091207
GGCCGCCCCACCGGCGACACCCGGGTGGCCGCCGGTCGCGACAACCAGGGCTCCTCCGGCCGCCGCCGGGCACCGAGGCGCGTCGCCCTCGCCGCGTAGTACCCGTCGGGTCCGGCTCGCGGTGCGGACCGGGGCCCGCTCAGTTCACGAGGTCGGCGCCGCCGGCTTCCCACGACGGCCGCCCGCGGAATCCGTCAGCACCGCCGCGGCCCGCTCCGGCGGACTCCGCCGGCCGCCCCACCGTCAGTGCCCTGATGACCGCCGGCCTCGGCGGGAGAGACACGGAGGAGTCCACCCATGACCGCCACCCTCGAACGCCCCGCGACCACCGCTACGGTCGGCGACCTCATGAAATGCCCGGAGCTGCAGATCAGTGACGATGTCATGGTCGACACGGCGATGGACATCATGAAGAGTTCCGGCGCCGACCACGTCCTGGTCCGCGACGACGACGGCCGCTGCGCGGGGCTGCTGACCCGCCTGCACCTGGCGCCGTTCCAGGCCCGCTCCTGGTACACCGAGCGCACCCCGGTGCGCGCCATCGTCCTCCACCGCGCCCCGTTCGCCACCGCCGACATGCCCGCCGCCGTCGCGGCCGCTGCCATGCGCGCCCGCGGCCTGGACACCTGGCCGGTGGTGGACCACGACGGCCACGCCATCGGCCTGCTCAGCCTCTAGGACTCGACCGCGGGCGCCAATGCGGCGCAGAGGGCATCCGGGCTCGGGGACCGGGGGCGACGGTCAAGCCCGCCTGTGAGCCCATGGCGCCCACCGGCCCCGCGGCCGCTGGTCAAGCTGCGGCGCCCAGCCCCTGTCGCGTCCGGTCCCGTGCCCTCACCATCGGCGGCCGCCTCCCGGCGGGGATTCGTCGGGGTGGTGCGGCGCACACGGAGCTGGGCTTCGTCTCCTCGGGGGCGGTCGCCACAGGGCCCGGGTTCACGCGCAGCACCCGGGCCACACCGGTGGTCGAGGCTTGACAGCGCCGCTTCCCGGGCGGCCTGCGGTGAGCACCTGCTGCTCACCGCGGGCCGGTTTCGTCGGCCTGGATGGCTGGGTCAGGTGTCGGCGGCGGGTTCCTGGCCGTGCTGGGAGCGGCGGAGCCGCTCGTTGATGCGCAGGGCTTCCTCGAGTTGGTCTTCGAGGATGATGATGCGGCAGGCGGCGTCGATGGCGGTGCCCTGGTCGACGAGGTCGCGGGCGCGCATCGCGATCCGTAGTTGGTAGCGGGAGTAGCGGCGGTGGCCGCCGTCGGAGCGCAGGGGGGTGATGAGGCCCTGCTCGCCGAGCGAGCGCAGGAAGCCCGGGGTGGTGCCGGTCATCTCGGCGGCGCGGCCCATGGTGTAGGCGGGGTAGTCGTCGTCGTCGAACGAGCTGACGGGGTCGGGGGTATGCGGTCGGATGGTTGCCGTGGTCACTGCACCTCTTCTTGTTGTGTCGGGGGACGCGCTGAGGGGCCCCGGGGCCATTGCGGCTCCCGGGGCCCCGAAGGGTTTTACACCATCTGCCGGCCCTGTGGCCGACTTCCTTATGTCCGCCTCGCCCCGGGGGTGGGGGCGTGCGGGGATCGCGTATGCGTGACCGGAAACCACCGTCCTTGCCTTGGGGTCTTCGGAATCCGCCCGGTTGATGCCTCGCGGGCCGGGCGATCCTGATGGCGCTCTGTCCCCTCCGTTCATCCTCTGTACTGACCGATTACTGCGAACCGCGGGTACTTCCACTACCGGGTACCGCGACCTGCTCGGAACTGCGAACTGCGTGGTAGTGCCAACTACCCGGTGCTGCTGCGGCGGTCCTGGTGGTCCGCCGGTTCCGGCAGCCAGCCCCGTCGCCCGTCCTGCTCAACCGCTCGGCTTGGAACCCCACTGCCGGACTCCCAGCACGCGCGCCCGCAGTCTTGGGCGCCTTCACTGGGGTACCGCGTACTGCGACTGCCGGTACTGCGCAACTCAACTTCACCTGCTGGTCATGCACTTACCGAAGTGCGGCACCGCTCGGTGGCGGCCCCTGATGCCTGCGGGCCGCCCGGCCCGGTTGCCAGTCCCGTTGCCGTCCTGCACCTGCCGTGGCTTCGGGACTCCGCTACCGCGCCGTCTTCGCGTCACCTTCTTCACGCCCACCTGCCCGGCGCGTCTTTTGACCTGCGGTACCGCTGGGCGGCGGCCCCTGATGCCTGCGGGCCGCCTGGCCCGGCCACCGGTCCTGTCGCCTTACTGCGCCATCCCTGGCTTCAGGACCCTGCAACCGTGCCGACCTGCGAACTTCTCTCCTGCCGCCCGCCAGTTCGTGTCTGGCGGGTACCGCTTGACCGCGTCTACGAGAGAAAATCTAGCCATGGTGTGCGGCAATGTCTACTCCAACGGGCATAGATTTTGCGGTGTCGGTCGGGGAGGTGGTCCTCGCCCTGTGCGACGCCATCGGCACCACCAGGCAGCACGGTGACCGCCCGCCGGGGCCCGATAGGCGCCACCGCGTCCGCACTCCTGGATCAGAAGGCACGGACGGCGGGCGTCACAGGTCGGGCGGACGCACCCCTCCAGCGCGGCGGATACCACCTCTGCCAGGTCGACACCCTGCCCTGTCGGCGCGGCGTACGGCTGAGCGGGTGCCCCCGGCCGGACCGCGTCGGAGGCCGCCGGGTGCTGCGGAACCATGAATCACCGTGAACCCCGTGTGAACGGTCCGATAAGTCGCCGTCCGGCGCGTTGACGGCCCTGGCGGCTGCGGATAGAACACTCAGCACATAGGTGATTGTGCACATAGGGGGCTCGATGCAGTTCGAGTATGTCCTGCTGGCCCTGCTGGCCGGCCGCCCGCTCAGCGGGTACGACTTGCGCAAGTGGGTCGAGACGGAGGGCCAGTTCCTTCGTTCGCGGGCTCATCACAGCCAGATCTACCGCCTGTTGGGCCGGATGGTGGCCGACGGCTGGGTGGCGTTCGAGGTCGATCCGCGCGAGGGGCGTCCCGACGCCAAGGTGTACCGGCTGACGCCGGTCGGGCGGGAGGCGCTGATGGCGTGGGTGCGTTCCCCGTACGAGCCGCCCAGCCGGTTCCAGGACGCGGACTTCCTCTCCCGCTTCGCCTTCGCCGCGGTCCTGGACCGCGAGGCGGCGATCCGTCTGATCCGCACCGAACTGGACCACCGGCGTGAGCAGATCACCCGCAACCGGCCCCGTGACCGCACGGTCCGCTTCGAGGACCCGTTGCCCGAACTGGACCAGGAACTGGCGCGCGAGGTCTACGAGGAACTGCACCGGTACGGCGCGGGCGCAATCGACGCGTGGGTCGCCTGGCTGGAGCGCATGCTCCGGCGTCTCGAACAGTGGCAGCCGGGGCCGAAGGTGCCACCGGCCGGAGAGGAGAGCGCCTCATGAAGGCGATCATGGTGATGTTCGACAGTCTCAACCGGCACCTGCTGCCGCCCTACGGCGGGGACTGGACGCACGCGCCGAACTTCGCGCGGCTGGCGGAGCGGTCGGTCACGTTCGACAACGCCTACGCGGGGTCGATGCCGTGCATGCCGGCCCGCCGGGAGATCCACACCGGCCGGTACAACTTCCTGCACCGCAGCTGGGGCCCGCTGGAGCCGTTCGACGACTCCATGCCCGAACTGCTCAAGCAGAACGGCGTGTACGCCCACCTGGTCAGTGACCACCCGCACTACTGGGAGGACGGCGGTGCCACGTACCACGGCCGCTACAACACCTGGGAGTTCTTCCGAGGCCAGGAGGGCGACCCGTGGAAGGGCCTGGTCGGCGATCCGCAGATCCCCGAGGACTTGAAGAAGCTGCGGTTCGAGGCCTACCGCCAGGACTGGGTGAACCGCCCGCACATGGCGACCGAGGACAAGCACCCGCAGACGCTGACCTTCGACGCGGGCCTGGAGTTCGTGCGCACCAACCGGGACGCGGACAACTGGTTCGTCCAGATCGAGACCTTCGATCCGCACGAGCCGTTCTTCAGTCACCAGCGGTTCAAGGACCTCTACCCGCACGACTACGACGGCCCGCACTTCGACTGGCCCGACTACAAGCGCGTGGTGGAGACCCCCGGGCAGGTCGAACACGCCCGCCTGGAGTACGCGGCGCTGCTGTCGATGTGCGACCACTCCCTCGGCCGGGTACTGGACCTGATGGACGAGCAGAACCTGTGGGGAGACACCCTGCTGATCGTCAACACCGACCACGGCCTGCTGCTCGGTGAGAAGGGCTGGTGGGGCAAGGTCGTCCAGCCCTGGTACAACGAGCTGGTGCACCTGCCGCTGTTCGTCTGGGACCCGCGGGCGGGCAGAGCCGGGGAGCGGCGCCAGGCCCTGGCACAGACGATCGACCTCGCGCCGACGCTGCTGGAGTACTTCGGCATCGAGCGCCCCGCGGACATGCAGGGCCACCCGCTGCCGGTCGCCGAGGACACCCCCGTGCGCGAGGCGGCGCTGTTCGGCGCCCACGGTGGCCACGTCAACGTCACCGACGGCCGGTACGTCTACATGCGTGCCCCCGCCACGGCGCAGAACACGCCGCTGCTGGAGCACACACTGATGCCCACCCACATGCGCGGGCGGTTCTCACCGGCCGAGCTGGCGGACCTTCAGCTGGCCGAGCCGTTCACCTTCACCAAGGGCGTGCGCACACTGCGCGTCCCCGGGCGCACCTTCATCAACCCCTACCAGCACGGCACCCTGCTCTTCGACCTGGAGAGCGATCCGGAGCAGCGCACCCCGCTCATCGACGACGCGGCCGAGCTGCGGATGGCGACCCTGTTGGTGGAGCTGATGCGCGCCGGTGACGCCCCGCCGAGCCAGTACGAGCGCCTGGGTCTGCCGGCCGAGGGCCCGGTCGGCGCGGAGCACCTGCTGGTCCGCGCCCAGCGCGAGCAGGCCGACCGGGCGGCCCAGCCGCTGCCCCGCCCGGAGGACTACCCCTCGGGACGCTTCTCGCTGCGGACCCCGGTCTTCGCCCTGATCTCCGACCCGGTCGCCGTGGAGGTGATGCGCCGGCACCTGCCCGGCATCGTCGACTCCGAGTTCCTGCAGTTCCTCGGCCCCACCCCACTGATCGACGTCGCCGCCCTGGCCGGCGGGCTCACCGACGTCTCCGCCCTGCACCGGGTGGCCGAGGAACTCGCCGCGCTCTGACCGGCCGCCGCACGACCTGCCGGTGACGGGGCGGCAACCCCGTCACCGGCGAGCACAACCCCTTTCCCCGCACTGCCCCTTCTGACGAACGATGCGAAGAGCGGAGTCGCGCATGTCCGACCTTATCGAGGCCACCTCCGGATCCGCCACGAGAACCGGTTCACCTCCTGTCAGGGGCCGTTGGGCCCAGCTCTCGCTCCTCGGCGGCGCCATGCTGGTCGACGGAACCGAAGCCGGCCTGGTCACCGGCCTCTTCCCGGTCATCAGACAGGCCCTGGACCTCACGCTCGGCGCGCTCGGTGTCCTGACCGCCGCCGGCAAGCTGATCGGTGTGCTCGCGGCCCCGCTGTGGGTGTGGGCAGCGCGCCGCTGGTCCCGCAAGAGCGTCCTGGTCCTGTCCACCGGCCTGTGGGGGATCTGGGGAGTGGCCGCCGGCTTCTCCCAGAACTTCGCCGAGCTGCTGCTCTTCGTCACGGTCCTCGCGGCCGGCTACGCAGCGGCCCAGCCGCTGGTCTCCGAGCTCCTCGGCGACCTGTTCGACTCGGCGTCGCGCGGTCGCGCCGTCGGTGCCCTCTACGGCGGGCTCGCGCTGGTCGGTTCGGTGCTCGGCCCGCTCATCGGACAGCTCGCGGGAGTTCGCGACGGCTGGCGCTGGGGACTGTGGGGCGTCGGCGTCCTGAACATCCTCTTCGGCGTGGTGCTGCTGCTCTGCTTGCGCGACCCCGGCCGCGGCGCGGCCGAACACCAGCTCGCCGACCTCGACCAGGCCACCCGCGGGACCCGGGCGAAGATCGACCTGGCCACCGTCGCCTCGCTGTTCAGGATCCCGAGCTTCGCGATCCTCCTGGTGTCACGGCTGCTCTCCGGACACCTGCTGCTCTCCTCGTTCGCCGTCGTCTACCTGGTGGACGTGTTCGGCTTCACCACCCAGCGGGCCGCCGTCGTCCTGATGCCCCTGGGCATCGGATACCTGCTGGGCACCCTGTCGGGCGGGTTCCTCGCCGACTGGGCCGCCCGCCGAAGCCCCCGCCACGGACTCCCCGGCGCCCTCCAGGGCGCCCAGATCGCCTTCGCCGTCCTCGCCTTCCTGGGCACCCAGGTCCACTACAGCGGCATCGGCACCTACGCCCTGCTCTTCTGCCTCATGGGCGTCGCCCAGGGCGTCAACCCCAGCCTCAACCGTCCGATGGTCATGGCGGTCACCCCGCCCGAACTACGGGCCACCGCCTTCACGATCTACGTCTCGGTCTTCGAAGCCGTCGCCTGGGCCGTCTTCGGCCTGGGCGCAGGCTTCCTCGGCCAGACGTACGGGCTGCAACCGGTGTTCCTGGCGGTCCTGGTGGTCCTCATGCTCGCCAACGGCGCCTTCCTGACCCTTCTCCACCTGCCCTACGCCAACGACGTACAGCGGGTGCAGCGCGAACTCGACCGCAGGCGCCGAGTCGCCCTGGCCTGACGCCGGCCCGGACCCCGACCCGGCGCACAGCCAGGTCCGCGAACACCTTCCTGGAGGAACCATGCCCCTGCCCCCGCCTCCCTGCTGCACCCCCTCGCGCGGCGCCGGACCGAGCCGGCCGCTCGCACTCACACCCGCGCCCGCGCCGTGCCCTGCCGACGGCCCCCGGGACGGCATGGTCCTCCTGCCCGGCGGCGAGTTCCTGATGGGCACCGACGACCGCGAAGGGTTCCCCGACGACGGCGAAGGACCCGTGCGCCGGGTCCGGCTCGACCCGTTCCTCATCGACGCCTGCGCGGTCACCAACGAGCAGTTCGCCGCGTTCACCGCCGACACCGGGTACCGGACCGACGCCGAACGCCTCGGCTGGTCCTACGTCTTCGCCCAGTTCCTCCCGGCCGCCCTGCGCCGCACCGCCGCACGAGTGGAGCGAACCCCCTGGTGGTGCGCCGTGGCCGGAGCCGCCTGGGACCGCCCCGAGGGCCCGGGCAGCACGGTCGCCGACCGCGGCGACCACCCCGTCGTCCACGTCTCGTGGAACGACGCCCACGCCTACACCGCCTGGGCCGGCAAGCGCCTGCCCACCGAAGCGGAGTGGGAGTACGCGGCCCGCGGCGGACTCGAACAGGCCCGCTACCCGTGGGGCGACGAGCTCGACCCCGACGGCACCCACCGTTGCAACATCTGGCGCGGCACCTTCCCCACCAGGAACACCGCCGCGGACGGCTACCGTGCCACCGCCCCCGTCGACGCCTTCGACCCCAACGGCTTCGGCCTGTACAACATGTCCGGCAACGTCTGGGAGTGGTGCGCCGACTGGTGGACCACCGACCACCCCACAGCCCGCCCCCTGGCCGGCCCCACCGGCCCCGCCACCGGAACAGCCAAGGTCATCCGCGGCGGCTCCCACCTGTGCCACAAGTCCTACTGCAACCGCTACCGCGTCGCCGCCCGCAGCTCCAACACCCCCGACAGCTCCAGCGGCCACGCCGGCCTCCGCTGCGCCCGCGACGCCCCCTGAGCCCGAGGGAGCCGCCGTGAGCTTCTTGGGATGTGGTGCCTGATGCCCATGCACGCCGACAACACATCACGCACTACAGGACAGACCTGGCACCGGCCATCGAGGCCGAAGCCGCACCCGCCGAATCCAGGGACCTTCTTCAGCGGTGGCACCAGGCCGGTAGCACCGAAGCGGTCATGTACCGGTTCGCCGCCACCGCCGGCCCGTCCGCACTTCACCAAAGGATCTGCCTCGTCCACGAGGCATGGGAACGCGGCTACGACAAGGCCCTGCCCCACCTCTCGGTTGCCACCCGCAAGGCCTACCCGGCAACTGCCATGGCCTTCGCCCTCGGACCTCAGTGCAACGCCGAACTACCCGGTTGGTCCGGAGACCTCATCCTCACCCCCGAACAGGTCCTCCGGACCCTCCCCGCCGTCGAACGAGCCTTCACCTGGACCACTCGAACACGACGCCGGGCCGAGCCGCTTCTCGCCGCCGCCCTCCACCCCGAAGGCGACCGGGAGGACATCGACGCCCTTCTCGACGGCGTCCCCCGGTCTGGCGTGCCGCAGCAGGCGCCGGCCGAGGCCTGCTCGGAGCTCACTTCATTCCCTGACCGTGCGAGTGCTTCGAGCCGTACCTTCCCCTGAACCACCTGGACCCGTGTCGGCCCGGCAATCCTGTCCGGCTCGACTGCCACGACGCACCGCGCACCGGAGACGACGATGACCCGCACGACCCCGCAACGCCCCGTGGATGTGGAGCAGCTCCTCCCCGAGCTGGTGCCGCTGAGCCGCGACGCAATTCGCCTCCACCCGCGGGCCGGCAGCCCGTCCCCGGCCGAGAGTTCGGTCGGCGGGCCGCTGCTGTGGCCCGCCGACGAGCCGTGGCCGCTCTGCCCGAGCAGCAGCCACCCGGCGGAGTGGGGCCGGCCCGCGACGGAGGGGCCGGTGCCGATGGTGTCCGTCGTCCAGATCCACCGACGGGACGTGCCCCAACTCGACTTCCCCGCCGGTACCGACCTGCTCCAGGTGCTCTGGTGCCCGTTCATCGTCGACCTCTGCCCGGAGCCGACGCCCCGGGTGGTCTGGCGGAACTCCGACTCGGTGGGCCCGATCTTGGCCGCAGCGCCGTCGACCGTCAGCACGGTACCCAAGGACAGCATCCCGGCCCCGTGCGTCCTGCACCCCGAGCCGGTGGTCGACTACCCGAGCTGGGACATGCCGGAGGAGGTGAGCCCGGTGCTGCGCGTCCGGATGGAGGAACTGAAGGCCCGTACCGGTCTGTGGTACAGCTACCACCTGGCCGAGGCCCCGGGGATCAAGCTCGGCGGATATCCGAGCTGGACCCAGGAACCCTGCTGGCCGGACTGCCCGACCTGCGGGCAGACGATGGACCACCTCCTGACGGTGAGCAGTTGGGAGTACGACGGTCTGTCGTACCGCACCTGGCTCCCGCTGGAGGACCGCGACAGCGAGACCGGCGAGGAGCGCCGGGACTCCGCCGGGGAGCGGGGAGCGCACAGTCCCGCCCAGGTGATGTTCGGGGACGCGGGCGGCGTCTACATCTTCGAGTGCAGGTCGTGCCCGGACCGTCCGGTGGACCACCACTGGGACTGTTCGTGAGGCAGCGCGACCGCACCCGGCCGAAGGGTGCGGGCGTCAGCGGGCCTCGAAGGCCCCCGGGGCGAGTCGGCGGGTGACCACCCGCGCGATCGTGTCCAGCGCGCCGCAGGCGCATGCGACCGCCGATCGATCACATCCTGGCCTTCGTGCCCCGCGCGTCCCCTGGCCCGACACTCGTCAGCCTGTTCTCAGTCGGCCGCGGTCTCGCACTCGAGAATGCGGCCGTCCACCGTGCCGAGGAGCAGCTGCCGGGGGCCGGCCACCGCGAGCGACAGCGGGACGGTCGGAATGCCGTTGACTTCGAGGCGGGTTCGCCATCGCAGGGTGCCGTCCGCTGCGTCGAGTGCGATGACCTCGCCGGAGGCGAGGGCGGCGAAGATGGTCCGGCCGTCGGTGTCCAGTGCGGTGGCAGGGTGGTCGGCGGTGAACACCCACTGCGGCAGGCCGTCCGGGAAGCGACGTCGGACGATGAAGGCGTGCCCGGGCTGCGGTCCATGTGGATCGTGGACCTCGCCGGCGTGTACCAGGGCACCGTCCTTGCCGCCGTTGTCGGCGAGGCGGAGGGCCGGGCCGCCGTAGAGGTGACCGTGGCGGCCGGCGTCCCATTCGAGGGGGAAGAGCCGGCGGACCTCCGGCTCGCCACCGCCCACCCGCGGGATGACGGACACGATCCACTTGTCCTTCCAGTACTTCTTCTTCTTGCCCTGGAGGAAGAGCAGTTCGGGGCTGTACCGGACCGGGAAGTAGTGGTTGAAACAGTCGTAGCCGCCGATGGCCACGCCGGTGGACTCCCGGCGCTCCGGGGGGAGCAGCACGATCGGGGACTTCGGCTCGTCCTGGCGGGTGTCGCGGAGCGCTATGCGGCCGTCGAGGTCGGCCGCCAGGACGGCGGGGAAGGCGACTTCAGCGGCTTCCAGGGTGCTGCCGTCGGCGAGGGAGAGCCGCTCGACCGTGCTGCTGTCGTCTTCCCAGCCGGAGCCGTTCCAGCGGCCCGGGTGTGCCACGTTCACCCAGGCGGACTCCTGGTCGGGGCAGACGTACAGCTGACGTGCACCGTCGGGGTCGGGGACCGACCATTCGCGTGTGCCGGAAGGCAGCCAGCTCTCCAGCTTCGTGCCTTCGAGTACGGCCAGCACCCTGCCGTCGGCCAGTGCCTCAAGCGCCCAGACCTGCCGCCGCAACGACCACCACCTCTCCTGTGCGTGACCGAGTGCGGTGACCATGTCCTGGGCGGCCTCCTCCGCACCGTCCGGGCGGGGCCCGGCTTCGACCAGCGGCCCGGTGAGTTCACGGGCCGCGACGCTCCGGTCGGCGACGGCATTCCAGTCCTCGCGTTCGAGGACAGCGGCGGAACCGTGGGTGAACGGCTTCTTCGCCGCGTCCTCGTCGGGCGGGGCCACGACCAGTTCGAGGGCGAGGCCGTCATCCCTCCAGCGCACCCGGCGGACCTCGCGGCGATCCTTCAGCGCGGAGACCACGCTCCCGTTCGTCAGGTCGACGAGCAGCAGTTCACCCTCGAACATGTAGCCGCCGTCGTACGAGCCGGTGCCGACGGCCAGCAGCGGCAGGCTCGGATGGAAGTCGAGGGAGTTCACCGGCCATTGGGTGTCGACGACCTGCCGGCAGTCCAGCTCGTCGAGCCCGTAGACACCGACGCGGTGGCCGCGCCAGCCGCTGACGGACCGGCCGGACCAGTAGAGGTCCCCGAGATCACCCCCGACGGCGATCTCTCCCCGCGTCTCGCAGCGCACCGCCACCAGGGGCGCGCCGATCTCGGCGAAGGGGCCACCTCCGAGAACACGGTCGACGGACAGGGGTTCAGGCATCAGGCGATCCTCCAGATAGCTCGTCGGCATCCTCGCACGCCATCCCGCCGGCGAATGATGAGCGAGTACCAGGAGGAGTGAACGCCCCTGTTGGACCGACAGCGTGCTGCCGTGCTCGGCCCACCACAGCTGTCCTCTCGGCAGGCATGACAAGCAGCCGTTCGGTTCGAGAGCCGTCGGGCCCCGTCCAAGAGGCGTGATGCCCATCACGCCGAGGCCGCTCAGCGGCGCCACGACGCCGTCACCGCCGGGCCCTCCACCCCGTGGAGCTCCGGCCAGGTCGAGGGACAGGCCACGAGGGCGGAACTACTCAAAAGGCAAGGCTTCGGACGAGCCGACCTTGACTTCCTCCGCAGGCGCTTACTCCGCACGCCCTGACCCGACTGCGCCACAAGACCAGCGCCAGCGTGTTCGCCTGTTGGCGGGTCAGGGGCTGCCTTGTCCGGTGATGCGCAGTGCGACAGCGATGTGGCTGAATCCGGGGATGGGCGACCCGACGGCCTTCTCGTAGCGCACAGCGTCAGCGATCCCGAGCTTCTCGCCGGTGGAGAGGGTTCTGTTCGTCGTCCACAGGAGCATTCGCAGGCTTTCGTCCTGGACGCCGAGGAGCGCGGCGGCAGACTCCAGCGGCGCACCGGTGCCAACCCTCCAGTCGGCTACCGCGGCCCAGAAGCCAGTCACGGTGTCCCAGCAGATCATGCTTCGGGGTCCAAGCAGCAGGCGCATCTCGTCGGGAGACCGGAACGTGTCGAGGCCGTGGGAGGCGAGGTTCTGGAGGTTCTCCAGGAGCGTGACAACGAACTCGTACTCGGCCTCGTCCTTCAGCAGATCCTCGACGACCACCAGAACCTCAGCGGTCGCGCCGCAGTCCCGCCGGGCCGCCCGAAAGGCTACCTGCCGGCAGACGTCCAGGTCGCTGATGTCATCTACCGATCCTGGCTTCACACCCGCGAGTTCGAGGAGCCGTTGTGATCGCCCGGTCTGCCGTCGACGCCACGGGATTCGCATCGTGTCTCTCTCCGCTTGCAGCAATGGCGATCATGGTCGCCCATGGTCGGCCAGCATGCCACGGCGTTCCGGGAGGCGGTTCAAGGGGATCGATGGCAGCAGGCGTTGCGGACGACCCAACATCACAAGATCAGCGACAGAGCCGACATACGTGACCGTCGACAAATGGGGGACGTTGAGCTCGCCGGTCTCCTCGTGCCGCTGCCCGGCGTGGTTGACCCTCTCACGCCAGATCTGGTTCTCACCCGTCAGCACCCGCGACGCGATGAACAGGGCGAGCACATTCCCGTCCACCGGCGCCTGGACCCGCACCGGCAGCGTGAACGCCCCCGCGCCTTCCCCCTCCGCGAATCCGCGGTCTGTTGTCACCGGGGGATCACAGGTCAGAACCGGGTGAGGCGGCCCCGACGCTGCTGACCCAGACAGGGAAGGCCGCGATCTCCGGCTCGGCGGCCTCGATCTGCTCCGAGTCCTGCAGTTCATCAGAGTCCGACAAGGTGATGACCCCGGGGTTACTGTCGGCCAGGAATCCCTCGACGACTGACCCGAGGTCATCGGAAGGCACGTAGGCTCCGCCGAACGGCAACTCATCCGGTGGCACCGACCCGGTCGAACACCTCAACTGCCCGGCGACGTCGTCGTGCCACACGTAGAACGTCGCCACCCCGGGAAAACCCAGTTCGCGGATGCGGACACGGAGAGCTGAAGCAGTCCGCTCGAACGCAGCCACCACCTCGGAGACGGACAAGGACCTCCTGTCCTCGACCTCCGCGCTCAGCCACCAGGTGTTGGTCTCCCACTCCACCCGCCGGTCAGCCGGTTCCAGTACCAGGGGCTCGTCCGCCACCTCGGCGATCCATGTCAGCAGCACCACAGCAGTATCCCCGCACGACTCGGGCCCCGGGAAGTGCCAGAGGAAACGATGTAGGAGACCGGCCGGTCTTGCCTGCTCCCCACGTCCGTAGGGATGGTCCCAGCGATGAGGCCGGGGGAGCGGACCCCGAAGCTGCTCCCCGCACTGCGGGGATGGTCTCCAGAACGCCTCCGCCCTGGCCGGCACCGACGACTGCTTCCCGCGCCCGCGGGGAGAACTGATGCCGATCGTGGGGGACACCGGCCTCCAGCCGAAGCTCGGAAGGGGTAGACCGGGCCGGGGCGCCGGCGGCCGGGGCTGCTACTGCCCGGCAGCGCTGCTCCTCGGAATGCGGGAGCCGCGGCCGCCGGAGGGGAGCCGGTGACGCGGCCGCCGGGCCGCCCGCCCTGGACGGCGGTTGTCCCGAGCGGCCCGGCGGACCTCACGCCGCTGGGCGCGGGTCTTCCGCCTGCCGGGCCGGTCACCAGCGGTCCCAGTGCAGGACATGTTCGCGCGGGATCCGTCGGGCGGGGCGGAAGTCGGTGCCGACGGTGTACGCGACCGGGATGAAGGCGGCCTGCATGACCTCCGTGTACGGGATGCCGAGCGCCTGCGCGAACTCCCGCTCCAGCGGCAGGTTCCCGGTCGTCCACACGGTGCCCAGGCCGCGCTCGCGGGCGGCCAGCATGAAGCTCCAGGCGGCGGGCAGGATCGATCCCCAGGTGCCGGCCTGGTGCGTGACGGAGAGGCCCTCGGTGCGTCCCTCGACGCAGGGGATGACGTAGGCGGGCACTTCGTGCAGATGCCGGTACAGGTGGTCGACGCCCGTGTACACCCGCTCCATCACGCCCGGCGCGACCTCGGCGCGGCGTACGTCCCGGGCGGGCAGCGGCTGGTGGGCCTGCGGGACGCCCAGGCTCGCCCGCCACAGGTCGGCGAGGACGGCACGGCGGGCGGGGTCGGTGACGATGACGAAGTGCCAGCGCTGCCGGTTGCGGCCGGTGGGCGCCTGGACGGCGAGGTCGACGCACTCCTCCAGGAGCGCGCGGGGCACCGGCCGGGTGAGGTCGAGCCGGTGGCGGACGGCCCGGGTGGTGGAGAGCAGGGCGTCGGAAGTGAGACCGAGGTTCATGCGTTGAGCCTCGTACACCCCGAGCGGGGCGGGAAGTCCGAGCTTCCACTGAGTGGAATCCGACGAGGAGACAGGGGCGGGGAGTTGGGCGAGAGCGTGGCGGGACGGCTGTTCTCGGTGCTGGACGCCTTCGAGGGCGGCGGCCCGGCGGCGTTGCGGCTCACCGACATCGCGGCCCGCACGGGGCTCCCGGCGCCGACGGCGCTGCGCCTGGTGCGGGAACTGGTGGCGTGGGGCGGGCTGGAGCGGGGCGCGGACGGCAGGTACCGGCTGGGGCTCCGGCTGCGGGCCCTCGGCGCGGCGGCGCCCTGCCCGCGCGGGCTCCTCGACGCGGCGCTCCCCGCGCTGCGGGCGCTGGGTGCCCGGACCGGCGGTCACGCGGATCTGGCGGTGCTCTCCACCCCGCCGGCCGACGGGGTGCTGTGCCTGGTGAGCGGGGAGCGGCCGTCGCCGCACGCGACGGCGTACGGGAAGGTGCTGCTCGCCGTCCCGCCGGCGGAGCTGCCCCGGCACACCCGCCACACGGTGGTTTCGCCGGGCGTCCTCGCCGGTCAGCTCGCCCGGATTCGGGCGGCGGGTCTCGCGGTCTGTGCCGAGGAGTTCCGGTTGGGCGAGGTGTCGGTGGCCGCCCCGGTGCGGGGCCCGGCGGGGACGGTCGCGGCGCTGGGCGTGATCGTCTCCACCGGCGTACCCCTGGACCGGGTGGTGGTGGCGGTCCGGGCGGCGGCTGCGCAGGTGCGGCCACCCGAGCAGCCACCGTCGTGAGGGTCTTCAGCCGCTTTCGCGCGCCGTCGGGGAACGGCTCTCGGCCGCGGGTCGGCTGCTGTCGCCGTGTTCGGCGGGCCTACGCGTGGTGACGACGTGACGGCCTGCCAGCGTCCCGGCCCGGGGCTTCGCGCGTTCGCGGGGACGTCGTGACGATCGGCCGATGCCGGTCGGATCCGCTGCCGTTCCTTGCGGTCCGGTATCGACGCCGATCCGATTGCTAGCACTGCTAGACATCCAAGCGTCGACACCTCTAGCATTGAACCAGCAGCTAGCGGCGCTAGATGATGCTGTGCCCGAGCCTTGGGAGGAAACGTGCAGAACGTACTCGCTGTCGTCACCGTTGTGGTCGTCGGCCTGTTGGTGGGCGTGGAGTTCGCGGTGGCCGTCTTCGTCAACCCGATCGTCGACGGACTACCGCACAATGGCGGCCTCGCTGCCCGCAGTGCGGGAGCCCGGTTGCTCGGGCGGGTGATGCCGTTCTGGTACATCGGGTCGGTGGTGTTGGGTGTGGCGTGGTCCGCGGTGACCTGGAGGGACGGCGGGGCGGGGCTGGTGGCCACGGCCGCTGGGTTGCTCGTCCTCAGCGTGGTGATGTCGGTGGCCCTGCTCGTTCCGATCAACTCCCGGGCGGCGCACTGGACTCCGGAGAACGCCCCGGCGGACTGGCGGGAGCAGCTCGGCAGCTGGGACCGCCTCCACTATCTGCGCGTGGCCGTCATCGTGACCGCGTTCGTCCTGCTGGTCGTCGCCCTCGTGTGAGGCGCCGACAGTCCACTCGGGGCAGCGGTCGGCCTGGGCCGTGCAGGAGCCGGCTTGTTTGCGGGAACGCCTCCCGCTGACCGCCGCTCCGTCGAGGAAGGCTCTGGTGGGGGCGGCCCCGGCCCTCCCAGCAGGTCCCTCCCCGTAGGCGCAGCGACCCCTCGACGCCACCGCCCCGACCACCACCCACGAAGCCAGGGACCGAAGGGAAACAGAGGGAAGGCCCCGGGTGACGCGCAATGTCTGCCGCTCAGCGGTCGGGCCCCCACCCTGTGCATACCGCATACCAACGGCGTACCGCAGGGATGACAACTTGCCACCACCGACAACACGACGAAAGCCTCGGAAGCCGTTGTCGAACCGATGGTGACGGGTGTGTTTCCGCTGGTCAGGCACAATTCCGGTGCCTCGGTGGCTGGCCGGGTACCGTGACGGCCTCGCCCGGCCCGGCGACGACCGCAGCCCGTGCCTCCCCTCGGCGTCCAGGCCACTTGGCGACGGGGACCGCGTCGGCCCGCCTCTCTGACCGCCGGAGCAGCGCGAACCCCTACCGGCGCGGCCCGAACCGTCATCCCAGGGCGACGCCTCCGCCGACGAGCGCCCGCACGCCCGTAGGCACCGTGCGCCGCCGCCCCGCCACACGACACTGTCCCCGCCGCACGACACTGTCCCTGCCGGGGGCAGAGGAAGGACGATGCCCCATGGGGGAGGTCGACGAGGGCCTGGAGCGTGTCGAGCGCACCCCGACTGATCCCGGTGCACCTGAACACCCGGGTCAGGTTCCTGTAGGAGAAGGTCGCCAGGAGCGACACCAAGCGCCTCACCGAAGCCGCCGAAGCGTCAGGTGCGCACCGCGCAGCTCTGCGACACACGAGGTTGCTCATGACCTCGCTACCTCGAAGTGATCGGATCGGGGTATCTAATTACTGTTTGTCATGTTTTGTCCATCAGGTGTCCTGTCATGCTGGTGACTTGTCGCTCGGGGGGTGCGGGGCGCTTTGTTGTGAGGAGAGGTGAACCCGCAGATGAGTGCTCGTACTCGTGGACAGGGTGACCTGCCGTGGTATCGGATCAGCCGTCAGTGGCCCGTGGCCGTGTTCGACAGAGCCCTGGACGGTGGGACGACCCCGGTTCCCACCGTCGTCGTGCCCGCTCGGGTTGAACCGGGTGGACAACGTGGGGAGCGCGGTGTGGGGGCGGCATCGCTGGGGTGCGCGCTGCTGTCCGGTATGGCGCTGCTGGCGGCCACGGCTCCACCGGTGGCCGCCGCGCCGGTGGAGGCCGTGCCAGTGCAGGCGCAGCGGGCTGATCCGTCGCAGACCTTCACCTTCACCGGCGCCCCGCAGACCTTGACGGTTCCGGCGGCGGCGGTGGTGACGATCACCGCGGACGGCGCGGGCGGCGCCGACAATACCGGTACCCCCTGTTTGGTCACAGGGGCCGGTGGGGCAGGGGCGCGGGTGGTGACCACCCTGCCGCAAGCCACCGCCCCCACCACCTTCACCATCAACGTCGGCGGCACCGGCGGCACCGGTTGCAACGGCACCGGGACGCCGGGTGCCGGCGGGTACAACGGCGGCGCCCCGGGGGGAGGTTTTCCGGCCAGTGGCTTCCATTTCGAAGGTCCGGGTGGGGGCGGGGCCTCCAGCATCAGCGCGGGCGGCTCCCTGCTGGTGGTCGCCGGGGGCGGCGGCGCCGCCGGCGGCACCGGAGCGGGCTCCGCGGGGGGCAACGGAGGCAACGGCGGGACAACGCCGGATGCCACCGGCGGTACCGCCGGAACCGCCACCGGCCCCGGGGCTTCGCCGGGGCAGGGCGGGGGCGGCGGCAGCACCAGTTCCAGTACGGGGGGTGCTGGCGGGGCCGCGGGCACCGTTCCCTTCTGCGCGGTCACGAACGGCGGGTCGGGGAGCGGGTTCTCCGGTGCCACGGTCGGTACCGGTGGCGCCGGGGGCAGCTTCGACGGCGGCTGCGCCGCCACTGCCGTCAGTACCGGTGGTGGCGGTGGGGGCGGGTACTTCGCCGGTGGGGGTGGCGGCAGCGGCGCCGTCAACAACACGGGCACCGCGGCGGGTGGGGGCGGGGGTGGTGGGGGCAGCAGCTTCGCCACCCCCATGGGTACCGGCACGAGCTACGCGCTGTCGACACTCGGGACGGCGAACCACGAGGGCCAGGTGACCATCTCCTACGCGCTCCCGTCCTTGACCATCACCAAGACCCACACCACGCACTACACACAGGGGCGGGACGGCACCTACACCATCACCGTGGGCAACGCCGTCGGGGCCGCCCCGACCGACGGCACCACGGTCACCGTGTACGACACCCTGCCCGCCGGGCTCAGCGCCGACAGCATCAGTGGCACGGGATGGAACTGCACCCTGGACATCCTCACCTGCACCCGTAGCGACGTCCTCCCCGCCGGGAGCGACTACCCTCCCATCACCCTGAAGGTCGACGTCTCCTGCGAGGCCCACGCCGAGGTGACGAACCGCGCCACCGCCCTCGGAGGCGGCGACACCGCCAGCCACACCGCCACCGACCTCACCAAGATCAAGCGCCACGAGCACGACGAGCGCTGCGAGCGCCACGACGATTGGTAACCCAACCGACCTGCGCCAACGGCGGGGCACGTCCATGAGGACGTGCCCCGCGTCCACGACGATGTGCCGCTTGCGGGTGTGTCCTGAACGCGAAAAGGAGTTGGTGGTAGCGAACTTCAAAGAGCGGTGCTGTGCGAGAGGTGAAGGTTCGGCCCTTCGGAGCCGCCCCGCGGGGGGCCTTCAAATCCCTTGCGCTGTGTTGGCTGAAGACCGTCGTCGTGAGCGATAAGGAGAAGGCGTCGTAAGAGGCGTGAGGTGGGGATCGGAAAGACGAACGTAAGTGAATCGCTGCTGACGTGTCGAAACGGCAATAGACGACATCGAAACCGGGGAGTACGCATGTACCCGGGACGAGCCCGGAGGGTGCCCGTCTACTGGCCAGGCGGCGTCCGGTATGGAGGCGACGTGAGTCCGGTCTGCTGCTCTCACAGGGAACAGGAGAAGGCAGGTCCCGACGCTGATGAGGATCTGCGGAATTCCCCAGCCGTGCTCTTCATTCCCCGCGTAGTTGATCTGGTCAATGGTGTGGGGAGGGTGGGGATCGGGGAGCGAGATGCGTAGGCTCTGGCCGTGATCACTGCGGAGAAGGCCCGGGAGATACTTGATGCTCACCTGGCCGTGATGAAGGCGTATCCCGATGACGGTGACACTGCTGTGATGATCAGCGTGACGGAACACCGGTTCGGCTGGGAGTTCCGATACCAGAGCTCGAAGTGGGCCAGGACTCGTGACTCTCGGGACATGTGGGTGGGAACCGGCCCGATCGTTGTGGACCGGCGTGACGGCAGGCTCCTGGAGCTCGGAGGCCGGCAGTTCGGGGACATGGTCGCGGTCTATCAGCAGCGGTATGACAGGGAGATGCGCGCTGACGAAGGCGGTCTCGGTGGACTTGGCCCCCGATAGGTTGATCACGGAGGACTGGAGAAGGGCCGGGCCCGCCGACCGAAGGTCGGCGGGCCCGGGGGTAGTCGGCGGGTCAGATGGCGGGAGTGTGGTTGATGCTGTCGGTGGTCGTCCTTATCGTCAGGGGACTCTCCGTAGCGCTGGTAGGTCCGCGCTGCGGGGGTGGATGACGGGGCGGGCGGCCTCTGGGGTGGCCAGCAGGGCGACGATGGTGATGGGCTGGTCGCAGGGCGGGCAGTTGCGGGTCGCGGCCGGCTCCAATGGGTCCCGCTTCTGGGGTGGCTGACGCTGCGTGGACCTGGGCGGCGACATCTCGGTGCGTGTGGAAGTTTCCGGGCGGGTTCGGGAGCTCTCGCCCAGGCGAGCGGCGCGTTGCTGGTCGCGTTGCAGTTCTCGTCGCAGTTCGGCGTCCTTGCGGCAGCGCGGCGAGCAGTAGACCTGGCGGATGCTCGGGTGGCAGGTGAAGTCGTCGCGGCATTCGGGGCAGTTCTTGACGGTCAGGACGATCTCGGGACGTCCAGCCACAATGACGCTTTCGCCGCCGTCGCCCCAGGCCGGCGGCGCGATCCACACCTTCGCCTCCGGCGCGAAGTGCCGCAGCCCCTGATGGATCTCCAGGCCACCTTCGCCGTGGCTGGTCTCCTGAGCGACATTGGCCACGAGGCATATGCCCAGCGGCTGCGGCTCCGGTCCAGTTGCATCCGTCATGACCGCCATGATCGCTTAGTCCGGGCGTTGTGGAGTGTCCTTTTCCTGTGCGTCGGCTCTTGGAACTGTCGGGTAGCCGGGTGGATCTGGTCCCCCACCATCTCGAAGGCCACCGCGCGGTAGCCACCAGAATCGACAGACTCGCCGTCCGCCACGAAGCGACGGTGCTGGTAGCAGCCATCAACGAGTGGATGTGACCAGCACTTTCGAAACATGTCCTAGCTTGATCTTTAACCTGTGCGGTGAGGGCTGCTGACCTCAGACTTCATCCTCGCTGACGGCTTCGCGGAACCCGTCGTTCCTGCCGTGTGGACGTCGTGGCGAGGGGTTGGCTGGGAGTTCTGCGGCCAGGCGGTCGACCTGAGCCCGGTCGGGAGGGTTTCGGTGCACCGGCGAGTACACGGACCCGACGGACAACCTCCTGAACCCAAGGGCCCGCCGCTACACCACCACCGGGCGATTCACCACCCGTGACCCCATCCAGCTCCGGCCGGAAAGCCCCTACGCCGCCGACTACGTCTACGCGGACAACGGGCAGACCTCCCTGACTGACCCCAGTGGCAACTGCAGCATTACCACCTGGTTCACGAGCCTCCTTCCCCACGACCCGCTCAACCCCGATGCGTGCGACGTCGAGGACAACAAGCGACTCACAGGCGCAAGCCCCGCATCGGGGGCCGCAGTACTCGCGATCAAGAACTCGGGACCGAAAAGGCAGGCGCCGCCGCCGGACAGTTCACTGCTGGTCAGACCGACGGCGTTTTGTTCGGCCTCCCCTCGACCTTCGACCGAACTTCCCCGGCAACGCCTGCAACACCGCCTTCGCTGGCGGTGGTCTCACCAGCATCATCGCCCCCGGAGGCGGTGGGGCAGCCGAAGGTGCGGCTGCAGCAGGACGCATAGCCGTGATCGGATCCCGCGTCGACACTCTGGCGGTGCTCAACTGGCGGGCCCTGGGCTACGACATCCTCCACATCGATCCCTGGAGGATCGATCTCAATGGCGAATGGGCCAGGAAGATCATTTGCAGACCGCGCCACCGTATACGTCGGATCTCCCTTCGTATTTGAGAACATCTGGAATGCCGGCCAAGACCGGGAGCGCGTTCTCGTTCGAGAGCTGCGAATGCTTACTGAGGCTGGATACACTTGGGACGGCTACTGCCTTCGCTCCCCGCTGAAATGAGCAGCATGCAGCTGACAAAGGCACAGGAACGATCCCTTGACGTGCGCAGGGCCCGCGGGTATGGGCCGAGCCCGATGCCCAACGACCGGGATCGGGTCATCCAGGAGCTCATGCGGGCCGTCTCCGGTCCTGGTTCGCTGGCGGAGGTTCTTCGCGTCATCCACCCCCGGTCCTCCGACGTCCTCGCGGCCTTCGCGTCGCGTATGGCAACCCTCGCGGTGCGTACCGGCGATGCGGGTACCGCCCGTGACGGCCTGGCAGTGGTCCAACTCGCCATGGCAACCACACAGGACTTCCGCGAGGTCGTCCCCGCAAGGACGCTCCTGTACAGGGCGCTCGAGGTTGTCGGGGCAGATCCCGACTTCGAGTTCCGAAAAGCCCACCAAGCGCTTCCCGTTCCCATGGAGGAGGCTCTCGTCAAATTTGCAGACAGGGATCCACAGGACCGTTCGCTTCAAGCCATGCTGTACCACGAGGAAGGCGAAGGCGGGAATTTCAGATTCGTCTGTGATTGGTAACGTCCGACACACTGACTGCACACGTTCACCGGGGTCTTGACCTGGCCTTGGCCCGGAGGACTTCGCTGTTCTGGCGGAATGGGTGGAGAGTCTGGACCGCTGACCACGCCGGCTGCCTGCCCGCTCGACGCCGGAGCGGTGACCCGATCGAGGCGGGTCACGTTCCTGGGGCGATGCGGTGAAGCATCCCCCAGGATGCCTCGGCCTACCCGGCGGAGGCGGCCGCATTGTCCGGGCTCGTCTGCTCCGGCCCTCAGGCGCGGTGTCTCCGGCCATGAGCCCGGCCCTATGGCACGCGTTCGACTGACAAGCCGATCCGTCGCCGTTCGAGGTCGACGGCAAGGATCCGCACGGAGATCTCCTGGCCTTCGCGGACAGCTTGTTCTTGGCCGGGGAGGTTCACGGGGTGGTGGGTACGACCTCGGTGGGTGCGCGGTCCCGGGCTTCCTCGAGCAGCCGTTCGATGTGTGCGGTGCGGGCCAGTTCGGGGCAGAGTCGGTGGGCGCGGTGGAGGGCGTCCCGGGCCTCGTCGAACTGTCCGGCGTGGGTGAGTGCGGCGGCGAGCGTGCATGCCGCGTCGGCCCGCCAGAGGCGTTCGGGGTGTCGGTTCTGCTGGCGTCTGGCGGTGGTGACGGCGTCGCCGGTCCGGTTCTCGAAGCGTGCGAGGTCGGCGCGGGCGGGGACCACGAGGTCCACCTTGGCCTTGGGGGCGTCGATCGCGTCCATCGCGGTGATCAGGCGGGGCAGGTAGCTCGCGCGCGGGAGCGTTCCAGCGTCCGCTGCGCCCGCGATTGCGCTGCTGACCAGCAGGGTCTCGCTGTAGTGTCCGTCGAACGTGCCCTGTGCGGCGGCCGCGCGGCCCCACTGCTCCGCCTCGGCGTAGCGGCCCTCGGCGAGGGCGAGCAGTCCGCGGTCCAGATCCGGCCGGTCCTGCTCGGTCAGTTCCGGTACGGCGGCGCGCAGGTCCGCGACGCGGCCCAGGAGGACGGCGGTTGTGGCCCGGATGTTGGCGGGGGAGCTGAGGGGGAGCGACGACGGCTTGAAGGGGACGGCGAGGAGGATTCGGCCGGTGCCCAGGGGGCCGCGCAGGGTGGATGCCACCCGTACGAGTGTCGCGCCGATCACGGCCGCGCCCACGGGCCAGGCACTCGTGCCCAGTAGCCAGGCCCCGGTCGCGAGTTGGAGGGCGACCGACAGGGCGGTGCCGAGCCAGACGCGCAGCCTGGCCAGCGGGGCCCGGCGCGTGAACCAGGTGACGTACAGCGGTCCCGGGATCTTCCTCAACTGGACGAGGGTCTCTGCGATCACGACTTCGGCCAGGATTTGGCCGCGCCCGAGACTGACGTAGGCGATCTTCTTGCACTGCAGGCGGGCGGTGACCAGGACCCATGCCTGGGTGGCCAGCGCGGACAGCAGCAGGCCCGCCAGGGCGAGGAGCTTGACCCGCAGGGTGGTGGGCCTGTCGTCGGCGAACAGGGCGGTCACCGACAGGGCGGCGAGCGCGGACCAGAGGACGTTCTTCACGGTGACAGCCTCCGGCACGCGGCGGCCGCTGTGAAGATCACGTGACCCACCTGTGATCAGGATTTCCGCAGGTCCGAGCGCCGAGAGCGGAGCCGGCCGACCCGGGATCCGTCGATACGGGGCAGGAGGCTCCCGTGAAGACTCCCAATAGGAGATGGTCACCCGGGCGTCGTGGTTCGCCGTCCCAAGTCTTGAATGCGCATAGCTCGTGCCGGTGCCCGTCAGGGTGGCGAAGGTGCTGCCCCGCCACCTCCGCCCCCACCCGCCGCGGTGCCCGTGCTGTTGACGGCGCCGCTGCCGCCACCCCCACCGGCGAAGCATCCGCCCCCATCGCCGTCGAAGCTGCCCCCGGCGCCACCGGTACCGACCGTGGCACCGGAGAAGCCGCTCCCCGACCCGCCGTTCGTGACCGCGCAGAAGGGAACGGTGCCCGCGGCCCCGCCAGCACCCCCCCGTACTGGCACTGGTGCTGCCGCCGGGATCGAACCCCTCGTCAACCGGGCACGGGGCGAGCAGTGGCGGCGACTTGTCGCCCAGGCCTGGACGAGCGGACAAGCCCCCTGCTGGAGCACCTCGACGACTACCACGACCAGGTCAAGGCGGTTCTCGACGACCGCGAGCTGCAGGAAACGGCCGACCTCCTCATGCAGGCTCGACGCCACAGCCACGAAGCGACAGTCCTTGCCCTCAACTTCGCGCCGAAGGACCTTCCCAGCATCGTGTCCACGCGGTGAGCAGGGCCTTGGAGGAGCAGGGCGTCGCCGGGCTGGCGATCGCGACCCAGTCCCGTGTCCTGCAGTCCGTACTCTTCGGAGGGTGGGACGGCGACGACGAACCAGCAGCGGGCATCGGGGACCTCGCCCGCACGGTCACCGCGGCCGTCGCCCTCAGCCGCCGCCCGGAGTGGCGGCGTGGATGGTTCCGGTCCCCGCGTCCAACCGCTGTCGCCGTCCGTCCTGCCGTGGTGCTCCCCGTTGCTCGTCGGGGGCGGGGAGCCGGTCCGCCGGGTCGGGTGCGTCCCGCTTGCAGGGGGCCGTCGGCCACCGGGTGTCGCCGGTTGGGCCGGGGCGAGGGGCGGCCACGGCGGTGGGCCCCTGTGTGTCCCGGGCGCGACAGCACGGCGCGACAGGCCTCTTCTGCGGCGCCCTGCGGCCCGGGCCGACTGGGACCGGTCGGTCTCGTCGGTCGTCTGAGGCTCCTGTCGACGGGTGTGCGATAGGTTGCCTTTCATGACTGAGCTTGGACCCGTGGCTTGGCCACCTGAGCCGATCAGGACCGGGAGGCTCGTGCTCCGTGAGCCCGAGACAAGGGACCGTGCGGCGTTCATCGAGCTGCTCGCCTCGCCAGAGGTGCACACCTACCTCGGCGGCCCCCGGCCGCGTGACGAGCTTGAGCGCGAGATGCCCGGGGCGCCCGAGCGGTGGCCCGGGAGCTTCGTCGTTGATCTCGACGGGTCCATGATCGGCCAGATCCTGCTCAGGAGAGCAACGGGGCACCGTCGCCCGGTTGCCGCGGGGAAGGCTGATCTGGGCTACCTGTTCCTGCCGCGGGCATGGGGATTCGGGTACGCCGCCGAGGCGTGCGCGGCGGCGCTCGGCTGGCTCGCCGGCGCGCTTCCCGGCGAACCGGTGGTGCTCACCACCCAGACCGCCAACGTCGGCTCGATGCGGCTCGCCGCGAAGCTGGGGTTCACCGAGGTGGAGCGGTTCGAGGCCTGGGGTGCCGAACAGTGGCTCGGCATGTGGTCCCCGGTCACGCCGTCCGGTTGAACGCGTGCTCGACAGCGCGGATCCACGAGGCCACCGATCGATCGTCGGCCTCGGCATGCCGCTTGCGCCGGTGCTTCCCAACCTCGCCGTCACAAACCGGCGCTGTTCCCAGCTTCGGTGACAACCGTCCCGACTTCGCTGTCACAGGCCACCCCCGGAGGACGTCCCAGGCAGACTTGGACGGGCCTCTGCGGCACGGTGCGGGCGCCCGTGGCCGGTCCCGACCGGTCCCGGCCTTGGGCAGCCGCCACCGGTGCCGTGGCCGGCCTGTCGGTCCGCTGTCCAGGCCGCCCGTTCCCGGGGCCGGGGTGGCCGCGCCCCGGTGGCCGGTGGGGCTGTCCCTGCCCTGTCCCAGGCACCAGTACCGCGGCGCCGTACGGCAGCGGGTGGTGGAAGACCTCGATGAGTACCACCAGTCCGCCGTGCCGGGCGGCTTGAGCCGCGGCGTAGGTCAGTGCGATGAGCGGCATCGCCGGCGTGAGCAGTCCGAGCGCGATCGTCCGTCGCTTGCGCCGCGACCAGCGGGGCCGGCCCGGGGGTATGCGTACCTGCGGAGGCTGTGGGCCTTGGAGGGTGGGGTGGCGCCGTGGGTTGCGGGGGAGGGGGTGAACGCCAAGCTAAGCGACTCTCATCGTCCACAGCTCTTGACGATGACTCGCCGCGATGGCCGGGTACGTGCACGCGCTGGCGCCGGCCAAGGAGGAGGGGACCAGCGGGCGGGGGATGTCGTTCGCCGGCGGCGGTGGCCGGGGTGCAGTGGCTCGCGCAAGTAGCTGGTCCGGGTCGGTGGAGGCCGACGCCGTGGTGGAGGGTGGGGATGCCGTCGTGACCGGACCAGCGCAGGCTGGTCGCGCCGCTACGACTACCTGCGTCTGTGCTACGACTCGGCCGGCGCCCGCTCGGAGCGTGCCCTCGGAGATGAGCGCCCACCTCGCCGCCGCCGACTTCTCCCGGTAGCCCCTGGCGGTGCTCGGCGCTCCCGGCCGGCGGTGAGGGGCCCGGGGGCCGGCCGTTCGGGCCGGCCCCCGGGGTGGGGCGGGGACCGTCACGCGGCAAGGTGCTCCAGCGTGAACAGGGTCGCCCGGGTGGAGTACTGGGCCACGGGCGAACCCGCGGCGCCGGCCGGGTCGGCGACGGTGGCGAAGCTCCCGCTGTGCGCGACCTGGAGCAGCACCTCGCTGGAGCCGGGCGAGGGGTGGACCAGCCTGAAGAGCTGGTTGAGGTAGATCCACCCCGAGCAGTCGAACACGTTGAAGTTGGCGGCGTCGGTCAGCCCCTCGCTCGCGTCGTTCGGGTTCTGCTTCCAGATGCCCAGGCAGGTGTTCTCGTTCTGCCTGCTGCGGAAGATGAAGATCTGGTTGTCGGCGTTGTAGTGGCACAGCTTCCACTGCTGGTGGTAGTCACCGGTGTCGGAGCTCTGGACGGCCCGCCCCCAGGGGCTGGCCTGGTTCCTCCCCACGAGCTGTCCGAAGGGCGTCTTGATCCGGTAGTAGCTGTCGTCGCAGATGTAGCCGTGCCACTCGCTCGACGCCAGCCCCTGGGGCGCGGCCGACGCGGGGCCGGCGAGCAGGGTGAGGCCGGTCAGTGAGGCGAGGGCGGCGGCGCCGAGGGCGCGAAGCGCCGTGCCCCGGCGGGTGGTGGTGTGGCGCAGCGAGTTGGTCACGGGTTCCTCCGTCGTCAGGTCGGTGGGCACGGTCAGCAGCTGCTGATGAGGAGTTGGGCGGCCCGGCGCACGGTGCCGGCCGGCTGGGCGGGGGCGCAGCCGACCGAGCCGCCTCCAGGCCATCACGCTCAAGGGCGAGCTGGCCGAGCGACTGATCGGCCGCAGCGACCACGGGGCGCGCGCAGGTCCGGGAGATCACCGAACTGGCCCGCACCGCGCTCCAGGAGTCCCGGGCCGTGGTCCACGGCTACCGGCGCGCCAGCCTGAGTACCGAACTGGCCAACGCCGCGGGAATCCTGGAGGCCGCCGGGATCCGCACCGCCATCGACGGCGACGCCGCACGCATCCCCCACCAACTCCAGCCGGCCTTCGCCGCCCTGGTCCGCGAGGGCGTCACCAACATCCTCCGCCACAGCCGTGCCAGCCACTGCCGGATCACCATCACCGCCGCCGCAGGTCAGGCCCGCGTCCTGCTGCGCAACGACGGCGCCCCGTCGCGCCCCGCAGACCCCGGCAGCGGCCTGGCCGGACTGCAGGAACGCTTCCATGCCATCGGCGGGTACGTCCGCATCGCCACCCAGCCCGGCGGCCACTTCGAACTGGCCGGCCACACCCACCGGGAGACCCCCGCGTGATCCGCATCCTGCTCGCCGACGACGAGGACCTCACCCGCGGCGCCCTCGCCGCACTCCTCGACCTCGAACCCGACCTGGCCGTCATCGCCCAGGCCGCTGACGGCCCTGCGGCAGTCCAGGCCGCCGCCCACCACCCGATCGACATCGCCCTGTTGGACCTGGAGATGCCCCACCTCGACGGCATCGCCGCCGCCCAGGCCATCCACCGCCACCGCCCCGTTCCCACCGTCCTCGTCACCCGCCATGCCCGGCCCGGCGTCCCTGCGCCGTGCCCTGGTCACAGGCATCCGGGGCTTCGTTCCCAAAACCACCCCTGCCACCCAACTCGCCGCCATCCTGCGCGACATCCACACCGGCGGCCGCTACATCGACCACCGGCTCGCCACCCACGCCCTCACCGAAACCCCCTGTCCGCTGACCTCCCGCGAACTCGACGTCCTGCGCGCCGTCCACCACGGCCACGCCCTCAGCGCTTTCGCCGAACAGCACCATCTCGCTCCCGGTACCGTCCGCAACTACCTCTCCGGTGCCATCACCAAACTCGCCGTCCGCACCCGCCACGAAGCGGCCCGCCGCGCCTGGCAAGAAGGGTGGATCTGAGGACCGGGCAGCGGCAGTTCCTCTGGCCGGTTCCCCAGTACTGGACCAGCCAGAACCCGTGTCCTGCGGAGGTCCTTTCAGCTCAGCTCGACCGAATCCCCGGGCGCGTCCAACTCGGCGGGCTCCCGGGATTCCCCCGGCTGCTGCGGTCCGACGGGTATCCCGATCGGCTCGGTCAACGGGAGGCCGGTGGCGTCGAGTTCCGCGTAGCGGGCGGTGGCACCGAGCCTGGTGGCCGGCGGGTACTGGCTGGTGTGGTAAAAGCGCGACCGGAACGGGAGTATGGCCTGAACGTTCACCATGGTGCCGTCGGCCCGGAGCGGGAGCAGTTGCTGGCGTTCCATCCACAGGGCGGCGCTGGAGCGCGGAGGGGTCGTCAACTGCTGCGTGATCGTGACGTCTTGCATGGTCGTGACCGCGTAGCGGCTCTCGTAGCCGAGTTCGAGCGAGGCGCTGAGGCTGATCTCCCAGGAGGCCGACACGCCGATCCCGAACGGCTTCGCGCTGGCCTCGACACCGTAGGAGAAGCCCACGCTGATCCCGGTGGTGCGGTTGAACGCCTCGCTGCTCTCGGTGGAGACGCCGATCTGCACCTGTTCGCTGGCGGGCTGTTCGATCGATCCCTGGGAATTGTTCCGGTAGAGGATCAGCTCGTAGTTCCGCCTCCGCAGGATCTGGTAGAACGGGGAGTTCGCGACCTTCCACGGCTCTTCGCGCTGTGGGTCGTTGACCATGTAGTACGGCACGGTGAAGGTCCGGTCGGTCACTGTCGTGCTCTGCAGCGGTGGCTGCGTGTGCGAGGTCAGCTGCGGGACCGACGGACTGGAGCCGCGTTCGACCTGGGCGGGCAGGTCCAGGACCCAGCACACCTCGGTGGGCGCCGGCCTGCCGTCGTAGCGGTCGTGCCAGGTGAACATGCCGCCCGGCAGGAGGAGCCGTTCCTCCTCGTCGTTGTGCGCGTAGGGCGGGGGCACGATCGACCAGGCCGAGAACTGGGCCGTGGGCACGGAGCCCCCTCCGCCGAAGCCCTCGATGCGATCGCCGACCTCGGCGCGGCGGGCGTAGTTCCAGCCGTTGTGCGTCTGCTTCACGCACATCATCGCGTCGAGCGGGGGTTTGGCCCCGTTGGTGGTGGTGTTGTAGTAGTCACCCAAGGCCACGTACCCGGGCGGCGGGACTGGCCGCCACATCACGCCGACGGTGGTCGGGCCGCCACCACGCCAGAGCAGCCGGTAGTCGACCGGCGGCCGCAGCAGGTCCCCGCCGCCGACGGCCCGTGCGAGCAGCCCACCTCGCCTGCCCTGGGGATCCGCCTCCTGCCTGGTTCGGCGGGCGACGCAGCCCAGCACCGACCACCCCGATGGCGGGACGGCTTTGGCAAAACTGACCTCACCGTAGGACAGGAAGTTGCCGTTCGAGGCGGTGTGCATCGACTGCCAGTTCGTGGTGAACCCGAGCTCCAGGCCACCGTAGCGTTTCAGGATCAATTCAGCTCCCTGGTAAGATCTTTGATGATCAATCAGATATGAACTGAGCCCCTGTGCGCAGGCTATTGGGAGCGGCAGGTCGCGTATACCGGCTGTGCGAACTATGGCTCAAAGGAGCGATCGTGGCGTGGTGGTGGTTCGCCGGCCATCGGTTGAGTTGATCTCTTCGGAGAAGAGCCGATGTTCGCGTCCGCGCCCCGCTGGGCGAGCGCTCTGGCCGGGCGTCTCATCACCCCCGGCGAGCCGAGCGCCCGTCCGGCCGGGGTGGTAGGCCGAGTGCCCCGTACAGGGCCGTCAGGTGTTGGCGGGCGGCGCGGGCGTGCCGGACGGCCTGGGCGGGCTGTTCGCCGTCCAGCTCTTCGAGCCCGCGCTGTCCGGCGGTAGCCAGTTCCGGTTCGATTCCCGTCGGCAGCTCTTGGGCCTGATCGCGCAGTAGCGGGGCCTGCCCGGCGAGGCGGCGCCGGTGCGGGGCGGCTTGGCGGCAGGCCTGCCCGCAGTAGGCCGGTGCGGGCCGGCCCCGGAAGTTGTCGGTTGCCGGCCGTCCCTGCCGGGGCGGGGCTTCGCCGGGTGGTTTCGGCACCAGGCACTGGTGATGGAATCTCACTCGTGCCGCCAGTTCTCGACGACCTACCGGTCGAGCCGGGGGAGGGAACGAGGAGGATGCGCCGCAAACGCGATGCGACGACAGTCCGGCATGCCTGTTCCCGTCGCCGGCACGGCGGTAGCGTCCGTCCTATGATCGTATGGCTCAACGGCGCCCACGGCGCAGGCAAGACGACGACCAGTGCACTCGTGCAGCAACTGATCCCGGATTCAAGGGTGTTCGACGCCGAGAAGGTCGGTGAGACACTCATGGACATCACGCCGGGGCTGCCCGGGACGGACAACTTCCAGCACTGGCCGCCGTGGCGGCCGCTCGTAGTCGAGACCGCCCGTCGCGTACTCGACTACACCGGCGGCACTCTGGTGATGCCCATGACTGTCCTGATCGAGGAGTACTGGCGCGAGATCAGTACGGGCCTGGCCCAACATGAGATTCCGGTACGGCACTTCGTCCTTCACACCGACCAGGACACCCTCCGCGGGCGCATCGCGGGCGACACGGTTCTTGGCCCCAACTCCCCGTTCCGTCTCACATACCTTGAGCCCTACGCCGAGGCGGCCCGCACATGGCTACACGGTGAGGCCGAGGTCATCGACACCACCCACCTCACGCCCGCACAGGCAGCCCTGCAGATCGCAGAGGCCGTCAAGAACTGAGGCCCGCTCGCCACGCGAAACAGGCCGGCGAGGATTGGACACTGTTCTGCGGACCGCGCTCGGAGGACGCGAGCGCGGAATGCCGACGCCCTGCCGGTCACGGCGATGCCATGGGACACCCGAATGCGGAACCCACAGGCCAGTTGCACGGCTTGCTCGGCGACATCCGGGCCCGGGTCCGCCGCCGTCGGCCGGGCGGCCGGCACCCCCTCAGCTGTGCGCGCGACAGCCTGCGGCGGCCCCGACACCCGGACGGCAACGTCCCCCCAGGCCACCGGGCCTGGTCGAGGGGCGCGGTCGTGGCGATGTCCCCTGTGGAGGGGTGATTGCCGACCGGAGGACGGCAGGTGCGGATGCCGACCGGGTTCCGGCGGACTGAGCGGCCCCCTGCCCGCCGGCCGGGGCTGCGGAATCCTCGCCATGGCCGACCGTCCGACTCGGGGGAGTGCCCGTCTTCGGAGAGGTGACGTCTTCTCAGGCATGGCTCAGGCAGTTGTTCAGGATTTCTCACCTTCGGGCCCGATCTTCGGACAGGGGCCGTCTCGGCGCCGAGGGAGGGATGACGAGAGGTGTGGTGGTGACTGCGGCAGGTGGGGGTTCTCAGACGGGGAGGGCGGAGCCGGGCAGGAGGTCGGCAGGTGAGACGGCGGGGGCTCCCCGGTCGCGGGCTCACTGGTTCGGCCGGACGACCTTGCGTGGTCGGCTGGCGTCCTACGTCGCTGCGGCCGTGTCACTGGCTGTGATGGTGTGCGCGGTGACCGGCTGGTTCGTGGCGCGCGGGGAGATGACCGTACAGGTAGATCAGACGCTGGCACGCACATGGGCACCCAACGTCCACGCGCCTCCCCAGTCAGAGATCAGGGCGCTGAACGACTGGTGCCGCGGGGTCGTGACCCAACCGTGGATGGCGAGGGACACCATCCCCACCGTGATCCTGGCGGACGGAACATCCTGCCCGCCGAACGAATTCCGGTCCGTGAAGGTCGCGGACGGGGACCTGTTGGTGGCGGGCAGCGGGACGAGCGGAGCAGGCGCACATTCCTACTACCGCGACGGGCGGCTGGCCAACGGCGACGCCGTGCGTGTGTACGTGGTCAGCTACGGGCCCGTGGTGTTCAACGGCAGGCCCACCACGGCGGCCGTCGCGCTTTCCCAGCCGCTACGCCCGGTGCACGACGCGCTGTTCGGAATCGCCCTGATCACGACCTACGCGGCCGCACTGGTGATCGCGGTCTCGGCTGCCGGCGCACTGTGGCTCGCACGCAGGGCCCTGCAGCCCGTCGACCACCTCACCCGGGCGGCTGAGTCCATCGCGCGCACTCAAAACCCGGGCATCACCATCGACGTGTCCGGCAGCGACGAGATCGCCCGCCTCGGTGTCGCGTTCAACGCGATGAGCACCGCCCTCGCTCAGTCCCGCGACAGTCAGTCGCGGCTCATCGCGGACGCCGGCCACGAACTCCGTACCCCGCTGACTTCGTTGCGCACCAACATCGACCTCCTGGTCCGCAGCGAGGAGACCGGGCGGCCACTGCCGGCGGCAACGCGCGCAAAACTCTTCGCCGGCGTGAAGCCTCAGATGGTGGAACTGTCCACCCTCATCGGTGATCTGCTGGTCCTCTCCCGGCCCGCGCAGGCCGCGGGTGCCGCTCCCGCTGCCGTGCTGGGGCTGCACGACATCGTCTCCCGCGCACTTGACCGCGCGAGGTTGCGTGGCCCCTCTCTGGTGTTCAACGTCGATCTCCAGCCCTGGTACGTGCGAGCCGATGCGCACACCATGGAGCGGGCGGTCGTCAACCTCCTCGACAACGCGGTGAAGTTCAGCCCGGTCGGCGAATCCGTCGACGTCTCGCTGACCTCCGGCGTTCTCACGATTCGCGACCACGGACCGGGCATCGCGCCCGAAGACCTGCCGCACGTGTTCGACAGGTTCTGGCGAGCGCCGTCCGCCCGACAGCTACCAGGCTCCGGTCTGGGCCTGGCGATCGTCTCGCAAGCGGTGCGCGATGCCGGCGGCGAGGTGTCACTCGGCCATGCTGTCCCCGGATCCGACGGCACGACGGACGGTGCGGTGGCCACCGTAAGGCTGCCTGGTTCCCCGACACCTCCCGCCCGAACGACACCAGTGCCCCGCGACAACTGAACGCTGAGCGCGGACAGTCCGGCCACCTCTGCCCGGCGATCCTCCATCCGGCCCCGGCACCCGACCGCTCACCCCTGTACGAGAGAAGGAGGCCCACAGGAACACCATCCTCGGGA
Source organism: Kitasatospora sp. NPDC091207 (assembly GCF_044768625.1). Lineage (NCBI taxonomy): Bacteria > Bacillati > Actinomycetota > Actinomycetes > Kitasatosporales > Streptomycetaceae > Kitasatospora > Kitasatospora sp. NPDC091207. Next base: position 32,676 of record NZ_JBIVVS010000041.1, read on the forward strand.
CTGACTGATCCAGTCCTCCAGGCAAGTCAGCGAGCGGGTGAAGTTGGCCGGACGACCCCCCCGTACGTGTATCAGACCTGGCAGAGCACTGATCGGCCAGCTGACGGGTCGTTCGGGTGTTCCGTGCCCGGTTGCACCCGGCGCTCGGTGTCCGCCGGCCCTGTCGCCAACCCCCTCTAAACCGCCCCCGACCGCGCCGGTCTCTACAGGCCGACCACGAGGCCGTCAGCGACCTCTCCCGTCACTTCGACCCCGCCGCGCTGCCAGGTGTCCGACGGGTTGGAGCGCACCCGCAGCGCGGCCCTCACGCTGCGCGGCGACCAGGCCCCGCCCGCCAGGCCGGTGGCAGGAGTGGGGGGCCCCCGCCGGGGGGCCCCCCCGCCCCCCCGCCGCGGGGGGGGGGGGGGGGGGGTTGGCCCCCCCCCCCCCCCAATAGATCGGCGGCTGCCGCCCCCCCGGCCCGGGGCGCCCCCCG
>NZ_JBIVVS010000041.1:33160-44421 GCF_044768625.1 Kitasatospora sp. NPDC091207
TCCACCGCGCCGACCCGCGCCACGCCGGACCGCGCCCGGGCGACCGGGCCGCGGGGGGGGGGGGGCGGGCGCCCCCCCCGGGCCGGCCCCCCCCCCCCCCCCCCCCACGACTCGGGTGGTGGTGTGTGTTCCGCATGCTGCACGCTGATAGCGTCCGGCGCTGTCGCACCCAGGGGAGCGGTGCCACACGAGGGGAGGGGCATGGACCCCGCACTCATCACCGCGGGCAGCAGCACAGCCGCAAGTCCCCGATGCGGGTCGGCAACGTCGACGGCGTGCCCGACTTCGCCTACGAGTCCACGCTGAACGGCGAGGCGAGGAGGATGGAGTGGTACGCCTCCGCGCTCCAGGACCCCCGCAACAAGGTCACCTCGAAGCGATCACCAACGATCCCGAGGCCGCCGCCTACTTCGACGCGCTGATGGCCGCCGAGCCCGTCACCGGCCGCTCCCGGGTCTACCCTGACCGACACCGGTGGCCCCGCACGAAGGAGAACGCCGTGGGATCCAGCTTCTACATCAGCGCCGACCGCGAGCGGGCCGGTCCGTGGTCCTTCAGCCGGGCGCGGCTGGAGGAGTCCCTGAGCCGGCACTGGCCGGGCGCGAGTGTCTCGGAGGCCTTCGAGGGCTTCGTCGAGATCCGGGCCGAGGTGGAGCCCGGCACGGGGCGGAGCTGTCCTTCGACAAGGCACACCGCGTGTTCTCCTTCGCCGACCGGGAACCGTGGTCGGCGCCATTGACCGTCCTGCACACCGTGCTGCGGGAGATCGCCCCCGACGTCCGGTTGGTGTGGTGGGCCGACTTCGACGCGACGCTGGAGACCCTCGACCTGAGCACGGATCTGCAGAGGTTCGTCGACGACTTCGGCGTGTAGCCATCGCTGCGCGGTGGGTGCGAGGAGATGGCTGAGGCTCAGGGCAGCTCCCTGTCGACGGGCATGACAATCTGTCACCGCCTGTGAGCTCTTGTCTCCATGTGGTGCAAATGCGCGCGAAGTGCGCGAGATTCGAAGCCCAGAAAGGGTCATAGAGAGCCGAACTGATCCCACCAACGTGGTCCGACAGGCCCGCGACGAGGCGTCCCAGGAGCGTTTGTCACTCCTGGGACGCCCCGAGCAGCGAATCTGTCAGGGCTGCGTGGAACACTCCGACTCATGTCTCTCGCTGACCTCAGTCTTGACCAGTGGCGCTCGTTCGACCTGCCCACCGCGCGCCGGTTCGCCCAGCGGGCCGCGGACCGTGTGGGCGGCCGGGTCGCCTCGGTGGAGGCCGTCGAACATCTCGGCTCCGAGCTGCACCGGGTCCGGATCGAACGCGACGCGCAGGACTTCGCCCTGATACCGGGCGGTGCCGTGAACCTCGGCTTCGACCTCGACGCCTGGCGGCCGACGCCTGAGCAGGCCGCCGACTACGCCCGGAGCCTGGACCAGGGCTTCGGTCACGGCGACGACCTGCGTACCCACCTCGCCCGCAACCTCAGCCCCCGTCGGACCACGACGCTGGCGACGGTGCTCATGGCCGTGGAGGACGAGAACCTGACCGAGGAGCCCACCGACATGTCGGCCGTGCTCGCCGCCCGCGGCCTGCGGATGCCGAGCTCCGACGAGTGGGAGCACGCCTGCGGCGCCGGCGCGGACACCCTGTTCCGGTGGGGCAACGGCTGCCCCCTCGACCGCATCCCCTACGACAACCACACCGGCCCGCAACACGAGTTGAACGCTTTCGGCCTGCATATCGCCTACGACACCTACCGTACGGAGCTGACCAGCGACGAGACCGCTGTTCACGGCGGCGACGGCGGCGAGTCCGCCTGCGGCGGCTACGGCCGTCTGCTCGCCTGGCTCCCCCTGGCCACTGCCAACCGCAACCCCTACATGGCCGAGTTCGCGTACGGCCCGGACGGCGAAGGTATCTGCGAGGACTTCTCCACCCGGCCCGTACTCGCGCTCTGACTCCGTACGGCCGGCCCGCCGCGATCGCCGACCGCTACGCCTACGTCACCCTCGTGGCGGCGGTGTGGATCACGGCCGGGTAGATGCTGGGGGTTCGCGCCCGTCGCCGCGCCCTACCGCCGCACCACCCTGTTCCGGGTGTACGCCAGCCGCGTCGTGCCCGGCATGGTGCAGACCGCCGACTTCACCACGGCCGTCCTGCGCTCGATCCAGCGCGCCCGGGTCGAGGTCGACGCCGTCGACGACGCCGTCCAGGCCCGGCTGCACCGTTTCGGCCTGCTCATCGAGGAGTGGGTGCTGCTCCTGCGTGCGCACCGGGAACTCCTCGGTATGGGCTACCTGGGCGACTGCCAGCGCGTGAAGACGTCCCTTGCGCCCCTGCGACGCGGCCTGCCGCTGGACGAGCCCGCGAACGGCCCCTCGCCACGCGATGCCGCCCGCTGGATCATCACGGCATCCCACCGGCACAGCCTCCGGACCGGACGGCGCCTGTGCCGACCGCTTGACCACTGCCCGGCACTCCACCGTGCCCACGACCTGATCCGCCAGTTCGCCACCATGCTCAACACCCGCGACGCCACCCCTGCCAGGCTGGCTCGACCGGCTCACCGCCGGCGGCTTGCCACCCCTCGCCGGGATCGCCACCGTCCTACGCGAAGACCAGCGCGCAGTCCACCAGGGGATCACAACTGCCGGGGCCTCGGGGCGGTCGCGGACGTAGGCGACGGTCTCGCGGACCGCCGCGGCCTCCGGTGCGATGCCGGTTTCCCGCTGGGCGCCGGCGAGGTTTTCGGTGCTCAGTCCGGTGAGCTCCGCGGTGCGGCGGTTGAGGTCGACCACCGCGCGCACGGGCGGGGCGAGCGCGACGCTGTCCCTCGGGTGTGAGGCCTCGGTCTCCCGCTGCGGGGTGCCGCCGATCGCCTTTCTCCGCTGCTCGAACGATGGTGGGCCGCCGGTCGTGCGGCCCACCATCAGTGCGTTCCGGAGGCTCAGTAGAGGACTGCGGAGAGCCGCGCCGGGCCCGTCTCGGTGGTGGTGTCGCAGAAGTAGACGATGGCCTGGTGGCTGTTCACGTACGCCTGGCCGGCCGCGTGGCAGGCGGCGGCGGTCGGGTAGATGCCGATGTAGGTGTAGGTGGACGCCTGGGCGGCCGGGGCGGCGATCAGGGCGCCGCCGGCCACGAGCCCGGCCACGGCCACGGCGGAGAATGCCTTGCGAAGCGACATGGTGGTCTTCCTCCCATTGGTGAGCGCCGGGGTTCGTGCCCCTGCGCTTCGCCGAGGAGCCTCCTCCGAATGTGAAGGAGGGGCAATGGTCGAGACCAATTCCGACCGGAAGCGGTGTGGTGTTTTTGTGACGACGCAGGTCACGGGCTCGCCTGACGGGCTGACGATCATCTTCCGGACAGTTCTTGCAATGTCCGGAACCTGACAGTCCGTTTCGACCGATTCGCCGGGACAGTCCCAGGCCGTTTCCCCGGTCGGAGCGTTCTCGCGTCCGGGCCGGGAGCGTGATGGGACATCCGGCCTGGTCGGCCGGTGACCCGTCTCAGCGATTCCTTATGCCGTATGTCAAGCCGCGAGGGACACTGGCGGGGTCGGCCGGTAGGACCGTTGGTCGCGCAGGAGCGCCCAGCTGACGTTGACGTGGCGTTGGGCGAGGGCGAGGACGGCTTGGGTGTGGCGTTTGCCCTCGGCACGCTTGCGGTCGTGGAAGCGCCGCGATTCGTCGTAGCGGCGGATGCTGATCAGCGCGGAAGTGTAGAAGACGCGTTGGAGCCTGCGGTTGTAGCGCTGCGGGTGGCGAAGGTTGCCGCTGATCTTGCCGGAGTCACGGGGCGCGGGCGCGGCTCCGCCGAAGCCGGCGAGGCGGTCGGGAGTGCCGAAGGCCGCCATGTCGCCGCCGGTGGCGGCCAGGAACTCGGCTCCGAGGATGGGGCCCAGGCCCGGCAGGCTGGCGAGGGATCTCGGCATCGCGGTGCTCGCGGAACCGGGCCGCGATGACCTTGTCCATCTCGGCGACCTGCTGGCTGAGGGCTGTCACCTGGGCGGCCAGCGTGTGGATCATCCGGGCGGCCGTCTTCTCGCCTGGAACAGTGGTGCGCCGGCTTGCGGTGGCCTCCAGTGCGGCCTCGGCGATCTGTCCGGCGCCACGAACGCTGCGGTTCCGCAGCCAGGTCTCCAGCCGCTTGGCTCCCGGCCGGTGCAGGGCGGCCGGGGTCTGGTAGCCGGTCAGCACTGTCATCGGTCCGGCGTTGGTGAGGTTCAGGGCCCGGTCCAGCGCGGGGAAGACACCGGTCAGGAGGGCGCGGAGGCGGTTGACGGTGCGGGTGCGGTCGGCGATCAGGTCCGAGCGGTGGGTGGTGAGGAGCTTGAGGTCGGTGGCGATCTCGTTGCTGGATCGCAGGAGCTGCGGGTCGTGGCGGATGCGGGTCGTGGCGGATGCGGGTCGTGGCGGATGCGGGTCTGGTCGGCGATCACCGCCGCGTCCTTGGCGTCGGTCTTGGCCTTGCCGCGGTAGCCCTTGGAGGCGCGGTTGATGGCCCGTCCGGAGATGTGGAAGGCGCGCTGGCCGTGGGTGAGGAGCACCGCGATCACCAAGTCGGCCCCGCCGTCGTCGATGCCCCACGTCGCCCCGTCGTCCAGAACCGGGACATCGGCGAGCAGTTGGAGGAGCTCCGGCTCGTATTTGGCGACCCGTCGCGACAGCAACCGGCGGCCACTCTCGTCTGTCTCCACGCAATGGTGGGGGTCTTGCCTGCGTCGATACCGGCCCGGATGGCCACTTGGTTCCTCCGTGCGTCGGACCGTGCGGACATACCACGGACGACCTCGCTGTCGATTCCCCACGGAGCGATCGTGGGCAATTCCTCATTGGCAGCCGGGTCGTCGTGGGGCGTCGGGCGGCCAATCGTTGGCAGTCACAAGCGGCAGAAGTTGAAAGCCACACCCGACACCCCCGGGCGGGCCAACCGTACGAAGGGCCGGCCCGGACCCGTGCAACAACACAGGGAAGTTTGACCGTTGACGTCTTCTGAGGTGAGACCCTGACCGATTGCCACTCGGTCTTCAGGGCCATCCGAGTGCGTTGAGTTCGGTGGTGGCACGGTTGTGCTGTTGGCCATCCTGGGGGGATGGGTGATCGTGCGAACTTCGTCGTTGTCCGCGAGAGCGGTGAGTACGAGCTGTACCTGTCGCGGTTCGGAGCGGTGGGGATCGACCTCGACCTGCTCGCTGGACCGGCAGAGGCTCTCTCGATGGTCCGGCGACTGAGTGCGGACGACTGGTGGCTGGACGATGTGATGTGCCAAGGTGCGGCACTGATCGACCTCGGTCGGAAGGTGCTGATGCTGTTCGCCCAGGAAGGGCTGAGCGCCCAGATGCGCCACCGGGCTGCCACCCTTGAACTGCTGCGGGAGGCGTGGACGGGTTGGGAGATCCGGTGGATGTACGACGGCCCCGCCGAACTGCGCACCTACCTGGGGCTGGATCCCGAACACGTCCGCGATCGCGACGGGGGCCTTCTCGTGGGGCCGCTGTTCGAACCGGACGACGAGGACCCGGCCGACCCCGAGTCGATGCTCGCGGTGGTGACGGTCGGAACGGACCGCTGCCACGTGCTGGCGAACATCAGCGACCACCCGATCCGAGAAGGCGTCGCCCTGCTCGACCGCCTGGCTGGCGCCCCTGAGCACGGGGTGTGCAAGCTGCCAGCCGATGCCGGCATCCACATCGACCCGCTGCGCGGCCGGGTGGGCTGGTGGTTGCTCGGAGCATCGGCGGAGGCGTACGAGGTGCCGCAGCGATGGCCTGGTTGGACGGTGGAGTTCTGGCAAGACCGCTGGCAGGAGCACGCACGCCGGGCGCCCGGACTCTTCGAGCCGAAGCCGGTCGACCGAGAGCGCGCTCTGGCGGATGTCCGGAGCGCGGCCGCGCTCCGTCGAGAGCAACGGATACGCCCGTAGGCGACAGTGTCGACTCCTCAAGATCGGTTGGCAAGCAGTCAAGATCACCTGTCACGGGACCGTCGAGTTCAGAGGGTGTCGTTCTCGACGGTGTTGGGGTTCTCGTAGAGGGCGAGCTCGGCGTCGCGGAGGCGGCTGCTGAGCGAGAGGCACCGTTTCGAGCAGGTGTTGCGCGTGCTGTGCGCCGTGCGGATCACCTGGGTTCCGCAGTCGATGCAGGAGCCGATTTCCCGCTGGTCGGGGAGGATCTCCCGGTTTGAGGGTGCGGTGGCGAGTAGGTCGGCTCTGCGCCGGCGGCGGGTTGACCACCACCACGGTGGTGGCGCCGGGGAAAGTCTGGCGGGCGCCGGAGGGCCTCTGCAGTACTCGCAGAGCATGTGTGGGCGCTGGCGTAGGTTTCTGGGAGGGGCCCGATGGTTCCGGTTGAGCACCTGCTCGGCCGGGAGGGCCGGAGCCGAGGAGCGGTGACAGTGGCGATGCGGGAGTATCCGCTGGTGGGCGGGCCGGTCGAGGTGCGGGGTGCGCTGGACCTGGAGAGGACACCGGCAGGGGTGATGCCGCGCCGATTGCCGGCGTGGACCAAGGAGCAGTACCAGGATCCGTCGGTCTACGGGGGAACGGTGATGCCTTCGGGGGTGCGACTGGTGTTCCGCACCGATGCGCGGGTGCTCGAGTTCGAGGTTCTCACCTCCACGGGGCAGCTCGACAGTGACCCCCGGCCTCGGCCGACCGGGATGCTGGACCTGACGGTGGACGGCGCTCTTACCGGGCGCCGACGAGCGCCGTTGGGTCATGTGGTGCGGATGGCGGGCCCCGGGGCCGCGCAGCGGCTGATACCGGGAAAGCCGGGAACGGTACGTTTCGCCGGGCTGGCGACCGGCATGAAGAACGTCGAGCTGTGGCTGCCGCAGCAGACCCCCACGGAACTGGTGGCGCTGCGTGCCGACGGTGAGGTCCTGGCACCCCTGCCCAACGGCCGGCCCCTCTGGGTGCACCACGGAAGCTCCATCAGCCACTGTCTCGAAGCCGACGGCCCCACCGGCACCTGGCCCGTGGTGGCGGCGTCGCTCGGGGGCGCGGAGGTGACCAATCTCAGCCAGCCCGGCAACGACATGCTGGACCCCTATGTCGCCCGGACGATCCGCGACCTGCCCGCCGACCTGATCAGCCTCAAGACGGGCGTCAACATCGTGGGCCTGGCCACCTTCCGACGGCGGACGTTCGGCCCGGCGGTGCACGGATTCCTGGACACGATCCGGGACGGCCACCCGGACACCCCGCTGCTGGTGATCTCCCCGGTGAGCTGCCCGGCACTTGACGCGTGTCCCGGTCCGACCGCGGTGGGCCGGGACGGGAGGATCACAGCGCTGGGCGACCCGGCGGATCTGGCCCGTGGGGCGTTGTCGCTGCAGGTGGTCCGTGACGAGCTGGCAAGAATCGTGGCGCTCCGGCAGGCACACGATCCTCACCTGCACCACCTCGACGGACGTGAACTGCTCGGCCCGGCCGATGTGAACGACCTTCCCGACGGCCTGCACCCCTCTGCCGCCGCGTACCGCCGGATGGGCGAACGCTTCGCCGCCCACGCCTTCGCCGACCAGGGCCCGTTCCGCACCCGCCCGCATGCGCAGCCGACCGACTAGGATGCTCCGCCACCCTCGGGCCGTGGTCGGCGCGGGGCCAACCGACTGGTACTCCAGCAGGGACCTCGACGTTCTACCTGTTCGGAGCGCTGCGCGGTGAGCGCGGTGAACTGATGGACCACCAGGGGCGGTCTCCCCGAGACCGCCCCTCGATCGTGTGCGGCCGGCGTCGGCGCGCTGCGCCGGGGCGGGGCGGGGCCCGCCCGCCCGGTCGGGCGTTTTGGCCGGGTGTCCGGTCGCCTCCGGCAGGCCGGTCGATCGTCCGGTCGGGCGGTAGGCCGAGTGCCTCGTGGAGGGCGGGCGGGTGTTCGTGGGGACACGGGTGTGCCGCACGGCCTGGGCGAGTTGCTCGCCGTCCAGTGCTTCCAGTCCCCGCTGTCCGGCGGTGGCCAGTGCCGGGTCGATCTGCCGTTCAGGCATCTCCTGTCGGGCGGATTCCTGCCACTCCGGGCCCGATCAAATCGGTCTGTGCGGTATCCGTTGTCCCGAGTGGCTGACTGAGTGTCAGGCATGGCTTCCTCCGGGGCCGGGGCCGGGGCCGGGGCCGGGGCCGGTCTGGTCAGGTGTGGCCTGACTCGGGGGTTTCCGTCGGCCGCCTGGTTTCGAGCGTTGAAGGCGTGATCTGAGTACGGTTTGAGCGCTTGACGCGTCTCCTGCTGGACCACTTCGGGTCGGCCCGGACAGGACCGGATGTCGGTTCCGGGGCGCTCCGGGGTTCCGGCTCCGGTCACTGTGGGTGTTCGTGTCGTGGTCGGCGGAGACCGTCGCAGGGCCCCGGGCGCGCCCGCAGCGGCCGGTGGCGGTTCCCGGGCCCGAATCGAATGGACGGGCCGTCGGAAGAAGCTCCTGGTCGCGCCGGAATTTCGCCGATCAATGCGCGGAAACGCTGTCGCGACCGGCCACCGGCTGGGAGCGCCGCCGGCCCGGCCGGTGTGGGGGATGGAGGTGAGCCCGGGCCGCTCTTGTCCTGAGGCCCCGCCCGCCACCCACCGCCCGGTCGTTGCTCGCGTCTCGCCCCGGTTGTCGCTGTGCCTGCGGTTGCTTCCGCCGTGGCGCCTGGGCCTGTTCGGCCGGCCGTTCCCCGGGGGCGCGGTCGTGGCCGCTTGCCCGGGGCGGGGAGCCGTCCCGCTCGTGGGGCGGGCCGCCACCGGTCCGTCGCCCTCCCTCGCCCACCGCGCCCGCCCCCGGCAGGATGTGTCTGGGTGGGCGTTCATGTTTTGCGGGGTTTCATGGCTCTTGGTGGCGGTCTCGTCTGCTTCATTCCGCAGGTTCGTCGGGTACTCGGGCTGGCAGGATCGGGTCCATGTCGATAGATCCCTTGCTGGCCAGAGCCCGTGGGCTGTGGGAGGAACTCGCTTCGGTGCCCGTGGTGTTCTCGCCGACTGGGGGTGTGAGCGTGGTGGTATCGCCGGAGTCGAGGATGTGCCCCTCGGGTTGGGTGGGCGTGGTGGTGCTGGGCAGTTCGGCGATCGTGACCACGCCCAACGAGGCCACGGCCGAGACGGTGCGCGACGCGCTGGCGAAGCTGCCTGTGGGGGCTCTCGCCGGTGCTCATTCGCTCCGCGGGGTGCTGCCGGTGGCCCGGATTCTCGGTCCTGCGGCGCTGGCGTATGTGTCCGACGACGGGTTCCGGTCGGCGGAGGCCCGCAGCCGGATGGTGGAACAGGTGCCGGGAGAGTATCCCGATCTGCGGGAGTTGGAGAACCTGGCGGGCGGGGGAGACTCGGACGAGGCCGGGTTGGACGAGATCACCTCGCCCGCGTTCGTGATCCGTGAGGCAGGCGAGGTTGTCGCCGCTGCCGGATACCGGTCCTGGCCGAGCCGGACTGCCCACGTCAGCGTGCTGACCGCCCCTGCTTGGCGGGGGCGGGGCCTTGCCCGGGCGACAGGTTCCGCGGCGGTGGCGCACGCGCTGGCAGCTGGATTGCTCCCGCAGTGGCGGGCGCGGGTGCCCGCGTCCCGACGGGTCGCACTGGCGCTGGGCTTCCGCGAGCTGGGCGCCCAGATCAGCATCGAGCTCGCGTAGCTGGCGGGTCGGAGCCCGACCGGCTGCGCGGCAGAATGCGCCTGGGCGGGTGCCGGAGCCAATGGCACCCGCCCGCAACGACATGTCGACGTATCAGGTCAGCGTGTCCGCTTGGTGTTCCAGCGAGCGGCTGATCCGGTCGATGGCAGTGTCGAAGCCGTCGTGGGTGTTCACGGTCTGGTCGACGTGCTTGTCGTCGGTGGTGAAGAAGTCGGTGAGGCCCGGAGAAACCCGGCGAGTTCGGCCGGGTCATGAGGTGACTTCGGCTTTGCGATTGGCCGTGGTGCCCCCGTTGCTCGCCGGGGCCGTCAGGCCGCCAGCGCCTCAAGGGGGCTGGTGTCGTGCTGCTCCCTGTGCCGGGCCGTGGCGCTGCGGCAGGTGTTGCAACGCGGCACCAACGAAAACACCAACGGCCTCCTGCGCCCAGTACTTCCCCAAAGGCACAGACCTGAGCATCCAGCCCCGAAGACCTCGAACACGTCGCCCGGGAACTCAACGGCCGCCCACGCAAGGCGCTCGACTGGGATACCCCAGCCGAGCGCCTACTGATCTACTCACCACCTGGTACTCCAGCAGCGGTTCGCTATCTGGCCTGGTCAGAGGCATCGTGGGGAGTGTGGTGGGCTGGTGACGGGAGAGGGGCGGTCTTTGCGGAACGCCCCTCTCCCGAGTGCGATCGTCGTTGGTAGTGGCAGCGGCGGGCGACGGCTTGGCGTCTACGGCGCCAACCCGACCAGCTCAGCAGGTCCGCGCGAAGGGGCCGGCCGGCGCAGTGGTTCGAGGTGAGGCGAGGCGCCAGGAGTCGGCGGACTTCTGCCACAGTGAGCGGGGCCAGAGTGCCGAAATCGTTTCTGCACCCCCCTTGGTCGCCGCGTCGGCCGCCATGACCGCGAGGCAGGCATGAGCGAGCATGGCCAGGGCGATGTGCCGGTACCAACCCGGATAGCGCCGAACCCCGTACTGGTCCAGGCCGCACTCGTTCTTCGCCGCCTGGAAGCACTCCTCGATCTGCCGGCGCATTTCGGCGATCCGCGCCAGGTCGGCCACGGTGGTCTCCGGCGGGGCGTAGGCCAGAAAGTAGGCGATCTCGTCAGGTCGGCTGAGGCTGCGGCGGGCCAGTGCCCACCGTCGGCGGATCGGTGTCTCGCCCTGGTCGTCGAACTCGGTGACCGTGGGCAGCTCCAGTGCCGCCCGGTGGTAGAGCCTCGGCCCCTTGGCGCCGTCGCCGCGGGAGATCGGCTGCCACGTCTCGTGTGGGGCTTGGGCGAAGAGGTAGTCGATGCGTGGGCCGAAACCCGCTGGGACTTGGGCACCGCGAGCACCTAGCCGAGGCCGGACTGCTCCAGCAGGCGGCGGAAGCGCCCCTCTTGGCCGTAGGCGGCATCGGCGGTCACCCAGGCCAGGGGGAGGTCGGAGGACAGGGCACGCAGCACCAGGTGCTTGGCCAGTTCGCCCTTGGTGGCGAAGTCGCGTTCGTCGGGAACCTTGGCCGCCCGGCACGGATCGCGGTCGCTGGTCCAGGACTTGGGCAAGTACAGTTCCCGGTCCACCAGGGCACGGCCGCGGGAAGTGGCATAGGCGGCGAACAGTCGGGTAGCTCCGGCGCATTGCTGCGCCGGAGCCCCCTCAGAACCGGGCGTGCCCGCTTTCCGGGCACCACGGCTCAAGCAAGCCCTGA
>NZ_JBIVVS010000042.1:0-43778 GCF_044768625.1 Kitasatospora sp. NPDC091207
CACCTGCCGTCGGCGCTCAAGTGGACCTTGGTGGTGAAGCCACCCCGCGAGCGGCCCAGACCCTCACCTGCCGCACCACCTCCGCCAGATGGGCGCGCATCACCGTGGAGTCGACCGAGACGTCCCAGTCGATCGCGCCTTCGGCGTCCGCGGCGGCCTGGACCTGCCGCAGCAGCCGTTCCCAAGTACCGTCGGCCGACCACTGCAAGAGCCGTTTGTGGATGGTCTTCCACGGGCCGAACCGCTCCGGCAGGTCGCGCCACTGCACCCCGGTCCGAACTCGGTGCAGGGCGCCGTTGATCACCTGCCGATGGTCCCGCCACCTGCCGCAACGTCCGTTCCTCACCGGCAGGAGCGGCTCCAGCCGGGCCCATTCCTCGTCCGTCAGATCACCGCGACCAGTCATACCAAGCTAACGATCCGATGATCGGAGAGACATGGCCTAAGCCCGTGACCGACCGGCCCGCCGCGCGGTTGCAGCCAGCATGGCGAGGACATGAGGGACATGTGGCTGGACCTGCACCAACACCCGACCGGTTCTACTCGGTACGCAACGCGGTGGCGGTCCGGGAGCGCGCCGCCCAGCCGGCCGGCAGCAGTGCCCCGAGCAGGGCGATCGCGATCCCGCCGGCCAGCAGCGGGAGCAATATCCCGGCGGTGTAGACGTGGGTCACGCTCGGCGGCAGGTTCCTGCCGATCGCGCTCCCCATCTGGGTCAGCGTCGCCTTCTCCACCGCCATCCCGATCGGGACCCCGATCAGCCCGGCGACCAGGCCGGTGAGGCTCACCGAGGTCAGTACCATCACGATGGTCTGCTTGGGCGTCATCCCGAGGGCCTTGAAGATCCCCAGGTCGTGGATCCGTTCCCGAGTGTCCTGCACCACGGTGTTCAGCACGCCGAGCGCGGCGACCGCGATCATCATCAGTGTGAGGGTGGCCACCAGGGCGCTCATGATGAGCACCGTGTAGTTCTCATACGTAATGTTCGGGGCGGCCGCGGCGTGCAGCGGGGTCAGCGCGGCGGTGGCCGAGGCGGACCAGGCCGGGCCGCTGACGTTGTCGGCCAGCTCGACGTTGAACTGGGTGATGTACGGCGTCAGACCGGCGGCGGTGAACGTGGCCGAATCGGTCATCACGACCCCGTTGCCGCTGGCATCGAAGTCGATGCCGACGATCCGCAGCGGCAGTCGCTTGTTGTCCTGCGCCACGGTGACGGTGTCGCCGACGTGCATCCCGGCCGCCGAGGCCAGGTGGTCGTTGATCACGGCTTCGCCGGGGTTCTGGTACCAGCGGCCGTTAACCAGCCCCAGGTTGGTCCAGGACAGGTCGCCGGTGGTGGTGTCCACCACTGTATGGTCCCCCGTCGGCGCGCCGATCACGGTCGCGCCGCTGTTGCCCCAGCCGAACGCGGCCTTCGTGCCCGGGAGCGAAGCGAGCGCGGCGGCCACCTCGGTGGAGTCCAAGTGGGGGTTGGCAGGGCCGCCGGGGGAATGGAAGCCGGCGGGCGTGCCGGCGGGCACCACGAGCATCGACGCGGCGTTGAAGCCGCTGGTATTCGTGTCCGTGTACTTGGTGAACGCGGTCTCCAGCCCCATCGCGAAGGTGACGCTCACCGCGCCGAACAGCACCGCGGCGCCGACCAGTGCGGCCCGGGCCGGCTTGGCGAGCGGCTGGGCCAGTCCCAGCGACATCGGCCGGGGCAGCGGCAGCCGGCTCGCCAGGCGCTGCGCGCCTTGGCCGCGCGTGGCCTTCGGGGCGCGGCCGACGACCAGGGTCTGCACCGCCGGCAGTCGGCCGGCCCGAAGTGCCGGGATGAGCGCGGTGACACCGACGACGACCAAGGTGCCGATCGGCACGACGAGGCTGACCCACACAGGCAGAGTGGTGTCGGCGGCACCGAGACCCTTGCTGGCACTGCCCAGGACCGGAACAGCCAGCAGGTTGCCGACCAGCGTGCCGCCCACCACGCCGATCGTCGCCGGGATCAGGGCTTGTGCGGCGTAGGCGCGGGCCACCTGCCAGGGGGTGAAGCCGAGCGACTTCAGGATTCCGATGCGCCGGATTCCCGAGACCACCGCGCCGCTGACCACGATCGCGATGATCAGCACCGACAGGAACAGGCCGAGGACGCCGAAGACGACCAGGAACGGCACGAACGCCTTTGCGCTGCCGACGGCCTGCTTCTTCACGGTCAGGTAGGACTGTCCGCTCTCGACCGAGCCGGCCGGCGCGGCGGCGGCGATCGCCTGCTTGTCCGTGGTGAGGTCGGCGTCGGTCCCGGATCTGGCGAACCGGTAGAGCATCTGCTCGTCGGTCTTGGCGCCGGCGGCGGTCAGCCGCGCGATGCCGTCGGTGGTGAGGAAGCCGGTCGCGGTGTCGGTCAGCGAGTTCGCGTTGCCGACGACCTTGAACGAGGGCTTGCCCGGCAGCGAGTCGAACACCACGGAACCGCCCGCGCACTGATGGTCCCATGAGGACAGGACGATCTCGTTCGCGGTGGTCGGCCACCTGCCCTGGACCAGGACCAGTTGGTCCAGGCCGGAGGTGCCGGCCAGGTCGGGTCGGGTGGTGGCGATGACCGGCTCGTTGGTGCGACCGGCGAGCGGCATGCCCGGGGCGATGTTCGCGGTGCAGTCCGTGCCGAAGGTCGTGTTCAGGGCGGCGGTGACCGGGTACGGCCCGGACGCCTCGGTGACGCCGGCGGCGTGCGCGGTGGCGGCGGCCTGCGCGGCAGTGGCCTTCGAGCCGTCGAACTGGACCGACAGATGCGCGCCGTTCCGGGCCTTGAAGGCGTGGTCGAACGGGGCCTGCACGACGGCCAGCAGACCGAGCGAGAGCACCGAGGAGGTGACGGCAGCGAACGTCGTCAGGGCCATGACGAAGGACTGCACACGACGCCGGCCGACGCCGGAGCGCACGACCTTGCCCAGGGCGCTCATCGGCTCGCCGCCGGCAGCGGACGGGCCACGGCCCGGAAGGAAGCCGCGTACAGGCGCTGGGACGGCAGCGCTGGGGGCCGCGTCATCGGACCGCTCCCGCCGAGCTGTTGGAGGTGGCGCCGCTGACCGGGTTGACCACGTCCCGGGCCACGGCACCGTCCACCAGCTCGATCGTGCGTCGCGCGGTGTTCGCGGCCAGCTGGATGTCGTGGGTCACCAGCAGGATGGTCTGACCCTCCGCGTTCAGATCCAGCAGCAGTTGGCGCACGTCCTCGGCCGAGCGCGAGTCCAGCGCGCCGGTCGGCTCGTCGGCCAGCAGCAACGCCGGCCGGTTCATCAGGGCCCTGGCCACCGCCACCCGCTGCCGCTGACCACCGGACAGCTGCTGCGGGTAGGCCTTGGCGTGCCGGTCGATACCCAGCGAGGTGAGCAACTCGGTCGCCCGCCGCTCCACCTCGCCCTTGCCCATCCCGGCCAACTGCGCCGGAACCATCACGTTGTCCAGCACCGTCAGGTCATCGAGCAGGTTGAAGAACTGGAAGATCATGCCGATGGAAGCCCGCCGGTACTTCGCCGAACCGGCCTCGCCGAGTTGATCGACCCGGGTTCCGTTGACGGTCACGGTGCCGCCGGAAGGCTTGTCCAGACCCGCGACCAGGTTCAGCAGCGTCGACTTGCCACTGCCGGAATGGCCGAGGATCGCCACGCACTCACCGGCCGCCACGGACAAGGTCACCCCGGCCAGCGCGGGCGGGCCGTCATCATATTTCTTTGTCGCGCCTTGGAGATCGATCATCGGCTCATTCGTCATGGCCATGAACCTAGGAACGGACCGTGATCCATCGCGTCGGCCGGCGGATGTCACCTCTCCCCCAGGCCATCGGCCCGGCGGCGTACCCCGCGTACATCCCCGGGGTGACGCGCAGCGCCGACGCCGATCCATACGATCTCCGTATGGAAGAGCTGCTCCGGCGTTTCTCGACATCGGCCCCCGTGGCCTGGCTGACGTCGCGGGCCGTGGTGCTGGCCGCCGCCTGCTTCTACGCGCTGATGCTCTTCTGGACGATGCCGTTCGGTCAGGTCCGGTACTACAAGGGCCCGTTGAGGTTCCCCGATGTCGGGCCCGACCAGATGATCGGTCTCTGCGTCGTGCTCGCTCTTCCGATCCTGCTGGTGCGTCGGCTGCCCGCGACGGTCTTCGCTGCGGTCGCGGTCGAAGAAGCAGCCCTCGGCGACCTCATCGGCGCGCGGCCCTGGATCGTGCTCCTCCTGCTCCCGGTCCTGGCCGGGCACCTCGCCGCCCGGCGGCCGACTGCTGCGGCCGTCGGCTCCGTCGCGGCCGTCGCGACCGGGTTCGCCGATCGCACCCTCGTCGCCCACGGGGAACACGTCGGCGACGCGGCCCGGGGGGCCGGGCAGCTCGCGTTCGTGTTCGCGGTCGCGTGGGTCTTCGGCGGGGTGTACCGCGAACGCCGTGAATACCTCGAAGCCCTGCACGAGCAGACCGAGGCCCGCGCCGTCATGGCCGAGCGGCTGCGGATCGCCCGCGAACTGCACGACAGCGTCGCGCACAGCATCGGGATCATCACGGTGCTCTCGGGAGCGGCGGCGCGGGTCGTGGAGACCAAGCCCGAGCAGACGCGGCAGGCGCTGACCGGCATCGAGACCACCAGCCGCGAGACGCTGCTCGGGCTGCAGCGCATGCTCGGAGCACTACGCCGCGCCGAGCCCGACGACGCCACGCCGCGGGCCGCTCCGCTGGCGCCGGGCGGCAGCCTGGCGGACGTCCCGCGGCTCGCCGAACGCACGGCCGACGCCGGGGTGCGGGTCCACGTGACCTGGCGGGGCGAGCGGCGTCCGCTGCCGCCGGAGATCGAGCTGTCGGCGTTCCGGATCGTCCAGGAGTCGGTGACGAACGTGGTGCGGCATTCCGGTGCGCGGACGTGCCGGGTCGCGGTCGGTTACGAGCCGACAGGAGTGACGATCGAGGTGGTCGACGACGGGGACGACGGTCCCGGTGGGCCCGGCCGTCCGAGGCTCTCGGCAGCGGCCGGCGGGAGCGGCTTCGGCCTGCTCGGCATGCGCGAGCGGGTGACGTTGCTGTCCGGCCAGTTCAGCGCGGGCCGGCGTCCGGAGGGCGGATTCCGGGTGGCTGCGAGGCTCCCGGCATGAGCGTGCGGGTGCTGCTGGTCGATGACCAGCCGCTGATGCTGGTCGGGCTCGGGATCCTGATCGGCGACACCGACGACCTGGAGGTGGTCGGCGAGGCCGGCGACGGCCGCGAGGCGGTGCGCCTGGTGCGTGAGCTGCGGCCGGACGTCGTGGTGATGGACATCCGGATGCCGGGCATGGACGGGATCGAGGCGACCCGGCAGGCGACCGCCGATCCGGACCCGCCCAAGGTGCTGGTGCTGACGACCTTCGACGACGACGAGTACGTCTACGGCGCACTGCGCGCCGGGGCCAGCGGATTCCTGCTCAAGAGCATGGCCCTGGACGCGATCCTGGACGCGATCCGCGTGGTAGCGGCCGGCGACGCGTTGATCGCGCCGAGCGTGACCCGACGGCTGATCGCGGACTTCGCCGCGACGTCCGGCCCCGCGGCCCCCGAACCGGACACCGAGCCCGCCGCGGACCCAAGTCTCATCGCGGGGATCACCGACCGGGAGCGCGAGGTGCTGGCACTGGTCGGACAGGGACTGTCGAACGCTGAGATAGCCGAGCGGTTGGTGATCAGCGCGGCGACGGCGAAGACCCATGTCGCGCGTCTGTTCGCCAAGCTCGAAGCCCGGGACCGCGTCCACCTCGCGATCGTCGCCTTCGAAGCCGGACTCGTGCCACGTAGACGGTAGGACAGGACGAGAAGAACGATCGAGACCACGAGTTCGCCGCGTTCCAGATGCGCCAGCACACCCACCTGGCCGCAGCGGGATTCGAGTCGACGCCGCCGGGCGGAGGAGACTGCCGACGTCGAGGCCCCCGTCCCTCTCATGGTCGCGCAGAGTTCGAGCCGGAGCAGCCTGACGCCCCTCGGCTGCGCGCTGTCTGACCGTCAGGCATGCGGGCGACGATCTATGGTCTGCGCCCGACCTGCACGTGGCCTGGGGTGCCGGCGCCTGACGGCCGCTCCGCGCCCTCCGACGGCCCTTGTGGACCTGGAGCCCCAGCACCCCGCAGGGCCATCGCGGTGACGGTCCGCCCCTCAGGGTGGCGAGGCCTGGCCCCTAGGGGACGGGTCCCGCCCGGTGAGACCCTGGTAGGGCCTCGGCGCGGCGCCCTACCCCGCAAGTTGGATCATGAACCCATCCCGGCGCCGTACAGGGCGCGGCCGCGGCGGAACCGAGACTGGAGGAGTTCCGCAACACCGAATTCCGCACAGGGGGCCGACATGGTTCTGCGTACTGGACGAACGATTTCCGCTCTGACGGCCGGCGCGGTGACGACCGTGCTGGCGGCGTCCCTGGCCCCGGCGACGGCGTTCGCGGCGGAGGAGGAGGCGCTCCAGGGGTACGGGCGGCAGCAACTCCGGTGGCAGAGCTGCGGCGCGGACCGCCCGGCGTCCTTGGAGTGCACGAAGGTCCGAGTGCCGCTGGACTACAGCGACGCCGGGGGCCGGACCATCGACCTCGCGGTGTCGCGGGTCAAGGCCGCCAGTGCGGCGAAGCGGCACGGCGTGCTGCTGATGAACCCCGGCGGGCCGGGCAGCCCAGGGCTGACCATGCCCGCGGAGATGGAACCGCTGCTGCCGGCGCAGGTGCGCGAGCGGTTCGACCTGATCGGGTTCGACCCGCGCGGGGTCGGGCAGAGTTCACCACTCGGCTGCGAGCTGACAGCCGACGAGCAGACCTTCCAACACCCTTACGCGGACCAGACGTTCGCGCAGGACGTGGCCCGGGCCCGGGCAGTGGCGGACAAGTGCTGGGCCAAGGCCGGGGACCTGCTGCCGCACGTCACCACCCGCAACACGGCACGGGACATGGACGTGGTCCGCGCGGCCCTGGGGGAACGGAGGATTTCCTACTTCGGGTACTCCTACGGCACCTACCTGGGCGCCGTCTACACGCAGATGTTCCCCCGACGCGCGGACCGCTTCGTGCTCGACAGCGCGCTCGACCCGACCCTCGCGTGGCGCGGCCTGTTCCAGGGCTGGTCCGAAGGCGCCGAACTCGCCTTCACCCGCTGGACGCAGTGGGCCGCCGAGCGAGACACGACGTACGGGCTGGGCACCACCCCGGCGCAGGTCCGGGCGGCATACTGGGACCTGATCGCGAGTGCCGACCGCACACCTGTCCAAATCTCGGGCGAACTGCTCAGCGGTGACGCCATCCGGGCCAGATACGCCGACTTCGTCCGGCCCGAGGCCGTCACCCCTTGGATCGTCGCGCTGAGAACCGCCGCCGCGGGCACACCGGCGGGGACCACGGCGACCGCGGACCCCGCCCCGGTCCGGCCCGCCGGCGCCGGGGCAGGGACGGGCGCCTTCGACGCGCAGGTCCCGGCGGACAACATGTCCGCCGTCGTGTGGGCCGTCTTCTGCGGGGACACCCGCAACTGGCCGCGCGACCCCGAGCAGTACCGCCGGGACGCGGTCCGGGACAAGGCCCGGTACCCGCTGGCCGGCGACCTGGACGCCAACATCAAGCCGTGCGCCTTCTGGAAGTCGGCCGCCCGCGAACCGGCCACCGGGGTGAGCAACGACCTCAACGCCCTGATCGTGCAGAACCAGTGGGACCCACAGGCGACGCTGGCCATGGCCCAGGGCATGCGACGAGCCCTGCGCGGCGCCCGCATGGTCACGGTGGCCGGCGGTGAGGGACACGGCGTGGTGGTGGCCGGCCCGTCCTGCGCGGACGCCACCGTCACCCGCTACCTGACCACGGGCCGGCTCCCCGCGAAAGACCTCACCTGCGACAGCCAGGACGTTCCATCCGGATCATCCGGCTGACCAGACAGGGATCGAGGAGGGCGGAACCACGGGCTGGACGAGGACCTGCTGGCCGAGGCCGCGAGCGAGGCCCGCTTCTTCCACGCCGCCCCGGCGGCCGCGGTCGACACCCTGGTGCGCTCCCTGCTGCACCAGCTGACCGACTGGCAGCAGGCGATCGGCGCGCTCGGCCGCGACCTCACCGCGGCCGCGCAGGAGAGGCCGCTGCCGGACTGGGCCGCCGACGCCGGCCGCACCGAGGACATCCGCTGGCGCCAGACCCGCACCGCGCTGCTCGAGGCCGTCGCCCGCCACCACCACGGCGGCCCGGCCCCGGCAGCCGGCACCGACCGGCCGTGGTGACCGTCCCCGGCCGCGGACGGGAGAATGGGGCGATGACCAGTCATCTCCCCCGCGGCCTCACCGCCCTGATCCCGACCGCCCGCACGACGGCCACACCCGGCGAGCGAGCCGCCGCCCAGATGCTCCACCTGCGCGAGGCCACCAATACCGGCCTGGCGCCCCCTCGAATGAACGATGGGGCGCCAGGACTATGAGGTGTTGACGACTACTGAAATTGAATCGTCCGGGCCCGCATCCAGCTCGGCGGCCCGATCGCGCCCAAGAGGGCGTTCAAGGACTGATCACACCCACGCGGCTGAGGACACGGACCATCTGGATAGTTGATCACAAGCTCCGCACTATCCACAGCCTCCGCCGGCCTGGACCAGCCGGACGCCAGACACAAGGTGCCCCCGGCCGTCCGGCCGGGGGCACCAAGGTGTGCGGGGTTCGTCGCGGTCAGCTGTCGGCGGAGTGGCGGCGACGCGAGAGCGCCACCAGGGCGGCACCGGCGGCGACGGCCGCGGCGGCACCGCCGGCCTCCCAACCCAGGCCCTCGTCCACACCGGTCGCGGCGAGCTGACCGGAGACCGGAGCCGTGGTGCCGGCCGTGGCGGCGGTGACCCGCGCGGGCACCACAGCCGGGACCGGGGCAGTGCTGGTACCGGTGTTGGCGCTCACGGCGCCGACGGGCTGGGCGGTCGGTCCGGTCGGCCGGCTCTGCCCGGTGCCGGTGTTCTGGGCCTGGTCCGGCTGCTGCACCGGCGGGGTGGTCGGCTTGGCGGCGGCCGCCGCGTTGGCCTCGTCCTCGGCACGGGCCGTGTGCTGGCCCTCCTTCAGGAAGGCGACGACGTCCTGGGGGGAGCCCTTCAGCGCGGCGACGGCGGCCTTCTTGACCGCGGGGCCACCGACCGACAGGATCTGCGCGACCTTCACCCGGTTGTCGATCACGCGCGCGTCCGCGAGACCGACCTCAAGGAAGCGGCGCAGGTCGGCGGGCGTGCCGTCCAGAGCCTTCTGGGCCCCCTCGTAGACGCTCGGGCCGATCTCCTTGTCCGCGAGGATCGTGAGGATCTCGACCCGGTCGTCCTCGGCGCGGGCTATGTACTGGCCCTCCTTCAGGAACTTGAGAACATCCTCGGCCGAACCCCACAGTGCGACCTCGACAGCCTTACGCACCGCAGGTCCACCAGTGTTGAGGAGCTGGGCGACCTTCACCTTGTTGTCGGCCCAGCTCTGCTGGGCCAGCTCGACCTCAAGGAAGTGCCGCAGATCCGCCGCGGTACCGGCGAGAGCCTTCTCGGCCGCCTCCCGAACCCCGCGCCCCGACTCCTTGTCCTCCAGAATCCGCTGAACCTCGGCCCGGTCCTCGTCCTCGGCACGGGCTATGTACTGGCCCTCCTTCAGGAACGCGAGGATGTCCTCGTAGGTGCCGTTGAGCGCGGCACGGACGCCCTTCCTGACGGCGGGACCAGCGGAATTGGCGAGCTGGGCGACCTTCAGACGGTTGTCCGACTGGCGCGCCCACTCCAGTTCGACCTCGAGGAAGCGCCGCAGGTCGGCGGCGGTGCCGGCGAGGGCCTTCTCGGCAGCCTCCCGAACGGCGGACCCCGACTCCTTGTCCGCCAGGATCCGCTGGACCGCGGCACGGTCCAGCGCCTCCTGGGAGTCGTGGTCCCCCGCGGCGTCGGACGCCGTGTCAGGACCGGACACCCCGGTCGGCGCCGGCTGCTCGGCGGCGGACGCCATCGACGGGAACAGCACCGTGGGAGCGAGCGCGGCCGCGGCAAGAACGGCGGACACCTTGGACAACTTCATCAAACAGACCTGCTTCTCGAGCGAAGAACACGGGGGAGAAATCGTGAACCTGGCCAGCATAGATCGTTTAGTCCGATCAGCACGCAGGCTTTCCGCCCAGGGCCCGGGGCACCGGTACCGCTCGCCGGTTCACCTGTGTCCGGCCTTCCGAGCGGCCCACCGATCCTCAGCAGGCCTCCCACGCAGCCCAGAAGGCAGCGGCGGCCCGCGAACCCCGCCCACACCACAGCTGAGGTACGGACACACCCGACACTCCCGCCGCCGGCCGCTGGACCGCACGGAAGGCCGCCACTCCGCACGGGGGCGGCGGCCTTCCGCACGGCTCAGAACCGGGAAGCCCGGGAACCGTCCGGAGCGATACCGGGGAGCAGCGGGTCAGGAGCGGCGAAGGACCGCACGGGCGTGCGTCGTCGGCCCAGATCGAATCGGGGGTATCACTCGTGCGAGCGATCCCCGCCTGGGTGCTGCAGTACCGTCAGGTGAGCGCGTCGGCGGCCGCCCGGATGACGTCGGGCCGGATGAGAAGGTCGGTGCTGTCGGCCCACTGGTCGACGCTCCCGGTCAAGGGCAGGCCGCGCAGCTGCGGGTCGGTGAGTGTGGCGGCCAGGGCGCGGGCGAAACGCTCGGCGTGCAGGACCAGGAACGGGCGGCCGTGGTAGGGGCGGCGGGCCGACTCCACCGGGGCGGTGAGCCCGGCGGCGTTGTGCATCCGGGCCACGGTCTCGTACGCGTCGCACAGGTGCCGCTCCCGGTCCGGGTAGTCGGTGGCGGCCAGCGCCCCACGCAGGGACGGCGTCAGCCGCTCGGCGGCTTCCAGTTGCGCGAAGGCGCTGCCGAGCCACTTGGTGTAGGGCGCGTAGCGGCGCTCCAGCAGCAGGCCCAGGCGCATCAGGTCGCGTACCAGGCGCCCGGCCGCGACCGCGGAGCCGAGCTCGTCGCCGACCTCCGCGCAGCGGCCGACGAACGCTTCCTCCTGGGAGAGGCGCTGCCACTGGCAGGCCAGCAGATACCGCCAGACCTGCTCCGGGTACCACGCCAGCCGGCGCCGGGCTGCGACGAGGGTGCCCAGGCCGTCGTGGAAGACCGCCCCGCCGGTCACTTCGGCCAGCTTCTGCTGCGGCATCGCCAGCCATTCGCCCACCGTCGGCTTCGCATCCGTCCCAGCCGCGCCGGTTCCCAGCTGCGCGGCTAGCCAGGCGTCCACCTGCCGCACCACCACCCGGTGGGCGACCGGTCCCTCGGTCACCTCCAGGTGGGCGACCGGATCACTTGGATCACCGCTGGACCGGAAATGGGTGGGCCAGCCGCGCACCTGCTTCGGCAGCCGCCGTGCCAGCAGCTCGTGGAGGTCTGCGGCGTGCCGGGCGGCGTCCTCGGGGGTGAGGAACAGATCCAGGCGCGGACCCCAGTCGTGGTCGGCCGACCGCGGGGTGTCGAAACCGAGCACTTCCGACCCCGGCCCGACCCGCGCGGCCGCGTACCGCAGGCCCGGGTAGGAACCGTCCAGGAGCGGTCGCACCGCCTCCTCGTAGAGAACCTTGGAGAGTTCGAGACCGGGAACGAAAGTGGCTGCGGGCGTGACCATGACGCCACTGTGGCCAGCGGCAGGCACCGGAGTCCACCCGATATCAAACACCTTGCAGGTGGCAGAACGGGCGGATACCGTCCCCGACCGGACGGACACGGGAACGCCGGCCCCGCCTACGGACCTCCGGTCAGAGGTTCTGGATGTGGGCCTGGTGGATGATGCGGGCGGCCGGCTCCGGAGTGTCGTGCAGGGCGGCCTGCCGGGTGGCGGGGTCGCCGAGGAAGTAGCCCTCGTACACTGCGGCCCAGCCATCTCCCCCGTCCAGGCCGCGCTCGACCCAGCCGACCGGGTAGCCCTCGCCGATCACCACCATCAGGTCCGGCTGCACCGTCCAGCCCGAGAGCACCCAGGCGTAGCCGAACAGCTGCGGGTCGAGGGGGATGTGGACGTCCATGCCGCGGGGCAGCCCGCGGTGCAGCGGGTCGCGCGGCACGATCACCGTCCCGGCGGCGGGCTCGGCCGCGCGCGGGCCGATCCACCCGGAGGTCTTCGGAGCCGGACGGGCCGGGTCCGGCGTCCGCACGGCGGTGGCCGGCCGAGTGAGCCGCGCACCGCGGGCGGACCGCTCTGTGGGTTGTCCGATTCGATGGTCTTGCCGGTCTCTCGCATGCATGTTATTGGAATGATCCAGAGTGCGGCGTACGTGACGGCGAGGGTTCCGAGCACCACCGTGGTCGTGATCATTCCGAATGTCGCCGCGAGCGGTGCGACCGCCAGCGATGAGAGTCCCTGCAGGCCGGAGGAGCTGCCGAACACGGTCGCCATGACACGGCCGCGGATGTGGTCGGGGCTTGCCAACTGCAGCCCGTTGATGGCGAGGATCGCGCACGCGCCCACTCCGATGTGGCCGATCAGGGCAGCGGCCATGCCGAGCCCGAAGTGGCTGACTTGGGCCAGGGCCAGGTACCCGAGGCCGAATACTCCCAGGGCCACTGCGGCCACCACCGGACGCCGGCGGCCGGATCCGGCGGTGAACCGCCTTCCCACGAAGGGGCCGAGAACGGCGCCGGCTCCCTGGGCCAGGTACAACGCCCCGACTCCCGCGTAGCCGACGTCGAACCGGGCAAGGGCATAGGCGGGGAGAAGGCCCGACCATGCCGTAGGAAAGGCGAAGCCCGACGGTCAGCGACAGATAGGCGGTGACAACGGGGGCGGCCCGAACGAACCGCCAGAGCTCGGCGGTGTCCGCCCGCACACGCATGCGCCGCGCCGGCGCGGCAACCGAGAAGGGGCGGCGGATCCTCGCGACGAGAGCCGCTGACAGGACGAACGAGGCGATGTCGACGACCAGGGTGACCGCGGTCCCGCCCGTGGCCGTCACCAGGCCTCCCAAACCGGCCCCCACCAGGAGGCCCGCGGAGTAGACGCTCCCGAGGGCGGCCTGGGCCATGGGCAGGTCCGGGGCGTCGACCATGTTCGGCAGAACGGTCTCGGGGATGGGGGCCGCCACGGCCGCGAAGACGGACAGGACCGCCAGACTCACCAGGGCGATCGGCACCGATTCCAGGTGAAAGGCGAGCAGCAGGCCGGCCACCGGGGCGATGGCCCCGATGTCGCAGACGATCCGCAGCTGGCGCCGATCGAACCGGTCGGTGAGCGGACCGACGAGCGGGATCAGCGGCACTCCGGGCAGTGAGTTGACGGCGAACAGGAGCGCGGTCAGCGCGGGCGAGCCGGTGCGGTGGTAGACGAAGCCGCTGAGCGCGACGAAGGCGAACCAGTCGCCGGTCAGACTGAACGCGGAAGCGCAGACGAGACGTCTGAAATCGGGGTTGGTCCGCAGGAGCGGCACGAGGTGGCCGGGCACGCGGGATCGGTAGGTCGTCACTTGATGACTCCAGGCACCAGAAGTCCCCGGGAACGCCACCGGGGCCGGCGAGAAGATCGATGCTTCACCCGGTCCAGCCGCCGCTGGGACGCGGCGGCTGGACAGTTGCTGACTAGTCACGAAGGAACGACATAGGCGTCACGATAGGTCCTGGCCCACTCAAGCCGCCGCCGGTTCCCCCGAACTTGTCACACGCGCGACGGAATGGCTGCTTGAGCTTTGCGGCGACGGTTTGACCGGGTTCATGCCGCCGGCGATGCCCGATGCGGCCTGGGTACTCAACGCCATGTACGAGCACGAGCACGGGCCGGACGACGTATCGCACCACGAGTACCGCCAGGCGTGTCTGGCGGACGGGAGCATCCCGCGCGACATCGTCGCGGGCATCGATCTCGACGCCGTGGGCGTCGCCATGGGAGGCGGCCTGGGCCGTGCCGAGCACCCCGGCCCCGGCTGGCGGCGGCTGCGCTGGGCGGAACTCGCCCGGCGGACCGGCGACCCCACCGTCCCCGACGGACTGCTGCCCTCATTCCGTTGCTTTCCCTCGGCCACGAAGAACGGCGGCTGGCCGCTGGGAATCGTCCCTCCCACCGAGGGGAGCCTGGACCGTGCGACCTGGATCAGACTGATCGACATCCTCACCGCGCACAGCCCCGCGGGCCCGGACACCCGCTGCCTGGCCTACTACAACCCGCTGACGCTCGGGGCCGTCGACTTCGACAACCTCCATGTGCGGGCGGGGCGCCTCGGCGACGCCGAGATCCTCTACGACATGTCCGAGGTCGACCTGGCCGACTTCAGCCCCGCGAACCTCTGGGCCGAAGACCGTTCATGGGTCCTGTGCACCGACTACGACCTGTGGGCCACCAAGGTCGCCGGGCCCCCAACCCTCATCGAGGCACTACTCAACGACACCGGTGTCGAGGCGGTACGGCTGCCCTGGGCAACCTGAGGGTGAGCTGCACCGGCCTGTCCCCGTCCGAGACGCGAGCGCGTTCACGTGTGCCGGACCTGAGCTCACCTGTACAGGGCGGCCTGGTCGAGGACGGGGCCGACGGCTGGGTAGAGGTGGAGGCCAGCCGCTTCGGCCAGCGGCAGCCCCACCACCGGCGCCCGGTCGGTATCGTCCTGCTCGGTGCGGGCGACCGAGCGGTGGAGGGCGTCCGGCAGTCGGGCGGTGAACACCAGGTGCCGCCAGCGGAAGAGGCCGGTCTCTGGGAACGGGCCGGCTGCGGATCGGCCCCAAGGACATCGGGGCGCCGATCGGGGCGGCGCGGGCGATCTGGCGCGGCGTCCTGCACTTCCTGGACGCGCTGCCGGCCTTCGCCGGCTTCGTCCGCCCGGTCACCCACGTGCGGCGCCAGACCTGGGCCGACACCATCAGCCGCAGCGTGGTGGTGGGGCGGGAGCTGATCGAGGGGATCGCCCTGCCTCGCCAGCAGTAGCACGCGGAATCACCGGGCGCTGACCGGATCGCGCTCGTCCGCGAGGTCGTGACCGAGCACGACCAGGCCCCCCAACGGCGCACGGTGTCGCCGGCGCTTTCCCCGCCCTGACGCCGGACCGGCGTCTCGACCCGGTCGCCGTGGGCGTCGGCCGGGTCCGCACCGGCTTCGGCGGCGACGAGGTACAGGACGATCCGGGCCCGGGACAGGAGTGAGGCGGACCGGAACAGCGGCAGCAGGGACTTGCCCGCCACCCCGCGGCCGGCGAACACCCGGGCCGCCACCCCGGAAGTAGCGAACCGAGCAACAGCGGGACCGGCGGGCAGCAGAACAGTCAAAGCCCAAGGACGGCGCCAGCCCGAGCTCCCCTCCATCCCACACCTCCGGCCCGACCAGCAGCGTTCCCAGCCAGCGGCGGGCATCGAAGCCGAGACCGGCGGGCCGAGTGGCGGCCGGGGCGAGACGAGCAGCCCTCCTGCATGCCGATTCGGCACTCAACCACGACCGGTCGGTCGTGGTTGAGTGCCGAATCGGCACGAACCACCCGTCCGGCCCCCTCCCCGAAAAGCCGATGACGGGCAGACCGAGGCCCGTAGGCCGCCCCGCCGCCGGGGCGCAGCGGTCGAACAGGCGCGGTAGCGGCCTGCCGGCCCCCTGCGGTCGGGCCGGCACCACCCAGGGCACCGGGCACCCGGCGGGACGGCTCCCCTCCCCGCGGCGAGCAGCAGGGATCAGCGGGGCCTGGGACGGGAGCAGCGGGACTGCAGCGAGGACGGCCAGGAGCAGCAGGACGTAGCCTGCCGCTATGACCGAGGCCGCCACTCCCCCGCCGCCCCTGCCCACCCGCGAGCAACTGCAGGACGTGCACAGTTTCGTCGATGGCCGTGCCTACCACGCGCTCGGCCCCACCATCCGAATATCCGGACACCCGTCCCGCCTCGACGACACCGACCGCGCAGGCGTCCAGCAGGCCGCCGGCGCCATCTTCGCCGTCTCCCGACACCTCTACCAGGCCCTGTGGCACGAACTCGGCGACCCCGAACCCGCACAGGCCGCACACACCGCCTGGGCGGCCTTCCGCGCCCTCACCAGCCCCTGGCACGACCACCCCGACCTCCCTCACCACCTCCGCCCCCTCCTCACCCCCTACCCCACCGCGGCGCACCCGGCCTGACCACCCGACACCAAAGCCACCGCGGCGGACCCGCCAGCACGGAACCAGGTTCGCCCTGTCCGATACCGCCACCTGGCACGACCCCGACGCCGAGGCCGAGCACACCACCCGTCGCTACGGCACCGCCCGCATCCGCACCTGGCACCGCCTGCGATCGCGCATCTGGCGACGCTCCGCCTGGGACGACCACGGCGGCCAACTCCCCCTCGTCGAAGGGACCCTGATCCGCCTCGACGTCGACAACCTGCCTTCCGGCGGCGCCCCGAAGCCGGTCTGGCTGTGGTATTCCGACCCACACCCCCC
Source organism: Kitasatospora sp. NPDC091207 (assembly GCF_044768625.1). NCBI lineage: Bacteria > Bacillati > Actinomycetota > Actinomycetes > Kitasatosporales > Streptomycetaceae > Kitasatospora > Kitasatospora sp. NPDC091207. The sequence continues at coordinate 16,362 of NZ_JBIVVS010000042.1, forward strand.
AACGCGGACACCGACACCGCCCGGCACGCGTTCCTGCGACGCTTCGACCTGGAGCACACCTTCCGCTTCCTCAAGCAGACCCTCGGCTGGACCTGTCCCCGCCTGCGCGAAACCCGCCGCGGCCGACCGCTGGACCCGCCTGGTCCTGGCCGCCTACACCCAGCTCTGCCTCGCTGTCGGACCGGCGAAGTGAGAATGCCTTGGGAGTATCAGGAATTCGGTGGACACCCTGATCAAGGGATTAACTGATGAGCACTCTGGCGGATCACCAGATCGGGTCGGTTTCTGACGGGGCGGTGTCCTCGGAGTCGGCGGTGGCCGATGCCTTGGACATGGGTCCGAGGAAGAACACAGGCGGGTCGGATGTCGTGGCGTCGGTCGGCGGGTACGCGATCGGAACGTGGCTCTCGGAGCTGCGGGCCGCGGCGCGGGTGCCGGCCGGGAACAGGGTTCGCTGGCGCCGGAGCGGCGGCGGGCGCTGGAGGTGATCGACCCGTTCTGGTGCCCCACCTGGCCGATCACTCGGCAGCGCGCCCACGCCGCCACCCGACTGTGGTGGCTGGACTCCGACGGCATGGTCGACTGGACCACTCCGCCCGAGGACACGGTGTACGAGGGCGAGCAGTTGGGCCGCTGGGTGCGGGCGTAGCGGGCCGGCTGGCCGGCTGGCCGGGCCTGGAGGAGGACCAGCGGGACCTGCTCGCCGCGATCGGCATCGAGGAGGACCCCGAGCTGGTGGCCGCGAATGCCGCCGCCGAGGCGAAGCCGACGGTGTCCCGCACCGACCGGTTCGCCCAGGGCCTGGCCGCGCTCGCCGCATTCGTCGAGCGCGAGGGGCACGCGAAGGTGCCGTGCCCGCACAAGGAGCCGGTGGAGAGCGTGGAGACCGTGCCCGGAGGGGAGAAGCAGGTGGTGGTGTCGCGCTTCGCCCTGGGCACCTGGTTGAACGACCAGAAGGACCGCCGGGCGAAGCTGACCCCGGGGCAGCTCGCGCAACTCGCCGAGCACGGGGTGGAGTGGGCGTAGGCCGGGACACCGGCCCTGGTCGGGGGCGGTGTCCCGGGCTGATAGCACGCTGCCTTTCGGTCTACCTCTTCTTCGGGGGTGCGAGGGGGGCGATGGTGCGGGCGCCGCGCACGGTTGCCCGCACACAGCGGCTGAGGGTGTCCCCAGCTCCGACCTCGATGAACAGCTGCTGGTCGGCGGCAGCCGCGATGCCGTTCACCGCCTCGACGAAGTGCACAGGATTGGTGATGCAGTCGGCGAGTGCCAGGGGGAAGTCGTCTGCATCGCTGCAGGAGCGGCGCTGGACGGGCGAGTGCACCGCGACGCGCAGCGGTCGCTGGCGTACGCCCTTGGCATTGTCGATGAAACGGCCGTGGATCTCCGAGAGGCCGGGGTGATGGGCCGCGTAGGGGACGTCCAGTTCGAACAGCCGCCGACTGTTTCCACCGGCGCGAAGAGCGGCTACGGCGGCGTTGGGGCCGCTGACGATCGTCTCCCTTGGGGAGTTGACACAGGCTATCGCCAGGTCTTCACGGCCCGTGTCGGCGAGCATGGCCCGTGTGTCGCGTTCCCCGGCCAGGACCAGAACCATCGTGCCCTGGCCAGTGATGGGGCGGTAGGCGTCGTTCAATGCGCAGACGAGCTCGGCTCCTTCGGCGACGGTGAACGCTCCGGCGGTCACGAAGGCCGAGAATTCGCCAAGGCTGTGACCCACGATCAGGTCGGGAGCGATCCCGGTTGCGGCAAGAGCGCGGGCGAGGGCAACGGAGGCCGCGAAGTGGGCCAACTGAGAAGTGCCGTAGGCGAGCGGAGCAGCCGAAGCGGAGGAGCGGTCGGCCAACAGCACGTCACGGACCGGGCCGTATCCGTGTGCCGTCGCCACGTTGTCGATCTCGCGGATGACCCGGTCGGCCTCGGCCCGGGCCGAGGGAGGCGCTCCGTGCTGGTCGTCGTACAGGTTCGCCAGGGCGCCATGGGGGGATATGCCCTGACCAGGGAACAGGAAGACCGTGCCACCGCGCGGGACATCGGACAGGTCGGGCATCATCGCTGTTCACCGGTGCCCACGTTCGGGGCGTCGGGTGCGGGGGTGACGCGCTGCCAGGTCGCGGTCAGAACCGGATAGCCGTTGGTGGAGAGCGAGGCAAGGCTGAGACGGCCTGCCTCCAGGCGGGCCGTGCGGGGCAGTTCAGCGCCGCTGAACTCGGTGGGGCTGCCGACCAGGGAACGGTGGACGACGCGGTCACCGAGCCACTGGTAGGTGCCGACATAGCCGATGTATCCGTCCGGGCCGGCGATCTGGGCCGACACGTGGCCATCGGGCGTGTAGATGAGCATGCCCCGGGCTTCGGTCCCCAGGGGATGAGTAGCGGCACCGTTCACGTCGGTTGCCGTGAGCGCAACCAGCTGCCACGCGCCGATGACTCTGCCCACCTCTATACCTGGCAGCGTATCCATGGCTTCTTCCTTTCTCCGCAACAGTGTCCCTATCCGGCGACGAAGTTCCACCCTTGCGGTCGGACACGTCCGTCTGCTCCGCGGGTGTGGTCCTGACGGTGCCGCTGGCGACTCGAATGGCACCAGATATGCCAGTCGGGAGCCCCTGCGCAGGCGCTTGCAGTTGTAGAAGTCCTTGATAAACAAGAGGACTTCCCGCTGCGGGCGGTGCTGTGGTCCAGTCAGCCCCGGGTGCTGACTTCTTTCTTCAGAACGGCGAAGAAGCGCTCAGCGGCGCTTGATCGTAACAGGAGCCGACTCCTCCGATCGACTGCCGGTGGTCAAGATCCTGACCGCGCTGCGCAGCCACGACGCCAAGGCGGTGGAGGCTCTCGCGGTGCCGCAGAAGTCCGGCAAGCGCACCAGGGGCGCAGCGCTGAGGCAGCGTCTGGACCTGGGGAGAGCTGGTCCGGTGAGGTCGGTGCGGGCGGGCGCGTTCACGCCGCCGGTGCGGTTCCAGACGCCGGTGGACGAGAACGTGCTCGCGCTGTTCATCGCCTCGCGGGTGCTGACCGGTGAAACCCAGTTCTGGCGGGAGGGGATCAACCACGCCCCCGGTGGGACGAGGAATCCGGCGGGCTCGATGTTCCGTATTCCGCGATGGTCGGAGAAGAGGGTGATTTCCCGCTCGGGAAATGGCTCTCCGACCAACGCAGCGAGCACGCCGCTGGCTGAACCCGGCGAGGTAGCCGACGGCGGGCCTGTCATCGCGGATGGCCGGGCCGCGACACTGCCGCTCTTCGCGGTACCGCCCGGCGCCCACCCGATGTGGCGCGTCCACCGCCTCACGACGCTCCCCGGGCGGCTGCGAATCCTGACCGTCGATGCCGACGGCCGCGAGGGCTGGGACCGTGCGGTCCCACAGCGCCCGGCCGCCGTCGGACCAAAACGGGGGCTTCGGAGTGGTGCCGGCCGTCCACGTCTCGACGGTATCCGTGGTCGGGCCCGCGGGTGTTCAGCACCACTGGTAGGCGGCACCGGTCACCGCCGGGAGCAGCGGCGGAACGGGCGGGCCCGGCGGTCACAACGGCACCGACGGCCAGAACGGCACCGGCAACCCCTGCTCCAGCTCCTGACCCGAACCACCACACGGGCCACGGTCTCGTCGGCGGGCGACTGGTGCGTTCTTCCGGAGAACCGTCCGAAGCGGTACCGAAAGAGCAGCGGGCAGCGCCGCTCGTACTCCTCCTTCTCCCGCTCCCGGCGAACCCGCTCGACGGTGGCCTGCTCGGTGTGCAGCAGTTGGTCGCCGTCGGGGTTGTCGAGCGCGTGGCTGAGGGTGTGCCGGCCGAGGCGGCCGAACCGGCGCCAGATCGCGGCGTCGGCACCGCGGGCGCGCGGCAGCGGCCGGGAGGTGGCCACCACTGGCAGCGCGCGGTGGTAGTCGCGGGCCGTGGTCTCCTCTCCCCGGTACGACGGTGGGTACCAGGTGGCCTCGGAGGCGGCCTCCACCGTGTAGATGCGGCGCAGAAGTCGGCGGTGGTGGGTCTTCTCCTTCTCTTGTCTCCGCTCGTCGGTGAACGGGGCGGCGCCGGGGCGGGTGCGCTTGCGGCCGGCCTCGAAGACGAGGGCGACGGGCGGCAGGCCCTCGCGGCCGGTGGCCGGGAGCCGGCGCCCGCGAGCGCCACAGATCGGCATGACGGAGGTCACGCGCACCCGGTGATCGTCAGCCCTGGCGGGCGGCCCGGTAGCGCCGGGAGGATGAGCGATCGGCCGGGACGGTGTGTCCCGGGGTGTTCGAACGGGGTGGGGCGATGTCGCCGCATGTGATCGGGTTGTACGCGAGCGCTGCCGTGGTGGTGGGTGTGGGACTGCGGACGTTGGTACTGGTCGGGGAAGCGGCCTCGGACGGCGGCGGGCCGGGCGAGGTGGTGGCGGTGGTCCGCGCGGCGTGGGCGCGGCGGCCGTGGGTCACGTCCGCGCTACTCGTGGCGATGGCGGTGATGGCGGTAGTACAGTCCGTGGCTCCGTCGGTGATCGGTGAGCTGGAACGCCGACCGGGTGCGCTGACGGGCGGTCAGTGGTGGCGGGCCGGGACGGCGCTGCTGGTGCAGTCCTCGGGTTGGGCACAGATCGCGATGAACCTCTCGGCCCTGCTGGTGATCGGGGCGGTCGCCGAGTCCGTGCTCGGGCGCGGGTGGACCCTGACGGTGTTCCTGGTCTCCGGCGTGGCGGCCCACGTGGTCAGCCTGGCGGGCTGGTCACCCAGTGGCGGCGGCGACTCGGTCGCCATCTGCGGCCTGCTGGGCGCGCCGGCCGTGGGCTGCCTGCTGCGCGGGCCGTGGCAGGCTTCGTGGTTCGTCCTGCTCGTCCCGGCCTGCGGACTGTTCCTGTGCCTGCTGCGAAACAACCACGGTGCGGGACTGATGGCGGGATGCCTGCTCGGGCTGGCATGCGCACCCCGGCCATGGAGCCGCACCGCCCGGCAGGTCACCGCGTAGCCGCTCCCGGCCAGGTGCCGACGGCCGAGATGCGAGCCACGACGGGATCGGGCACGGCAGCCGCGGGCCGGACGGCGGCGGCGCCTGGTTGTGAGCGGCCAATCTCAACTGGCCGCTGACACAGCACCCCCGGTAGCGCACAACCAGTGGACGAGGCCCGTCTCGCGCGTGGCCGGTCGGCCGCCGGCCAGGGCGGGAAGCAAGGGAGCTGGAGGTACGGTTTTCGGCCGGATTCGATGGTCGGCGGGCGGATTTCCGGCCGTCGTTCGTGTCCGGCCCCCCGGCCGGTCCGACGCTTCGCATGCTGAACGAACGCCTCCTCCCCGATCGGGCGGCGGCTTTTCGCAGCTGCACCCACACGAAGGTGGACGGATGAGGTCAGGAATTCGTACCTGGGTGACCGGGGCCGGTGTCGCCCTGCTGGTGGTCGCGGCGGGCGCGCCGGTGGCGGACGCCGCGCCCGCGGACACGACGGCGCGGCCGGGGATGATCGACATCGCGGACCTGCCGCCGGACTCCCTGCCCTGGGAGGGCGGGGCGCGCGACGAGCCCGGTTGGTACTCCGACGGCCCCTGTTCCTCCGGGTTCAGCATCGGGGGCATCCCGGAGGAGAGCGTCTGGGACGCCGGCTTCTCCACCTCCGAGACGGCTTCGGCGACCGAGCACGCCATCGTGCTGCCGACGGAGGCCGAGGCGGTGGCCCTGGCCGAGTCGATCCGGCAGTACTTCGCGGGCTGCGCCGACCGTTGGCGTGAGGGGAGCTCGATCTACACCGTGACCGGGTACGACTACGGTTCCCTGGATGTCGAGGAGGGGGCGACCGTGGGTGGTGTACACCTCACTCGCAACCCCTCCTGGCAGGGCTACCGCAACTTCCTGTACGGCGTGGGCCGGGACGGCAACACCGTGACCTACGTCGAGTGGGAGAGCAACTGGACCCAGCCCGACGTCCCCGCCTTCAAGGAGACGGTCCGGGCCGCGGTGAACAAGCTCTACTGACCGGACCGTCACCCGCCGACCCACGCAGCCCGGCGGCCCGCCTCGCCCGGCCGGGCGAGGCGGGCAGAGCACAAGCAGGCATCTGCGCACCGCGACGTCGACGACAACGGTGAAGGCGGCAGTCCGACGTGTCCGTTGACACCTGGTCGAAGGTGTCGTCACGTCGAAGGCTCTGCCCGCCCGGCCCGGCCGTCCAACCGGGCAGGCCGGGCGGAACAGCCCAGGGGTCGGTGAGAACGGGAGCGGTCCCGTTCTCACCGACCCCTGACCTACGTAGATCCTCGAAACCCGCCGGCCCCCGCCCGCCTGGGCCGGGCCCTGGTCGGGCGCCGAACTCCCCACCACCGACGGCTACCTGGTCGGCTGGGTGCGCGAGGGCGGCTCGATTCGCTACCCCTACCACCGCGAGATCGGCGAGTGGTTCGCCGAGCACGGCCTGCGCGAGCCGGTGCCGCACCCACGACAGCCTGCTCTCCTGGCTGCGCGCCCAGCCCAGGCTGGCCGAGTTCGTCCGTCGCCTGTTCGAAGTCCCGGACGTCGGCGCCGAGTTCACCGACCCCCACGCCGCCCGCTTCGGACCGGACAACGAGTGGCCCAAGGCACTCACCACCCTGGCGGGCGAGGGCGTGCTCGACCGCGCCGAGCTGATCGACCTCTGCCTCGGAAAACTCCTGCGCGGCGACCGGCCCGGCAACCTGCGCGGGTTCCTCCAGTTGTACGCGGCGCTGGCACTCGACCCCGAGGAGGTCCTCGCCCGGGCCCGCGATCACGTCCGGCTGGCCGCCGACGGCGCACCGACCGCCGCCAAGGCCGCCCAGGCGGCGCTGGTGCCCGTGGACGACCGGCTCTGCGCCGAGGTGTTCACCGAGCTGACGGCCGCCGTCCTGGCCCGCCCGGAGAAGTCCCTCGCCACCACCCAGCTGAGCCGCGCCGCCGCCGCCCTGCGCCGCGACCCCACCACGGCGGACGGCCTGCTGCCCGCCGTCAGCGTGGCCTTCGCCCACCCGGCTCCGGCCGTCCAGGAGCGCGCCCTGCGCCTCGCCGCCCAGCACCTGTCCGGCGTCGCCCCGGCCACCGCCGAGGCCGTGCGCAGCGCCGCCGCCGTCCTCGGCCCGGCGCTGCGGCCCGAGGCCCACCGTTTGCTGGCCATCCAGGCCCCGGCGGCGGAGGAGGAGGCCGAACCGCACGCCATCGCACCGCCCATGGGCCAGGCCGCGCTGCCCGCCGCACCCGCCGGCCCGCTAGACCTCGCCGAGCGGCTGGCGGCCGTGATGGCCAATCAGGTGCCCGACCCGGGCGAGTTCGAGGTGGTCCTCGCCGCTCTCGTCGCCGAGCACCACCGTGACGCCGCGGACCTCCACGCTGCCCTCGCTCCGCTCACCGCGGGCCGCGACGACGAACCGATCACGATCTGGCAGGCCCACCGCCTCGAGGAAGCACTCGGCTGTCTGCTCGACGCCCTGACGGGCCGCAGCCACCTGGCGGCGCAGCACGCCGCCGAAATACTCGACTGGCCCGCTCACCTTCGTAGTCCGGGGACCATTCCCGTGCTGCGCGTGTTGGAGGTCGCGTCCCGAATCGGGCAGGCGCCGGTGCCGCTGCTGCTCGCCACCCCGACCGCCGCCGATGGCGCCGTCGATCTGGCGGTGTTCGCCGAGCGGCTGGCGGCGCACCGGGCCGCCGGGGCCTTGCCCTGGCCCGCCGACCTGGCCCAGTCCCTGCTCCGCCTGCCTCCGGACGCGTTGTCGGCCGCCCGCTCGGCCGCCGCCGAACTCGGCTGCGAGCTGCCGGCCGACACCCCGCCGCCCACGCCGGACGCCTCTCACACCCAGCTGCCGGGCCGGCCCGAGCGGGCCGCCCCGTACGCGCCGGGCGGAAGCCGTTCAAGCCTCGGCGCGGCGGCAACTCACACCCGGCGGGGCCGGCCGCCGGCGGCGGATTCTGGTGGTCGGCCGTACTCGGTCGTCGGAGCACGTGAGGCCGGCCGGCCCGGCATGATGTCGGGCCGGCCGGCCGTTCCGCTGTCGGGGCGTGCTCCGGCCCCCTTCCCCGCGCCGGCCGGTGCGGGTTCGGGCTGTTCAGCCGAGGAAGTCGACGCGGTCGATGAGGCCTTCGCGCACCCGGTAGGCCACCAGGACGCGGACCGGCTCGTCGGCCAGGCCGTGGGCGATCTCGTGGTCGACCACCCAGTCGCCTTCGCTGAGGCGCCCCACGATCTCCGCCCGGCAGCGGCCCTCGGCGAACTGGCCGGCGTAGCGGTCACGCAGGGCCGGCCGGCCCCGCAGGCGGCTGCCGTCGGCCCGGTGGACCGTGACGTCCTCGGCGTAGGTGGCGACGAAGGCGTCGATGTCGTGGCTGTTGTAGGCGGCGAGCTGCCGCTCGACCACGTCGCGCGGTTCGGTCATGTGCTTGATCGTTCCTTCTTCGGCGTACGGGTTCAGGCCGCGAGGCGGCGGGTGGCGAGTTCGGCGTAGAGCGCGGCTCCGTCGGGGAGCACGGCGTCGTCGAACTGCGCGTAGGGCGAGTGGTTGGACGGCAGGTCCTCGGGGTCGGTCCCCTTCGGGGCGGCGCCGAGCCACGCGAACGACCCCGGAACCGCCTCGAGCACCCGGGAGAAGTCCTCGGCCCCGGGGATCGGGTTCGCCAGCGTCAGGAAGCGCTCCTCGCCGAAGACCTCCCGGACGGTGTCCGCCAGGAAATCGGTCTCGGCCCCGTCGGTCACGGTCACCGGGTACCCGGGAAGGTACTCGATCTCCGCCCGCAGGCCGTGAGCGGCCGCGATGGCCCGCACCAGCTCCACCGAGACGTCGGCGACCTTGGACCGCGCCTCGGCGGAGAAGGTGCGCACGGTCGCCTCGAAGCGGGCGGTCTCGGGGATGATGTTGCGCTGGGTGCCGGCCTGGAGCAGCCCGACGGTGATCACCACCGGATCGAACACGTCGAAGCGCCGGGTCACCATGGTCTGCAGGGCGGTGACCATCTCGCAGGCCGCCGGGACGGGGTCCTTGGCCCGGTGCGGCACCGAGCCGTGGCCGCCCGCACCGTGGACGGTGACGTTCAGCGAGTCGGAGGCGGCGAGGATCGGCCCGCGCCGGGAGCTGAACTCCCCGTGCGGCATGGTCGACGACACGTGCAGGGCGTACGCGGCGACCGGGCGCCGGCCCGCCGCGTCCAGCACGCCCTCGGCGAGCATGGCGCCGGCACCGTCCCAACCCTCCTCGCCGGGCTGGAACATGAAGACCACGTCGCCGTGGAGCTGCTCGCGCCGTGCGGCCAGCAGGTGCGCGGCACCCGCGAGCATGGCGGTGTGCAGATCGTGGCCGCAGGCGTGCATCGCGCCGTTGTCGGCGGCGAACGGCACCGAGGTCTTCTCCACGACCGGCAGGCCGTCCATGTCACCGCGCAGCAGCACGGCCGGTCCCGGCCGCCCGCCGCGCAGCACCGCGGTGACCGAACTCAGGCCGGCGCCCAGGCTCACCTCCAGCGGCAGACCGTCCAGGGCCCGCAGCACCCGCTCCTGGGTGCGCGGGAGGGCGAGGCCCAGCTCGGGGAACCGGTGCAGGTCGTGGCGCAGCCGGACCAGGTCCGGGGCCAGCCCGAGGGCATCGTCGTGCAGGGACACAGGTACCTCCGTCGAATCCGCGTGTGGCGGGAAGTTGTGCCGAACGATCTCGTTCCGTGATTCTGGTTCTCACGGCGGGAGTATCCCGCTGATTCGCAGGATCACGCCACGAGAGGCTCTCTGATGAACGAATCCACCGGACACCGCCGGTGACCGGCGCCGACGTGACGGTGGACGAGCTGGACCTCGCCCTGGTGAACGCGCTGCAGCTGCGGCCCCGGGCACCCTGGTCACTGCTCGGCCAGACCCTCGGGATCAGCCCGGTCACCGCGGCCCGCCGTTGGCGACGGCTCTCGCGGGCCGGGATCGCCTGGGTGACCGCCTACGGCCTGCCGCACCCCGACGACCGCGGCTGCGTCGCCTACGTCGACCTCGACTGCGCCCCCGACCGGCTCCGGCAGGTCGCCGACGAGGTGGCCGAGGACCCGCACGTCATGAGCGTCGAACACTTCTCCCAGGGCTGCGACCTCGTCGTCACCGCCGCCTTCACCGACCTGGCGGCGCTCTCCCGCTACACCGCCGAACGCCTCGGCCGACTCCCCGGGGTCAACGCCGTCCGCGTCCACCTGGCCACCGGCTTCTACGCCGAGGGAATCCGCTGGCGACTGGACTCACTGGACCCCGCCCAACGCGTGGAACTGCACGACGACCAGCCGGCCGGCAACGGGAAACCGTCCGGAATACGAGCCGAAGTCCGCGAAGAAGACCGGGAGTTGCTCATCAGACTGGGCGTCGACGGCCGCCTCGACCAAGCCGGGCTCGCCGCCGCCACCGGGCTCAGCCCTTCCACGCTGCGCCGCCGCCTCGACCGGCTGGCCGCCTCCGACGCGATCCGCTTCCGCTGCGAGATCGCCGCCCGCGACGCCGGCCGGCCGATCCTGGCGACCTTCCGCGCCGACCTCCCCCCGGACCGCCTCGACACGGTCGGCCCCCAGCTCGCCAGACTCCCCGAAGTCCGCCTGTGCGTGTCCGTCACCGGCGCGCACAACCTCCTCCTCTCCGTCTGGCAACGCTCCCTCGCCGACGTCCAGCATCTGGAGACCACGCTCGCCCGCAGATTCCCCGACCTGCGCGTGGCCGAGCGACGGGTGTCACTGCGCACCGTGAAACGAATGGGCCGCATCCTCGGCGCCGACGGACGCGCCGTCCGCGCCGTTCCGATGGAAATCTGGCGAGACCCGGTCCCGGTCACCTGACGGCCGCTCGGGCCGCCCACAGCGCCCGAGACGACGACAGCGGGCCCGCCGAACACAGCGGCCCACCGCGTCGACCTTGGCACGCGGCCACCCGCACGACGTGACGCATCGCGCGGCCCCTCGTACGACGTCCTGGAGCGCGCAAGCCCCGCACGCCCCAGAACCGCCAACCACAACTACCGACAGACAGGGGTACGGAGAGGCTGCCGGGGTTTCGGCGGAACCTATTCTCGGCGTCCGACCCGCGGAAACGCACCTGTTCCGGCGTCGAGTGGCAGTCCGGGAGTTGGAGGGGGAACAGGTCGGGGAACAGGAGGGGAATCCTGGGCCCTGCCGAGGGCTCCAGCGGGGCGGCATCACCGCTGCCGGGCTCCCGGCCGGCAGGCCGACCTCGCCCGGGCCCGCGGACACCCGCCACCACTCGGCTGCGACATGACGGGGCATCAGGCGAGCAGCCCGCCGGCGCCTGCCACCGTCGGGTCCGGGACGAGGACCGGCACCGGGGCCGGGCACAGCCGGGTGGGCGGGGCCGGCGGTGGGCTGCGGGCAGCGGCGAGGTGGTGGGGTGCGGGGGCGGCGAGGTGCGGTGGGATGACGGCGGCCGGGCCTTCGGCGGCCTCCAGAAGGAGTGGGTCCTCGTCGGGGCGGGCGAGGAGGGCCTGGACGAGGTGGAGGGCGGCTTCGGGGACGGCGCGCGGGGGCGCGGACCGTGCGCGGCGCGGCGATGGCGTCCACGGCCCGTTCGACAGGGTGTCGGGTGTCGGGACGGGCCGGTGGGGCGGGTACCGGCGCGGGGTGGCTCCAGGGCGGCTGTCGGCGGCCCTGGGAGCGCTGGGCCCAGGGCGCGGCCTGCGCCGGAGCGAGACCACGGCGGGCGGCCGGAGTGCTCACGCCCCGTTCAACGAGTCGGGCCCACTGCGGTGGCGGCCGGCGCCCCGCTCAGGACCACCACGCGGGCGTACGGGCTCCCGGGGTACGGCTTGCCGGCGCCCCGGGGCCGCTCAGGGAGGTTGTCGGCGTTCCCGAGGCCCCTTGTCCGCGCCTGTGACCTGGCGTCGCCAGCCACGGCGGGCCGGGGCACAACGGAGGCGGGCGGTGGGTCCGGGACGGACGCGGGGCGGCCACCGGCGGCTCTGGAGGCCGTGGGGCGTCAGCCTGGACGGCAGGTCCGGCAACGTTGTGGGACGGGGATGTTGGGAGTGTTTCGCCGTACAGGAGGGCCGGGCCGGTGGGAGAATTCGGCCACGGGGACCGTGCCGGCGGGGATTTGAGGTGGAAGCCGAGTGCGTCGATGGGCATGGTGGACGGCGGCCGGGGTGTGCGCGGTGGCCGGGACCGCCCTGGTGGCGGTCCCGGTCCTGGTGGACCTGGAGACCGCGGACAGGCTCGCGAGCATGACTGGCGCACTCGCCGCGCTCGTGGGTCTGGCGGTCACGGTGCGCGGGCTGCTGCGAGGGGCCCCGGCCGGCATGCCCGCTGGCAGGGACGGGGTGCGGGGTGGGGGCGATCCCGCGGCCGCCGGTGGCGTGCGTGAGGTACGTGTGGTGGCCGAGAACGGCGGCGTCGGCGCCGCCGGCGACATCACGGCGGTGGGCGCCGGGCCGCCGTCCGCCCCGAGCGGCGGTGACGCCTCGCCCCGCGTCGACAAGCGCGAGGTACGCGCCACCGGGCCGGGATCCGTCGCCGCCGGCGGTGACATCCACGGCATCGACCTGGAGGGGCCCCGGCGGTGACCCCACCGGCCTTCCCCTGGCGGAAGAGGCCCGCCGCGCACGACGGCCGAAGCCGCCGCGCGGTCGGGCAGGAGAGCACGGCGGACGGGAAGACGGGCGGCGGGGGCAGCGCGCCGGCGCCGCGAGGCCCCGCCGGCGGGACGGAGGCGGCGGGTGCGGGTACGGCGTCGCACTCCGTACGGGTGGAGGCATCCGGCGATGGGTCGACCCCCGCGACCGGGACGGCCAGGAGGACGACGGCCGCCGGGCGGCGCCGGGCCGGCCGGGACCGGCGAGCGGAACGACGGCCTGGGCAGGGATCCGGGCACCGAATCGCCGACACGCGAAACCTGGGAGCCAATCGACATCAAATCCTTCGATCAGCAGGCGATCTCTTGAACGGAACGTTAAATACAAGGCCTGGCCCCGCATTTGGGTGTAGCCTCTGAAGCGCAGAGGGTGGTCCGAAGGGTCGGCATCGCGGTGATGCCGACGGATCACCCGCGGACAGGGAGAGCATCATGAGCTACCACCTCGACGTGGCGCGGGCGACGATCGACGAGCGTCTGCGGGAGGCCGAGAAGCACCGCCTCGCACGCGCGCTCCGACTCAAGAGCCGCGCCGAGCGCACCACCCGACGCGCACACCGGGCGCTGACAAGCCTGGTCGGCCCGACCGCATGAGCATCACCCGCGATGGGCCGTCACCGCAGCACCGGTGACGGCCCATCCGCCATCTGCGAGGAAGGCTCTCGGTGAACCGGCCCGCCCGGCCCCCCGCAGTCGGATCCCGCGGCCTCAGCCGGTGGGCCTGAACCGCCTCCTCGACCCGGAGGCCGAGACAGCCGACCGGGGGTGGGGCCGAACAGGACCTGAAGGCCGACGGAACACGGCACCCCCTGCCGACAACACCTCCACCATCGCGGTCGGGTCAGCAGTCGGCTTCCCGCACGGTCACACGGCCGATCCGCCTCGCCGTCTCAGCCAGGTCCCGCTCCCCCGGTCGCGGCCGGGTAGACCACCGGGGCCGATGAGGCTTCAAGGGAGAAGTACGGAAAGCCGCCGCCCCGGGGGTGACGGCTTTCCGGCGTTCTGTCGCGCTGTCGGCCCGGGGCGAATGGCACCGGGCCGCCCGGGGACCGACGAAGCCACGGGACCGACGGACGGCCCGAGCCGGGAACAACCCGGCATCGGACCCACCACATGGTCCGCGTACTCGTTGAACTGCCCAGTGGGCTTGATCCGCTTTGGACATTCCTGATCAGGGGCTTCGGCCCCGGAAGGATGATGTCCACCATGGAGGGCGTGGGGAAGAGGAAGCCGCGTCCTCGCCGCTCGTGCACGCTGGAGTTGAAGGCCGATATCGTCGAGCCGTGTCAGCGAGGCGACCGCTCGGTCGGCCTGGTGGCCAAGGACTTCGACCTCACAGAGACCGCGGTGCGCGACTCGGTCAGGCAGCGCGGCGCCGACTCCGGCGAGCCCGACGGTCTGACCGGCGGCGAGCGCGAGGAGCCGGCCCGGCTGCGGCGGGAGGATCGCAGGTTGCGGGAGGACGTCGAAGTCCTGGAGCGTGCGACGGCCTTCTTCGCGAAGGAGACCCGGTGACGGCGCACCCGTTCATCGAGGCGGAGAAGCAGGGCGGCGACAACGCCCACCGCCTTCGGCGGATCCGGCCGAGTGGACGGGCGGTCCGCTGGAACGGACGGCCGCCAGGCGATCGCTGTGGGAACGCCGGTACACGCACTGGTACCGCGCCTCCCGCGGACTGTCCGCACCGCAGTCCTTCGCCGTTGTGGCGCCGAGAGCTGCGGCTCGGTGCTCGACGGGACCATCACGATGGCGGCGGGCCGGGCCTGTGTGAATTCGGCAGGCCCGGTACTGGCCGGGGCCGGCGGTGCGTCAGTACGGCACTGACCGCCGGCGGCTCGGCCTTCGAAGGGCCGGTGTTCGGCGGTCACGACCTCGACCACCGGCCGGCCACCGCCGTGTCCCGGGTTCGGGGCACGGCGGAGCGCAACGTCGAAGTCGCGTTCGGGTTCGACGCCTGCGGACGGCCCACCCTGTACCAGTACCGGGTGCTCGCCGAACCGCACAGCCGCTCCGTGATCGATGTCCACCATCGGGCGGAAGGACTCCGCGGACGGCTGGTCTCCCTGCTGGACGTCCCCCGGCACAGGGCCGCGCTGGAGAACGCGGTGCGGGCGGGCGGCTCCGACGCCGTCTACCTGGTGCACCCATGATCGGAGCACCGGATGGACACCTTCGCCCCGCTGTGGGCACATCATGCCTGGCCGAAGGGCCGGCCACTGGCCATGGTGGTGCAGACCGACCGCACGGACGGAACCACCTGGTCACCTCCGCGCTGGAGACCCCCGGGGTCCGGGGACTCTTCCAACACCCCGCTGGGGAACTGGCCGGCCTGGCGGGCCGTCAGGTGGTCATGGAGAGCGACGCGTCACCAGCCGGATCACGGCCGATCACACGACACCGTCGGCTGTCCCCCCGCGCGGTGGAGAGAGCGGAAGGAGAGGACCGGCGATGGCGAACGACGAGGAAGAGGAGACGGTGATGCGGCTCTACACGATCGTGGCGGCGGTACTGCGCCGCGGCGCGGAAGTCGCGCTGGTGACGCATCGGGGGGACGCCGGCGAACTCGTCTGGTCGCTGCCGGCCGGCAAGGTGGAACCGTACGAGGCAATGGCCGAGGCAGCGGCCCGGGAGATCGCCGAGGAGACCGGGCTCGCACTGCGGGAGCTCGGGACGCTCGCGTACGCCGTGCAGTACTCCCGGCCGCAGCGCGGCGACTCGACCCTGGCGTTCGTCTTCGAGGCCGAGGCGCAGGGGGATCCGAAGGTCCGGGATCCCGACGGCGAGGTGCTGGCGGTGGAGTTCGTCCCGGTGGCCGAGGCGATCGCCCGGCTGGAAGGACTCCCCTCGCGGGTGATGGCCGAGCCGGCCATCGCCTACCTCTCCGGTGGCAACCCGTCGGGCACCTTCCTGTCCTACCGGGACCACGAGGGCACGCCCGCCCTCCTGACCAGGACACCGGCAGCCGGAGCGGACAAGGACCGGTGACCGAGATCCCGAACGCCGCGACGAGGGCGAACCGGGTGGGCGTGGCCGACGTGGAACGGGACCCGCCGGCCGGTCCCGCGTACCGCCGCCGAGCGGCGGAGGCCGTGGATGACACCTTCCGTAACAGCGGGTTCCTCGTCGTGATCGGGTACGCCAAAACCCGATCACGCCATCGCCGACATGTACGGTTCCGTGCAGGCCTTCTTCGCCCTGCCGGACGACGTCAGAACCACGGTGGCGGCGATCCCCGCCGAGCCGCTCCAGCGGGGCTGGATCCCCGGCGACCCGCAGCAGCCGTTCTTCGTCAACCGGCTCGGCGAGGCCGCTCTCGGCGCCACCGACCGGCCCGGTGACCTCGAGGCCCTCTTCCGGCCGAACCGCCGGCCCCAGCCCCCGGGATTCCGGGACGCCCGGCTCGCCCTACTACCGGAGCGTGGAGAACCTGACCCGGGAGCCGATGCGCCTGTACGCGTAGCAGCGGCCCCGGGACGGCGGGTCCACCGGCCGTTGAGCCCGTACTCCCGGGCGCTCTCCCCCTCCGGGACCTGGCCGGAAGGCACACACGACCGCCGGTGCCGGCATCGCGCAGCACCAGGTCGGCGAAGAGCGAGCCGCGGCCGGGCGGCGCGTGCTCGGCCTCGATGGAGAACGCGGTCAGGTACCCGGCGCCGCCCTTGGCGAGAAGGCCGGCGGTGGCAGCGACGCTGCCCTGGCCGCCGACAAAAGCTCCGCCGTCCGGCTCGTCCGCCTCCGGCGACGCCGCCTCCGCTCAGGCCTCCCGGGCACCAGCCTCGCGCGGCTTTCGTCACGCGTCGACGATCGAGTACGAGAAAGCACCACGCCAACCACGCGACGGCCAATCATACGAGTCTGAAACCCCGTCAAACCACGCCCACCGGCCGATCACCGCGTCCCCCGGAGCGGGGGAACCTCGATGACGGCCCCCGCGGTGTGCCGTGCTCGACCCGGAGGTCGTGGTCGGGCTCCCCCTTCGGGCGAGATCGGGCCACGACCCGCGGCGGCCCCGGAACTCCTGTGGCGACAAACCCGCGCTCACCTCCCCACCTCCTGCCCGACCAT
Organism: Kitasatospora sp. NPDC091207; assembly: GCF_044768625.1. NCBI lineage: Bacteria > Bacillati > Actinomycetota > Actinomycetes > Kitasatosporales > Streptomycetaceae > Kitasatospora > Kitasatospora sp. NPDC091207. The sequence continues at coordinate 32,988 of NZ_JBIVVS010000042.1, forward strand.
TGTCGCATACAGATGCAACTGCTAGCATCGCCATGCAATTTTATTCATCCTTGGACCGGAGGCGAAGATGGGGATCTCGACACTCAAGGGGCGCAGCCTGCTCTCATTGCGGGACGTCAGCGCGGCTGAGATCGCCGAGTTGCTGGAGCGTGCGGCCGATCTGAAGGAGCGTGCGGGGCGAGGCGAGCGTGTGCCCGTGCTGGCCGGCAGGAACATCGCGCTGATATTCCTCAAGCCGTCCTGTCGGACCCGGGTGTCCTTCGTGGTCGCGGCCACGCAGTCCGGCGCGCACCCCGAGATCTTCGGCCGGGAGGACATCCGGTTCGGCATCAAGGAGTCGGTGCGGGACATCGCCCGGGTCTTCGGCCGGGTCTTCGACGGTGTCATGTTCCGCGGCTTCGAGCATTCCACCGTCGCCGAGTTCGCCGAGTACGCCGGCGTCCCGGTGTGGAACGGCCTGTGCGACAGCTACCACCCCACCCAAGTGCTCGCGGACCTGCTGACCCTGCGGGAGAACTTCGGCGACCTCGAGGGCCTGCCGGTGACCTACGTCGGCGACGGCCGCAACAACACCGCGGTCACCCTGGCCGTCGCCGCCGCCAAGCTCGGCCTGGACCTGCGGATCCTCGCTCCCGAGCAACTCCAGCCCGCACCGGACCGCATCGCCGAACTGCTGGCGGAGGCCGAGTCGGACCGGGCGGCGATCACCGTCACCGCCGACGCCGGGATCGCGCTTGCCGGCTCCGCGGCCGTCTACGGCGACGTCTGGGTGTCCATGGGCGAGGAGGAACAGACCCGGGAACGGATCAGCCTCCTTCGGGAACTGAAGGTCACTGCCCGGCTGATGGCCTCCACTGGCCGGGCCGACACCGTCTACCTGCACTGCCTCCCGGCCTTCCACGGCCAGGACACCGAGACCGCGATCACCTTCCCGGACATCTGCGAGGTGGACGACGACGTCTTCGAAGGCCCGCAGAGCCGGGTCTTCGACCAGTCGGAGAACCGAATGCACACCGCGAAGGCCCTGATGCAACTCACCATCGCGGGCTGACCGAACACGCGCCCCGGACCGGCTCCATGGCGGCCGCAGACAACCCAGGAGCACGGCGCGAACGGCGACCGGGACCACACCGACGGTCAGCGCGTCCACGGCACCAGGCACGGGACCGGGCACGGCTCCAGGCACGGGGCCGGGACCGTCAAGGCGGCGCAGGGCCGCCGCAAGCCGGCCTTCCCCCGGCTGCCGTTCATCCTCACCGACACCGGCCAGGCCGGCTTCGCCAACCCGGGCCAACGACCCGCAAACCACCACCCGAACCCCGCACGTCGCCAGGATGCCGCACAGCCTCCCGACCGACGTCGCCAAACCGGAGGACCCGGAGGACCTGGAAACCGACGGCGCGGGCAGCGACAACTGATGGCCGATCAACGACCCGGACGACAAGCCCGCCCCCTGATGAAAGCCCCCCAGCACCAGGCCCTGACCGACACCACCACCCCACACCCTGATGGCCCACCCCGACCACCGGGGCGGGCCATCGAGGTAGTACCCGGGCCAGGCCGGCCGCCGGGAGGAATGGGAGGGTCGCCAGCCCCGCCAGCCCGCGACAGGCAACGCTGCCACCGGCGCCGTCGACCGCTACGGGCGTCGGACGCGCCGGTTCGTCTCCCTCGACCTGGCGCCGGCCACCGAGAACCCGGAAGGCCCGACGCCCGAGGATCCGGTCGGGCGCGCGAAGAACGCGATCTCCCCGGACGTCAATTGACCCATCATCTTGCTCTAGAGATGCACCATTCTGGCGGTTGACTCCTGGACTTGACTGATCATCACGAGGCCACGGCAGGGAGCCGGGACCACCTGATACGGGAGGGAACCACCATGAACGCCGCCCCGCCAAAACCGGTCCTGACCCGCGCCGCCATCGCCGAGGCCACCAGCGACCCCAGCAGCGTGATAACCCCGCTCGCCGATCGCGGCAGCGACGGCAACCCCATCACCAGCTACCGCCCCACCCTCGCCAAGGACACCGTCGACGCCCCGGCCCACCTCCACACCCGGGCCTCCGAGCTGTTCTTCGTGATCGGCGGAACGCTCCAGGTCCTGGTCAAGGACAAGATCGAGGCCCTCGGCGCGGGCGACTTCCTGCCCCCGGGGCACACCCCACCCGCCTTCGCTGCCCCCGACTCCGAGACCGACGTGCTCTTCGTCCTCACGCCCGACATGCCCCGCCTCGACTACCCACGCCTCCTCGGCCGGGTGACGCGCCGCGAAGCCAGCCCTCAGGAGATCAAGAACTCCTCCGAGCAATACGACAACCACTACATCGACAGCCCACTCCGGCGCGCCACCCTCGAAACCGCAGCCGCAGCGCGGCCTCCAGGACCTGCCTCGCCCACTTCAGGGGACCCCATCACGGGCGGGTACAGCAGCACCCTCCGCCGGCCGACACGACCCGATCCGATCCGATCCGATCCGACAGCGGCACCTGCCGCGGCTACCGCTGTCGGATGCTGAACGGTGGACATGAGAGAGCTATCCGCTCCAACAGATCATCAGGAACGAGATCAGCAAGCCCTCATCAGGCCCTGTTCGAGCGCCCCCATTCATCACCGGTCGCCACGCCGATCTCATCCTGAAGTGATCATTTGGGGAAGACGTACAGGGCCATGGTGAAGGAGCTGATGTCCTTGCAGAATCCGTTGTACCACCAGCCCTGGGCGACGCCGTATCCCAGACGCGCACCGCAACGTACCTCCGCATCCGCGCGCTCCGCGCTGTTGTTGAAGGAGTAGTAGCTGTCGATTATCAAGCCAGAGCCAGTCACAGTCGGCGTCGCGGCAGGCGTGACCGCCTCGGCGACCCCTCCGCTCAGGCTTATCAGCAGTGCCGTAGCGAGGCCCAGAGCTGCATTGCGTGCGCGCATGGCATTCTTCTCTCTGTTCTGTACGGGAATGGATGCGGCTATTCTCAGACATTCACTGGGCAGCCCAAAGAACAAGAGGCAAGGCTGACTGGAAACGTCGAAAGAGGGGCGGAGAGCACCGGCGGCCGATACTAGAAAGCACGCGGCCGTTCAGGCCGCCTTTCAGACCATTGATTCCACTCCTTCTGTCGATCTGCAAAGGCGGAGAGATTGCGGCCGCCAACACCGTCGTCGAACAATGGATGGTCGGACTCGTCCGGGTCGCCGAAGCGCTTTGCTCCTCGCGCTTCCTGGTTGCCCGAAGACCCAGCTGCTGGAGACTCCACAATGTCGCCCATCCCGATTGTCCATCAACAAAGGAACGGAAATCCCCAAGCAGGTAGCGGACAACCTGAATTGTCCGCGAACAAGACAAGGGGCAGGAGACCGGTAATTCTGGACGTCCACGGGACCGCGGCATGGGGAACCGGGAGGGCAGGCCCCGCAGCAGCCGGGCGTAGTCGCCGCACGGTGGCGGCCACAGTGCGGCGACTACGCCCGGTTTCCGACGTTCCGTCACAGCCCCACCAAGGGACCGCCTCCACGTGTGGAAACGGGACCTTGGTGGGTTCCGATGATGCTGGTCCGGGACGGACATGAGGCCCGGTCTTGGGGACTGGGTCAGCTGGTGGCGACCCGTGGACGACGTGGGCCCGGCCGGCCTCAGTGAGCAGCGAGGTGACGTTGTAGGTCTCGGTGGAGCGCGATCCGTTGACGAACGGCCGCGCCCCCGGTCAGACCCTCTCCCAGTACCAGTACGAACACGGGCCGCCGTCGCGGCAGATCCGCCACTGCATCTGGTGTCCCCACAGGGACGAGGAGAGGGTCACGTCCCGCCAGGTGCCGTTGCCGTTGTAGTTGTAGAACGGCGTCTTCCGGTAACCGTCGATGCTCCATTCCAAGTACACGTACTTGCCGTCGGGCTCGGTGTCGCCGATACCGAACATGTGCTTGTTGGGGTCGTAGTAACCGTAGGCGCCCTTGATGACGGCGCTCTCCGCGCCGGCCGTTCCGACACCGACGCCGGTGAACGCCAGGGCGAGCAGGCCGACGGCCGCGATCTTCCTGAGGTACATGAAGGTCCTCTTCTCCGCAGGTGGTTGAGAGCCGTCCAAGCTCTCGGGCCCGGTGGAGATCCGACAGTGCAGCATCGCTTGATTGTCCATCAACGCGAAACTGGCTATGGGCCAGGTGAGCGGCGGACAATCCACATTGCTGCGGACAACGCGCGCCGGAGCCGGTCGAGGTCGGCCACCGCCCACCCGCACAGGCCGGAGCTGGCTCGGCGGGCTCGCCGGCACCGCAGTAGTCGCCGGCGAGCTCGGCCAGGTCCCGCGCGAGCTCGTCCGCCCCGACGTCCCGGCTCCGCTCCACCTTCGCCCCCGCTGAATTGAGCAGTATGCACCTCACAAAGGCACAGGAGCGATCCCTTGACGTGCGTAGGGCCCACGGATATGGGCCGATCCAGATGCCCAGCGAACGGGACCGAGCCATCCAGGAGCTCATGCGGGCCGCCTCCGGTCCCGGTTTTCTGGCGGAAACTCTTCGCGTCATCCATCCCCGGTCTTCCGACATTCTCTCGGCCTTTGCGAAGCGCATGGCAACCCTCGCGGTAGGGACTATCAACGCGAGCATCGCCCGTGACGGTCTGGCAGCTGTCCAGCTGACTAGGGCAAACACGCGGGACTTCCGCGAGGCTGTCCCTGCAAGGACGCTTCTGTACAGGGCGTTCGCAATCATTGTGGCAAATCCCGACTCGGAATTTCGAAAGGCCCACCAAGCGCTGCCCGTCCCCATGAAGGAGACTCTCGTCAAGTTTGCAGATAGAGAGCCACGGGATCGTTCGGTTCAGGCCATGCTGTACCACGAGGAGAGTAAAGGTGGGAGTTTCAGGTTCGTCTGTGACTGGTAGCGTCCGATGCGCTCACCGCACACGTCCACTCGGGTCTTGACCATGCGGCGAGGGTGGGACATCCGCCCCAGCGGAAGCCCTTCTCGGAGCCTATGCGGGCAGGTTCTCGGTACGTGACGGCCAGTACGTCGGGTGACAGGCATCTTCGATGCCGGCCGCTCATCAGCCGGCTGTCCGCGACGCGGAGAGCCGGCTGATGAGCGGGTCGCCTCGGCCTGCCAGAAGACCTACTGCGGTTGGGCGTGGTTCAACAGTCCGCCGGCGGAAGTTCCTGGGACGGTGACCCCTGTGTTGGCGTCGATGGTGACGACGAGGAGCATGGCCTTCTGCTCGCCTTCCGGCGTCATCACGCTGATCATCCAGCGTGGGTGCCAAGCGCCGCTTTGATCGGCCTCGGCGAGAAGTTCTGCGCTGGTGACGACAGCCCCTGGGTGCGCGGCGGTCGCGGTAGTGCGCGCGGTCTGCTCGGTGACGGTCGTCTTCGGGAGGACAGGGGGTTCGACATGCCGTGCGGAGAACGAGCTGACCTGCCCACTTCCGGTGACGAGCATGTCCAGGCGCATCGGCATGAGGACGCCGTCGACGCGGGAACGCCACTGGACGGTCTTGGCTCCACCGGCATCGGGCTGCGCGTCGGTGCCGGTGGAGCTGCCGGCGAGTGCCCAGGGAAAGTGGACCTGTGCGAATCGAGTGGCCGAGGCGACCGCCGCGGCATCGGTGAGTTCACCCGGAGCTTGGTCGGGAATGGGCCCGACGAGTCCGGTGGTCGGTTCACCGCCCGGCCAGGACAGGGACAGGCTTCCCGTTTCCCCTGTGACGTGGATGATGCCTGGCTGGCCGAAGGTGCCGGCCATGTACTGGATGGATTTGGTCTTGGCCGCGGGGCCGAAGAAGTCCTCGAATGCCTTGGTGGCCGCTGCTCGCTGCGCCGGTCCGGCCAGGGTGCTCGCCGTGACGTCGGCGGAGATGACCGTGACAAACGGTACGACTGCGGCCGCGAGAACTGCGACGCCGCCCAAGAGGACCATCGATCCGCGTGCGATCTCGTTCCTGGACGTGAGCAGCGGCTTGACGCCGTTCCGACGGCTCCAGAGGAAGGCGAGGCCACAGCCGACCGCTGCTCCGAGGGCGTTGTCCCACAGGTCAGCGGTGTCGCAACTACGGCCGACCCCGGGGGTGACGGCCTGGATCGCCTCGACGGCCGCAGAGAGCAGGGTGAGCGCGACGCCCGTACTGACCGGCCGCCGGACGAGGAGGGCCGTGAAGAAACCGGCGGGCACGAACAGGGCGATGTTCATCAGCCCCTGGGTGCTCGACATCGCACTGATCAGATCACGCTGAACGGTGCACAGGAGGGGCGCCGGCGCACCAGGGTTGATGGGGTAGAGCGTGGCGGTGAGTACGAGGGCGGTCGAGGCACCGACGAGCATGGACAGCAAGAGCGGGGCGGAGCGCCTTCGGGCGACAGCCGCGGCGAGGGCTGCCGAGGCGATCAGTGCGGCGGGGAGGGCCCAGAGCAGCCCGGTCTCGTTGTTGAGGACAGCGCGGATCATGCTGATGGTGCTCCGGTGGGTGGAATGGTGATGGGCCCGGCTCTTGGGTGCCGGGCCCATCGTGGAGGCAGGAGGCAGGGGGTTCAGCAGATGGTGACAGGCGCGTTCTCGAATGCGCTCTGCCCCTGGGCGGCCAGCCAACGGCCGTCCCCGCCCGGCTTTCGGAGGCTCATGCGCGTTCCGGCCCGGCCTGGCGTGAGTCCGTCTGGAGGGCATCGGCAGCCGCGGTCTCGGCGATGCCGAGGCTGGCCAGGGCCGTTGCCAGGTTCCCCTCGGCCGCGAACTTGGCGGCCTGGCCGAGGAGCGTTACCACCGAGTCCCAGCCGTCCTCGCCGGCGCCGCCGGACGCCGCCTGCACGTGGTCGGCGGCGGCCTGGAGGAACTCGGGCCAGTCGTGGTGGTCGTCGGGATCCTGGCCCGTCAGCGCGGTGATCCACAGGTCGGCGTGTGCGCGTAGCACCCGGCTGGGCGCGCGGTAGTCGACCGCGACTCCGCAGGTGTCCGAGATGGGCCTCGCGGCCGGGTCGGGGCGCGGGGTCAGGCCGGCGAACCAGGCTTGGGGGGCCGGGTCGTGGTCGGAGCACACCCCGACCGTCATCTCCATGCGCTCGCCGCTGGCCGCGGTGGGGTCGGGCGCGAAGCCGGCGGTGACCGTCGTCGCGCGGTTCGGGCAGATGTGGATCCTCCGCAGGCTCGTGACCTGGCGGCCGGGCCCGGGCACGTCGGTCTCGGGCCGTCGGCCCAGGAAGGCGCTGATCTCGAACGGGGTCTGCCGTGCCAGTTGCAGCAGCGGGTCCACCAGGCCGTCCCACGGCTCGTCGTACTCGCCGTCGTCCATCTCGCTCAGGTGCCCCGCCGAGACCAGTGCCCGGGTCCAGGGCCGTTCGCCGCGGCGCGCGGTGAGGTTGTCATAGAGGCTCTCGATCGAGCGCAGCAGTGTGGTCCGTTCCTCGCGGTAGCGCTCGATCGCGCCGGGACGGCCTGCGTCGAGGCGGGCGGTGTAGCGGTGCTCGGCTGGGACCGCCAGCAGCTCCCGCAGCCGGCCCACCGTCGGCTCCACGAAGAGTGTCTCCAGTTCCGCTGTCGACAGCGGGGGCCGCCCGGCGACCAGGCGGTCCAGGATGGACAGACCCGTCGCCGCGTACGCGGCGGTGTATCGCCACGCCAGGCGTTCCAGGCGCGAGGCGTGGGCCATGGCCGCGGACGTCGCCTCGTCCAGGGCCTCGTGGTGCAGGGACAGCGTCGCCGTGCCGTTGTCGATGCGCCGCTCGGCCGCTTCGCACATCGTGATCAGCCGGTCCGAGACGGCCTTGGCCGTTCGCCACTCGTGCGCCAGGTCCCCGACCGTGTCGTCGAACGCTGCCAGCGCCGCGTACTCCGCCTTGCTCAGGCCCAGCAGTGCCGACCTTCTCGGGAAGTCCACCCCCGCACCTCCAGCACGTTGTACAAGCCGAAGACCCCACACTAGCCGTGGCAGTCGAGCGGGCGCAGGCGAACAAACCAACGGCCGGACCGGACGCACCGAGGGCACATCCGTCGATACCGTCCACGCCCGAGTGCGAGCCACACTGCTGTCACTGCGGGACCGGACAGGGGGACCGTCCCGGCCGTAGGTGGGGACCCTCCCGGTCGTCACCGAAGCCGGTCACGGCAGGCGGGAGCGCGGCCGCCTGGTCCCCGACCTCGATCCGCAGCCGGCTGCCGTCGGCGTCGAGGAGGAACTGCGCGCGGAGCAGGTCGGGCCCGGCGTGGCGGGCGGCGACGGCGCGCACGTCGCGGGCCGGGGCGACGCAGGCGGCGCGTTCGCCCGGGTCGGGGGCGGTGGCGGCCAGGGCCAGGCGGTACATACCGCCGCCGCGGGCCGCCGGGTGGCCGGCGGTCACCGGGCGCCCACGCTCCATCGGCGAGGCGCCGGCCCGCGTTCGCCGGTCCCCCGGCTGCCCCGGCAAGCGGCCGCAAGTGCCTTGCGGCAGGCGACCGGACTCAATCCGGCAGGCTCACGGAACCGCGCTGGAGCACTGGTGTTCTGGCCCGTGCTATTTTTGTGAGCAATCGTTCAACTACGGAGGCCGGAGGAATGGGTCGCAAACAGCTCTGGGATCAGGACGAGGTGCTGGCCTCGGCCATGCGGCTCTTCCGTCACCGGGGGTACATCGGCGCCTCGCTGCGGGACATCGAGGAGGCCACCGGGGTGCACCCGGGGAGCCTGTACCGGACCTTCCGGAGCAAGGACGGCCTGTTCCAGGCCGCCTTCGACGCCTACAACGAGCAGGTGGTGCAGAGCCGGGTCCGGGTCCACCTGCTGGAGCCGGCGGATCCCCTGGCCGGCATCCGCTCGTTCTTCACCTCGGCGATCGAGACCGGCACCGAGCCCGACCCGGGCTGCCTGCTCACCAACACCGCCGTCGAGTCGTTCACCCTCCCCCAGGCCGCCGCCGGCGTGCATCACGGCCTGACAGTGATCGAATGCGGCTTCGCCGACGCGCTGACCCGCGCCCGGCAGCGCGGCGACACGCCGCCGGACCTCGACGTCAGCAACACGGCCGCCCATCTGCTCGCGCTCTACCAGGGCCTGCTGGTACTCGTCCGGGCCGGCCTGCCCCGCACCACACTGCACAACGTCACCGACGGCGCGATGGCGTCGATCGGCTCCCTGAGGACCCCACGAAAGCAGGACGATCATGAGTGACATCCAGCGGCTCTGGAACGACTACGCCGCCTGCTGGTCGGCCGACCCCGCCGACCGACCCGCCGACCTCGGGGCCGTCGCGGTGGACGACGTCGCCTATCGCGACCCCGGGACCGAGGTCGGCAGCCTGACCGACCTCGCCGCCTACATGGCCGGCTTCGCCGGAGCCTTCCCCGGCCACCGGTTCCGCATCGACGAGGTACTGGAACACCACGACCGCTCCCTCGCCCGTTGGACCCAGCTCGACGGGCAGGGAGAAGCCGCGTCGACCGGCATCAGCACCGCCCGCCACCACGAGGACGGGCGCCTCGCCGACATCACCGGCTTCTTCCTCCCGGCCTGAGGCGGTTGCAGAAGGCGGGCCAGGGCCCGGATGACCTGCCGACTCAGTCCGGCGCGAGGCAGTCCGCGCTCGGTCGGCACAGACCGAGCGCGGACCCGCGAACTGTCTCCGCAGTCATCCGTTGGAACCAATCATCTCGGCCGACCGGCGCGGTGTCAGAAATCCAGCCCGCACCGGGGCATCAGGGCGTAGCCCAAACCTTCCTGGCAGGCGATGCCCCAGCCCCGGGGGCAGTCCATCACCATCCGGCCCGGGGCACCGGCGGGCAGGCTGTGATCGGCCTGCAGCAGACGAACACCTGAAGGACGGTCCCGCCGGGAGGGACGGCGAGCAGCGCCTCCACCTGCACCCTGGTGACCGCCGCCGGCGCGGCCACGGTGTCCGTCGCGATCAGGTAGAAGGCGAGCGCGGCCGCGCCGTCGGCGAGGACCGGGCTGTCCCAGATCATCTCCCGCTCCTGCCACGGCGCGGACGCCAGCTCCAGGACCAGGTCCCGGGCCCGGTCCCACTCCGGCGGGCCTCCCGCTGCCCTTTGCTACCGGTCCTGCAGTTCATCCAGCAGTCCCGACGTACTTCGCGCGCAAGCGCCGTCCATACTCACCGCATTCCACACCATCGACTGGTCCTCGCTCCACCGCGCGTGTGGCCCCGCGGACGACATCCCGGCCATGCTGCCCGCCCCCTCCCCGTCAGCCTTGCGTCAGACGTCCGCTCTGCCGGGTTGGCCTGAGAGGGAACGAGTAGGAGTACCACCCCCTCATGACCAGCACCAAGCCCTCCCCGTCCGACCCGGCCCCGAGGCCGAAGCGCCGTTCTTTCAGGCCCGAGTGCCGGTTGCTTGCGGAGAGCTCAACGCCCTGACCCGGCACGTCCGCTCCTTCGCCGTCATGCTGACGGAACACCAAGGTGAACGACCTCCGCGGCGGCTCGACGCGGTCCGCCAGGATGACTTGCCCAGCCTCCACCCCCTCGTCACCGACATCGACCGCGACCGGCACGCCGTCATCGCAGCACTCACGCTCCCCCGGTACGCCGCGCTGCGGTCCCGTCGGCCCGCAGCGCGGCGTCACATGGCCGGCGCAGGATGGGTGGCGTCGTCGTCCAGGCCCGCAGCCAGTGGGAAGGACGAGGCCAGACCAGCAGGATCGGAGCAGGGAGGACCGAGGATGCCGGAAGTGGTGGCCCCGTGCTGGAGGCCACCACTTCTGATCGTGCAGGTGGATGTCAGGTAAGGGTTAGGAGCTGTTTGAGGTTCGGATCATGTGGTTGAGGTGAGGTGCTTCAGCCACATGATCGATCCTCGGAGGTGGAGTCCGGCTTCGTAGCTCGCC
>NZ_JBIVVS010000043.1:0-43490 GCF_044768625.1 Kitasatospora sp. NPDC091207
TGGCACGCTGTTGAGTTCTCAAGGAACGGACACTTCCTTCGGACCGCCTTCCAGCGGGCCCTCCGGGCGCTTCGTTCTTTCGTGTTCCCAGCTTATCAGATCCTCGCGGCCGTTCTTACCGGCGCTTGTTTCTCTGAATTCCCGCTGGAGGGATTTCCTTCGACTTCGCTCCGAAGCCTATCAAAGCCTTCAGTGTGCTCAGTTCCAGGGGGTTTACCTCGTCAAAGGGCGCGCACTTCGTGAAATGCGGTGACCCTGATTCGGCGGTGTCGTAGACACTAACGCCTCGGACCGGATGTTGTCCAACCAGTCCCAACCGTTGAAACCTACTAGCCCAGTCGTGCCACGTCAATGGTTTGACCGGGATGCGAGAAGAGTAGCAGGTCAGAGGCCTGTCGATCACACCGGCTCACGCCGCGACCGGCTGCAGGTCCGCCCGATCGGCGGCATCCAGATCGCCGGTCTCGCCGCCTGCGGCGGCCTTGCGGCCCAGCACCAGGGCGTAGAGCAGGAATGCGACCTCGGCCAGCACGCCAATGGCGATACGGGCCCAGGTGGGGAGGCCGGAGGGGGTCACGAAGGCTTCCAGGACACCGGAGACCGCCAGCACCGTCGCCAGGCCGATGGCCATACCGATGATGCTCCGTCCCTGTTCCGCGAGGGCGGTCCCACGAGTCCGGGGACCGGGGTCGATGATCGTCCACCCCAGGCGCAGGCCCAGCCCGCCGGCGACGAAGACGGCGGTCAGTTCCAGCAGACCGTGCGGAATGAGCAGCCCGAGGAAGATGTCGAGCCGGCCGGCCGAGGCCATCAGGCCGACCCCGAGTCCGAGGTTGAGGACGTTGCTCCACATCACGAAGAGCACGGGAATGCCCAGAGCGACACCGAACAGCAGGCACTGCACCGCGATCCAGGCGTTGTTCGTCCAGACCTGGGCCGCGAACGAGCTCGCGGGGCGGTCCGAGTAGTACGCCTCGTACTCACCCCCGGGCCTGGTCATCTCGCGCAGCGCCTCCGGCGTGGCCAGGCTGTTCCGCACCTCCGGGTGGGTGGCCACCCACCACGCGATCACGGCGGTGGCGAGCAGGGAGAGGACGGCGACCGGCAGCCACCACCGGCGCGAGCGGTAGAGCGCGGCCGGGAAGCTCACCGTGTAGTAGCGCGCGACGTCCCGCCAACCGCTGGTGCGGGTCCCCGTGACGGCGTCGCGGGCCCGGGAGACCAGGCTGGTGAGCCGGCCCTCCAACGTCGGGTCCGGCGCAGCGGCCTGGACCTTGGCCAGATGGCCGGTGACGCGCTGGTAGAGGGTGACCAGCTCGTCCGCCTCCTCGCCGGTGAGCCGGCGGTTCCTGGCGAGGGCGTCCAGCCGTGCCCACTCCCCCTGGTGGGTGGCGACGAAGACGTCCAGGTCCATGCGGCAGCTCCATGGTCGGCGCGGGGCGCGCGGGCAGGCGGGTGCGGACAAGTGGGCCCAGCATGCCAGGGAGAGGCCGGGCGCGGGCCGTCGGGACCTCCCTTCCCGTGCGGGTCCGCGGCCCCGTATGTTGACGACTGCAGATCACGGGGTCGTGGGGGCCGATCCGACGGCCGTCCCTCCCCGCGAACCGCGGACCATGAATCACCGACGGGAACGGACGGGTGTCTTGAGCGACCTGGTGACGGGCGAGGCGGTCGTCCTCGGCCTGCGCACGGCGAAGCTTCCGAGCCGGGCGCTGGCGACCGGACTGGACCTGCTCGTGCAGGGCGCCGCGCTGGTGGTGTCCGCCCTGGTGCTGAGTTTCGCCCTCGTCGACCTCGACGGCGCGGCCCTCGCCGCGGTCATGCTCGGGCTCATGGTGTTCTTCCTGGTGGCGCTGCCCGTCATGATCGAGACCCTCACCCGCGGGCGCTCGCTCGGGAAGGCCGCGCTGGGCCTGCGGGTGGTGCGCACCGACGGCGGGCCGGTGCGGTTCCGCCACTCGCTGGTGCGCGGGCTGGTCGGCTTCTTCGAGATCATCGTGCTGAGCGGCGTGCCGGCGGCGATCTGCTCGGCGGTGTCGGCGGACGGCAAGCGGCTGGGCGACGTCTTCGCGGGGACGCTGGTGGTCCGCGAGCGGGTGCCCGGCGGCGGTGGGACGGCGAACGCGCTGCCGCCGGTGCACCCGCAGTTGCTGCAGGCGATCGGCGGCGAGCTGGTCGCGCTGGACCTGTCCGCCGTGCCGGAGCCGCTCTGGTTGGCGATCCGCCAGCTGCTCGGCCGGATCGGCCAGCTGGACCCGGCGGTGGCACACCAGATGTCCGCCCGCCTCGCCGACGACCTCGCCACCCGCACCGGGCACGCCGTCCCGTACGGGCTGCACCCGGCGGCGTACCTCGGCGCGGTGCTGACCGAGCGCCAGCGGCGGGAGTGGACCAAGGCGCAGGGTTACGGACAGCACCCCCTGGCGCAGCCGCACCCCCGGACGCAGCCGCTGCCCCCGGTGGCGGGCCCGCCCGCCCCCGCCGCACCGGCCCCGCCCGGATCCCCCGCGCCCTCGGCTGCCCCCGCCTCCGCACTCCCCACCACACCCCCGACTCCGGCACCGACACCGGCCCAACCGGCCCCTGCCCCGCAGCCGGCCCCCGGCACCGGATTCGCCCCGCCCGCCTGACCGACCGGTCCCCGACCCCACAGCCCACCGAGACCCGCAGACCCGCTACCGACCGTCGAACTCGACGGGCCAGGCGTTCGGCGGTGACTCCAGTTCCTCCAGCTCCACCCCCGCGGCCGCCAGCACCACGTCCCCGGCGAGGTGCACCACCTGCTGCTCGCCCGTCTCCAGGTCCGCCACCTGGAAGCGCTCGACCAGCAGCGGCCCCGAGTCCGTCGCGTGCGTCTCCACCCCCTCCAGCAGCCAGCCCTGGTCGAAGGTGCGCGGCGCCAGCACCGGCTCGGTGAAGGCGACCAGCCGCACCTTCGCGCTCGCCCCCTCCCGCAGCCGCAGCAGCCGGGCGGTGGCGACCAGGAAGGCCGGCGAGCGCCCGGCGAAGCCGTGGGCCCGGTCGTGGCCCTCCACCGCGTGCGCCCCGGCCGGGTCGGCCGCGTCGGTACGCACCCAGGCCACCCCGTCGACCGCCCCGCCGCGGACCTGCCAGCCCCCCGCCCGCAGCTCGGTCCGCAGCGGCCGGGCCCGCGAGTCCAGCGTCAGGTCGACCGTGCCGAGCACCTGCCCCTCGGGCCCGTACGTCTTGGAGACGTACCGCCAGCCGGCCGGCCCGGGGGCGCAGCTGAAGCGCTCCTCGCCGAGCAGGAGGTGGTCGTGGGTGTCGTGGAGCGAGTACCGGCCGTTGGGCATGCCCGAGAGCCTACGTGGACGGTCGCGGCCGTCCGGCATGCAACGTTCGGTCCGGGTGGCCGCATGAGGGGGTGGACGGCGCCGATCGGCGCCGCCGGTACGACGGAAGGGGGGCAGGGGATGGCGAAGACGGCACGCGAAGCGGAGTTCACCGCGTACGTGGCCTCCAGGAGCGGCTGGCTGCGCAAGGTCGCCTACTTGCTGTGCGGGGACTGGCACCGTGCGGACGACCTGGTCCAGGAGAGCATCAGCAAGCTCTACGTGAACTGGCCACGGGCCGGACGGGTGGAGAACGTCGACGGCTACGCCCGCAAGGTGCTGGTCAACACGTTCCTCGCCGAGCAGCGATCACCCTGGTGGCGCCGGACGACGCGCAGCGGCGTCGAACCCGACACGGCGGGCACGGGCGTCGACCTCGACGCCTCCCTCGACCTGCGGAAGGCGCTGGCCGCGCTGCCGGAGTCGGCGCGGGGAACGGGCGGCATCGGCTACGGCTTCGCCGCCGCGTTGGGGGCCGAGCACACGTCCGCCAAGGTGTGGACCAAGGAACAGTCGACGCCGAACCTCTCCCTGTCGCTCGCCCCGGGGACGGCCGAGCCTCCGCACGTCGGTCAGCACGCGGTGCCGGCCCCCTCGGTCGACGGGCGGCCGGCCCACTGGCTGGTCTCCGACAATCCGCTGCCGGTCGACCCGCTGACCTGGACGACCGACGTCCTGCGCTGACCGCGCCCGGACACGGCCGTGTCACCGGATCAGTAGCGGTACTGGTCCGCCTTGTACGGGCCCTCGACCGGGACGCCGATGTAGTCGGCCTGGTCCTTGCTGAGGGTGGTCAGCTTCACGCCCAGCGCGTCGAGGTGCAGGCGGGCGACCTTCTCGTCCAGGTGCTTCGGCAGCACGTAGACGCCGATCGGGTACTGCTCGGTCTTCGTGAACAGCTCGATCTGCGCGATCGTCTGGTTGGCGAAGGAGTTGGACATCACGAACGACGGGTGGCCGGTCGCGTTGCCCAGGTTCAGCAGGCGGCCCTCGGAGAGGACGATGATGGTGCGGCCGTCCTCCTTGCGCCACTCGTGGACCTGCGGCTTGACCTCGGTCTTCACGACACCCGGCAGCTGGGCCAGGCCGGCCATGTCGATCTCGTTGTCGAAGTGGCCGATGTTGCCGACGATGGCCTGGTGCTTCATCCGGGCCATGTGCGAGGCCATGATGATGTCCTTGTTGCCGGTCGTCGTGATGAAGATGTCGGCCGTCTCGACGACATCCTCCAGGGTCGCGACCTGGTAGCCGTCCATCGCCGCCTGCAGGGCGCAGATCGGGTCGATCTCGGTGACGATGACGCGGGCGCCCTGGCCGCGCAGCGACTCGGCGCAGCCCTTGCCCACGTCGCCGTAGCCGGCGACGACGGCGACCTTGCCGCCGATCAGCACGTCGGTGGCACGGTTGATGCCGTCGATCAGCGAGTGGCGGCAGCCGTACTTGTTGTCGAACTTCGACTTGGTGACCGAGTCGTTGACGTTGATCGCCGGGAACAGCAGGTTGCCGTCACGGTGCATCTCGTACAGGCGGTGGACACCGGTGGTGGTCTCCTCGGTCACGCCCTTGATGGTGGCGGCGACCTCGGTCCACTTGTTCGGGGTCTCGACCAGGGTGCGGTTGAGCAGCTCCAGGATGATCCGGAACTCGTCGTTGTCCGCGGTCGACGGGTCCGGCGCGGCACCGGCCTTCTCGAACTCGACGCCCTTGTGGATCAGCAGGGTGGCGTCGCCGCCGTCGTCCAGGATCATGTTCGGGGTCTGGCCGTTCGGCCAGGTCAGCGCCTGCTCGGTGCACCACCAGTACTCGTCCAGCGTCTCGCCCTTCCAGGCGAAGACCGGCACACCCTGCGGGTTCTCCGGGGTGCCCTCCGGGCCGACCGCGATGGCGGCGGCGGCGTGGTCCTGGGTGGAGAAGATGTTGCAGGAGCACCAGCGGACCTCGGCGCCGAGAGCCGTGAGGGTCTCGATCAGCACGGCGGTCTGCACGGTCATGTGCAGCGAGCCGGTGATCCGGGCGCCGGCCAGCGGCTGCGACGCCGCGTACTCGGCGCGGATGGACATCAGGCCGGGCATCTCGTGCTCGGCCAGCTGGATCTCCTTGCGGCCGAACGGCGCCAGGGAAAGGTCGGCGACCTTGAAGTCACCGGTGATGTCGGTCGACATGCGTCTGCTCCTCGCTGATGGGGGTGGGGCACGGCCAAAGGTCCTGGGTGTGCGTCGCGGCACGGCGCGGGCCGCACGGGTGCGCGGCAACGCCGGGGCCACCGGGCCCTAGGAGGGACCGGCTCCCTGCTGCTCAGCACAAACCGTCGGAGGACCTCTCTCCCTCGACCGGCGCGCGTCCACGGGGGACGGGTCGCCGATCGACCGCCATCAGCAGCGACGTTCTGGCTCTGGTGACGAATCTACACCGGCGGGCCCCTGGGGCGGCTCGGTATGACCGTTTTTCGGCCTGCCGCCCCGGGCGGGCGGCGGACCGGCGCTCAGTGCGCGCCCGGCACCGGTCCGCCGGGGGTGGCGTAGGGGTCGTCGCCCCGCGCCTCCTTCTCGGCGCTGTACACGTCGGGCTCCAGGTAGATGGCCCGGGCGATCGGGACGGCCCGGCGGACCCGGGCCTCGGCGGCGTCGATGGCCTGCGCCACCTGCGCGGCGGTGTCCTCCGCGTTGACCGCGATCTTGGCGGCGACCAGCAGCTCCTCCGGGCCGAGGTGCAGGGTCCGCATGTGGATCACCCGGGTGACGGAGTCGTGGTCGACCAGGGCGTCGCGGATCTCGGCCACCACCTCCTGGTGGGCGGACTCGCCGATCAGCAGCGACCTGGTCTCCGACGCCAGCACGAGGGCGATCACGATCAGCAGCAGGCCGATCGCCAGGGTGCCGATGCCGTCCCAGACACCGTCCCCGGTGATCACCGTCAGGCCGACCCCGAGGAGCGCCAGCACCAGGCCGATCAGCGCGCCGCTGTCCTCCAGCAGGACGACCGGCAGCTCCGGTGCCTTGGCCCGGCGGATGTAGGCGGCCCAGCCGTGCGTGCCCTTGTCCTTGACGGCCTCGCGGTAGGCGGTGAAGAAGGACCACGCCTCCAGCCCGATCGCCATGACCAGCACGCCGATCGGCCAGTACCAGTTGTCCAGCTCGTGCGGGTGGGCGATCTTCT
Organism: Kitasatospora sp. NPDC091207; assembly: GCF_044768625.1. Classification (NCBI taxonomy): domain Bacteria; kingdom Bacillati; phylum Actinomycetota; class Actinomycetes; order Kitasatosporales; family Streptomycetaceae; genus Kitasatospora; species Kitasatospora sp. NPDC091207. The sequence goes on from NZ_JBIVVS010000043.1 coordinate 6,510, forward strand.
CGTAGCCCTCGTAGACGGCGAACATGCCGCCGACGCTGAACAGCACGATGGAGACCAGGAAGGCGTAGATGTAGCGCTCGCGCCCGTACCCGAACGGGTGCTCGGGGGTGGCCACCCGCTGCGAGCGCTTGCCGCCGACCAGCAGCAGCACCTGGTTGCCGGAGTCGGCCAGCGAGTGGACGCCCTCGGCCAGCATCGAGGAGGAGCCGGAGAACGCGAAGGCCACGAACTTGCCGACCGCGATGCCCAGGTTCGCGGTGAGGGCCGCGACCAGGGCCTTGGTACCGCCTTCGGTGCTCATGCTCGGGTGGATCCCTCCGCCGGGGGCCGTTCACGCGGCCCGCGCTCTGCTCTGTCGAGTGCCGTCTCTGTCGAGTTCCGCCTCGGTCGAGTTCTGTCGAGCGCATACGGTACCGGGCCGCCGTGTCGCGGCTCAGGACTGCGCCGCGAGCCCCAGGTAGACGGCGGCGAAGTCGGTCAGCGCGATCAGGTCGGCCAGCGCGTGCAAGGGGTCGGGCCGGGTGCTGGCGTACTCGGTGAGCCGGACGTCGTGGGCGGCGGCCAGCCGGTGCGCCCGGGTCGTCGCGTAGCCGCGCGGGCGCTCGTCGTCGGCCGGCACCTCGGCCGGCCCCGGGTCCTCCTCGCCGGCGGCCGCCCCACCCGGGAGGTGCCGCAGCACCAGCACCTGCAGGTGCAGCGGATCCGGCTCGTCGACCCGGTCGCGGAAGAAGTCGCCGGGGTCGGCGCCCCCGCCGAGCTGGCCGGCGAACATGCCGCGGTGCGCGGTCAGCACCTGCGGCAGCAGCCCGGCCGGTGCCGGGCGGCCGGCCCGCTCGGCGAGCTGGGCGGCGAACCGGGCCACGGCCGCCCCGGCCACCGGGCCCTCGGCCCAGAGCAGCGGCACGGTACCGGCCAGCCGGGCGGCCAGGCTCTTGGCGGGATTGGTGTACGCGGCGGCGTCCGGCCGGCAGCGCACGGCGGCCTCGTCCAGCAGATCGGCGGTGGCGGCCGGCGCGTCGTAGGGCAGCTGGGTGACGCCGAGCTTCTGCGCCAGGGCGAGCAGCGGGGTGAGGTGGGCCCAGAGCGCGGCCGGGTCCTCGGCCGGGAGGTCCGGCTCGGCGGCCGGCCCGGCCGGGGGCGTGCCGTCGTCGGGCAGGTTCGACGGCACGTAGGGCAGCGGCAGCGCGCGCACCTGGAGGGCGGCCTCGGCCAGCCGGCTGCCGGCGGGGGCGGTGACGACGATGGCGCAGCCGCGCGCGTAGGCCTGTTCGGCGAGGGCCACCAGGCCCTGCTCGCCGCCGTCGGCGGAGCTGATCACCAGCAGGTCGAGCGGCCCGGCCCAGCCGGGCAGCTGCCAGGCCAGCCCGGCGGTGAACACCGGCGGCGCCGAGGCCCGGTCGGTCCGCGGCACGGGGGCGGCGTCGGTGGGCGGCAGCGGTGCGACCAGGCTGGCGGTGCCGGCCAGCGCGGCGAGGATCTCGCCCGCCGTCAGCGCGCTGCCGTGGCCCGCCACCAGCACCGCGCGCGGGCGGCCGTCGGGGCGCAGCCGGTCCACGCCGGCCGCGTCGGCGAGCCGCAGCGCGGTGCGCACGCGCGCACCGGCGCCGGCCAGGGCCAGCAGGGCGCGGTCGTGGTCGGCGCGCTGGAGGGCGGCCGGGTCGTCGAGCAGGGTGTCGTCGAGCATGCGGCGGGCCTCCGGCTGCTGGCTGGGCGCTGCGAGGGCGGGTCCGTCCGGGTCCGCGCCCCCTGCGGGTCTTGGCCCCAAGGATCAGGCCGGGCGGCGGGCCTCGTCCACCAGCAGCACCGGAATGCCGTCCCGGACGGGGTAGGCGAGGCCGCAGCCCGCACCGGTGCAGAGCAGCTCGGGGTGCTCCTCGCTGCCGCCCTCGGTGAGAGCGGCCCGGCACTGCGGGCAGACCAGGATCTCCAGCAGGAAGGATTCGAGCTTCATGGGGTGTCGGGCTCCAGATCTCGGGGGTGGCACGGCGGTGCCCCGGCCAGGAGGAAACCCTACCGGCCGGGGCACAGGCGGCGTGCGTCAGGCGCGTGCGTCGGGCGCGTGCCTCGGGGCGCCCGCGGGGGGCGTGCGTCGGGTGGGTGTCAGCCGCGGACGACGGCGAGCACGCCGTCGCGCAGCTCCGCCATCCTGGCCGGGTCCTTGGCCTCGACGTTGAGGCGCAGCAGCGGCTCCGTGTTGGAGGCGCGCAGGTTGAACCACCAGTCGGGCCCGGCCACGGTGAGGCCGTCCAGCTCGTCCACGGTGGTGCCCTCCAGGCCCGCGTACGCGGCCCGGACGGCGGCGGAGCGGCCGGCCTGGTCGGCGACGGTGCTGTTGATCTCGCCGGAGGCGGCGTAGCGGTCGTACTCCGCGGTGAGGGCGGACAGCGTGCCGTCCTGCCCGCCGAGGGCGGCCAGCACGTGCAGCGCGGCCAGCATGCCGGTGTCGGCCCGCCAGAAGTCGCGGAAGTAGTAGTGCGCGGAGTGCTCGCCGCCGAAGACCGCGTCGGTGACGGCCATCTCCTGCTTGATGAAGGAGTGGCCGACCCGGGTGCGGACCGGCTTGGCGCCGAGCTCCCGGACCACCTCGGGCACGGTCCAGGAGGTGATCAGGTTGTGGATGACGGTCGGCTCGTCCTCACCGGCGGCCTTGGCCCGGGCGACCTCGCGGACCGCGACCAGCGCGGTGATCGCGGACGGGGAGACCGGCTCGCCGCGCTCGTCGACGACGAAGCAGCGGTCCGCGTCGCCGTCGAAGGCGAGGCCGAGGTCGGCGCCGACCTCGCGGACCCTGGCCTGCAGGTCGACGATGTTCTTCGGGTCGAGCGGGTTGGCCTCGTGGTTGGGGAAGGTGCCGTCCAGCTCGAAGTACATCGGGACGAGCTCGACCGGCAGGCCGTCGAGGACGGTCGGCACGGTGTGGCCGCCCATCCCGTTGCCGGCGTCGACGACGACCTTGAGCGGCCGGATCGCGGTCAGGTCGACCAGGCCGAGCAGGTGGTCGGCGTAGCCGCGCAGGGTGTCCTGGGCGGACAGCCCGCCGGGCTCGATGTCCACCGCGGGCACGGTGACGGTGTCGTCCGGCGCGGTCCAGGACTCGACCAGCTCGCGGATGTCGGCGAGGCCGGTGTCCTGGCCGACCGGCGCGGCGCCGGCCCGGCAGAGCTTGATGCCGTTGTACTGCGCCGGGTTGTGGCTGGCGGTGAACATCGCGCCGGGCAGGTCGAGCTTTCCGCTGGCGTAGTACAGCTGGTCGGTCGAGCAGAGGCCGATCTCGACCACGTCCGCGCCGTACGCCGCGGCGCCCTCGGCGAAGGCCCGGCTCAGCGACGGGGAGGACGGCCGCATGTCGTGGCCGACCACGATCGCGGACGCTCCGGTGACCCGCACGAACGCGGCGCCGAAGGCACGCGCGAGGCCCTCGTCCCACTGGTCCGGGACGACGCCTCGAACGTCGTACGCCTTCACGAGCTGCTTGAGGTCGCGCACTGCGGCTCCACCCTGGTCTCTGTCTGATCGATGTGCTTCCGGGGGCGGCTGGCCGCCCCCGGGTCACGCTGTGTCGGTGCACCGCGCCGACGGACGGGCGGTAGACCGGCAGCGTACCGGGGTCGGGCGAAGCCCCCGTGCGCGGTGCGGGCGGGGCTGGCCGTCAGTTGTCGGGCGAGCGCAGCACGCGCAGGTGGCCGCGGCGGCCGGCCTCGGTGGACTCCCCCTCGGGCCCGCGGCCCTGACGGGGAGTCTGCGGGCGGGCGGCCTCGCGGACGGCGTTGGCGAGCGCTTCGAGGTCGTCGCTGCTGCGGCGCAGCGGGCCCGCCTCGGCGGCGAGCCGGACGACCTCCCAGCCGCGCGGGGCGGTGAGGCGCTCGGCGTGCTCGGCGCACAGGTCGTAGCAGTGCGGCTCGGCGTAGGTCGCGAGCGGGCCGAGGACGGCGGTGGAGTCCGCGTAGACGTACGTCAGCGTCGCGACGGCCGGTCGGCCGCACGCGGTCCGCGAACAACGACGTACAGAGCTCACGAGGGTGGACGGTACCGCACTCCTCGCCGGGGAGCGAAGACCGCCTGCCCGGAGGGCGTGCCGTGTCGCGGTCCGCGCGCCCGTCCGTGCACCCGCCGCCCGGGCCATTCGCCGTCGGGGTGGTCCACTTCCGACCGTCCAAGGACTACCCTCGGCAGTGATATGGACAGCTCTGTACCGCAGTCATCGACGGGACCTTCGCGCCGCCCGCGCCACCGCGACCGGCACGGCAGGGGTCTGCGCGGCCCGCTGGCGCCCCCGCAGGTACCGATCTCGCTCACCCGCTCCGAGTTGTTCGACGACTACGTGCGCGAGTCGGTGGAGCGTCTTGAACGACGTTGGCCGCAGTTGATCGAAGTGGAGTTCGCCGTCCAGGAGGTCCCGCTGCACGAGGCGCAGGGCCCGGACGCGGACGGCGGGGTGCCGCTGGGGCAGGTGTCGCCGGGCCGGCAGGGGCGCAAGAGCCAGATCGTCGTGTACCGCCGGCCGGTGGAGATCCGGGCGAAGTCGCGGGAGGACCGCGCGGCCCTGGTGCACGAGATCCTGATCGAGCAGGTGGCGGAGCTGCTGGGGCTCTCACCGGATGCCATCGACCCTCGCTACGACGAGGAGTGACACCACGACGAAGGGGCGGTACCCGGCACCGGGTACCGCCCCTTCGTCATGCTCGTCACGTTCGTCACGGTGTCAGCGGAGCACGACGCCCTGGTCCTGGGCGGCCCGCGGGACCTTGACACTGCTGTGGTCGTCGCGCAGCGCCTGGATGGTGAACATCGGCACGTCCTTGGCCGTGATCGCCAGCATCCGGGCGGCCACGACGGGGCCGCCGGAGACGGTCTCCACGGTCAGCGCGAAGCTGCCGTTCAGCCCGGTGGGCTCGGGGGCCGGGAGGGCGACCGTGCCGCCGGCCGGCAGCTGGACGTCCTTGCTGGTCGGGGTGCCGCCGCCGGTGCCGGCCGAGGCGGTGACCTTGACCGTGGCGGCCTCGCCGGTGGAGGTGAGGAAGAGCGTCGACGGGCCGCCGCCGCGGTTGTCGGCCACCGTGGCGCGGGCGCCGACCGGGGCGGTGCCGGTCAGCCACGCCGCGTCGGCCTTGCCGTTCGCTCCGGTGCGGTCGATCCGCAGGCCGGCCACGACCGGGGTGGGGTGCTTGTCGTCGCTGGGCGAGAGCCGCAGGCCGGCCACCTCGTCGCGGGTGACCTTGCCGAGGTCGACGGCGGCCACCATGCCGGCCTTGACGTGGATGGACTCGTTGCCGGCCGGGGTGAACCAGCCGTTCTTGCCGGAGAGCTCGATCTTCAGGTCGGCGTCGTCCTCCGGCGGCGCCCAGACCACCAGATGGGCGGCGGCGGTGTCGGCGGGCAGGCCGGGGAGCACCTGGGTGGGTGCCGGGGCGGCCGAGGAGGGCACCCAGTCGGCGCCCTTGCTCCCGTCGGCGGCGTGCAGGGCGGCACCGACCCGGCCGCTCCGGGTGACGACGTGCACCGCGAGGTCGGCGACCTGGCCCTTGCTGATGGTGGGCAGCAGGATGGACTGCGAGCTGCCGGGGGCGACGGTGATGCCGTTGGCGGCGTCGTTGTCGATCAGGCCCTTGTCGCCGTACAGCTTGATGTCGACCACGGCGGCGGTGGCCTCGGTGTTGACCAGGCTGACGTAGTCGGTGCGGTCGCCTGCGGTGCTGGCACCGGCGAACCAGAAGCCGGTCCCGGCCGGGGCGCAGGTGATGCCGGACAGGCCCAGGCCGCGCTGCTCGGTGACGGTGGTGGTCTGGGTGACGGTGAAACCGGGCGCGAGGGCGCCGGTGGCGACCGCCCCGGTGCCGGGGGCGTTGTCGCTGTTGGCGGCGGGGGCGACCACCAGGGCGCCGGGCTTGGCCAGGGTCAGCCGCGCGTCGGAGGGCGCGCCGCCCTTGTCGGCGGCGGGCGCGCCGGAGGCGGCGGGCACCGGTGCCGGGGGCGCGGCCGCCGAGGGTGCCGCGGTCGGCGCGGCGGCGGGCGCCGCCGCGTCGGCCACCCAGCCGGCCCCGGCGGCGTCGCCACCGCTGCCGGGCGGGGTGTAGGCGGTGAGGACGGTCGAGCCGGTCAGGCCCTGGAGCGGCTGCGGGCAGACCGCGGCGCTCCGCTCGACCTGCGCCGAGGTCGCCGCACCGCCCTGGCCCGCGGCGGCCGGGGTGGCCGGCGGGCGCTGCCAGGCGACCCCGAACACCACGGCGAGCACGGCGGCCGCGGCCAGCAGCGACTGGGTCGTCTTCGTCCCTCCGGACGAACCGGACGACGCGGACGACCCGGTGGCCCTGGTGGAACCGGCCGGGCCGAACGCGGCCTCGTCCGGTGCCCCGGCGTCGGCCGGGCTCTTGGACTTCTTCGAGAAGGCGGGCTTCTTCATCGCGGGTCAGCTCCCCGATCCGTGGTGGTGCGGGTACCGGCCGGGCCCGTTGGGGTTGTTGGGGTCGTTCGGGTCGTAGTAGGGCTCGCCCTGCGGCTGACCCGGCACCCACGGCTGCTGCCCGTCCTGCTGGTAGGGGTCGTAGCCGCCGTACTGCTGGTCCTGCTGGTACTGCTCGTAGCCCGGCCCCCCGCCCTGCGGGTAGGCCTGCTGCTGGTACCCGTCGGAGCCGTACTCCTGGCCGCCGCCGTACGGTGCGGCGGCCGGCTGCTGCGCCGGGTAGGAGCCGTAGCTGTACGGGTCGGCCTGCTGGTAGGTCTGGTACGGGTCGGCGTACGGCTCGGCGTCCTGGACGGCCGCGGCCGCCTGGACCGCCTCGACCGGCGGGTCACCGACGGGCTGCTGCGGGATCGTGCCCGGCCGGCCCTCGTACACGCCGCCGTCGCCGTCCCCCTCGCCGTCCTCGCCGCCCTCGCCGCGTTCGGCCATCCGGCGGGCCCGGCGGCTGCCGGGGGCGGGCGCCTGCGCCTGGGCGGCGGCGGCCAGCGCGGCGGCGGCGACCACCTCCTCGGGCAGGTCGTCGTCGTTGTGGTTGCGGCGACCGGGCAGGGCCAGCACCAGGACGGTCAGACCGAGCAGCAGCTGGGCCCAGATCCAGCCGGTGTGCAGCAGGCCGTCCTCGCGGGTGACCACCAGCTTGCCGGCGCCGGACGGGAGCTTGAAGCCCTGCGCCCAGCCGTCGACGGTGGTGGCCTCCAGCGCCTTGCCGTCCAGGGTGGCCTTCCACTCGGGGGCGGCCGCCTCGGCGAGACGCAGCACCCGGCCCTCGGGGCCGGCCGGGACGGTGGTGGAGACGTCGCGCTCGCCGGAGGGGACCACCACGGGGGTGGTGCCGGGGGCGGTGATCAGGGCGCGGGTCGCCGCGGTGCCGTTGACCTGCCAGAGGGCGGCGCCGCCGTCCTGGTTGGCCTTGACCAGGCCCGGGGTGGTGTCCAGGACGTCCTTGAAGACGCCGATCAGCGGCTGGTCGACCAGGACGTAGGCGATCCCGTAGCCGGACAGGGCCAGGGCCTGGTCCGCGCCGGAGCCGGCCAGCAGGCTGCCGACCACCTTGTCCAGGCGGTCGGTGGTGCCGGTGGCCGGGTCCACGGTGGACTCGGCCTGGCCGAGCGTCAGGCCGGCGCCGCGCACCAGGGTGTAGCGGACCGACCCGCCCTTCGGGTCGCCGGTGACGACCAGGGTGCGGGACCGGTCGGTGGTGCCGGCCTCCTCGGCGATGAACGCGGGCACCTGGGCGGCCGGGGCCCGGTGCAGCGGGCCGTCGGCGCCGGTCACGGCCCACCAGACGCCGGTGCCCAGCGGGGCGAGCACCGCGGCGGCCACCACCAGGGCGGCGACCGGCTGGCGCCAGCCGAAGGCGATGCCGGCCACCCGGGTGTTGGCGCCGTCGGCGCCGATCGCGGCGGCGGCCAGCAGGGCGATGCCGGCGAGCAGCGAGGCCGGGCCGGCCCACGCGGGAACGGCCGGGCCGCCGGAGTCGGGGGTCACCGAGGTGCCGGCCACCACGACCGCGAAGACCAGGCCGGCGCCGGCGGCGCCCCAGGCGGCGAGCACCGCGCGGCGGCGGTCGGCACGCAGCAGGGCGGCCAGCGCGGCGAGCACCACGCCCGCCGACAGCCAGACCGGCGGCACGCCGGCGCCGCCCGGGTTGACCAGGAGCAGGCCGACCGCGTTCGCGCCGCTGCCGTGCAGACCGGGCAGACCGGCCTCCAGCAGCAGCCGCTGGGGGTGCGCGAGCACCTGCAGCGACCAGGGCGCGAGCACCAGCACCGGGGCGGCGAGGATCACCAGCACGCGCAGTCCGAGCAGGCGCAGCGCGGCGCCGCCGGAGCCGAACGCCCCGCCGCGCACCACGGCCGCGGCGAGCATGGCCAGGCAGAGCGGCACCGCCAGCGCCCACGCCAGCGGCACGAAGGCGGTGGCGAGGGTGAGCAGCAGGACCGTCATCCAGACCGGGCGCCAGCCGGGCCGGGCGCCCTTGGCGGCACTCTCGGCGCGGATGCCGAGGCCGGCGGAGATCGCGGCCGCGCGGGCCAGCGGCGGCAGCAGCACGGCGAGGACGGCGGTGCCGATCCGGCCCTGGGCGAGCGCGCCGGTGGCCGCGGGCAGCAGGGCGTAGGTGGCGCTGGCCCAGGCGCGGACCAGCTTGGAGTCGAGCAGCGGCCGGGAGACCAGGTAGGCGCTGACGGCGGCGAGCGGCACCGCGAGCACGACCAGCACGGTGACCGCGAGGTCGGCGTGGTCGAACAGCGCCCAGGCGAGCACCGACAGCACCGCGAGGTACGGCGGCGCGGCCGCGGTGGAACCGGTGCCGACGGGGTGCCAGGCGTCCGCGTACATCGACCAGAGGCCGCCGGCGCCGTCGGTGGCGGGCAGCAGGGCGCCGCCGAAGAGGCTGCCGCCGCCGAACAGGCCGCGGCAGGCGACCAGGGCGAAGACCAGCAGGGCGGCGAACAGGACCGGCGCCGGGCGCCGGGCCAGCTTCTTGATCAGGGTGAACTGCTCGACGACCAGGTCCTCGGAGTCCTCGTCACCCGGACCGGCCTCGACCGAGCCGTGCCGGCCGGCTCCGGAGTCGTCGCCGCCCCCTATGCCGAGCGAACCGATCACGCCTTCGAGGGCGAGCCGGGCGGTGGCTCCGGGGGCCGGGAAGAGCGTGCGGTCGTCCAGGGCGTCGGCGGCGCGCTGCCGGGCCCGGCGTTTGCGGGCGGCGAGCAGCCGGGGCAGCCGGATCAGTTCGTGGCCGAGACCGGCGAGCTCGTCGAACGCCTGCTTCGGGTCCTTGCCGAGCAGGTTGGTGACCACCCGCAGCAGGGTGCCGAGGATCAGCCGCAGCAGGACGTAGGGGAAGAGCACGCCCTTGGAGTTGGCGAGCAGGGTGTAGACGGCGCCGGCCTTGTCCAGCCGGTGCGGGTGGGAGGCGCCGCAGTCGATCGCGCGGCGCTCGCGGCTGGCCGCCTCGGCGTGCCGCAGCACGGCGTCGGGGGCGACCACGACGCGGTGGCCGGCGGCGTTGACCCGCCAGCAGAAGTCGGTGTCGTCGCGCATCAGCGGCAGTGCCCGGTCGAAGCCGCCGAGCTCCTCGAAGACGTCGCGGCGCACCAGCATGCCGGCGGTGGAGACGGCGAGCACCGGACGGACCTGGTCGTGCTGGCCCTGGTCCTGCTCGCGGCGGTCGAGTCCGGTCCAGCGGCGGCCGGAGCGGGCGATGGTGACGCCCACCTCCAGCAGCTGGCGGCGGTCGTACCAGCTGCGCAGCTTGGGACCGACGACGGCGGCGCTGGGGGTGGAGTCGGCGACCTGGAGCAGCCGGCGCAGCGCGTCGGTCTGCGGCTCGCAGTCGTCGTGCAGCAGCCAGAGCCACTCGACCGGCTGGGTCTCGCGCGGGCCGCCGCGGCCGAGGTCGTCCTCGTGGCCGAGCGGGTCGCCGAAGTCGTCCCAGCCGCCGGTGACCGGGTCGTAGCCGGAGGGGTCGAGCCGGTAGGGGAGGTCCTCGGGGCGCAGCGGCGGGCTGTTGAAGACGGCCTCGCCGACGGCGGTGCCGAAGCCCGCCCGGCGGCCGAGGACGATCGGGCCGCCCTCCGGGAGCCAGTCGGCGAGGGTGTCGGCGAGCAACTGCGGGGAGCTGTCGGTGGAGCCGGTGTCGACGGCGAGCACCCGCTGGACCTGGCGGTCCTGGCCGAGCAGGCCGGCGAGGGCCTGCGGCAGCCAGCGGGCCCCGTCGTGCGAGACGATCACCGCGGTGACCAGGTGGCGCGGATAGGCGGGCGGCCTGGCAGCGGTGAAGCCGCTCTGGTGGCTGTAGACGGTCATCGAGTGCGCGGGCCCCAGTTCTCGGTGGACACAGCCGGTGAACGGCAACCGGATGGCGCACCACACTAACGGCTCCGGATGGCGGCGCCGTCCGCGGGCCGTGGAGGAGCTGTGCGCACCGGGCGGCGCAAGGGCCCGGGAACACGGGAGCGCCCCACCGTCGCGGTGAGGCGCCCGTCGAGCTGTGCGGTTGTCGGAGGGTCAGCAGGGTCAGGGGCCGACCCGCTCAGACCGCGCTCTTCTTGAGCCGGCGGCGCTCGCGCTCGGAGAGGCCGCCCCAGATGCCGAACCGCTCGTCGTTGGCGAGGGCGTACTCCAGGCACTCGGAGCGGACCTCACAGGCGAGGCAGACCTTCTTGGCCTCGCGGGTGGAGCCGCCCTTCTCCGGGAAGAAGGACTCGGGGTCGGTCTGGGCGCACAGCGCGCGCTCCTGCCAACCGAGTTCCTCTTCCTCCTCCTCGATGCCGTCACCGATCAACAGCTCAAAGAGCTCGCTCATGTGGCGCGCCTCCTCTGCCCCTATTTGGCGTCCCCGTGGTTGCCGTTGCCTCGTGCGGCGGACGACACGAGTGAAATTACAGTTGCGTCACTCTGGCCCAGTCAAGCCGAGCTCTGGTATTGGGGCCAGGATTCACTCCCCGGCACCAAGCCGTTACGAATAGTGTACATATCTGGACACATCGGACTTACCGTCCGGATCCTGTCGAACCCTTCGCAACCAGCCACCGCGTGACGAGCGGTCATCGTCACAGGTCGGTCATCGGCCTGCCTTCCCGGCGATCTTCCCATCGAAACATAGAGGGTGATTTATCACCCCATCGGGTAGTTCATGGGCTATCCCGCCCGAATGCCCCGGCTCCAGAGTTGACACCGGACCGCCGGATGCGGTCTCCTTTCCCCCATGTCAGAGTTCGCCAGCCCCCGGAGCGGTTCCGCGCTCCGCCGTGCCGTGAACTCTTGTTGTCGCCTCTGTTCCTGTATCTAGGCGCCCGCAGTCCCGCCGCGCGCCGCCCAGGAAGCACAGAGGCCGCCGGCGAGTCCCGTCCCAGGACATCCCGGATCCGGCTGATCCCCGTCGAAGCAGCCGTACTCCGAGGACGATTCCCGTGCGCACCAACCGCATCCGCAAGCGGAACCGCGACCGCAACAAGCTCGCCCGCCGAGGCCTGGCGCCCACCGCCCCTCCCCCGGCACCCGCCCGCCGCTGGGCCGACGGCCTGAGCGACGTCTCCATCGCCGGCGACCCGCTGGCCTTCCCGCACCTGGCCCGCACCGACCTGCCCGGCCACCCCACCACCGTCGCCGGCCACGCCCGGCTGGTCCGCGAGATCGCCGCCGACCGGGCCCGCTGGGAGCCGCTGGTCCGCTACGACGCGCTCACCCGCTGGTACGCCCGGCTGGAGACCGGCCCCGGCTACGAGGTCTGGCTGCTCAGCTGGCTGCCCGGCCAGAGCAGCGGCTTCCACGACCACGGCGTCTCCTCCGGGGTGATGACCGTCGTCCAGGGCGAGCTGATCGAGCGCTCGCTCACGCACGCCGGCGAGGGTGCCCGCACGCTGCGCCCCGGCGGGCAGCGGGTGTTCTCCTCCGGCTACCTGCACGAGGTGGTCAACGGCGCGCTGGAGCCCGCCGTCTCCATCCACCTCTACACGCCGGGCCTGACCGAGATGAACCGGTACGGCGGCGCCACCGTCCCCGAGCAGCACCCGCAGGAGCAGGCCGAGGCGCACTGACGACGGGCCGCCGGACGGCGCGGCGAACCGGGCTGACGCCCAGTCGGGCCGTGGCAGGATGGGCGTATGCGCATCGTGGCACTGGCAGGCGGAATCGGTGGGGCGCGCTTCCTGCGCGGACTCAAGGAGGCCCTCGGCCCGGAGGACGAGATCACCGTCATCGGCAACACCGGCGACGACATCCACCTCTACGGCCTGAAGGTCTGCCCCGACCTCGACACCGTGATGTACACCCTCGGCGGCGGCATCAACGAGGAACAGGGCTGGGGCCGGACCGACGAGACCTGGTCGATCAAGGCCGAGATGAAGGAATACGGCGTCGGGCCCGAGTGGTTCGGGCTCGGCGACCGCGACTTCGCCACCCACCTCGTCCGCAGCCAGATGCTCACCGCCGGGTACACCCTCAGCCAGGTCACCGAGGCGCTCTGCGTGCGGTGGCGGCCGGGCGTCCGGCTGCTGCCGATGAGTGACGACCGGGTCGAGACGCACGTCCGGATCACGGACGCGGACGGCACCCGGGCGATCCACTTCCAGGAGTACTGGGTCAGGCTGCACGCCGCCGTCGACGCCGAGGCGATCGTCCCGGTCGGCGCGGACACCGCCAAGCCCGCGCCCGGCGTGCTGGAGGCCGTCGCGGCCGCCGACGTCATCCTGTTCCCGCCGTCCAACCCGGTGGTCTCGATCGGCACCATCCTCGCCGTGCCCGGCATCCGGGCCGCGGTGGCCGCCGCCCCGGCACCGGTGGTCGGGCTCTCCCCGATCATCGGCGGGGCGCCGGTGCGCGGCATGGCCGACAAGGTGCTGGCCGCCGTCGGCGTCGAGGCCACCGCGGAGGCGGTCGCCCTGAACTACGGCGCCGAACTCCTGGACGGCTGGCTGGTGGACACCGCCGACGAGGCCTCGGTCGCCGCGGTCGAGGCCGGCGGGATCGCCTGCCGGGCGGTGCCGCTGCTGATGACGGACGTCGCGGCCACCGCCGAGATGGCCCGGGCCGCGCTGGCGCTCGCCGAGCGGGTGCGGGCGTGACCCTGCACGTCCTGCCCGTCACGGGCCTGCCGGAGATCGACGCCGACTCCGACCTTCCCGCGCTGATCGCCAAGGCCGGCAGCTACCAGGACGGCGACATCCTGGTCGTCACCTCGAAGATCGTCAGCAAGGCCGAGGGACGGGTGCTGCGGGCCGCCGACCGCGAGGCCGCGATCGACGCCGAGACCGTCCGGCTGATCGCCCGGCGCGGCCCGATCCGGATCGTCGAGAACCGCAACGGCCTGGTGATGGCCGCCGCCGGGGTGGACGCCTCCAACACCGCCCCCGGCACCGTGCTGCTGCTGCCGGAGGACCCGGACGCCTCCGCCCGCGCGCTGCGGGCCCGCCTCCAGCAGCTCACCGGGGTCCGGCTGGCCGTCGTCGTCACCGACACCTTCGGCCGGCCCTGGCGCAACGGCCTCACCGATGTCGCGATCGGCGCCGCCGGCCTGCCCGCCCTGGAGGACCACCGGGGCCGCACGGACAGCCACGGCAACGAACTCGCGATGACCGTCACCGCCACCGCCGACGAACTCGCCGCCGCCGCCGACCTGGTCAAGGGCAAGGCCACCGGCACCCCGGTCGCGGTGGTCCGGGGCCTCGGCCACCTGGTCACCGCCGAGGACGGCGAGGGCGGCCGGGCTCTGGTGCGTCCCGCCGCCGACGACATGTTCCGGCTCGGCACCTCCGAGGCGATCCGGCAGGCCGTCACACTGCGGCGCACCATCCGCGCGTTCACCCCCGAGCCGGTCGACCCGGGCGCCGTCCGCCGCGCCGTCGCCGCCGCCGTCACCGCGCCCGCCCCGCACCACACCACGCCCTGGCGGTTCGTCCTGCTGGAGTCGGCCGAGGTCCGCACCCGGCTGCTGGACGCGATGCTCGCCGCCTGGCAGCGCGACCTGCGCGAGCTCGACGGCTGGGACGACGCGCTGATCGCCCGGCGCACCGCCCGCGGCGACGTCCTGCGCGACGCGCCCTACCTGGTCGTCCCCTGCCTGGTGATGGACGGCTCGCACGACTACCCCGACGCGCGCCGCGCCGCCGCCGAACGCGAGATGTTCACCGTCGCCATCGGCGCCGCCGTGCAGAACCTGCTGGTCACCCTGGCCGGCGAGGGCTACGGCACGGCCTGGGTCTCCTCCACGATGTTCTGCCGCGACACCGTCCGCGCGGCACTCGACCTGCCGGCCGGCTGGGACCCGATGGGCGCCGTCGCCGTCGGCCGCCCGGCCGAACCGCCCCGCGACCGACCGGCCCGCGGCGCGGAGGCCTTCATCGAGGTGCGGTAGGGGTCAGGTGTCCAGGTCGTCCGGCAGCAGCCGGAAGGACTCGTGGTTGGTCAGCGGCCTGATCGCGCGGAAGTGCCTGCGATCGACGGTCAGCACCGCGGCGGTCCGGAACTCGGCTGCCAACGCGACGTTGATCGCGTCCGTCAGACCCATGGTCAACGCCGGGTAGCGGCGCGTGACGACCCGGGCGGCGCTGAGGTGGGAGGCGACCTCGGGAACCTCGAAGCGCCCCACCGCGCACTTGTCGATGATGTCGTCGAGAATCCGCATCGCCGCGTCCGCGCCGAGTGCCTTGGTCGCGAGGTGGTCCAGCTCGGCGAGCACCAGCGGCGAGATGACGAGGTGCCCGACCGTACGCAGCGCCGCCTGGCACGCCGCGTGCTCCCGCTCGGCGCGGGAGTAGCAGGCGAGCAGCGCGCCGGTGTCACCCACGATCGCGACCTCCGTCACGCGCCGAACCCTTCCATGTGCCGAGCGGGATCGTCCAGGACCCGGTGGCCGTCGAACGACGGCATGTCGTCCACCTCGTCACCCATCGGGTCGGTCCTGAACGGGTACACGGGCTCGGCGAGTTCCGGCGGCACGATGGTGGCCACGTGGCGGCCGTCCTTGGTGACCGTGACGGTCTCCCCGCGTTCGACGGCTCCTATCACCCTGGCCGTCTACTGGTTGAGCTCCCGCATGGTTGCTTCCATGCGACCAATGTAGTACGGCGTAGTTCACCGTCCCCGGTGGTCGTTGGGGGCCAGCCGGGGGCCGTAGCGCGGGGCGCGGGCGCCGGCCGCCAGCAGCAGGCGGCAGAGGCGGTACCGGTGCGGGCGGTAGGGCTCCAGCAGGGCCAGCATCTGCGCGTCGTCACTGCGGGGGCGGCCGGCCAGGGCCCAGCCGACCAGGTTGGGGAGGTGGTAGTCGCCGACCGAGACCGCGTCCGGGTCGCCGTTGCTGCGCTGGAGGGTCTCGGCGGCCGTCCAGACCCCGATGCCGGGGACGGCGGTGAGGCGGGCGAACGCGTCGGCGTGGTCCATCGCCGAGGCCTCCTCCAGCCGGGCGGCCAGCCGGACGGCGCGCAGCACGGTGGCGGAGCGGTTCGGGTCGACCCCCGCGCGGTGCCACTCCCAGCTGGGGACCAGCGCCCACTCGCGGGCCGCCGGGGCCACCCGCATGCCCTCGGCCGGGCCGGGCGCCGGGGTGCCGAAGTCGCGCAGCAGGATCCGCCAGGCCCGGTAGGCCTCGTCGGTGGTGACCTTCTGTTCCAGGATCGCGGGCACCAGCGACTCCAGGACCAGCCCGGTGCGGGTGAGCCGGACGCCGGCCGCGGCCCGCTGGGCCTCCCGCAGCGGGCCGGGCGGCAGTACCAGCCCGGCCGGGTCGTCCTCGGCGCCGAGCAGCGCGGGCAGCCGCTCCAGCAGCCACTCCGCCCCCGGGCCCCAGGCCCGCGCCTCGATCCCGCCGTCGGCCGTCCGGGCCGCCACCCGCAGGGTGCCGATGCCGGCCGGCGTGCGGGAGGCCCGCCAGACCGCGCCGTCACCGGTGGTCCGGTAGGCCGGGTCGGCCGGGCCGCGCCGCAGCGGCAGCAGCGTGCGGGCCACGTCGAGCGGGAAGTCCGGGCGCCAGCGGCGCACCCGCGCACCGGTCGCCGCCTCGTCCGTCACCGCCGTGCGCCTCCTCCGCTGTCCGGCTCCACCGCCTTCGCCGACCATGGGGGTATGAACGATACGCGGCTGCCGGAGCTGTCCCCCGCGGACGAGAGCGCGGTGCGGGCGCTCTACCACCGGGCACTGGACGGCTGGAACCTGCGGGACGGCGCGGCGTGCGCCGGGCCGTTCGCCGAGGACGGGGAGATGATCGGATTCGACGGGACCAGATACGCCGGACGGTCGGTGATCGCCGCCGAACTGGGGCGGATCTTCACGGACCACGCCACCCCCGAGTACGTCGCCCGGGTGCGGCGGGTCCGGACGCTCGGACCGGGGGTGGCCGAGCTGGACGCCGTCGCGGGCCTGGTGCCGGAGGACGCCGAGGACCTCGATCCGGGGCTCAACGCCCTGCAGACGGTGATCGCCGTCAACCCGGGCGCGGGGTGGCGGATCGCCCTGTTGCAGAACACCCCGGCCCGGTACGACCTGCGGCCGGACCTCGCCCGGGAGCTGACCGCCGAGCTGCGGGCACTGATCCCCCGGGGGCCGGGGCCCGTCTAGCTCCCCCGGGGGCCCGGGCCCGTCCGGGTCCGGCGCCCGGGGCTCACCGGGCGCCGCGGCGGGCCGGGCGGGCGCCGCCCTGGAGCAGCGCGGCCTGGGTGCGGACGGCGGGGAGCAGCGGGTAGAGGGCCGCGCCGGGGCACTCGGTGTTGAAGGCGTCACGGTGACCGGAGACGGCCTCGAAGGTGACGCTGGTGCCCTTGGGGTAGCGGCTGGCCGAGGAGGAGGAGACCAGCTGGGTGCGGCCGGCGGCGTCCTGGCCGGTCAGGCCGAGCTTCCAGGCGGCGAGCCGGGCCAGCCCGTCCGGCACGGGCGGCGGCGGGGTGTCGGTGACGAAGGTGCCGAGCGCGGCGACTCCCGCCGAGTCGGCGTTGAAGCCCAGGGTGTGCGCGCCGTGCACCGGGAGTTCGGCGCCGCCGGCCCGGCCCTCGTAGACGGTGCCGCAGCGGTCGACCAGGAAGTTGTAGCCGATGTCCCGCCAGCCGTTGCTCTGTACGTGGTACTGGTAGATCGCCCTGATCACCCGGGGCGCGTCGGCGCAGGCGTACTCGGTGGCGGTGGCGGTGTGGTGGACGAAGACCACCCGGACCGGTCCGGTGTACTCGACCTGCGGGTCCCGGAGGGACTCGTCGGCGCCCCAGCCGGCCCGGGTGACGATCGCGGGCCGGGCGGCCTGGTGCCCGTCCGGCGGTTCGGCGGGCAGCGTGCGGGCCGAGGCCGGGGCGGCTCCCCGCCCGGGGTCGACCAGTTCGAGCCGCAGGCCGGCCGGCAGCCCGCCGGGGCCGGGGGTGACCCGCACGGCCACACCGTCGCTCGGCCCGGTCCAGAGCGGTGCCGTCGCCCCGCCGCCGGTGGTGTCCGGACCGTCCTCGCCGTCCGCCTCCAGCTCGTGCCACCCGCTCCAGACGTGGGTGGCCGCGTCCCTCGTGCGGACCCGGACGGAGCCGCCCGCCAGCGAGCGGGCCGGGTCGTCCCAGCCGACCCCGAGCAGTTCGAACGGCCGGGTGGCGCGTGGCCCCAGGGCGCGACCGGCGGTCAGCGACAGCGAGGTGACCGAGCCGTCGCCGGCCGACGTCCGGCGCTGCGGGGCGGGATCGGTCACGGCCGAGGCGGTGACGGGTTGGAGGAGCAGGACCGCGGTGCAGCCGGCGAGTGCGGCGACCGGGAAAGAGATACCCATAAAAGGGATGTTCACCGTAAAACACCCCGCCCGCCATGCCGCCCCGCGCAGGGTCCGGCACCCCTCCCGGTCGCCCACCCGAAGGCCGTAGGCTGGGGCGCACCATGACTGCGCTTTTCGCTGCCGATGCCCGAACCCCCGTCGAGCTGCTGCACGCATTCCTGCGAGGTGGCACTCCCTCAGTCGACCCCGCGGCTCCGCTGGTCACCTTCTACGACGACGCCACCGGCGAACGGGTGGAACTCTCCGCCCGGACCTTCGACAACTGGGTGGCCAAGACCGCCAACCTGCTCCAGGACGAGCTGAACGCCGGCCCCGGCGACCGTGCCGCCCTCCTGCTGCCCGCCCACTGGCAGAGCGCCGTCTGGCTGCTGGCCTGCTGGTCGGTCGGAGTGACGGCGGTACCCGGCGGCGACCCCGCCACCGCCGACCTGGTGGTCAGCGGACCGGACGGCCTGGAGGCCGCCCAGGCCTGCGAGGGCGAACGGGTGGCCCTCGCCCTCCGCCCGCTCGGCGGCCGCTTCCCGCAGCGCCCGGACGGCTTCCTCGACTACGCCGCCGAGGTGCCCGGCCAGGGTGACCGCTTCGCGCCGTACTCCCCCGTCACCCCGGACGCGCCCGCGCTGGAGACCGGCATCGACGGCCTGCCGCTGAAGCTGACCGGCGACCAGACCGTCCAGCTGGCCCGGGAGGGCGCGGCCCGGCTCGGCATCACGGCCGGCGACCGGGTGCTCTCCACCCACTCCTACGAGGACTGGGCGGGCCTGGAGGCCGGCCTGCTGGCACCGCTCGCGGCGGGCGCCTCGGTGGTGCTCTGCCGCAACTCGGAGGGCCTGACCGCCGAACAGTGGGAGAAGCGCACCGAGTCCGAACGGGTGACACTGCGCCTCGGGTAACCCCCGGGTCCGGCCGGGCGGGTAGGTATCCCTGCCATGGCCGAGGACGACACCGAGCACCCCCCGACCGAGAACCCCCCGAGCGGGGACGCCCAGGAGACCCCGGGCGCCCCGACCAAGCCCCGGCGCAGGCGCCGGCGGTGGTTGATGATCACCGCCGGCGCCCTCGCCTTCCTCCTGGTCGCCTGCGGCGCCGTGCTCTGGATCGCCTACCGCAAGCTGGACGGCAACATCCGGACCGACTCCGCCACCGACCAGCTGCTGGCCCGGCTGGAGGCCGAACGGCCCAGCCGCACCGCCGGGGCCAAGGGCGCCGAGAACATCCTGCTGATCGGCAGCGACGACCGCACCGGCGCCAACGCCTCCTACGGCGAGGCCGGCGGCCAGCGCTCGGACACCACGATCCTGCTGCACCTGGCGGCGGACCGGAAGCACGCGACCGCGGTCTCCATCCCCCGCGACGTCATGGTCACCGTGCCGGCCTGCGAGAAGCCGGACGGCACCCGGAGCAAGTCGGTGCTGGCCCAGTTCAACTCGGCCTTCGAGACCGGCGGACCGGCCTGCTCGATCCGGGCCGTCGAACAGCTGAGCGGCATCCGGGTGGACCACTACGTGATCCTCGACTTCAACGGCTTCAAGACGATGGTGGACGCCGTGGACGGGGTCGAGGTGTGCGTCCCGCAGGCGATCCACGACAAGGACGCCAAGCTGGACCTGCCGGCCGGCCGGCAGACCCTGCGCGGCGAGCAGGCGCTCGGCTACGTCCGGGCCCGGGAGACCCTCGGCGACGGCAGCGACACCCAGCGGATGGGCCGTCAGCAGCAGTTCCTGGCCGCCCTGATCCGCAAGGTGCAGTCGCAGGGGGTCCTGCTGAACCCGGCCCGGCTCTGGCCGGTGCTGGACGCGGCGACCTCCTCCGTGCGGGCCGACGGCGGCCTCTCCTCGCTGGGCGCGCTCTACGACCTGACCCAGGACCTGCGCGGCATCCCCTCCGCCGACGTGGTGTTCCTGACCGCGCCGCGCCGCCCGTACCGCTTCGACTCGGACCGGGACGAGTTCGTGCAGCCGCAGACCACCCAGCTGTTCACCGCACTGCGCGACGACCGGTCTATCACCGTCCGCCCGCCGGGCTCCCCCGACCCCTCGGCGGTGGCGGGCCCGAGCCCGGGGCCGTCGGGCGCCGTGACGGGGGCGGCCGGATCGGACCGGGCCGTCGGCGCGTCACCCAGCGCGACCGCGCCACCCTCCTTCGAGGGACGCACCGCGGACGTGGATGCCTGCGCGATCCATTGACCGCTGGTCAGGGTCACCCTTTTGTGTACAGATCATGGCCGGCAAAGGCTTTCCCAAGGAATTCCCGGAACGTGATCTGCCTGGTGAATTGCGGTTCCCGAACATGGCGGACATCACATCAGGAACAATTCCCGTACTCGACTCGTCTAGTGTGTCCGGGTCGGCGCGCAGCCCGCGCGCCACCCGTGGACCGGTCGGAGGGAGGGAGCCCCGTGCAGCAGGACTGGCAGGAGGTCGACCCCGCCGACCGACAGGTGCCCCCGGCCGGGGGCCGGCACGGGACGCCCGGCCCGCAGGACGGGCCGGACCGGGCCGCGGGCATTCCGGTCCAGCGCCGGCGGACCGCCGCGGCCGAGGCCGCCGCTCCCGCCCCCGCCGCCGCGCACTCCGGCGGCCGGGCCGCCCGCCGCCGCCAGGCAGCCGCCCAGCGCCCCCGCCGGCGGGTACTGAAGTGGACCGCCGGTGTCGGCGCGCTGGTCCTGGTGGCCGGCTGCGGCGGGGCGTACTACGCGTACCAGCACTTCAACAACAACATCACCGCCGTCAAGGTGCAGCTGGGGAACGAGGAGGAGCGGCCGAAGGCGGCCGGTGACGCGCTCAACATCCTGGTCATCGGCACCGACAGCCGCGAGGGCCTGGGGCGCGAGTACGGCGACGAGGGCAGCACCGGGCACGCGGACACCACCCTGCTCTTCCACGTCGCCAAGGACCGCAGCAACGCGACCGTGATCAGCGTTCCGCGCGATCTGATGGTGCAGATCCCCGAGTGCGAGATCAATGGCGGCAAGCGGATTCCCGGCTCCGCGCGGGCCATGTTCAACGAAAGCCTCGGCCAGGAGGGCCGTGATCCGGGCTGCACCTGGAAGACCGTCGAGAAGATGACGGGAATCCGGGTCGACCACTTCGTGATGGTCAACTTCGATGCCGTGAAGACGCTCTCCACCGCCGTCGGCGGGGTCGAGGTGTGCGCGGCCAAGGACATCAACGACCCGGACTCGCACCTGAGGATGAGCAAGGGCCGGCATGTCGTCCAGGGCGACGACGCCCTGGCCTTCGTCCGCACCCGGCACGCCGTCGGCCTCGGCGGCGACCTCACCCGGATCCCGCTGCAGCAGCAGTTCATCAGCTCGATGATCCGCTCGATCAAGAGCAGTGACACCCTGACCAGCCCGACCAAGCTGTGGAAGCTCGCCGACGCCGCCACCAAGGCGCTCACCGTGGACGACGGGATCGGCAGCGTCGACAAGCTGAAGGACCTGGCGCTGGACATCAGCAAGGTCGACACCAAGAACATCACCTTCACCACCGTGCCGGTGCTGGACGACCCCAAGGACGAGAACCGGCTGGTGCTCAAGCAGCCGGACGCCGGGCAGGTGTTCTCGCTGGTCGCCGGCGACCGCTCGCTGACCGGGACCGCCGTGCCGGACGCCACCGGGACCCCCGCCCCGGGCACCGCGGCGCCGACGGCGGCCGCGCCCTCGCCGACCGCCACCACCCCGGCGGTGGACGCCAAGGAGGTGCGGGTGGCGGTGCGCAACGGCAGCGGGACGCCCGGGCAGGCCCAGCAGGCCGTCGACAAACTCCGGGCCAAGGGCTTCGCCAAGGCCACGACCGCCCCCAACGCCGCCGCCACGCCGACCAGTTCGGTCACCTACCCGGCCGGGAGGGCCGCCGAGGCGGCCGCCCTGGCCGCCTCCCTCGGACTGCCGGCCGAGGCGGTCAAGGAGGACCCGAAGGCGGGCAGCAGGGACGGACTGGCCGTGGTGCTCGGCAAGGACGTCCTGGCCGTCGCCGCCACGAGCGCCTCCGCCGCGCCGACCGAGGCGCCCAAGGACCTCCAGCGCGTCCAGGCGGACGACACCGACGTCTGCGCGAAGTGAGCCTCAGAGCGGGCTGAGCAGGCCGTCCGTCTCGCGGTACCGCTCACCGGTGCGCGGGCAGCGCCACCGGTCCCCGCCGTCCGGCTCCAGCGGCTCGCCGGCCCGGCCGACCCACTTGATCCGGCGGGCCGGGACACCCACCACCAGGGCGAAGTCCGGGACGTCCCGGTGCACCACGGCGCCGGCCGCGACCAGCGCCCAGCGGCCGACCGTCACACCGGCCACCAGCACGGCGCGGCCGCCGATCGAACAGCCCTCCCGCAGGGTCACGCCGCGGGCCTGCCAGTCCGCACCGCGCTTGAGCCGGCCGTCGACATCGACGGAGCGCGGGTAGAGGTCGTTGGTGAGCACGGCCGCCGGGCCGATGAACACCCCGTCCTCGACCACCGCGGGCTCGTACACCAGCGCGTGGTTCTGCAGCTTGACCCGGTCCCCGATCCGCACGCCCGGTCCGACGTAGGCGCCGCGTCCGATGACGCAGTCGGCGCCGATCACCGCGTCCTCACGGACCTGGGCGAGGTGCCAGACGGTCGTCCCGGCGCCGAGCGCCGCCCGCCCGTCCACGTCCGCGCTCGGCTCGACCCGGGCACCGACGACGGACCCGCCCTCAACTGTCCCCATGGCGCCCGACGATAGCGTCGGAGCGGGGGCGGTGCGGGCGGGTCCGGGGGATTGGCCGGATCGGTTCAGCGGGCCTCGGTGACCACGTCGGCGGCCGACGGGGCCCGGCTGGCGATGACCCGGCGGGCCAGCGAACGCGGCGAGGTGAGGAAGCCGAAGCCCCAGCTGAGGTGCATGGTCGCGAAGGCCACCGGCAGCAGCGCCTTGGCCTTCGCCGAGAGGCCGCGGCCCTCGACCAGGGCGCCGGCGACGATGCCGAGCAGATAGGCGCCGGGCACCGCGAGGAAGGCCGGGTGGACGGCCGCGCCGAGCACCAGACCGAGCGTCACGCCGAGGAAGGCCGCCGGCGGGGCGAGGTAGCGGAGGTTGACCGAGCCCTTGTGGTACCGGGTGACGACCCGGCGCCAGCGGCCGTAGTCCTTGTACTGCTTGGCCAGCGCCCGCACGGTGGGCCGGGGCCGGTAGGTGACGCTCAGCTGCGGGGTGAACCAGACCAGCCCGCCGTCCTGCCGGATGCGGTAGTTGAGCTCCCAGTCCTGGGCGCGGACGAACTCCTCGTTGTACCCGCCGAGCCGCTCCAGCACCTCGCGCCGGAACACCCCGAGGTAGACGGTGTCCGCCGGGCCGGCCAGACCGCCGGTGTGGAAGGCGGCGTTGCCGACACCTATCTTGGAGGTCATCGCGGCGGCGACCGCGTTCTCCCACTCGGTCTCGCCCTCGGCGTGCATGATGCCGCCGACGTTGGCGGCCTCCATCTCGCCGAGCAGCCGGACCGCCGTGGTGATGTAGCCGGGGGTCAGCAGGCCGTGGCCGTCGACGCGGACCACTATCGGATGGCTGGAGCCGCGGATCGCGGCGTTCAGCCCGGCGGGGGTGCGACCGGTGGGGTTCTCCACCGTCCTCACCCGTGCGTCCTCGGCGGTCAGTTCGGCGGCGATCCGCGCGGTCCGGTCGGAGGACGGACCGAGGGCGATCACCACCTCCATCGGCCCGGCGTAGTCCTGTTCCAGGATGTGCCGGACGGCCGTGCGCAGGTGTCGTTCCTCGTTGAGCACCGGCATGATCACGGAGACCGCCGGCAGCTCCTCAGCAGCCTTGGTGTTCATCGGGGCCAACCGTACCGGTGCGGGCGGGTCTCCGTCTTGTCCCGGTCTGGGCAACTCCACGCACCTCGTACTGAAGGAACGTTTCGCCGATCGGGCCCACCGTACTCCCCGCCCCCGGCGCGCCCTCACCCGCCCCGGAGCGGGCCGCCCCTACCATCCGAGAGATGCCCGTTTCCCCCCTCTCCACCCGGCCCGGACGGCGGCGTGTCTGGCCCCGCCGCTTGGCCGCCGGCATCGCCTTCGGCGTCCTCACCACCTCCTGCGGCGGCTGGGCGGTCCTGCACGGCCTCGCCTCGATCGACCGGGTGGACGCCTTCAGCGGCGACGCGGCCCGGCCGGCCGACGACGACTCCACCACCTTCCTGGTGGTCGGCACCGACGAACGGGACGGCATCCCGGAGAAGACGCTCAAGGAGGTGCTGCACGCCGGGGGCGAGTCCTGCCACTGCACGGACACCATGATGATCGTCCAGGTCGCCGGGGACGGCTCCCGGGCCAGCGTGATCAGCATCCCGCGCGACTCGTACGTGGACATCCCCGCCCACCGGGACCAGGTCACCCGCAAGGACGTCCCGGCCGGCAAGGGCAAGGTCAACGCCGCGTTCGGGATGGGCGGGCCACAGCTCACCGTCGCCACCGTGGAGCAGAACACCGGCCTGCGGATCGACCACTACCTCCAGGTGAACTTCGCCGGGTTCGTCTCGGCCGTGGACGCCGTCGGCGGGGTGCGGGTCTGCACGGCCAAACCGCTCAAGGACGAGTACTCCGGCCTCGACCTGCCGGCCGGCACCAGCACCCTGGACGGCGCCGGCGCGCTCAAGTACGTCCGCGCCCGGCACGTGGACGGCAGCTCCGACCTGGGCCGGATGCACCGCCAGCAGAAGTTCGTCGCCGAGCTGCTGCACCAGGTGACCGCCGGCGGCACCCTGCTCAACCCGGTCCGGCTGGCCCGGCTGACGGACAGCCTGCTCGGCTCGGTCAAGGCGGACAAGGACCTCACCGCGGACGACCTGATCACCCTGGCGACCAGGCTGAAGGAACTCTCGGCGGGCCGGGCGGACTTCGCGACCGTGCCGCTGTCGACGGTGGACCACCAGGTGGCCGGCTGGGGCTCGACCGTGCTCTGGGACCAGGCGGGGGCGAAGGCCCTGTTCGACGCCGTCCGGGCCGGGCGGCCACTGGGCGGTCCGGCGGGTCCGGCCGGTCCGGCCCCGGACGCGCCCGCCGCACCGGCGCCCTCGACCGACCCGGCGGGGTCCGCCTCCCCCGGCGCCGCGGCGCCCGCGGTCGCCCCCGCCGTGGCACCCGAGCAGGTGCACGTCCAGGTGTTCAACGCGGCCGGGGTCGCCGGGCTCGGCGCCCGGGTCGACGGGGACCTGCGACGGGCGGGCTTCGCCACCACCGGAGCCCCGTCCAACGCCCCGATGGGGACGGCGGCCGGCCGGACGGCGATCCGCTACGACCCGCGCTGGGCCGAGTCGGCCCGGACGCTGGCCGCCGCGCTGCCGGGCGCCGAGTCGACCGCCGTCCCCGGCCTGGGGCCGACCCTCCAGGTGTACGCGGGCGGGGACTACCCGGCCTCCCCCGGTCCGGTCCCGGCCACGACGCCCGCTCCGGCCCCGGCCACCGCCGGTGCGACGGCGCCCGCCGCGGTGACCACGGCCGCGGCGGCTCCGACGCCGGTGGCGGCCGAGAAGGCGTCGGACATCCGCTGTCCGTAGCCCCGGCCGCGCGGTGGGCGGGGCGGGGGCCTTCGGCGGCCGCAGGCGGGGCGGGAACGCCGCGGGGGCCGGGTGCTGTCGCACCCGGCCCCCGCCTCCCCCCGATCCCCCGATCCGGGGGGGTCAGTCCGTCGCGATCGCCGCGAGGACGTTCATCCGACCGGCCCGGAAGGCCGGCACGAGCGCCGCGACCAGGCCGATGACCACCGAGGCGACCAGCGTGACGACGACCGTGCCGATCGGGACGGCCAGCGTCTCCAGGCCCTGGTCCCTGAGGACCTGCTGGCCGGTGATGCCCCAGGCCAGGCCGAGGCCGGTACCGAGGATCGCGCCGAACAGGGCGATCACCACGGACTCCAGGCGGATCATCCGGCGCAGCTGGCGGCGGGAGAGCCCGATCGCCCGCAGCAGGCCGATCTCGCGGGTCCGCTCCACCACCGAGAGCGCCAGGGTGTTGACGACACCGAGCACCGCGACCACGATCGCGAGGCCGAGCATGCCGTAGATGATGTAGAGCAGGGAGTTGACCTGCTCCTGGACGAGATCCTTGTAGCCGGCCTGGTCCCGCACGTTGACCTGCGGATAGTCCTTGAAGGACGCCTCCAGCGCGGCGAGCGTCCCCGCGACGTCCGAGCCGGCCCTGGCCTTGCCGAAGGCGACCGCGTCATTGCCCTGGTCGGTGACCGGAACGGCCTTGCCGAAGGTGTCCAGGCCGATGAAGTAGTTGCCGTCGAAGAGCGAGTTGCCCTTGGTCATGATCACACCGACCGGCAGGCTCTGGGTGCGGCCCTGGCCGTAGTCGACGCCGATCCGGTCGCCGATCCTGAGGCCGTGGTCCTTGGCGAAGGCCTCGCCGACCGCGATCGCGCCCTGGCCGAGCGAATCCGCGCTGCCGTCCTTGACCGGCAGCTTGAAGTCGGCGGTGAAGGTCGGCGAGACCGCCGAGACGCCCTCGGTGGTCGTCTTCCCGTCCGGGGTGGTGAAGACGGCCGGCATGAACTGCTGGCGGGTGATGTGCTCGATGCCCGGCGTGCTCTCGGCCGCCTTCACCATCTCGGCGGTGAGACCGGTACGGCCGCCGGAGATGATGTAGTCCGCGCCGACCGACTTGTCGATCTGCTCGTTGGTGGACTTGACCACCGAGGAGGTGAAGACCGAGGCCCCGATCACGAGCGCCAGGCCGATCATCAGCGCGCCGGCCGTGGCACCCGTCCGGCGCGGGTTGCGCATCGCGTTGCGCTGGGCGAGCCGGCCCGAGGGGCCGAACACGGCCGGCAGCAGCGCGCCGAGCACCCGGACCACGCTGGTGGCCAGCAGCGGGCCGAGGACGACGAAGCCGATCAGGGTCAGCAGCACCCCCAGGCCCAGGTACTGCCCGCCGGTGGCCGCCTTGTCGGCCTTGGCGGCCAGGACCAGCAGGCCGCCGCCGCCGACGGTCAGCGCCAGGCCGATCACCGACCGCACCACGTTGGAGCGGCCCTCGGCCGGGGTGCCGTGGTCGCGCAGGGCCGCCATCGGGGCGATCCGGGCGGCCCGGCGAGCCGGGAACCAGGCCGCCGCCAGCGTCACCACGATGCCGAGGCCGTAGCCGGCGATCGGCACGTCCGCGGAGATCTGGAGGTCGGCGGCGCTGAGGTTCATGCCGACGGCCTTCATCAGCTGGATCAGGCCGGCCGCCAGGCCCAGGCCCGCGCCGAGCCCGATGGTCGAGCCGAGCACGGCGAGGATCAGCGCCTCGATCAGCACCGAGCGGTTCACCTGCTTGCGGCTGCCGCCGATGGCGCGCAGCAGCCCGATCTCCCGGGTGCGCTGGGCGACCAGCATGGAGAAGGTGTTGATGATCAGGAAGCCGCCGACCAGGGCGGAGATCAGGGCGAAGCCGAGCATCGCGTTCTTCATGAAGCCGAGGAAGGAGCCGACGTCCTTGCTGTTCTCCTCCTTCTGCTCCGCCGCGGTCTTCACCTGGTAGCCGCCGCCCAGCGCGCCGAGGGCGTCCGCCTTCAGCTGCTCGTCGGACCGGCTGCCGTCGCCGAAGGCCTCGACCGAGGTGTAGGCGGTGACACCGAGCAGCACCCGCTGGGCGGTGGGGGTGTCCATGAAGACGAGTGCCGCGCCCGGGTTGGTGGTCTTGAAGGTCGCGATGCCGGCGATGGTGAAGTCGTACTTGCCGCTGCCGGCGATCACCCGCAGCTTGCCGCCCAGGCCGAGACCGGCCTTCTTGGCGGTGTCCGCGTCGAGCACGACCTGGTCGGCCCCCTGGGGGGCGTGCCCCGAGGTGATCTCCACCGAGTTGCGCGGGGTGTCCGTCCAGTTGCCCGTCAGGGTGGGCGCGCCGCTGGTCGGGCCGACCGCCTTGTTGGTGGCGGGGTCGACCAGGGTCGAGTCCTGCGTGAACACCTGGCCGACCACGGTCTTCACGCCCGGCGAGGCGGCGATCCGCTGCACGGTCTCGACCGGGACGGTCGCCGTCTTGCCGCGGGGCACGCCGTCATCGCCCTCGATGCCGCTCTTGGGGGGCTGGACGGAGATGTCGGAGGCGGTCGAGGCGAAGAGCCGGTCGAAGGTACTGGTGGCGGTGTTGGAGAACACCAGCGTGCCGGACACGAACGCGACCGAGAGGACGATCGCGAGCAGTGAGAGCACCATCCGCCCCTTGTGGGCGAGGAAGCTTCTCAGTGAGGTCTTGAGCAACATGTCCCGATCCCCGCTCAGCTGGTGCGCTTGCCGTCGAAACGACGCATGCGTTCGAGGACGGAGTCGGCGGTGGGGGCGTGCATCTCGTCGACGATCACGCCGTCGGCGAGGAAGAGCACGCGGTCCGCGTAGCCGGCGGCGACCGGGTCGTGGGTGACCATGACGATGGTCTGGCCCAGCTCGTCCACCGAGCGGCGCAGGAAGGTCAGCACCTCGGCGCCGGCCCGGGAGTCGAGGTTCCCGGTGGGCTCGTCACCGAAGATGATCTCCGGCCGGGCGGCCAGCGCCCGGGCCACCGCGACGCGCTGCTGCTGACCGCCGGAGAGCTGCGTCGGGCGGTGCTTGAGGCGGCCCGCCAGGCCGACCGTCTCGACGACCTGGTCCAGCCAGGCGGTGTCCGGCTTGCGGCCGGCGATGTCCATCGGGAGCGTGATGTTCTCCAGCGCGTTCAGCGTCGGGAGCAGGTTGAACGCCTGGAAGATGAAGCCGATCTTGTCCCGGCGCAGCTTGGTCAGCTGCTTGTCCTTCAGACCGGTGATCTCGGTGTCACCGATCCAGATCCGCCCGTCGGTCACGGTGTCCAGGCCGGCCAGGCAGTGCATCAGGGTCGACTTGCCGGAACCGGAGGGGCCCATGATCGCGGTGAACCGGCCCCGCTGGATGTCGACGTCCACCGCGTCCAGCGCGGTGACCCTGGTCTCGCCCGTGCCGTAGGCCTTGGTCACCTGCCGCGCCGAGGCGGCGACGGCGGCGCTGCCGCCGGGAAGCTGGGGGTTGTACACGGCTGCTGCTGCCGTCGTCACTGGATTCTCCTCAGAAGTGGGCCCGCCCGTTGACCCCCAGCCTCGTCGACCCCGCCCGCCCCTCGAAAGGGTGCAGGAGGTAGTCCTCGACCGGGTGTCAGCCCCACCCACCCGGTGTGCCCAGGACCCCTGGTTCACCTGAACCTCGGTCCTGATCCGCACGAGCGGGGATGTGATCCACGTTAGGAGCGGCGGGCGAACCACTCGTCATCCGACGGTATGAAGCGGCCCAACCGTAGTTGTACGGGGCGCGGCGCCCCTCCCCCTAGGGGTCGCCGCCGCCCTCCTCAGGGTCGGCCCGTACGGGACCGTTCCTGACGGACCGTCAGCCGGTGAGGGCCGGCGTCGCGAGCCGCTCCAGCGCCACCGCGAAGGCCTCGACCACGGGCGACAGCAGGACGTCCGTCTCGCGCTCGATCACGGTCGTGCCGTCCTCCCGGACGGTGATGTGGCGGTCGAGCACGAACCAGCCCTGGGTGATGTGGCCGGCACCCATCGAACTGAGCACCGGGCGCAGCGCGTAGTCGACCGCGAGCACGTGCGCGGCGGAGCCGCCGGTGGCCAGCGGCAGGACGGCCTTGCCGGTCAGCGCGTACTGCGGCAGCACGTCCAGCAGGGTCTTCAACAGGCCCGAGTAGGCCGCCTTGTAGACCGGGGTGCCGATCACGACGCCGTCCGCCTGGGCGAACAGCTCCAGCGCGGCGACTATCTCGGGGTGGGAGAAGTCCGCCGAGAGCAGCGCGTGCGCGGGCAGGCTGCGCACCTCGAACGGGATGACGCGGTGACCGCGGGATTCGAGCTGCGCGTCGACGTGGCGCAGCAGACGGGTGGTGCGGGAGGTCGCGGACGGGGAGCCGGAAACGGACAGAACGGTGGCCATGGGTTCACCTCGGGGCAGGAAGCCGGGACGGCGCTACGACAGCGGAGAGCACGCCACGCGGACAGCGGCGGGAAACGCTGGGGAAGGGGGTGCGGAGAGGAGGGGGTTCGACGGGCGAGCGTCAGCCACGACAGAGCGAACAGGACACACGCTGAAGGTCGACGTGCCGCCGACGCGTGAGGGTCCATCGCTGATCCATGCAGTCATGCAAACACGCAGTGTTCGAACCGGTCAAGGATCGTTCCGGCTGGTGAACACGGGACGGGACGGATGGTGAGACGGGTGACCGGCCGTCGGGGCGGGCCGGGGAGCGCGTCGGGACGCCGTCCGCGACCGCCCGCGACCCTCCGTGCACCCACCCGTGAACGGGCGGGGAGAGGGGCGGGGGAACGTGCGGCGGAACGGTCCGGCACGTGCATCAAAACTGCTACAAGGGCCCCGGCGGGGCCCCCGGGGGGAGTCACCGCACCCCGCGTCGGGCATTCTCTCCCACATGAACACGTGGCAGGAGGGCCGCCCGGGCGGCGGCAACGGCGGCGGCGCATCAGGGCGCGGCGGTGGCGGCAGGGCGGGCGAGCCGCCGCTGCCGTCGTCGCTGAACCCCCGCGGCCCGGGGGCCCCGGCGCCGCGACAGCCGCAGGAGTACGGCCAGCCGCCGGCCCAGGACCGGACCCGGCCGCCGGGCCAGGCACCCGGATACGGGCCGCCCCAGGGCTACGGACAGCCGCAGCAGCACGGTCAGCCCCAGTCGTACGGGCAGCCGGACGGCCGTCCCGGCGTGCCCGCGCAGGGCCCGGGGGCGCCCGGCGGCCCCGGCACGCCCGCCGGGCCGATAACCCCGGGCGGCACCCAGCCGCCCTCCGCCGCCAGGCCCTCGCGCTGGCCCCGGCGCCGGATCGTCAAGTGGTCGGTGTTCGGCCTGCTGATCGCCATGATGGTCACCGCCGTCTCCACCTGGTTCTGGGCCGACTCCAAGCTCAACCACGAGAACGTGCTGGCCGACTACCCCGGCCGCCCCGCGGCCGGGAAGGGCACCAACTGGCTGATCGTCGGCTCCGACAGCCGCAACGGCCTCTCCGACTCCCAGGAGGAGGACCTGCACACCGGCCACGCGGGCGGCAAGCGCAGTGACTCGATGATGATCCTGCACATCGGGGACAGCGGGAACACCCTGATGAGCATCCCGCGCGACTCCTGGGTGCCGATCCCCGAGCACCCCGGCGAGAACGGCAAGACGGTCAAGGCGGGCACCTCGAAGATCAATTCGGCCTTCGCGTCCGGCGGCGGCAGGCTGCTCGCGCAGACGGTCGAACTCAACACCGGCCTGCGCATCGACCACTACGCCGAGATCGGCTTCGCCGGCTTCGTGGGCATCGTCGACTCCGTCGGCGGGGTGGACATGTGCATCGACCAGGACGTGAAGGACAAGGACTCCGGCCTCGACCTCAAGGCCGGCTGCCAGACCCTGACCGGTACCCAGGCCCTCGCCTTCGTCCGCCAGCGCCACCAGATGGCCGACCAGGACCTCGGCCGGATGCGCAACCAGCAGAAGTTCCTCGGCGCGCTGGCCAAGCAGGCCGCCTCCCCCGCCACCGTGCTGAACCCGTTCACCTTCTACCCGCTGGTGGACTCCGGCCTCGGCACCCTGATCGTGGACGACGACGCCGGACTGACCGACCTCGGCTCGCTGTTCCTCGCCATGAAGGACGTCAACGGCGGCAGCGGCAGGAGCATCACCGTCCCGATCGCCAACCCGGACTTCAGGACCAACACCGGCGAATCGGCGGTCAAGTGGGACTCCGCCAAGGCCAAGCAGGTCTTCGACGCCTTCAAGAACGACACCGCCGTGCCGGACCTGAAGTGACACCCCCACGCTGCGTGACGGCGCGTGACCAGATCGGCACAATGGGTGGATGTCTCTCGTCACCGCGCTGATCTACCACCGCCGTCACCGCCTCCTGGGCCGCCTGGTCCAGGAGGCGCTCGCGTTCTACGGCATGGAGGTGCCGGCCGCCGCCGAGATCGGGCCCGGCCTGACGGTCTTCCACCGCGGCTTCGGCACCGTGCTGCACCCGTACACCACGCTCGGCGCGGACGTGACGCTCTACAACGGGGTGACGATCGGGCGGGCCGACCCGTGGGTGCCGCAGGAGCGCAGCGCCATGCGGCGGGTGGTGGTGGAGGACGGCGCGGTGCTCTGCGCCGGGGCCAAGGTGGTCTGCAAGGAGGGCGTGCTGACGGTCGGCGCCGGCACCGTCGTGGGGGCCAACGCCGTGCTCACCCGCTCCACCGGTCCCGGTGAGGTCTGGGCCGGCGTCCCGGCCCGCAGGGTGGGGCTGCGGAAGGGCTCCTGGCAGCCGCCCGCCACCCGGGCGGCCGTCTGAGGCCGGCCTGCGGCTCGGACGGCGGGGCCGAGGGCCCCGGACGCGCGAGGAGCGGGAGGCCGGCCGCGCCGACTTCCCGCTCCTCGAACCGCCGGAAGGTCCGGTCTCAGGCCACGATGCCCGAGTCGGCGATGGTGACCTTCGCCGAGGTGCGGCCGCTCTGCGAGCCGTAGGACTCGATCTTCGTCACGAGGTCGAGGTTCTCGACGACCTCGCCGAAGACGACGTGCTTGCCGTCCAGCCAGTCGGTCACGATGGTGGTGATGAAGAACTGCGAACCGTTGGTGTTGCGGCCCGCGTTGGCCATCGAGAGCTGGCCCGGCTTGGTGTGCTTGAGCGTGAAGTTCTCGTCCGCGAACTTCTCGCCGTAGATGCTCTTGCCGCCGGTGCCGTCACCGCGGGTGAAGTCGCCACCCTGCAGCATGAAGCCCGGGATGACGCGGTGGAACGAGGAGCCCTTGAAGCCGAAGCCGTGCTCGCCCGTGGCCAGCTCACGGAAGTTCTTGGCGGTCTTCGGGACGATGTCGTCGAACAGCTTGAAGACGATACGCCCGGCCGGCTCGTCGTTGATGGTGATGTCGAAGTAAACGTTGGAACCCATGCAGGGATCATGGCATGCCGCCCTCCCGGACGCGCGACGGCCCCGCGTACGGGCCGGGCCTGGGCGCCGGACGGGCCGGCGCCGGGGACGGACCCGGGACCGGGCCGGGGTCGGCGGCACGGGCCGGGGCTCAGCCGGGCCTGCGGGCCAGCAGGCAGGCCTGCCTGGTCTTCTCCTCGCCCGCCGGTTCACGGACCAGCCGGGTGGTGACCTCCAGCCCGGCCCCGGCCGCCAGCTCGGCGATCACGTCCGGCTGCCCGCGCCGGAAGTCCAGCGCCACCGGGTGCCCGAAGGGCTGCTCCACCCTGAGCGGCCGGTCGCCGACCTGGAAGGCCAGCAGCAGGTGCCCACCGGGGGCGAGCACCCGGTGGAACTCCGCGAAGACCTCCGGCAGCCGCTCCTGCGGGGTGTGGATGATCGAGTACCAGGCCACGGCACCGGCCAGCCCGCCGTCGGCCAGCGGGAGTCCGAGCAGCGAACCCTCCGTGAAGCGCAGGCCCGGATGCGTCCGGCGGGCCAGCTCGACCATCCGCGGCGAGAGGTCGACACCGGAGACGTCCAGACCGAGGCCGTGCAGGTACGCCGTCACCAACCCGGGGCCGGAGCCCAGTTCGACGACCCGCGCGTCCCCCGGGAAGTCCGTCCGCACCAGCTCGGCGAAGGCCGTCAGCAGCGCGCGGTCCAGCGGCCTGACGGCGAGGACGTCGCGGTAGTGCTCGGCGTAGTCCTCGGCGACGGCGTCGTAGAACGCCCGGGTGGTGGTCACGAACTCCGGCTCGGTCATGGCCCCGCACCCTACCCCCGGCCGGGCGGCGCGGGGCAGGACCTAGCATCGCCCTCGAACCGACCGACGAGGGGGAACGGGACATGACCGTGGGAACGGACACGAGGCGGATCGGCGTCTACCTGGCGCACCCGCGGCCGGGCAGCTTCAACCACGCGCTGTTCGAGGCCGTCGTGGACGAACTGCGCGGCCGCGGCTGCGAGGTGCTCGCGCACGACCTCTGCGCGGAGGGGTTCCCGGCCGCGCTGACCGCCGAGGAGACCGGGACGGTCTCCGCCGCGACCGGGACGGACGATCCGCGGCTGGCGCTGCACCGGGCGGAGGTGGCCACGCTGGACGCGCTCGTCCTGGTCCACCCCAACTGGTGGGGCATGCCGCCGGCCGTCCTGACCGGGTGGGTGCAGCGGGTGCTCGCGCCCGGCGTGGCCTACAAGCTCGGCACGGCGGACGGCGAACCGGCCGGACTGCTCCGCGCGGGGCGGGCGCTGGTGCTGAACACCTCCGACACCCCGGCGGAGCGCGAGCGGGACGAGTTCGGTGATCCGCTGCAGCGGATCTGGGCCGCCTGCGTGCTGCCGTACGTCGGCGTGACGGACGTGCGGCGGACCGTCTTCCGTACGGTGACGGACTCGACCGACGCCGACCGCGCGCGGTGGCTGCGCCAGGCGCGGCAGGAGGCGGCCGCGCTGATCGGCTGAGGCGGGGCGGAGACCGGGCCCGGGCGGGAGTGGACGGCCGTCGTCGCCGCGACCGACCTCGGTGCCGTACCGGGGTGGCGGTGGCGCCGTCCGTGCTAGAACCGGCGGCGGTGGGCGCGCACGTACGCCCGCGCCACCGTGCGATCCCATGTCACCGACCACCTTCGGGAGACCCATGTCCACCGCCCGCACCGCCCGCACCGGCCCCGTCCGCCTGCTCCTGACCGCCCTCGCGGCGGTGGCGCTGTTGCTCTCCGGCGCCGCCGCGGCGGGCACCGCCGGCGCCGCGACCACCTCCGCCACGGCCCTCGACGGGCTGGACGGCACCTGGGCCTGCACCGTCCCGTCCGGGTACGTCTACGACCAGGTGTCCATGAACCGGACCTGCAGCTCCGGCAGTTGGAACGCCCCGCAGTTCCATCTGCGGACCCCGGTCGACGGGCTGACCGCGTGTACCGGCGCGCCCGGCTTCGTCCACGACGCCATCACCTGGGGCAGCGCCTGCAGCCAGCAGCCCGGCGTGACGGCCAACGCCTACCACCTGCGGACGCCGGTCGACGGCCTCACCGCCTGCGTGGGCACCCCCGCGTTCACCTACGACCGCATCACCTACACGAGCGCGTGCAGTCTGCAGCCCGGCGTCCAGGCCACCACCTTCCACCTCCGCAAGCCGGTCAACGGCCTCTGGGCCTGCACCGTGCCCTCCGGGTTCACGTACAGCACGACCACCCAGAACACGGACTGCAGCTACACGCAGGGCGTCCCGTCCACCAAGTACCTCCTGCTCGGCTGAGACCGCGCACGACGCGGGAGCGGGAAGCCGGCCGGGCCGGCTTCCCGCTCCACCCGCCCCCCGGGGTCAGGCCGGCGGCAGGTCGAGCTCCGCCACCTCCTGGACGCCGCTGAACTCGCCGGTGGGGCGGAACCCGAGCCGGGCGTAGAAGCCGGCCGGGCCGTCGTCGCCCGGCACGTAGGTGACCGTCGCCCGCTGCCCGCCGCGGCGGCGGATCTCGGCGCAGACCTGCTCGACCGCGAAGCGTCCGTAGCCGCCGCCCTGGGCGTCGGCGGCGATGTTGAGGCGCCAGAGGCCGGAGCGCGGCAGGTCACCCGGCCGGTCGGGGTAGAAGGTGATGTCGAAGAACGCCATCACGAACCCGACCAGCCGGTCACCGTCGAAGACCAGCCGGGGCCAGGCCCGCTCGCCGTGCGCGTACGCCTCGGCCAGTGACTTGACCACCGGGGAGACCAGCCGCTCCTGCTCCGGCCGCACCTTCAGCGCGAGCGCGGCGTCGACGGTGTCGGGGGTGACGGGTTCCAGCCTCAGGGCCGGTGATGACGTAGCCATGCCGCCGACCCTAACCAGCGACGACCGGGCCGGTCGCGCGGTCGTTCACGACGCGGAGCGGGGCGCCGGCGCCGGGGTGAAGACCAGCGTCGCGTTGTGGCCGCCGAACCCGAAGGAGTTGGTCAGCGCGGCGGTCAGCGCACCGCGGCGCGGGGCACCGGCGACCACGTCCAGTCGCACGGCCGGGTCCAGGGTGTCGAGGTTCCGGGTGGCCGGCACGACGCCGTCGCGCAGGGCGAGCACGGCGGCGAGCGCGCCGAGCGCGCCGGCCGCGCCGAAGAGGTGGCCGGTCATCGACTTGGTCGCCGTGACGACCGGGTGGAGCCCGATCGCCTCGGCCACCGACTCGGCCTCCACCAGATCGCCCAGCGGGGTCGAGGTGGCGTGGGCGTGGACGTGCGCGATGTCGCGCGGGGCCAGGCCCGCCTCGGCCACCGCCCGGCGCATCGCGCGGACCTGGCCCTCGGCCGCCGCCGCGGTGATGTGGAACGCGTCCGAGGTGACCGCCGCCCCGGCGAGCGTGGCGTGCGCCCGGGCCGAGCGGGCCGCGGCGAACCCGGCCCGTTCCAGGACCACCACCACCGAGCCCTCGCCGATCACGAAGCCGTCCCGGCCGACGTCGAACGGACGGGAGGCCAGCTCGGGCTCGTCGTTGCGGGTGGAGTGGGCCCTGGCCTGGGCGAACCCTGCCAGCGGAAGCGGGCAGACACAGGCCTCCGCGCCGCCCGCCACCACCACGTCCGCCCGGCCGAGCCGGATGAGGTCCAGGCCCATCGCGATCGCCTCCGCACCGGACGCGCAGGCGCTCACCGGGGTGTGCGCGCCGGCCCGCGCGCCCAACTCGATGCTGACCCAGGCCGCCGGGCCGTTCGCCATCAGCATCGGCACGGTGTGCGGGGAGACCTTCCGCACCCCGGAGGCCTCCAGAACGTCGTCCTGCCCGAGCATGGTGAGCGCGCCGCCGGTGCCGGTGCCGATCACCACGGCCAGCCGCTCCGGATCCACCTCGGGCGCCCCCGCGTCGGCCCAGGCCTGCCGGGCGGCGATCAGCGCCACCTGTTCGCAGCGGTCCGTCCGCCGGGCCAGCACCCGGTCCAGCACCTCGGACGGCTCGACCTCCAGCCGCCCGGCGATCCGCACCGGCAGCCCGGCCGCCCACTCGTCCTCGATCGCCCGGATGCCGGACCGCCCGGCCAGCATCCCGGCCCAGGTCGAGGCGACGTCCCCGCCGAGCGGCGTCGTCGCACCCAGCCCGGTGACCAGCACGCGGTCATGGTCAGCACTCATCGACCGAACCCCTGTCTGTTGTGGAGATTGTGAGAGAGACACAACTCCCCGCACCGGTGAGTACGGGGAGTCGTGGACTCATCTGCCACCTTGCCAGGGTGTTGACGATCGTTCAGATGCGCGACGCAACCGATTCGACCAGGAGGTCTTTGTGGGGTTCTCACACAGGTCGGGTGTCCACACCGCCACCTCGGGCCAGGGTGTGCGGCGGGGTGCCCGGGGGTGCCCCGCCGACGCGCTACGGCAGGTTGCGGGCCATCACGATGCGCTGGACCTGGTTGGTGCCCTC
>NZ_JBIVVS010000044.1:0-42952 GCF_044768625.1 Kitasatospora sp. NPDC091207
CAACCGCGCCGCGAACACCGGCGAGGAATCCAGCAGTTCGGCCCCCATCCCCACCCACTGCGCCCCCTGCCCCGGGAACACCAACACCACACCGGCCGCGTCCAGCAGGTCCGCCGTGCCCTCCACCACCTCGGACGACACCTCGGGCGACACCTCACCCGACGCCAGCGCGCGCAAACCCGCCAACCCGTGGGCCCGGTCCCCCGCCACGACCACCGCCCGGCGCTCCAACCGCGCGCGGCCCACCGCCAGCGACAACCCCACATCCGGCAGGGCCACGTCGGCCCGGCCCTCCCACCAGGCCGCCAACCGCTCCGCCTGCCCCCGCAACGCCGCACCACCCCGCGCCGACACCACCAACGGCACCACCGGCACCACCGGCACCACCGGCACGGCCACCGACGGGAGAGGCTCCTCGATCGGCGCCTGCTCCAGCACCACATGCGCGTTGGTCCCGCTGATCCCGAACGACGACACCCCGGCCCGACGCGGCCGCTCCGCCGAGACACCCCACTCCCGGGCCTCCGTCAGCAACTCCACGGCGCCCGAGGACCAGTCCACATGCGGCGAGGGCTCGTCGGCGTGCAGCGTCCTGGGCAGCACCCCCGCCCGCATCGCCGACACCATCTTGATCACACCCGCCACACCGGCCGCCGCCTGCGGATGCCCGATGTTCGACTTCACCGAGCCCAGCCACAGCGGGACACCGTCGGCACGGTCCTGCCCGTACGTGGCGAGCAGTGCCTGCGCCTCGATCGGGTCCCCCAGGGTGGTCCCCGTGCCGTGCGCCTCCACCACGTCCACGTCCCGCGCCGACAACCCCGCGTTCGCCAACGCCTGCCGGATCACCCGCTGCTGCGACGGACCGTTCGGCGCCGTCAAACCGTTCGACGCACCATCCTGATTCACCGCACTGCCCCGCACCACCGCCAACACCGGATGCCCGTGACGCCGCGCGTCCGACAACCGCTCCACCACCAACACACCCACACCCTCGGCCATCCCGAACCCCTCGGCATCCACCGAGAACGACCGGCACCGACCGTCCCGCGACAACCCCCGCTGCCGAGAGAACTCCACGAACATCCCCGGGGTCGACATCACCGTCACCCCACCCGCCAACGCCAGATCACACTCACCCGAACGCAACGACTGCACCGCCAGATGCAACGCCACCAACGACGACGAACACGCCGTGTCCACCGTCACCGCCGGACCCTCCAGGCCCAACGCATACGAGACCCGCCCCGACAGCACGCTCCCGGCACTGCCGGTCACCGCGTAGCCCTCGACCTCGCTCGACGCATCGCGCAGCAGCGTCGCGTAGTCCTGCATGCTGAGGCCCGCGAAGACCCCGGTCCTGCTGCCCCGGGCCGATTCGGGGTCGATGCCCGCGTGCTCGAAGGCCTCCCAGGACGTCTCCAGCAGCAACCGCTGCTGCGGATCCATCGCCAACGCCTCACGCGGCGAGATCCCGAAGAACCCCGCGTCGAACTCGGTGGCGGCGTCCAGGAATCCACCGGCCCGGACGTAGGACCGTCCGGTCGCCTCGGGGTCGGCGTCGTAGAGGCCACCGAGGTCCCAGCCCCGGTCGGTGGGCAGGCCCGAGATCGCGTCCGTGCCCGTGTCGAGCAACCGCCACAGGTCCTCCGGCGAGCGCACACCTCCGGGGAACCGGCAGCTCATCCCCACGATCACGACGGGCTCGTCGGAGCCGGCCGTCACCGGCAGGACGGCCGCGGCGGCCGGCAGGTGTCCGAGGAGTTCGGCGTGCAGGTGATCGGCGAGCGCGAGGGGTGTCGGACGGTCGTAGATCAGGGTGGCGGTCAGTCGCAGGCCGGTGGCCGCCCGCAGGCGGTTGCGCAGTTCGACGGCCGTCAGCGAGTCGAAGCCGAGGTCCTTGAAAGCGCGGCCGGGCAGGACGGTGTCCCGGGAGGAGTGCCGCAGGACCGAGGCCACGACCTGCCGGACGATGTCCAGCAGTGCCTTCCGCTGCTCCTCACCCGAGAGTCCGGCCAGGCGGCGCACCAGAGCCGACGGCCCGTCGGAGGAGGTCGCGGCCGTCCGGTCCGGATCGGCCGCCGGGGATCCGGCGGCGAGGAGTTCACGCAGCAGCGGGACCGGCCGGCCTCCCGCGCCGAGCCCCGTGCCGTCCCAGCGGGTGCTGAAGACGGCGACCGCGGTCTCGTCGTGGTCGAGGACACCCCCGAGCGCGTCCAGCGCCAGCTCCGGGCGGAAGGTCAGGACACCGCGCCGGCGGATCTGCTCCTCGATGGCCGGGGCGGCGATACCGCCGCCGTCCCAGTGGCCCCAGGCGATCGCGGTGGCGGGCAGGCCGTTGGCGCGCCGGTGGTGGGCCAGGGCGTCCAGATAGGCGTTGCCCGGCGCGTAGTTGGCATGGCCGGCCAGGCCGCAGGTGCCGGCGATCGAGGAGAACAGCACGAAGGCGGAGAGGTCCAGGCCCTCGGTCAGCTCGTGCAGCACCCGGGCGCCACCGACCTTGACACTCAGCACCCGCTCCATCTGATCAATCGTCAGATCACCGATCAGGGCGTCGTCGAGCAGGGCGGCCGTGTGCAGCACGGCGGTGAGCGGGTACTCCGTCGGCAGCCCGGCGAGCACCTCCGCCACCGCGGCCCGGTCGGACACGTCACAGGCGGCCACGGTGACCTTCGCACCCAGTGCGGTGAGCTCTGCCTCGAACGCCTCGGCATCGGGCGCGGCCCGGCCACTCCGGCTCAGCAGCAGGAGGTGTTCGGCGCCGGTACCGGCCAGTCGGCGGGCGACATGGCGACCGAGCGCACCGGTGGCCCCCGTGATCAACACGGTGCCGCGCGGCTCCCAGCTCCGGACCGGCACCACACCCGCCAACGGCGCCCGCTCCAACCGCCGGACGAACAACCCGGAAGCCCTGACCGCCAGTTCGTCCTCACCATGCCCGCCCATCAGCGCGGACACCGTCGCCCGCACCAGCTCCGCGTCAGGCGAGTCCGGCACGTCCACCACCCCGCCCCAGCGGTCCGGCAGCTCGGCGGCGACCACCCGGCCCAGACCCCAGAGCATCGCCTGCTCCGGGCCCGACACGCCGTCCCCGGCACCGACCGCCACCGCACCCCGCGTCACACACCACAACGGAGCCCGAACCCCGACCGCCTCCAAGGCCTGCACCAACGACACCGTCGCCGCCAACCCCCAAGGCACCGCACCGCCGGCCACCACCGGACCCGGCCCGCTCGCCAACAACGACACCACCCCGACCGGCCCGGCCTCCTTCACCACCGCGGCCAGCGACTCACGATCACACCCGTCGGCCACCACCAACACCCGTGCAGACAACCCCTGTTCGGACAGCTCAGCCGCCAAAGCCGAACCCCAACCACCGTCCGCGGCCCCCTCCGGCACCAGCAGCAGCCACTCGCCCCCGGACACCTCCGCGGCAGCCACCACGTCCAACGGCCGCCACACAACGCGGTAGCGCAACGCGTCCACCGCACTCAGCGGCTCGACGCCGGCCGACCGGACACCCACCGGCTCCAGCCAGAACCGCTCGCCCTGGAAGGCATACGTCGGCAGATCCACCCGACGCCCACCGGCAGCGGCCACGCTCCAGTCCACCGGAACACCGCGCACCCAGACCTGCGCCACCGAGGTCAGGAACCGGTCCAGGCCGCCCTCCCCGCGCCGCAACGAGCCGACCACAACGGCCTCACCCCCGAGACCCTCCAGCGTCTCCTCGATCCCCGGACCGAGCACCGGATGCGCGCCGACCTCGACGAACACCCCGTAACCCTGACCCGACAACCGAGCCACCGCCTCGTCGAACCGCACCGTCTCCCGCAGATTCCGGTACCAGTACTCCGCGCCCAGCCCCTCCGTCTCCAGGAAATCCCCGGTCACCGTCGAACAGAACGCCACCCCCGACGCCGACGCCCGCCCCTCACCCAACGCCTCCAGCAACCGCTCCCGGACCGTCTCGACCTGCGCCGAGTGCGAGGCGTAGTCGACCGGAATCCGACGCGCCCGCACCCCCCGCGCCTCACAGTCCGCCAACAGCCCCGCCAACGCCGACGGATCCCCCGACACCACCACCGAGTTCGGCCCGTTCACCGCCGCCACCGACAACCCACCACCCCCGGCAGCCACCAACTCCTGCACTCCGGACGGACTCAGGGCCAAAGACACCATCCCACCCAGCCCCGCCAACCCCTCCGCGATCACCCCACTGCGCAGAGCCACCACCCGCGCCGCATCCTCCAACGACAACGCCCCCGCCACACACGCCGCCGCGATCTCCCCCTGCGAATGCCCCACCACCGCCGACGGCACCACACCAAAAGACCGCCACAACGCCGCCAACGACACCATCACCGCGAACGACACCGGCTGCACCACATCCACCCGCTCCAACGAAGCGGCCCCCGACACCCCCCGCACCACATCGAAGAGATCCCAGTCCACGAACGGCCTCAACGCCTCCGCACACTCCGCCAACCGCGCCGCGAACACCGGCGAGGAATCCAGCAGTTCGGCCCCCATCCCCACCCACTGCGCCCCCTGCCCCGGGAACACCAACACCACACCGGTCGCGTCCAGCAGGTCCGCCGTGCCCTCCACCACCTCGGACGACACCTCGGGCGACACCTCACCCGACGCCAACGCGCGCAAACCCGCCAACCCGTGGGCCCGATCCCCCGCGACGACCACCGCCCGGCGCTCCAACCGCGCGCGCCCCGCCGCCAGCGACAACCCCACATCCGGCAGGGCGAGTTCGGCCCGGTCCTCCCACCAGGCCGCCAAGCGCTCCGCCTGCCCCCGCAAGGCCGCACCACCCCGCGCCGACACCACCAACGGCACCACCGAAGGAGCCCCGGGTGAGACTGCCGGTTCCTCCGACGGCGCCTGCTCCAGCACCACATGCGCGTTGGTCCCGCTGATCCCGAACGACGACACCCCGGCCCGACGCGGCCGCTCCGCCGAGACACCCCACTCCCGGGCCTCCGTCAGCAACTCCACGGCGCCCGAGTCCCAGTCGATGTGCGACGAGGGCTCGTCGGCGTGCAGCGTCCTGGGCAGCACCCCCGCCCGCATCGCCGACACCATCTTGATCACACCCGCCACACCGGCCGCCGCCTGCGGATGCCCGATGTTCGACTTCACCGACCCGAGGTACAAGGGCTGGTCCGCCGGGCG
This sequence comes from Kitasatospora sp. NPDC091207, assembly GCF_044768625.1. NCBI lineage: Bacteria > Bacillati > Actinomycetota > Actinomycetes > Kitasatosporales > Streptomycetaceae > Kitasatospora > Kitasatospora sp. NPDC091207. The sequence continues at coordinate 5,191 of NZ_JBIVVS010000044.1, forward strand.
CTCCTGTCCATAGGTGGCGAGCAGTGCCTGCGCCTCGATCGGGTCCCCCAGGGTGGTCCCCGTGCCGTGCGCTTCCACCACGTCCACGTCCCGCGCCGACAACCCCGCGTTCGCCAACGCCTGCCGGATCACCCGCTGCTGCGACGGACCGTTCGGCGCCGTCAAACCGTTCGACGCACCATCCTGATTCACCGCACTGCCCCGCACCACCGCCAACACCGGATGCCCGTGACGCCGAGCATCCGACAACCGCTCCACCACCAACACACCCACACCCTCGGCCATCCCGAACCCCTCGGCATCCACCGAGAACGACCGGCACCGACCGTCCCGCGACAACCCCCGCTGCCGAGAGAACTCCACGAACATCCCCGGGGTCGACATCACCGTCACCCCACCCGCCAACGCCAGATCACACTCACCCGAACGCAACGACTGCACCGCCAGATGCAACGCCACCAACGACGACGAACACGCCGTGTCCACCGTCACCGCCGGACCCTCCAGGCCCAACGCATACGAGACCCGCCCCGACAGCACGCTGAGCGTGTTGCCCGTGAGCAGATAGCCGCCCAGGTCCTCCGAGCCCTCGTGCAGCCGAGGTCCGTACTCCTGGGAGAGCGCGCCGGCGAAGACGCCCGTCCGGCTCCCCCGCAGCGAGAGCGGATCGATCCCCGCCCGCTCGACCGCCTCCCAGGACGTCTCCAGCAGCACCCGCTGCTGCGGATCCATCGCCAACGCCTCACGCGGCGAGATCCCGAAGAACCCCGCGTCGAAGTCGCCCACCCCGTCCAGGAATCCACCGGCCCGCACATAGCTCGACCCCGGCCGCCCGGCCTCGGCGTCGAACAACGCCTCGTTGTCCCACCCCCGGTCGGTCGGCAGCGGCGCGACCGCGTCCCCGCCCTCCACCACCAACCGCCACAGGTCCTCCGGGGACCGCACACCCCCCGGGTAGCGACACCCGATCCCCACCACGGCCACCGGCTCGGTCGACGCGGCCTCCACCGCACGCAGCCGCTCCTTGGTCTGCCGCAGATCGGCCGACACGCGCTTCAGGTAGTCGAGGAGCTTCTCTTCGTTATCCATCGGGAATCCGTCCAACGGGTAGAGGCCAGAGCGCCGTTCGAAGTCAGGCCAAGCGGTCGGGACAGCAGAGCAGGACAGCAGAGCGGGACAGACGGGCAGAGCCGGCAGACAGGCAGAACCGGCGGCAGAGCGGCAGAACAGGGGACCGCGGAGCGGATCAGGACAGTCCGAATTCCTCGTCGATGAGCGAGAAGATGTCGTCCACGGTGGCGGACTCGAAATCCGCCCGGGGCGCGGCTGCCACGTCGAAGGCCCGGGTGTCCTTCCACTTCCCGAGCAGGGCTTCGAGGCGCTCGGTGATGCCGGCCACCGCGTCGTCGTCCTGCGTCACCTCGCCGAGCGCGCCCTCCAGCCGGTCGAGTTCCGCCAGGACGGCCGTTCCGGCGGACGTTCCCGGGGTCGCGCCCCCGGTGGCTCCGGCGGCATCGACCTCCCCCACGAGGCGGGCCCGCAGCAGGGCCGCGAGCTCGGCCGGCGTCGGGTGGTCGAACACGGTGGTGGTCGGCAGCCGCAGTCCGGTCGCCGCGTTCAACCGGTTCCGCAGCTCGGTGGCGGCCAGGGAGTCGAAGCCGAGCTCCCGGAACGCCCGCCGCGCGTCGACCGCGCCCGCGAGGCCGTGCCCGAGCACCACGGCCGTCTCGTCGAGAACCAGGTCCAGAACCAGTCGCTCGCGCTCCGGCGGCCGGAGTCCGGCGAGCCGCTGCGCCAACGTCGTCCCCCCGGCGGGCTGTTCGGCGGCGGCCGCCCGACGCCCGGTGACCCGGACGAGCCCGCGCAGCATCGGCGGCACCGCGGCCAGGCCCGCGCCGGCGGCCGCCTGCGCCCGCAGCGAGGCGGCGTCCAGGCGCATCGGCACCGCCACCGGCCGGCCCGTGCGGTGGGCCGCGTCGAAGAGCGCCAGACCGTCCTCGGTCGACAGCGCCCCCATACCGACCCGCCGCATCCGGGTCAGGTCGGCGGTTTCGAGATGGCCCGTCATGGCACTGCGTTCGGCCCACAGGCCCCAGGCCAGCGAGAGGGCGGGCAGGCCGCGCGAGCGCCGGTGGTGGGCCAGCCCGTCCAGGAACGCGTTGGCCGCCGCGTAGTTGCCCTGGCCGGCGGCGCCCACCAGCGCGGTGGCGGAGGAGAACAGGGCGAACACCGCGAGGTCCAGGTGCGCGGTGAGCCGGTGCAGGTGCCAGGCGCCGTCCACCTTCGGCGCCAGCACGCGGTCCAGCCGCTCCCGGGTCAGCGAGGGGACCACCCCGTCGTCCAGCACGCCCGCCGTGTGCACCACCGCCGTGAGCGGGTGCGCGGCCGGTATCCCGGCCAGCAGTCGGGCCACGGCGCCGCCGTCCGTGACGTCGCACGCGGCGACCGTCACGGTGGCGCCGAGTTCGGTCAGCTCGGCGGCGAGTGCGGCGGCTCCCTCGGCGTCCGCGCCCCGGCGCGAGGCCAGGAGCAGGTGCCGGACGCCGTGCCGGGTCACCAGGTGCCGGGCGGTCAGCGCGCCCAGCGTCCCCGGGGCGCCGGTGATCAGCGCGGTGCCCCGCGGCTCGGGTGCCGACGGCACGGTCAGGACGATCTTGCCGACGTGCCGGGCCTGGCGGAGGTGGCGGAAGGCCTCCGGGGCCCGCCGGACGTCCCAGACGGTCAGCGGCGTCCGGTGCAGCACGCCGGCCTCGAAGAGGGCCAGCACCTCCCGGAGCATCTCGCCGATCCGCCCGGGGTCGACCTCCATCAGGTCGAAGATCCGGTAGTCGACGCCGGGGTGCCGGGCTTCCACCTCGGCCCGGTCCCGGTGGTCGGTCTTGCCCATCTCCAGGAAGCGCCCGCCCCGGGGCAGCAGCCGCAGCGAGGCGTCCACGAACTCCCCCGCCAGCGAGTTGAGCACCACCGACACCCCGCGGCCCCCGGTCCGCGCCAGGATCCGCGCCTCGAAGTCGAGGTCGCGGGAGGAGGCGATGTGCGCCTCGTCCAGACCCGACGACCGCAGGGTGTCCCACTTTCCCGGACCGGCCGTGCCGAAGACCTCCGCCCCCCAGTGCCGGGCCAGTTGCACCGCGGCCATGCCCACGCCGCCGGCCGCCGAGTGGATCAGGACCGCCTCGCCGCGACGCAGGTCCGCCAAGTCCCGCAGGCCGTGGTAGGCGGTCAGGAAGACCACGGGGACGGCCGCCGCCTCGGCGAAGGACCAGCCGTCGGGGATCGGCAGCACGGCCCGGTGGTCGGCCACCGCGACCGGGCCGAACGCACCGGCGAAGAGGCCCATCACCCGGTCGCCGACGGCCAGGCCGGCCACCCCGGGACCGACCTCGGTGACCACGCCGGCGCCCTCGATGCCCAGCCCGTCGAGCCTCGGTACCAGGCCCAGCGCGACGACGACGTCACGGAAGTTGAGGCCGGCGGCCCGGACCGCGAGCCGGACCTGCCCGTCGGCCAACGGGCCGTCGACGAGACCGTCCGGGCCCGGCAGCAGCGCCAGGTTCTCCAGGGTTCCCTTACCCGCGATGTCCAGCCGCCAGGCGGGCTCCCCGGCGGGCGGCGCCAGCGCCGGCACCGCCCGGGCCAGCCGGGGAACGCTCAGCAGTCCCGCCCGGAGCGCGAGCTGGGGTTCACCGGAGTGGACCGCCGCGGCCACCGACGCGGGTGACGCCGCCTCCTCGTCCAGGTCCAGCAGCACGAAGCGGCCGGGGTTCTCCGCCTGCGCCGCCCGCACCAACCCCCACACGGGGGCCTGCACCGGCGCGGCCGCTCCCTCACCGGGGCGGACGGCCACGGCTCCCCGGGTCACCACCACCAGGCGGGAGCCGGCGAACCGGTCGTCGGCCAGCCAGCTCCGGAGTGCGTCGAGGACGCGCCCGGCCAGGGCGCGGCTCGCCGCCCCGGGGTCGGCGCTCCCGCCGCTCAGCTCGGGCTCGGCACAGGACAGGAGGACCACCTCCGGCACGGGGCCGCCGGTCCGCGTGGCCGCCTCCGTCAGGGCGCGCAGATCGGCGAAGGCCGCGCTCCCCGCGCCGTCGGGTATCAGGCCGTCGAGGCCCGGGTCCAGCGGACCCACCACCGCCCAGCGGCCGGAGCCCGGCGCGGTCCCCGACGAGGCTCCCGGCGCAGCGGCCGGCGGCGCGCCGACGGCGACCCAGTCGACCTGGAAGAGCGCCTCACCGTGGCCCCGGCCGATGTCCGCCAGCTGTTCCCGGGTGACCGGCCGCAGCGCCAGCGACTCGATCTCGGCGACCGGCCGCCCCGTGGTGTCGGCGACGCTCAGCGCCACCCGGCCGGCCCCCAGCGGGGTGACCGCGACCCGCAGCGCGGTCGCGCCGACGGCGTGCAGCGTGAGGCCCTCCCAGGCGAAGGGCAGCTGCGGCAGGCCGTCCCGCGGCGCCGCGGCCGGACCGGCCAGCGCGATGACATGGAGGGCGGCGTCCAGCAGCACCGGGTGCACGGCGAAGCGTCCGGCCTCGGCGGCGGTCTCCTCGGGCAGCGTGACCTCGGCGAACACCTCGTCGCCCCGCCGCCAGGCGGCCCGGACGCCTCGGAAGGCCGGGCCGTAGGGCAGGCCGGTCTCGGCCAGGCCCGCGTACAGCCCGTCGATCCGGACGGGCGCGGCCCCCGGCGGGGGCCAGGCCGCCGGGCCGGGGCCGCCGTCCCGGTTCGCTCCGGCCGGCCCCGCCACCCCGGTGGCGTGTCCGGTCCACGGCTGCTCGGCCGGGGCGCCCACCGGGTGGGAGTGCAGGCTCACCGGGCGACGGCCGGCCTCGTCGGGCCCGCCGACCACCACCTGGACCGCGACCGCGCCCTGGTCGGGCAGCACGAGCGGAGCGTGCAGGGTGAGCTCCTCCACCCGGCCGCAGCCGGCCCGGTCGGCGGCCTGGAAGACCAGCTCGACCAGTGCCGTGCCGGGGACGACGGTCGTCCCGAGGACGGTGTGGTCCGCCAGCCACGGGTGCGTGGCCAGCGAGAGGCGGCCGGTGAGGAGGATCCCGTCGGAGTCGGGCAGCGCGAGCGCCGCGCCCAGGAAGGGGTGGTCGACCGGCTCCAGCCCCAGGGTGCCCGCGTCGCCCGTCGCGGCCGGGGCCGGCTGCCACCAGTAGGTCTGCCGTTGGAACGCGTACGTCGGCAGGTCCGCCGCGGTGGCGTCGGTGCCCGCGAACGCGGCCGTCCAGTCCACCGGGCCGCCACGGACGAAGGCTTCGGCGGCCGAGGTCAGGAACCGGTCCAGGCCGCCCTCCCCGCGCCGCAACGAGCCGACCACAACGGCCTCACCCCCGAGACCCTCCACCGTCTCCTCGATCCCCGGACCGAGCACCGGATGCGCGCCGACCTCGACGAACACCCCGTAACCCTGACCCGACAACCGAGCCACCGCCTCGTCGAACCGCACCGTCTCCCGCAGATTCCGGTACCAGTACTCCGCGCCCAGCCCCTCCGTCTCCAGGAAATCCCCGGTCACCGTCGAACAGAACGCCACCCCCGACGCCGACGCCCGCCCCTCACCCAACGCCTCCAGCAACCGCTCCCGGACCGTCTCGACCTGCGCCGAGTGCGAGGCGTAGTCGACCGGAATCCGCCGCGCCCGCACCCCCCGCGCCTCGCACTCCGCCAACAGCTCCGCCAACGCCGACGGATCCCCCGACACCACCACCGAGTTCGGCCCGTTCACCGCCGCCACCGACAACCCACCACCCCCGGCAGCCACCAACTCCTGCACTCCGGACGGACTCAGGGCCAACGACACCATCCCACCCAGCCCCGCCAACCCCTCCGCGATCACCCCACTGCGCAGAGCCACCACCCGCGCCGCATCCTCCAACGACAACGCCCCCGCCACACACGCCGCCGCGATCTCCCCCTGCGAATGCCCCACCACCGCCGACGGCACCACACCAAAAGACCGCCACAACGCCGCCAACGACACCATCACCGCGAACGACACCGGCTGCACCACATCCACCCGCTCCAACGAAGCGGCCCCCGACACCCCCCGCACCACATCGAATAGATCCCAGTCCACGAACGGCCTCAACGCCTCCGCACACTCCGCCAACCGCGCCGCGAACACCGGCGAGGAATCCAGCAGTTCGGCCCCCATCCCCACCCACTGCGCCCCCTGCCCCGGGAACACCAACACCACCCGGCCGGCCGGGCCCGCCGCGTCACCCACGATCACCTGCGGGACGGACCGGCCCTCGGCCAGCGCCGCCAGCCCGGTACGGAATCCCTCCTGGTCCGCGCGGTCGGCCAGGACCACGGCGCGGTGCTCGAAGAGCGACCGGGTGGCCACCGTCGCGAGGCCGGTGTCCGCCGGCCGCTCGTCGGTCCGGCCGTCGAGGTGCGACAGCAGCCGCCCGGCCTGTCCGGCCAGCGCCTCGGGGGAGCGGCCCGAGAGCAGCCACGGGATCACCCCACTGCCGCCGTCCCCCGCGCGGCCCGCGGCCGGGTCGCCGTCCGGCCGCCGCTCCGCCGGCGCCTGTTCCAGCACCACGTGCGCGTTGGTCCCGCTGATCCCGAAGGAGGAGACGGCCGCCCGGCGCGGCCGCTCCCCCGAGGCCCACTCCCGGGCCTCCGTCAGCAACTCGACCGCGCCCGAGTCCCAGTCCACCCGCGGCGACGGCTCGTCCACGTGCAGCGTCCCGGGCAGCACTCCCGCCCGCATCGCCGACACCATCTTGATCACACCCGCCACACCGGCCGCCGCCTGGGTGTGCCCGATGTTGGACTTCACCGACCCCAGCCGAAGCGGTTCCCCCTCGGACCGGCCCTGGCCGTACGTCGCCAACAGTGCCTCGGCCTCGATCGGGTCGCCGAGCCGGGTGCCCGTGCCGTGCGCCTCCACCACGTCCACCTCGCGCGCCGACAGCCCCGCGTTCGCCAACGCCTGCCGGATCACCCGCTGCTGCGAGGGACCGTTCGGCGCCGTCAGACCGTTCGACGCACCGTCCTGGTTCACCGCACTGCCCCGGACGACCGCCAGCACCTCGTGCCCGTGGCGGCGCGCGTCCGAGAGACGCTCCACCAGCAGCACACCGACGCCCTCGGCCCAGCCGGTGCCGTCCGCGGCGGCGGCGAACGGCTTGCACCGTCCGTCCGGGGCCAGGCCCTGCTGCCGGCTGAACTCGACGAACATGCCCGGGGTCGACATCACCGTCACCCCGCCCGCCAACGCCAGCTCGCACTCGCCCGACCGCAACGACTGCACGGCGAGGTGCAGCGCCACCAACGAGGACGAACAGGCCGTGTCCACCGTCACCGCCGGACCCTCCAGGCCCAGCGTGTAGGCGACCCGGCCGGAGATCACGCTGGGGGTGCCGCCGGTCAGCAGATAGCCGCCCAGGTCCTCCGAGCCCTCGTGCAGCCGAGGTCCGTAGTCCTGGGAGGTCGCGCCGGCGAAGACGCCCGTCCGGCTCCCCCGCAGCGAGAGCGGGTCGATCCCCGCCCGCTCGACCGCCTCCCAGGACGTCTCCAGCAGCACCCGCTGCTGCGGATCCATCGCCAACGCCTCACGCGGCGAGATCCCGAAGAACCCCGCGTCGAAGTCGCCCACCGCGTCCAGGAATCCACCGGCCCGCACATAGCTCGACCCCGGCCGCCCGGCCTCCGGATCGAACAACCCGTCCAGGTCCCAGCCCCGGTCGGTCGGCAGCGGCGCGACCGCGTCGCCACCCTCCACCACCAACCGCCACAGGTCCTCCGGGGACCGCACGCCCCCCGCGAACCGGCAGCCCATGCCCACCACCGCCACCGGCTCGGTCGACACGGCCTCCGCCGTGCGCAGCCGCTCCCTGGTCCGGTACAGGTCGGTCGTCACCCACCTGAGGTACTCGACCAGCTTCTCCTCGTTCGCCACTGCTCTCACTCCGTGTCGGTGCGGCCGTGCGGGAAGGTGCGGACATCGCGCGTCGGGGCGCGTCAGGCGGTGCGGAACTCCTGGTCGATGAAGGCGAAGAGCTCGTCGACCGTCGCCGTCCGCAGGCTGTCCGGCTTCGGGTCGTCGCCGTCGGCGGGCGGCCGGCCGGCCAGCAGGGACCGCAGCCGGGCGTCGACCCGCGCCCGCTCGGCGCTGTCGGACCCGATCGCCGCCAGGGACCGTTCCAACCGGTCCAGTTCCGCCATGACCCCGTCGCCCGTCCCCCCGTCCGGCGGGAGGAGCAGGGCTCCCAGCCGCTCGGCCAGGACGGCCGGCGTCGGGTGGTCGAACAGCAGGCCGGTCGGCAGGCGCAGCCCGGTGGCCGTGCCGAGCCGGTCCCGCAGCTCCACCGCGGTGAGCGAGTCGAAGCCCAACTCCTTGAAGGAGAGCGCGGGATCGACCGGGCCCGGGTCGCCGTGGCCGAGCACGGCGGCCGCCTCGGCGCGCACCAGGTCGAGCAGCGTGCTCGCGCGGTCGCCGGCCGGGGTGCGGTCCAGCCGGAGCCGGGGCTCCGGCAGGTCGGTCGGGTCCGTCGCCGACGGGGCCGGGGCGGCCGGGCGGGCGGTGCCGTCGAGCCAGTGGCGCTGCCGCTGGAACGCGTAGGTGGGCAGGTCGACCCGCCGGGCGCCGTGCCCGGCGAACACCGCCGCCCAGTCCACCCCGACGCCGTGGACGTGCAGCCGGGCGAGGGCGGTGACCAGGGCGTCGGACTCGGGCCGGTCCTTGCGCAGCAGGGGGACGAGGACGGGGTCGGCCGCCGGTGCGGCGGCCGCCCGGTCGGGCTCCGTGAGGCAGTCCCGGCCCATCGTGCTGAGCGTGCCGTCCGGTCCCAGTTCGAGGAAGGCGGTGACGCCCTCGCGCGCCAGCCGGCGCATGCCGTCGAGGAACCGGACCGGTCGGCGCACGTGCCGCACCCAGTACTCCGCCGAAGCGAGCTCCTCGGCCGTGGCGAGCCCGCCGGTGACCGTCGAGACGATCGGAAGGGTCGGCGGCCGGAGGTCCAGGGCCGCCACGACGCTCCGGAAGTCGTCCAGTACCGCGTCCATGTGCGGGGAGTGGAACGCGTGGCTGACCCGCAGCCGCCTGGTCCGGCGCCCCGCGGCCCGCCAGTGCGCGACGATCCGCTCGACCTCGTCGTCGTCCCCGGCGACGACGGTCGCCTCCGGTCCGTTGACGGCGGCCAGGCCGACCCGGTGCTCCCGGCCGGCCAGCAGCGGGAGCAGCTCCCGCTCGGTGGCCTGGAGCGCCGCCATCGCACCGCCCGGCGGGAGCGCCTGCATGAGCCGGCCCCGGGCCGCCACCAGGGTGCAGGCGTCCGCGAGGGAGAACACCCCGGCGACGTGGGCGGCGGCCAGCTCGCCGACGGAGTGGCCGAGCAGGAAGTCGGGCCGGACCCCACGGCTCTCCAGCAGGCGGAACAGGGCCACCTCGACGGCGAACAGGGCGGGCTGCGCCGAACCGGTCCGGTCCAGCGAGAGGGCCGCGGCCGAACCCGGTGCCGCGAAGAGCACGTCCCGGAGCGGCCGGCCGGCCGCGTCGCCGGCGGCCACCGCGGCCGCGTCGACGTGCTCGCAGACCTCGTCCAACGCCCTGGCGAACTCCGGGTGTTCGTCGTACAGGGCCCGCCCGGCCCCCGGCCGCTGGCTGCCCTGGCCGGCGAACAGGAACGCCAGCCGGGCGCGCCCGTAGGCCCGCCCCGCCAGGACGTCGGCCGGGCGCTCGCCGCCGGCCAGCGCCGCCAGGCCCCGCCGGAGCTGCGCACCGTCCCGGCCGACCACCGCGGCGCGCCGCTCGAAGGCCGAGCGCGTCACGGCCAGCGCGTACCCGACGTCCGCCGCGCGGAGTCCGGGCCGCTCGTCCAGCCGCTTCAGCAGCGCGGCCGCCTGGGCCCGCAGGGCCGGCGCCGAGCGACCGGACAGCAGCCACGGGACCGCCCGGACCGGCTCCCGGCCGTCCGCCCTCTCCTCCTCCGGGGCCCCGCCCTCCGGCGGCACGGGCCCGGCGGCCAGCACGACATGGCAGTTGGTCCCGCCCATGCCGAACGCGCTCACGCCGGCCAGCAACGGCCGTTCCGGGCTCGGCCACGGCCCCAGCCGCCGGTGCACCCGCAGGTGGAGCGCGTCGAGCGGAATCAGCGGGTTGGGGGTCTCGAAGTTGAGGCTGGGCGGCAGTTCCCGGTGCCGCAGGCTCAGCGCGACCTTGAGCAGTCCGACGATTCCGGCCGCGCCTTCGAGGTGCCCCACATTGGTCTTCGCCGAGCCCACCAGCAGCGGGCCCCGGGAGTCCCGCAGGCGACCGAGGGCGGCGCCGAGGGCAGCGGCCTCCACCGGGTCGCCGGCCTTCGTGCCCGTACCGTGGAGTTCCACGTACTGGACGTCCGCCGGGTCCACCCCGGCCCGGCGGTAGGCGCGCCCGAGGACGTCCTCCTGTGCCGACCGGCTGGGCGCGGTGAGGCCCTCGCCGCCGCCGTCGTTGTTCACCGCACCGCCGAGGATCAGGCAGTGGATCGGATCCCCGTCCGCGAGGGCGTCCGCCAGGCGCTTCAGGACGACCACAGCGCCGCCCTCACCCCGGACGTAGCCGTCCGCCCGGGCGTCGAAGGTGAAGCACCGGCCGGTCGGGGAGAGGCCGCCGAACCGGGCGACGGCGATGTCGCTCTGCGGGGCGAGGTTGAGGTTCACTCCCCCGGCGAGGGCGAGGGCGCTCTCCCCCCGGCGCAGGCTCTCGCAGGCCTGGTGCACGGCGACCAGGGAGGACGACTGGCCGGTGTCGATCACCATGCTGGGCCCGCGCAGGCCGAGGGTGTAGGAGAGCCGGTTGGCGATCATGCTGCGGTGCAGCCCGGTCACGGTGTGCTGGGTGACGGCCTGCGGACCGCGCTGGTGCAGCAGGGTCGCGTAGTCGTCCCAGATCGCGCCGAAGAAGACTCCGACGTCCCCGCCGTCCAGCGTCGCCGGGACGATTCCGGCGTGTTCCAGGGCTTCCCAGCCGAGTTCCAGCATCAGCCGCTGTTGCGGGTCCGTCGCGGCCGCCTCGCGCGGCGAAAGACCGAAGAAGCCGGGGTCGAAACGGTCGACCTGGTCGAGGAATCCGCCCCACCGGGGTATCGATCCGTCGTTTTCGGGCGCTTGCCCGTCTTCCCCCGGTAATTCGCCCCGGCGACCTTCCGGCACCTCCGTGACAGAGGTTTCACCGTGCCGGAGCAGTCGCCACAGTTCGTCCGGAGTCGAAGCTCCGGGTAAACGACACGACAGACCGACAACGGCTATCGCATCACTGTGAGTCGAATTCATGGGAGGTGCGTGAGATACGTGTGCTTCCCGTGAGGCCACGGCGCAACCCAACCAGCAACCACAGAACGCGTCAAGAGTCGCTCTGTACACGACACCCAGGCCCTGCACCGAAGGTCAGAGGCCTGCCGGACCGGTCCAACTGGTCTTGACCACAGGGGATCCGGAGCCGGAAAACCGCGTCACCACGGCGATTGCCCCGACGGCCCCGTCCGGCCTGCCCGTCCGGACACGACCCGATGCCCCGATCCGCCGATCGCCACCCGGCTACCCTCCGGTCGGCACCCCCGCCGAATAGCCCTGGCGGCACGAACTACCCCGGCATCCGACGTCCACGGAGGATCGACTCCACCACCCGGCCCCGTTCTCCGCTCCGTGCCGCCCGGCACGGAACACCCGGCACGAAGCAGCCGGGCCGGCGCCGCGGCCCCGCCGGCCCCGTCCACCGGCGGCGGTGAAATCCCTGGTCGCTAGGCTGGTGACTGCCGAGGAGACCGGCACCTGCCCTGCGGACCGTGACGCCGGCGGCACCTGCTGCCCCACCGCGGGGCAAGCATCGAGGAGCAGTCGTGACCGAACAGAGCGGCCCGCAGCGGAGCATCGCCGACATGATCCGCCGTCCCATGCTCACCGGGCTGCAGGACGCCCAACTGATCGGCCCGCCGGGCACGACGCGCATCAACGAGTGGGTCGACTGGATCGCGGCGGTCGTGGCCGGCCAGATCGTCCTGCCGATCGCCGGCGAACGCGACGCCTTCGCGGACCGCGTGGACACGCTCTCCGAGGTCGGCAAGCGCAACAAGCAGCTCTACCGGGACGCGGCCCAGGAGGCGCAGCAGCTGAAGGCCCGCGTCGCCGAGCTGGAGGCCGAGCTGGCCCGGCTGCGCTCCGCCGCCGAACCCGCCCTGCCCCCGTCGCCCCTCCTGCCCCCCTCACCCGGCCTGTCCGTCCTGCCCGCCGGGGCCGGCGAACCTGCCGCGCCCACCGAGCCCACCGCCGACCCCACGGGCGCCGAGGGAACCGGCGGCACCGGCGGGCCGGCGCTCTCGCTCCGGGACCGGCTGCGCAGCAAGTACCCCGCGACCGCCGAGGCCCTGGACCGCCGGGACGCCGCGGCGGCCGAGGACGCGGCGACCGAGGGCGCACCGGCCGAAGGCGTCGAGCGGCCCGGGGAGGGCTGACCCGGGGCCGGGTGCTCCGCCCGCCCCCGGGCGGACACCCCCGAACGGGTTGCGCTCCGACGACCCGACACCCCGACGGCCCGCCCCCGGGGGCATCGGGCCGCCCCTGAGCTGCGTACACGCATGAGCCCGGCCCCGCACCGGAGACCTGCCGTCGGCAGCCGTGCCGCGCATCGGCCGGCACCCCGACCGGGGGCGCCGACCGCACCAAGAGCACTTCAAACCTGATCTTCGCCCACATTCACCCTATCGAGTAGATCGACCGCCGCGAAGCGCCTCGGGCCGCGCCGCCCCACCTACCGTGATCAGCGAACGACAAGGGGGGCAGTGCCTGCGGGGATCCCCCTTGCGCCGCGCCGGATGACGACCCGTCATGATGCGCGGTCCTGCTCGGAGGGAGGCCCATCCATGCCCGTGAACACCGGACCGGAGACCACCGCGGAGACGTCGGCGGTACGGTCATGAGCCGTACCGCCCTGGAGCGGATCCTCAACGGCCCCAGCGGCCTGGGGACGACCGGCCTGGTCCCGGGCCGCCGAGCGTCGGCACCCCGGGCCGGTGATCCCGTTCCGGGCCTCTACCACCACCCGGTGCCAGAGCCCGATCCGGAGCGCGTGGCGGAGGTCGGCCGCCGGATCAAGACCTGGGCGATGGACGAGGTCCAGCTGTACCCGCCGGAGTGGGAGGACCAGTTCGACGGCTTCTCGGTGAGCCGCTACATGGTCGCCTGCCATCCCGACGCCCCCGACATCGAGCATCTGATGATCGCCACCCGGCTGATGGTCGCCGAGAACGCGGTCGACGACTACTACTGCGAGGACCACGGCGGCTCACCCATCGGCCTCGGCGGACGCCTCCTGCTCGCCCACACCGCCCTCGACCCCCTGCACACCACCGCGGAGTACCAGCCGGCCTGGGAGGAGTCCCTCCGCTCGGACGCCCCCCGACGGGCCTACCGCTCCGCCATGGACTACTTCAACGCCGCGGCGAGCCCCTCCCGGACGGACCGGTTCCGGCACGACATGGCCCGCCTGCACCTGGGCTACCTGGCCGAGGCCGCCTGGGCCCAGACCGACCACGTCCCCGCGGTGTGGGAGTACCTGGCGATGCGTCAGTTCAACAACTTCCGCCCCTGCCCGACGATCACGGACACCGTCGGCGGATACGAGCTGCCCGCGGACCTCCACTCGCTGCCCGCGCTGCAACGGGTCATCGCGCTCGGGTCCAATGCCACCACGATCGTCAACGACCTGTACTCCTACACCAAGGAACTCGCCGCCCCCGGGCGGCACCTGAACCTGCCCGTGGTGATCGCCGAGCAGGAGGGCCGCACCGACCGCGAGGGCTACCTGAAGGCGGTCGAGGTCCACAACGACCTCATGCACGCCTTCGAGGCAGAAGCCGCCGCCCTGGCCGCCGCCTGCCCGGCCCCGGCCCTGCTGCGCTTCCTGCGCGGCGCGGCCGTGTGGATCGACGCCAACCACTACTGGCACCAGACCAACACCTACCGCTACAGCCTGCCCGACTTCTGGTAACCAAGGAGCTGACCAATGACCACCACCGATATCCCCACCACGACCACCGGCCTCATTCCCGGACCGGCCACCCCCTACCAGGGCGACATCGCCCGCTACTGGGACCACGAGGCCCGGCCCGTCAATCTGCGCCTCGGTGACGTCGACGGCCTCTACCACCACCACTACGGCATCGGGGACGTCGACCACGCCTCGCTGGGGGACCCGACCGACAGCGAGCGCGAGAAGAAGGTGATCACCGAGCTGCACCGGCTGGAGTCCGCACAGGCCGGGGTGCTCCTCGACCACCTGGGCCCGATCACACCCGACGCCACCCTCGTGGACGCCGGCTGCGGCCGCGGCGGCTCCATGGTCATGGCCCACCAGCGCTTCGGCTGCAAGGTCGAGGGCGTCACCCTGTCCGCCAAGCAGGCCGAGTTCGGCAACCGGCGGGCCCATGAGCTCGGCATCGACGGCTCGGTCCGCTCCCGGGTCTGCAACATGCTCGACATGCCCTTCGAGACCGGCCAGGTGGCGGGCTCGTGGAACAACGAGTCCAGCATGTACGTCGACCTGCACGACCTCTTCGCCGAGCACTCGCGGATGCTGGCGGTCGGCGGCCGGTACGTCACCATCACGGGCTGCTGGAACCCCGCCTACGGGCAGCCGTCGAAGTGGGTGTCCCAGATCAACGCGCACTTCGAGTGCAACATCCACTCCCGCCGGGAGTACCTGCGCGCCATGGCGGACAACCGCCTCGTCCCGCAGGCCGTCATCGACCTGACTCCGGCGACCCTGCCCTACTGGGAGCTCCGCGCGACCTCCTCCCTGGTCACGGGCATCGAGGAGGCGTTCATCTCCTCCTACAAGGACGGCTCCTTCCAGTACGTCCTGATCGCGGCCGACCGGGTCTGACCGGCGCTCGCTCTCTGTGGGGCCGGGTGCGCCAGGGGCACCCGGCCCGTCGCCTCGTACCCTCCCGTGCTTCCCGTGCTTCCCGTGCCTGCCGGCCGGGGGCCTCGGACCCGGTCCGCACGCCCGGCCGTATCGTCGCGGTATGCCCGAACTGATCGAGCCCACCGCCCGCCTGCACACCGCCTGGACCGAGGCCCACGAGGAGTGGGGACCGGGTGTCCACGAGGACGGCTTCGGGCTGCTCCCGTCCGACGAGACCGGCTCCCCGGCCGGGTTCGCCACCTGGGTGGCCCGGCTGTCCGACGCGGCGGGCCCGGCGGAGGCCGGCCGCGCGGGCTGCCGGTACCGGTGGATCGTCGAGGACGACCGGGTGCTCGGCGGGATCGCCCTGCGGCACGGGCCCGACGACTTCGTGCCGCAGTTCGGCCACATCGGCTACGGCATCCGGCCCTCCGCGCGTCGACGCGGACTGGCCGGCTGGGCGTTGGGCCGGATGCTCGACGAGGCCCGGGCGCTCGGCCTGGACCGCCTGCTGGTCACCTGCGCGGTCGACAACCTCGCCTCGGCGAAGACGATCACGCGGCACGGCGGCGTCCTCGACGACGTCCGCGACACCGGGTTCGGCCCCGTGCGGCGGTACTGGATCACGCTCTGATCTTGACCCGGCTCCGCCTCGCCCGCCCCCTCGCCGAGGACCTCCGCCGGCCCTGGGAGGGGCCCCGCCCCGGGCCGGCTCACACCGGCCCGCGTCCGGCGGGGTTCAGGAACATCCGCCTGATCAGCGCACTTCCCGCCAGCGTGCCGAAACCCGGCAAACCCGGCCCCGGACGACCACCCGGCGCCAAGAACCGCACGGCCGCACCCCGCCACGACGTCGGAAAGGCCGTCAAACGCGACCTCACCATGACCGAACACCAAGATCGGAAAGGTGAAAGAGCAAGCTGATCCGGTGCCCCGCCCGGGGCCGCCGCACGCCCGCCCCGCAGCACGGCAGGCGGAGCGCTCAGAAGGCGGAGTTGGCGAACCAGTGCGCCAGCAGCTCCTGGTCCCCCGCCAGCTCGAAACGGTCGTCGGCCCGGTCCAGCCGGCCGTAGAGCAGGAGCAGCAGGTCCGCGGCCGTGCCCCGCACGGTCGCGTCGGCGGGCACCTGCGCAGCCTGCGAGTCGGGCCCGTCGCCGGCCGCCCCGGAGTCGTCGAGTCCGAAGCCGTCGGGCCGCAGCCGGACCAGCCAGTCCCCGTCCCCGTCGGTGCGGGTGAAACGGATGCTCCGGCCGGCCCCCCGCAGGAGGGCGGTCCGGGGTGCGAAGACGGCGGCGAAGGGCAGGTTGACCAGGAACTCCGACACTCCGTCGGCCGCCAGCGCCGGGTCGATCTCGGGACGCAGTCCCAGCGCGAGCTCCGCGTCCACGCGGTGCACCAGGGTCTCGAAGAGCATCCGACGGACCCAGAACCGGGCGTGCTGATCGGCGCCCCAGGCCCACATCGGCGCGTCGAGGTCGGCCGCGGCGAACTCCGCTCCGGCCTGCGCCGCGGCCTCGGCCAGCCAGTCGGGATAGCCCTCCGGCCGCTCCGGCAGTCGCAGGTCGACCTCGCGGCTGCGCGGCGGCTCCTGGATCCGCTGCCGCAGCAGCACGGTGAACCAGCGCTGCACGCTGCCGGCGTGACGCACCAGGTCGGTCATCGTCCAGTCCGGGCAGGTGGGCACCTTGGTCGACGGATCGGCGGCGCGGACGACGGCCACGAAGCGGGCGGTCTCCGCCGCGACGCCGGCGGGGTGATCGAGGGTGGTGGTCATGGGCGCCATTGTCCCGGACCGGCGGAGCCGGCCCCGCAGGCGGGGGCGGGCCGGGTGCGGGCCCCGGGTGCGGGTGCCGGGCGCGGGCCCCGGGCGCGGGGCGCGGGTGCCGGGCGCGGGGCGCGGGTGCCGGGTGCCGGGTGCCGGGCGCGGGGTGCAGGGCGGCGGCCCCGGGCGTCGCCGCGCGCACCGACGCCGCCGGCCCGCGGCCGGGAGCCCATCGGCTTGACGCTCGAACCGGCGGGGCTGGGATAGTGGGCGGGTGCACGTCGGCCTTCTCGGACCAGTGGTGCTGGACCTCGACGCCGGCCCGGTAGCGGTCGGCGGCCCCAGGCTGCGGGCGCTGCTGGCCCGGCTGGCGCTGGACGCCGGGCGCGCCGTCCGACCGGAGGTCCTGGCCGAGGCGCTGTGGGCCGGCGCACCGCCGGCCGACCCGGCGAACGCCCTGCAGTCACTGGTGTCCCGGCTGCGGCGCGTCCTGGGCGGCCCCGGCCTGCTCACCGCCGGACCGGCCGGGTACCGGCTGACCGTCGAGGCGGCCGCGGTGGACAGCGTGCGGTTCGAGCACCTGGCGCGTGCCGGGCGGCACCTACTCGACCAGCGCCGGCCCGCCGAGGCAGCGGCCACCCTCCGTGAGGCGCTCGTCCTGTGGCGCGGCCCCGCCTTGGCGGACGTCCGGGAGGCACCGTTCGCCGAGGCCTCGGCCGAGCGGCTCGGCCGGGCCCGGTTGGCCGCCCTGGCGGACCGGATCGAGGCCGATCTCACCCTCGGGCCCGGCCCCGAGCTGGTCGCCGAGCTCGAATCGCTGACGGCGGACCACCCGCTGCACGAACAGCTGCACGCCCAGCTGATCCGCGCGCTGGCCGCCGACGGCCGGGGCGCCGAGGCGCTGGCCGCCTACCAGCGGGTGCGTGACCGCCTGACCGAGGCCTTCGGCAGCGACCCGGGGCCCCGGCTCCGGGCGGCCCACCTGGCCGTGCTGCGCGGCGACCTGCCCCCGCGGCACCGGTCGGACCGCCCGGCGGCCGGGCGGTCGCGGCCGCACGGCAACCTCGACGCTCCGCTGACCAGCTTCGTGGGCCGCCGGGACGACCTCGCCCGGGTGGTCGGGCTGCTCGACCGGGCCCGGCTGGTCACCCTGGTCGGCCCCGGCGGAGCCGGCAAGACCCGGCTGGCGAGCGCCGGCGGGCACCGCCTCACCCCGTCCGACGGGGTGTGGTTCGTCGCCCTGGCCCCGGTCGGCCCGGACGGCGTGGCCGGCGCGGTGCTCGACGCCCTGCGCACGCGCGAGGCCGGCGCGCCCCGACGCACCCAGCCACCCGACCCCGGTCCTGCTCGCGACCCCGGTCCTGCTCCCGCCCCCGGCGAGGGCGTCCTCGACCGCCTGATCGAGGAACTCGCGGACGACGACCTGGTCCTCGTCCTGGACAACTGCGAGCACGTGGTGGAGGCCGCCGCGACGCTGGCCGCCACCCTGCTCGCCCGCTGCCCCCGACTGCGGATCCTGGCCACCAGCCGGGAACCGCTGCGGATCGACGGTGAGAGCCTGCACCCGGTGGTCCCCCTGGAGCTGCCCGTACCGGGCTCGACGGCCCAGCAGGCGCGTGCCTGCGCGGCCGTCCGGCTGTTCCAGGACCGCGCCGCCGCGGTCCGCCCCGGCTTCACCCTGGACGGCGACGCACTGACGGCGGTGGTCGAGATCTGCCGGCGCCTGGACGGCCTCCCGCTGGCGATCGAACTCGCCGCGGCGCAGCTGCGCACGCTGCCGATCGAAGCGGTCACGGCCCGGCTGGACGACAGGTTCCGGCTGCTCACCGGCGGCAGCCGCACCGCGCTGCCCCGGCACCGGACGCTGCGCGCGGTGGTGGCCTGGAGCTGGGACCTGCTGCCCGCCGATGAGCGGGCGCTGCTGGAACGGCTGGCGGTGGTGCCCGGCAGCTTCACGGAGGACGCGGCGCTGGCGGTCGCCGGGCCCGGCCAGCAGCACGACACCGGCCACCACCACGCCGGCGACCAGCAGGGCACCACCGACCCGCACGACAGCGCCGACCCGCACAGCACCGGCGACCGGCACCACACCGAAGGCCACCGGCTCCGCGACGTCCGGGAGTTGCTGACGGCACTGGTCGACAAGTCCCTGCTGCACCCGGTCTGGGCCACCGACGCGGGCGAGCTGCGCCACCGGATGCTGGAGACGATCCGGGAGTACGGCCTGGAGCAGCTCTCCCGTCACGCCGGGGTCGAGGCCGCGCGCAGCCGGCACCTCGGGTTCCTCCTCGACCTGGTCGAGAGCGCGGATCCCCGGCTCCGCACCCGCGACCAACTGCGCTGGCTGGCACGGCTGTCGGCCGAGCGGGACAACCTGCTGGCCGCGATCCGCCGGGCGATCACGGCCGGCGACACCGACACGGCCGTCCGGTTCGGTGCCGCGCTGAGCTGGTTCTGGTCGATGCGGGGCAACCCTCCGGAGTCGCTGGACCTGCTCGGCGCGGTCCTGGAGCTGCCCGGGCCCGCCGATCCGGTGGCCCGCGCGCTGGTGGTGGTCGCGCACGCGCTGGGCACCGCGGAGGTCGGCCGGCCGCAGGAGGCCGCGGCCGCCCTGGGGCGGATCGGTCCGGCGCTGGAGGGCGTCGACCGCACGGCCCACCCCCTGCTGGAGGTGGCCCGGTCGGCGACCGCGCTCACCGCCCCGGCGGCGCCCGGTCCGGCCGAGGCGGCGGCCGGCTGCGGCGACGGACCGCCGGACCCGTGGAGCCGATCGTTCGGCTGGACGGTCCGGGGCCGGCTGGCCCTGCGGGCCGGGGACCTCACCCGGGCGGACCACCTGCTCACCCACGCGCTGAGCGGCTTCGAGGAACTCGGCGAACGCTGGGGCCTGGCGACCACGTTGAGCGCCCTCGGGTCGATCCGGCAGCGGTCCGGCGATCCGGCCGCCGCACTGGCGATGAACGAGCGGGCGACCCGGTACTTCCAGGAGCTCGGCATGCGGGAGTACACGGTCGAGAACGAGGTGGAGGCCGCGCTGATCCTCGCCCGGACCGGGGACGTGACCGGCGGCCGGCAGCGCCTGGCGGGCCTGCTCGACCAGGTGGCGGAGAGCGGGTCGGCGGAGCTGTGGGCGCAGGTGCGGCTGGGACTGGCCCGGCTGGAGTGGCGGGCCGGGCGGCCGGGGCCGGCCCGTGAGCACGCCCGGGCCGGCCTCGCCGCGCCACCCGCCGAGCAGGAGCCCCCGTCGCACCTGACGGCCCTGCTGCTGAGCGTGCTCGCCCAGGCCGACGCGGCCGAGGGGCTCCCCGACGACGCGCTGCGCCGGCTCGACCACCCGGCGGTGCACCTGGTGCTGGCCTGGGAGACCCCGGTCGCGGCCGGGCTGGCCGTCGTGGTGGCCGGGGCCGAGCTGGCCCGGGCCCGGCCGTGCGGCGCCGCACGGCTGCTCGGGGCCGCCACCGCGCTGCGCGGCGCGGAGGATTCCGACGACCTCGACGCGCGCGGTATCGCCCGGCGGGCCTCCGCCGCCCTGGGGGCCGCCGGATTCGCGGCGGCCCACGCCGCGGGCTCGGCGCTGTCAGGCACCGCGGCCAGAAGCCTCGTGACCGCGGCCATCACCGCACCCGGACACGCTCCCGGACACGCGTCCGGGAGCGCACCCCGCGCCGGGGCGGGCGCCGGGCCCGGGGCGCACCCGGCCCGCCCCGGTCAGCCGGACTGAGCCGTACCGGCGCCGGCCGGCACCGGCTCACCGAACATGGCGCAGACCACGGCCGTCTGCAGCGCCCGGTCGGCCTCGGCGAGCTTCGGATCGGCCTCGAACTCGTACCGGAACTCCGTCGGGACGAGCACGGTGGCGGTCCGGCCGCCGGTGCCGTCGGTGTAGTTGACGCTGGAGTACCCGGTGATTCCCCCCTCGTGGGCCCAGATGGTGCCGCACGGGGTGGGCGCCGTCTCGATGCCCAGCCCGTAGCCGGGCCCGTCCACCGGGTTCGCCGGGTCCGTCGCCACGGTGGTCCGCAGCTGGGCGAGCTGGGCCGCGGGCAGCAGCCGGCCGGACATCAGCGCCGTGTAGAAGCGGGACCAGTCCCGGGCGGTGGACACCACCGCGCCGGCGGCCCCGCCCCAGCTCGGGCTGTTGCCGGAGACGTCCACCTGGCCGTCGCGCGGCACCCCGGCGACCGTCCTGAACTCGGCGGGCACGCCCGGCGGCATGTGGGCGGCGTCCGGTTCGTAGCCCCGGGCGTAGCGGCCGCGCCAGCCGCCGTCCGTGGCGAGGTAGGTGTGCCACAGGCCCAGTGGCCGGGCGATCCGGTCCCGGACCAGGTCGGCCGGGCTCGCGCCGGTGACCTGTTCGAGGAGCGCGCCGACGGCCGCGTAGTTGGTGTTGCTGTAGGACCACTTCGCTCCCGGGGCGAACAGCGGCTCGTGCCGGGCGCCCACCGCGAGCAGCTCCGCGGCGCTCCAGCGTCGCGGGTCCGTGCCGAGGATCGCCGGGCGGAGGGCGGCGTCCTCGGTGTAGTCGAACAGGCCGCTGGTGTGGTTCAACAGCATCCGCACGGTGATCGCCCCGCCGTTCGGGACCAGGCCGGGCAACCACCGTTCCACCGGGTCGTCCAGGCCGACCCGGCCCTCGGCGACCAGCTGCAGCACGAGGACGGCCATCATGGTCTTGGTGTTGGAGCCCATCCTGAACTCGTCGCCCGCGTCGAGCCGGTGGTCCCGGGCGGCCCAGGGGGCCTGGTCGGCGATCTCGATCGGCCGGCCACGGCCGTCGTCCACCCGCACGATCACCCCGGGCGCCCCGGCCGCCACCAGCTCGCGTGCCAGCCCGGTCAGCCGGGCCCGCTGCGCCTCGGCCCCGTCCCGGGCCGCCCCGGCCGCCCCGGCCTTCGCGGCCCGTGCAGCCGAAGCGGCCGGGGCGGGGGTGGCCAGTGCGGGCGTCGCCACCCCCAGGACCAGCCCGGACACCGTCACCACGGCCGGCACCAGCCGCAGCCGGCGTGACCACCTCACGCGATCCGACGAGAACTCACCACGGGTCATGAAACGTTCCTCTCCTCCGTACGGGCGCCGGCCCGAGCGGTGCCGACGGGTTCAGCCTCCGGCCTGCCGCTGGCAACCCGCGCACAGCGCGCTGTCAGCCACGCACCGGCACCCGCTCCACCCGCCGGGCGGGGGCCCGCGACCCGGCCCGCCGGGTCGCGGGGACCGTCACCGGGGAGCGGTGGGCCCGCGCCACGACGGGTGCTTGACTAGGCCTCATGGACCGCGTCGCGACGTTCTCCCCGCCTCTGTCCCCGCCCCCGTCCCCGCTCCCGTTCCCGTCCCCTGACCACCCGGCGAGTGACCACCCGGCGAGCTGCTCCGGCCGAGGTCGCCGGGCCCGAGGGGACGGCCCGGCATGACGGCCGCCGACCTGACCCCGGGGCCCGGCCCTGACCTCACGGTCCGGCTCGCGCCGCCGTTCGACCCCGAACTGGGCGCCGCGCTGGCGGCTCTGGGCGGCGTGGCCAGGGTGCCCGTCACACCGGAGAACCTGGCGGTCCGCCAGCAGCGGGATGCCGCGGCCCGACCCAGGCCGACCCTCCGGGACCTGCGGGCCGACGGCCGGTTCGAGGTGGAGGAGCTGCGGGTGCCGGGAGCGCCGGACGGGCCCGAGGTCACCCTGGTGAGCGCGCGGCCCGCCGGGATCACCCGGCCGCTGCCGCTGCTGTACTACCTGCACGGCGGCGGCATGATCATGGGCAATGCGTGGTCCGTCCTGCCGCAGCTGCTCCGCGAGTGGTCCCTCCCCCTGGAGCTGGCCGTCATCTCGGCCGAGTACCGGCTGGCCCCCCGGACGCGGCACCCGGGACCGGTGGAGGACTGCTACGCCGGCCTCGTCTGGGCCGCCGCGAACGCCGCCGCGCTGGGCGTCGACGCGGACCGCGTCGTGGTCGGCGGCAAGAGCGCCGGCGGCGGACTCGCCGCCGCGCTCGCCCTGCTCACCCGGGACCGGGGCGGGCCCACCCCGATCGGGCAACTGCTGCTGTGCCCGATGCTCGACGACCGCGACGCCACCTTCTCCAGCCACCAGATGGCCGGTGTCGACACCTGGGACCGCACCTCCAACGCCACCGCGTGGCGGGCCCTGTTGGGCGACCGGTACGGCGCCGCGGATCTCTCCCCGTACGCGGCTCCCGCCCGCGCCACCGACCTCACCGGGCTGCCCCCGGCCTACATCGACGTCGGATCCGCCGAAACCTTCCGGGACGAGGACGTGGCCTACGCCCAGGCGCTCTGGCAGGCCGGCGGCGAGGCCGAACTGCACGTCTGGGCCGGAGCGTTCCACGGCTTCGACACCATCGCACCCCGGTCGGCCCTCGCCCGGGACGCCCGGGACGCCCGTACCCGCTGGCTCCGGCGCGTCCTCGCCCGGTGACCTGACCGCCCGTCCGGCCGCCGGACGGGAACGCGGGGCGAGAAGGGTGGATCGCGCCCTCCCGGGCGGCTCCCGGGTGTGCCAGGATCCCGGGTGACCGTGTACACGCGGAACCGGTCCCCGGCGGGGGCGACCGGCGTTCACCACCCTCACCAGTTCGGGATGACCATGAGAAGACTTGCCCTGCGCGCACTGTCCGTGGCGACGACCCTGTCCCTGGGTGTCCTGGCCTCACCCGGGCTCGCCACGGCGGCGCCGGCCGCCGGGGCGCCGAGCGCCACCGCGCCGGCCGCCGCCCCCGCGGCACTCACCGGCGCACAACTGGCGGCCTCCTGGACCGGCCCGCTGAGCACCCGCGGCCGCTACGTGGTCGACGCCACCGGCGACCGGTTCAAGCTGAGGTCCGGCAACTGGTCGGGTGCCCAGGGCACTTGGCAGGGCAGCGGCAGTACCACCGACCCGGCGAACAATCAGGCCGGCCAGGTGTCGTACAACCTGCCGCTGGGCCTGGACCGGGCGCCGCTGCCCGAGATCATGGCCGGCTTCCACAGCCTCGGGCTGAACAGCATCCGGCTTCCCTTCGCGGACGCGATGATCCGGGACAGCACGGTCGTCCCGGACGTCGCCGTCGCCGCCAACCCACAGCTGCGCGGCAGCACTCCGCTGCAGGTCTACGACGCCGTGGTGGCGGCCCTCACCGCCGACGGTTTCGCCGTCGTCCTCAACAACCACACCACCGGCTACCGCTTCTGCTGCGGCCTGGACGGCAGCGAACGCTGGAACAGCGGCCAGTCCACCCAACAGTGGGAGGAGGACTGGCTGTTCATGGCGAACCGGTACCGGGCGAACAAGCGTGTCGTCGGCGCCGACCTGCGCAACGAAGTCCGCCGCGACGTCTGGGACGACCCCAACTGGGGCCTGGGCGACAGCCACGACGAGTACGCCGCCTTCGAGGAGGCGGGCAACCGGATCCTCCAGGCCTCGCCCGACCTGCTGATCATCATGGAGGGCATCAACTGGCAGGGCATCCCGCTGGCCGGCCTGCCCCACGGCCGCCCGATGCTCAAGCCGGTCGCCACCCTCTCGCACACCCTGATCGACTCCGGAAAGCTGGTCTACGCGGCCCACTTCTACGGCTACACCGGGTCGGCCAACACCGGTGCGGGCAGCGGACCCGGGTCCACCGGCGATCCGCGCTACCAGGACCTGACCCCCGAACAACTGGCGGCCGTGGTCGACGAGGAGGCGCTCTTCGTCACCCGGGCCGGGCAGCACTTCACCGCTCCGGTCTGGATCAGCGAGTTCGGCGCGGGCGGGCGCGGCTCGACCGACGCCAAGGAGCAGGCCTGGTTCGACCGCTTCACCGCGATCCTGGCCGCCCGGGACGCCGACTTCGCCGTCTGGCCGCTGATCGGCTGGCACAACGACGGTGTGCCCCAGGACAGCTGGGCCCTGCTGCACTACGACCGGGCCGGCCGCCGGCTCAGCGTCGAGGACCCGGGCGACTGGCGGGCGGCGGACTGGAACCGGCTGGTCACGGCCCCCTCCTACACCGGCCCGGTACCGGAGTCCGCGCGCTGGAACCTGCTCGACCTCGACCACACCGACCAGAACGTGTCCCGGCGGATGCTCGCCCTGCCCGACTGGAGCGGCGGCAACCGCAAGGGCAACTGCCCGGACGGCCAGCGCCTGATCGGCCTGGGCCGCAGCGACAGCCGCGGCCTGTGCACCGACGCCGGACGGCCCGCCACCGGACCGGAGGGCTGGGTCACCGTGACCGACGAACGCTACGTCACCGACGGCGACTGGGCCCCGGGCTACAACAAGCTCCAGTGCCCGGCCGGCCACCTCGCCGTCGGCTACAGCGTCCGCGGCAACGCGATGGCGGCGCTGCTGTGCGCTCCGGCGGCCGGTGCGCCGGCCACCACGGGCCGGGTCCTCTGGTTCGACCGGGGCGACAACCGGCCGCCGGCCTCCACCGGGGCGGACTCCGCGGCCAGTGACTGGGCGCCCGGGTACTACAAGGGCCAGTGCGCCGCCGGCGAGTACCTCGCGGGTGTCGCGATGACCTGGCGCTGGACGCACGGCGGCGTCCCGGACGCGCTGCTCTGCCGGCCGCTGGCCTGACCCGCGGCCTGCGGCCCGGGGCTCACCCCGAGGGCCCGCCCGGGCGGCAGCTCCTGCCGCCCGGGCGGGCCCCGCCGGTACGCCCCCGCCCCGCGCCGCGCCCGTCAGGCGAGTGCCGGGCCGGCCGTGGAGTTCAACCAGGCCCAGCTCGACCAGGCGCTGAAGCCGGTCTGCCAGCGATGGAAGACCCCGGACCCGTTGCCGCCCAGCACCTCCAGCCGGCCGTCCTGGTTGGTGGTCGCCGCGATCCCGGTACCGCCGGTGCCGAAGGTCTCCCAGCTCGACCAGCCGCCGTTCACCGCGGTCTGCCACAGGTGGGTGGCCGTGCTGCCGTTGATCGCGAACACCTCCATCCGGCCGTCGACCGAACGCGCCGAGGAGAGCTCGGAGTTCGCGGCTCCCCCACCGGTCCCGGTCCAGTCCGACCAGCTGCTGGGACCGGTCTGCCAGCGGTGGAACACCCCGTTGGCGCCGGAGGTGAACACCTCCAGCCGGCCGTCGGTGTTGTGATTGACCGTCAGGCCGTGACCGCCGCCGCCGAAGGAGTCCCAGTCCGACCAGCCGCCGTTGGGCGCGGTCTGGTACAGGTGGCCGAACGTGGTGTCCGACAGGGCGAACACCTCCAGCCGGCCGTCGGGCGCGCCCTCCATCTGCAGCCGCGCGTCGGCGGGCCCGCCGACCCCGGCCCAGGCCGCGAACGCCCCGTTGGGCGCGGTCTGCCAGGTGTGGAACACCCCGGCGGGGCCGGAGGCGAAGAGCTCGATCCGGCCGTCGGCGTTGCCGCCGGCCGCGATGCGGGACCCGCCACCGCCGAGCCCGGCCCACCCCGACCAGCCGGCGTTCGGCGCGGTCTGCCACCTGTGGTCGAGCGTGGTCCCGTTGAGCGCGAACAGCTCCAGCCGGCCGTCCCGGTTGGGCGCGATCGCCAGCTGGGCATTGGCCGGGCCGCCCTCGTTGACCCACTCCGACCAGCCGCCGTTGACCGACAGCTGCCAGGCGTGCCAGACACCGTCCGCGCCCGCCGCGAAGGTCTCCAGCCGGCCGTCCGCATCGCGGCCGGAGACCATCCGGCCGGACGGGTACGGGTGCGGCGTGGCCGCGCTGTCCTCGATGACGTTGTGATAGCGGCGGGCGCTGAACGAGCTGTTGGGGTGCCCGTCCAGCGAGCTGTCGCCGATGTTGGCGGTGAGGTGCCGGACCGGGGCCGATCCGAAGGAGTAGTAGGAGAAGTCGCCGTCGCCGTCGAGCCACTGGTCGAAGAGGAACACGTGCTCGCTGTAGTTGTCCAGGATGTCGCCGGGGCGCAGGTCACCGCGCTCGATGGCGAACGAGTACGAGTCCGACAGCGACCCGGTCCAGGCGTTGGCGTCCAGGTGCCAGGCCATCGACACATAGCCCGAGCAGTCCCGGCGGTAGTCGAAGTCGCCGCCGGGGCCCGGCGAGTAGCCGCCCTGGTCGTAGGGGCCCGGCTGGTGGTCGACCCAGTACTGGGCCCGCGCGATGATCTCACCGCGGGTGATGGGGCCGCCGAGGGCCGAGGCGGCGGAGGCACTGCCCGCGGTCGCGAGGCCGGTGCCCGCCAGGGCGAGGACGAGGGCGACGGCCGTCAGCAGGGCCCGGACCGCGGTCCAGGGCAGGTGCGACGCACGCCCGGAGGAAGGGGTGAAGGATGACATCTCGGTCTCGACTGCTCCTCTCGAAGGGTTCACGGGCCGACCCACAGGGTTCACGGGCCGACCCAGGCGGCGCCGCCGAAGGTGCCGTCGGCGTTCCAGCCGCTCCAGCCGCCGTTGGGCGCGCTCTGCCAGATGTGCGAGATGTTCGCGCCGCCGGGGGCGAGGGCGAACACCTCCATCCGCCCGTCCGCGTTGTGACTGACGTTCACGGTCGCCGCCGCGCCCCCGAAGGAGCCGTTCCAGGCACCCCAGCCGGAGGACGGGGCGGTCTGCTCGCGGATCGCGACACCGCCGCCGTTGGGCGCCAGGACGAAGACCGCCATCCGCCCGTCGGCCTCATGACCCACCACCGGCGCACCGCCCGTCGGACCGCCGAACGGGCCGCCGCCGTCCGCGTTCCAGCCGCTCCAGCCGCCGTTCGGCGCGGTCTGCCAGATGTGCGAGATCGAACTCCGGTCCGGCGCCACCGCGAACACCTCCAAGCGCCCGTCGGCGTTCTGACCGACCGTCACATCAGAGGAGGCGCCCCCGAAGGAGCCGTTCCAGGCACCCCAGCCGGAGGACGGGGCGGTCTGCTCGCGGATCGCGACACCGCTGCCGTTGGGCGCCAGGACGAAGACCGCCATCCGCCCGTCGGCCTCATGACCCACCACCGGCGCACCGCCCGTCGGACCGCCGAACGGGCCGCCGCCATCGGCGTTCCAGCCGCTCCAGCCGCCGTTCGGCGCGGTCTGCCAGATGTGCGAGATCGAACTCCGGTCCGGCGCCACCGCGAACACCTCCAAGCGCCCGTCGGCGTTCTGACCGACCGTCACTCCGGAGGAGGCGCCTCCGAAGGACGGGTCCCAGCTGCTCCAGCCGCCGTTCGGCGCGGTCTGCCAGATGTGCTGGATGCTGCTCCTGCCGGGGCCCAGGACGAACAGCTCCAGCCGCCCGTCCGGGTTCCTGCCGACCACCGGCAGGCCGCCGACCGGGCCGCCGAGCCGCTGCCAGGAGCCCCAGCCGCTGTTCGGCGCCGTCTGCTCGCGGTAGTACAGCCCCTGTTGGTCCGGCGAGACCGCGAACGCGATCATCGCGCCGTTCGCCTCCCGGCCGATCGCCGGGTTCTGCCGGCCGTCGCCGAAGTCGTCCCACCCCCGCCCGGCGGCGGCCGCCAGCCGGACGTCCAGGTAGTCGGCGTCGATGTTGATGGTGATGCCGCCGTAGGTCTCGTCGCGGCCGCCGGTGTACTGGTGGATCCGCTGGTGGTCCGCCCACAGCTGGTCCGGGATCGCCGGGTCCGAGGTGCTGGTACCGCCGCTGCCCGGCCACGCCGCGAAGTCGATGACGTCCGGCATCGCGTAGGAGGAGTAGTTGGCGACCAGGTCGGAGATCGTGCTGCCGGCACTGCCGTAGACACCCGACAGATAGCCCCGGGCGTGCAACCGCGTGGTCCAGGCGGACAGGTAGCCCAGCACCAGGCCCGAGTACTGCGGGGCGTAGTGCTCGTTGTCCATGTACACCGGGGTGCCCGGGGGGAAGCCGAGGTCCGTCAGCCGCGCGATCGCGTCGTCGGCGTCGGCCACGCCCTGGGCCGCCGACGGGATCGTGGCGCAGCCGGGGCAGGCGCCGGGCGCCTGGTGGCCGACGTACAGCGGGAAGAAGTGCCAGTCGATCGAGGCCTGCCGGGCGACCCAGTCGGCGGTCAGGTTCGGCTGGTCGCAGGTGCGGTTGACACCACCGATGTAGATGCCGATCGCACCGTAGGGCGAGGAGTCCATCCAGGTGCGCATGGTGGCGGAACTCGGCGCCGCGCACGGGTCGAAGCCCTGACCGGTGTAGTTGGTGGTGCTCCCGTCCACGGCGGCCGCGAGAGCCGCGGTGCTGACGGCGGCGCTCACGGCGGTGCTCACGGCCGGGGCGGCGGCGCTCACGCGCGGGGCGGCGGTCCCCTGCGCCGCCGCCCCGCTCGTCGTCCGCAGACCCGCCCGGTCGAGGACCGTCGTGACGGCCGCCCGGTCGCCGCCGTAGGCCGCGGTGACGGTGACCGTACCGGTGGTCACGGTGATCTCGCGGGAGGCGGTGTTCTCCCGGACCCCGCCCTCCGCCCCGGCCACGGCCGGCTGCAGCAGGATCGCCTCGCTGCGCCCGCGCAGGTGGGACGGACAGGCCTGGTCCGCGCCCGGGCGGCCCAGGTACACGGCGTGCCGGTCGAACCGCACGCAGGTGTCCGGCGCCGCGTCCAGGTCGATCACCGGCCAGGACGCCGGCACCCGGAGCGTCGTGCCCCGGTAGGTCACGGTCCGGCCGTCGTCCGGGGACGCGGCTGCCGGGCCGGTCACCGCGAGACCGGCGGAGGAGAGGACCAGGGCGCCCACCAGCGCTCTGGCCAGGACGGCGAGTCTCATACGGACCCCTTCCGGTGCGGACGGTGAACGGTGTCGAACGCGTTGGACGCTTCGAAGGCCTCGAAGGCGTCGAGCACGTCGAAGGCCCCGGGCACGTCGAAGGCCCCGGACGGTCGGCGCGGTTGCTCGTGCGGGGCCGGCACTACGGCCGGATCCCGTCGAACTGCAGGACCCGGTAGGCGCCTTGCGCGGTCCACTGCGAGACGATCAGGGTCAGTGAGGTGGCACTGGCGCTGCCGGGGTGGATGTAGCCGCCGTACAGGCTCTCGACCTGCGGCCGGCCCCAGTGGTTCGGCGGCCAGGTGCTGTTCGCGACGATCTGCGGGACGGGCGCCGACCACCCGGCGTCGGGCCGGGACGCGGTGCGCGTGCAGATCGAACCGTCCGCCAGGTCGAGATAGCTCATGCAGTACCGGCCGTTGATCCGCTTGACGGAGAACTCGCCGATGTTGTTCCCCGGGCCGAACAGCGGGGTCGGCGGAGTGCCGTCGGCGGCCCAGTGCCAGCCGCCGTCGTACGTCCAGTTCTGCTGGGCGCCGAAGTCGCCGGCGCGGAACTCGGCCGGGTCGATCCGGAACAGCTGGATCGCGCCCTGGTCCGCGGTGTTCTTGTGGGTGCCGTTCCAGCGCTTGGAGAAGATGTACAGCCAGCCGTCCGGATCGATGCCCGCGAAGGACCACATCCCGTACATCGACTGGTTCACCCCCTGGTCCTGGCCGGCCCAGTGGTAGGGGTAGTCGGTCCACGTCCGGCCGAAGTCGTCGGAGTAGGCGACGCCCGCCATCAACGAGCCGTCCTCGCCGGCCGGCAGCGGGTCCGGGCCGATGCCGCGCGCCACGGAGGTGTACTGCAGGTAGGTGCGACCGCCGAACTCGATGCAGTCGTTGGGGATGCGGGTGCTCTCCACACCGTGGCCGTTGTCGACGCCGTGCCCGTAGTCGAAGAGCTGCGCGGCGGTTCCGCCCGGCATGGCGTAGGTGAAGGAGATCGGCGACGCCCCGGAGCGGTCGAAGCCCGCCTGGTTCAGGATCACCGGGGAGCCGAGGTAGGCGTTGCCGGTGTCGAACGAGTCGCCGAACACATAGCCCCAGGTGTTGTCGTGCTCCCGGTAGTACGGGATGCCCAGGTCGCCGCTGCCCAGCCCGTACCGGCTCGCCGAGTCACCGGGCAGCTGGCACAGCGGCGCGCCGGTCTGGCCGACGCCGTTGGTCGCGACGGCGGGCCCGGCGGCGGCCACCCCGGCGCCCACGGCGAGGCCGGTGCCCAGGGCGAGCCCCGTACCGGTCCGGAGCAGCGACCGCCGGGTGAGTTCGGGGCCCGGTCGCGGTGAAGTGGACATGGATCTCCTTGAGTTGATTCGGCGCGTACAAGGTCGGGTCGCCGGACGTCGGGTCGCGGGTCGTCGGGTCGGGTGCCGTCCCGGCGCGTGAGACCGGGCGCGGGCGGTCCCGGCACGGGAGGCCGCGACAGGAAGGACCCGCGGCCGGCGCCGCCCGGCGATCCCGGCCCCCATGCTCCGGCCCGGGCCACCCGGGCGGACAGGCCACGGACCGGCCAAACCCGGCCGGTGCCCGGAGCGGCCGGTCGACGACCTCCCGGACCGCTCGACCTCCCGGACCGCTCGACGGCCCGGCGGCCCGGCGGCGATCGGCGGGCCCGGCGGCGATCGGGCGGACAGCGGGTGGCTAGCGGGCACACACCGCCGCGACGATCACCACCAGGAGGACGATCGCGGCCAGTTGGAGGCAGCCGCAGCCGACGTCCAGGCTCCGGGCGACCTCGACATGGCCCCCGGGAGGGGTGCCGGGATGCCGCTTCGCGTAGTGCGCGATCTGCTGCCGCTCCCCGTCCGACTCGCCGAGCCAGGGCGTCCGGTAACTGCACTCACCGCACCAGTAGCGGTAGGCCACGTCGACTCCTCGCTTCTCGCCGCGCCGCGGCTCCATGAGGGCAGCGATTGTGGCGTTCGTCATGTTCGGCGAACAGGCCAACCGGCCGGACATCGCTGACCGGTCGTCACAGGTAGGCTCACCGGCGATTTACTGGCGAGTAGAGAGGCGCCCCGGTGACAGATCAGCTCGGCACACTGCTACGCCGGCTGCGCCGCCAGGCGGGCCTGACGCAGGAACAGGTGGCGGAGCGGTCCGGAGTGAGCGTGCGCACCATTCGCCGGCTGGAGAGCGGCAGATCCACCGACCACCGGCTGGGCACGGTGAACCTGCTGGCCGACGCCCTCGACCTCGGTCAGGAGGACCGCCGGCAGCTGGCGGTCACGCTCGCCGCGGCACGGAGCGGGTCGGCCCCCGCGGTCCCCGGACCGAGCCCCGCGCCGACCGGAGCGCCGACCGGAGCGCCACCCGACGGACCGGCCGACGGACCGGCCCCGCTGCCCGCCCGGGCCACGCCGCCCGAACCGGCCGCCCCGCCCGGGCCACCGGCCCCCGGGCCACCTGCGGTGCCCGCAGTGCCCGCGCCGAGGCCGGTGCACGGCGCGCTGGTCGACGCCGCGCAGGAGTTGGCGACGGAGGTCAGGCGCCGCTGGCGGCGCGAGGAGGCGCAGCGCCGCGTCCACGACCCGTTCCCGCTCCCGGTCCGGTGGCAGCGGGCTCCTGCGGGCCTGACCGACCGCTCGGAGAACATCCAGCGCCTCGGCCCGGGGGCCGTGGCCCGCCGGATGGACCTCAGCGGTGACCTGCGGAGTGTGGCGGAGGTGTACCGGCGGATCTCCTCCGGGCGGCTGGTGATCCTCGGCCGGGCCGGCTCGGGCAAGTCGATCCTCACCATCCGGTTCGTCCTGGACCACCTGGAGGCCCCGACCGTTTCCGACCGGGTCCCGGTCATCTTCGGTCTCGGCTCCTGGGACCCGACCACCACCGCGCTGCGGGACTGGCTGATCGGCCGGCTGCTGCGCGACCACCCGCATCTGGCCCGCCGGGGCCCGCACGGCTCCACCCTGGCCGCCGCGCTGGTCGACGCCGACCTCGTCCTGCCGGTCCTCGACGGGTTCGACGAGATCGCGGAAGGCCTGCGGCGGGAGGCTCTCGACGCGCTCAACGCCACCTCCCTGCCGCTGGTCCTCACCAGCCGGCACGACGAGTTCGCCGAGGCCGTCCAGGAGGCGCACGCGCCGCTGCTGTGGGCGGCCGGCATCGAGCTCTCCGACCTCACCCTCGACGACCTCGTCCACTACCTGCCCCGGACCGCCCGGGCGGTCACCCGCGACGGCGGCGCGGGCCACGGCGGTGCGGGCGGCGACGGTGCGGGCGGCGGCGACAGCGGGTCCGTGTGGGACGCCGTCCTCGACGAACTGCGCGCCGGGGAGAGCCCGGCGGGCGCCCGCCTCGCCGCCGTGCTCACCACCCCGCTCATGGTGATCCTGGCCCGCACCGCCTACAGCGAGACGCCCGGCCGCACGCCCACCGACCTGCTGGACCCGGCCCGGTTCCCCACCGCGAAGTCCCTGGAGGAACACCTGCTGGCCGGCTTCGTCCCCGCGGTCTACCGGCGCCGCGCCCCGGAGCGGGACACCGCCGGCCGGCCGGCCACCTCGCCGGACTGGGACCCGGGGCGCGCCCAGCACTGGCTCGGCCACCTCGCCCACCATCTGGTCCGGCTCGACCACGACCGGCAGGACCTCGCCTGGTGGCAGATCGGCGACTCCCTGCCGCGCTCGACCCGCGTCCTGGCCGTCGTGGTGGCCACCGCGCTGAGCGTCACCCTCTCCGACTGGCTCGTCGTCCTGTTCGTCGGCCTGCTCGGCGCCCGGTTCGGACTCGGACCCGGCATCGGGATCGGCGAAGTCCTGCTCCAGGGGAGCCTGATGGGGCCGGTCGCCGGGCTCGCCTTCGGGTCCGTGTACGCGATCCTGATCACCTTCGGGGGCGGGGAGGCCTTCGAACCGACCCGGGTGCGGCTGCGCCTGCCCGGCACGCACCGCGGCCTCGGGCGTCGACCGGTCCGCACCTTCCTGGCCCGGTTCGGGGACGGTCTGCTCGGCGGGTCCGTGATGGGCGTCGGCTGCGCGTGCGCGCTCGCCCTGGAACGCGCGCTGTACACGGGGGCACCGCTGGCCAATCCGGACGTGCTCGAAGGCACCCTGATCAACATGCTGTGCTTCGGGCTCATCTTCGGCTCGGCCGCCGGGCTGGTCTTCGGCCTGTCGGCCGCGCTCGAAGCGCCCGTGGACGTGACCTCCGCGGCCACCCCGGTCAGCCTGCTGGCCGCCAACCGCGCCACGGTGGGCCGGAAGTTCCTCGTCCTGGCGCCGGCCCTGACCCTCGGCATCGCCGGCGGCGGGCGCCTGGTCGTCGGCCTGCTCCAGGGCGTCCTGGGGCCACTGAGCTGGGGGTTCCCCGACGGTCTCGTCATCGGCGCGATCGGCGGGATCGGCGGGACGGTCTCCTACCTGCTCGCGTTCACCGCCTGGGGGCAGTGGCTCGTCCTGTCCCGCGTCTGGCTGCCGCTGACCGGCAGACTGCCCTGGCAGACGGTGGCGTTCCTGGAGGACGCCTACCACCGCGGCGTGCTGCGCCAGACCGGCGCGGTCTACCAGTTCCGGCACGAGCGGCTTCAGCACCACCTCGGCCGCACCTTCCGGCAGCAGCACAGCCACTACGCACCGGCCACCTTCCCGTCCGCGTCGACCGCGACGAACGGGCCCACCGCGACCAACGGGTCCACCGGGTCCACCGCCTCGACCGGGTCACCGTGACCGAGGGGGCTCGGCGGACCGGCCGGGGCGGCCGTGCCCAGGTCAGCGGACGGCCGGTCACATGTGGCCGGTGCCGTGGCCTGTCCGTCGGGCCGTCCGGGCAGCAGCATCACGGGTACCGGTTCGACGCGGCGCCGGCGGCCGGGGCCACCCGGACCGGTCGCGGGCTTCGCGCGCCGCCCTGACCACCCGTAGCCCGAGGAGCCCGATGAAGCCCCTACGTCTGACCGCCGCCGGCGCGGCGCTGGTACTCGCCGCCCTCGCCGGTGCCGGGCCCGCGCACGCCGACACCCCGACCGCGGCCGGCATCCTGCAGGCCGGCGCCCAGCTCGGGGTCACCGACGGATACCCGGGGGTGATCGGCCTGGTCCGCCAGGGCGACACCACCCAGTACGTGCACGCGGGCGTCGGCGACCTGTCCACCCGGGTGCCCGCCGACCCGAAGGCGAAGTTCCGGATCGGCAGCAACACCAAGGCGTTCACCGCCACCGTGCTGCTCCAGCTGGAGGGCGAGCAGCGGCTGTCCCTCGACGACACCGTCGCCAGGTGGCTGCCCGGAGCGGTCGCGGCGAACGGCTACGACGGCACCAGGATCACGATCCGCCAGCTGCTCAACCACACCTCCGGCCTGCCCGACTACGCCAAGGACGCGGCGTTCTCGCTGTCCTACGCGCTGAACACCCGGCCCGACCAGCCCTGGCCGGCCCAGACCCTGGTGGACCTCGGCCTCGCCCAGCACGCGCCGACCAGCTCGCCGGGGCGGCAGTGGAGCTACTCCAACACCAACTACATCCTGGCCGGCATGGTGATCCAGGCCGTCACCGGCAACGACGCGGCCACCGAGATCCAGCACCGGATCATCGAACCGCTCGGGCTGCGCGACACCAGCTTCCCGACCGCCGACCCCACCCTCTCCGGCAGCTACCTGCACGGGTACGAGTACCCGGTGATCAGCATCGGCATCCGGGACGTCACCGTCTCCGACGTCCAGACCTTCGGAGCCGCCGGGGCGATCGTGTCGACCCTGGACGACCTGACCGCCTTCTCCCGGGCCCTGGTGACCGGTCGGCTGCTGGCGCCCGCGCAGGAGGCCGAGCTCAAGACCACCGTCCCGGTGACCGCCGACGGCACCGTCGGCTACGGCCTGGGCATCGTTCACGTGCAACTGCCGTGCGGCCAGTGGGCCTGGAGCCACAACGGCGCCGTGCTGGGCTACTTCAGCGACTGGTACACCAGCGACGACGGCGGCAAGCAGGTCGCGCGCGCCAACAACGAGTTCCACCTGCTGGCCGGGACGCGGGGCCAGCAGGACACGGGCAAGGCGACGGTCGACGCCTACTGCGCGCTGTAGC
Source organism: Kitasatospora sp. NPDC091207 (assembly GCF_044768625.1). NCBI lineage: Bacteria > Bacillati > Actinomycetota > Actinomycetes > Kitasatosporales > Streptomycetaceae > Kitasatospora > Kitasatospora sp. NPDC091207. Next base: position 40,526 of record NZ_JBIVVS010000044.1, read on the forward strand.
GCCGGCCCGCGTCCGCACCCCCTACCCGACCGCGGGGCACCAGGCCCCTCCTGCCCGCCACCCCGAGAGGACCACCGATGACCTCACCGCTGCCCGCCTGGCGCCGGCACGCGAAGGCGGCCGTCGTCGCCGCCGCGCTGGCCGTGTCCGCGCTGCTCGTCACCGCGCCCGCCCACGCGGCCGAACCCGCCCCGCCGACCTTCACCGACGGCTTCGGCCTGACCCAGGTCGGTGCCCCCGAGGTGCACTCGCCCACCGACCTCACGCTCACCGTGACCACCGGTCAGCTCTCCGGCACGCACAAGATCCGGATCTTCCTCCCCCGCGACTACACCGCGGATCCCGGCCGGCGTTGGCCGGTGGCGTACTTCCTGCACGGCGGCGCCGGCACGGTGGACGACGCCGCGGCCGCTCCGGCCCTGCGCTCGGACGCGATGATCACCGTCGTCCCGGACGGCGGCCTGAAGGGCTGGTACGCCGACTGGCTGATGCAGAACACCGTCCTCGGCAAGGCCAACTGGCAGACCTTCCACACCAGCCAGGTCGTCCCCTTCATCGACGCCAATCTGCGCACCCTCACCGACCGGTCCCACCGGGCCGTCGTCGGCCTGTCGATGGGCGGCTACGGCGCGCTGCGCTACGCCGAGTACCGGCCCGACCTGTTCGGCCACGTCGCCTCGCTGTCCGGCGGCATCGACCTCGGCATGCCGGAGATCCGCGGCACGGTCCTGGCCACGGAGCTCAACCTGCCGGGCGCGTGGTGCGCCGCGAGCACCTCCGGCACCGGTCAGTGCGTGGGCTACGGGCCCTACGTGGACAGCGACGCGATCTTCGGCTCGCCCTACCCGGTCTTCAACGCGGACCACATCTGGAACGAGGTCAACCCCGCCGCCGGCGCCAACCTGGCCAAGCTGGCCGGCACCGACATCGCCCTCTACACCGGCGACCAGGGGCCCATCGACCACTTCACCGCGATCGCCACCGGCACCGTCCGGACCCGTCTGGACCAGCTCGGCATCCCCAGCCTCTTCGTCGACTACGGCGACGGCTCGGCCCTGTCGCCCACCTGCGACGGCGGCCACAACTACGGCTGCTGGGCTCCGGCCCTCGCCGACTACGTGCCCCGCCTCCGGGCCGCGTTCGACCGGGCGGGCTGAGCCCTCCACCGGGGCCGCCGGGACCGCCGACCCGCCGGCCCCGGTGCCGCCCGGCCCGTCACCGACCCGCCCGACCGCCCCGACCCACCCGACCGCCCGCGCCCGCGACCCGCCGGTGCGGGCGCCACCGGACACGACAGAGGAAGAGAATGACCGGACAGGACGGCCGTACGGACGGCCAGGAGCAGTTTCTGACACTGATCGACGAGGCGGCGCTGCGCAACCGGCTGGGTGAGCGCCGGGCGGTCCATCCGGGCACCCAGTCCCGGGCTAGCTCGCTCGGCTGCGCGGTGACCGGGGCCGTGGTCTTCGGAGGGCTGGCGCTCGTGCTGTCCCTCACCGCGGCGGCCGTGCTGGCCGTCATCCCGCTCGGGTTGCTGCTCCTCGTCCCGCTGGGCATCTGGATCGAACGGTCGACGACGAAGCAGAACAGGGGTGTCCGGCTCGACCTCTACGATCACGGTCTCACCGCCGTGGTGAAGGGCCGGGTCCATACCGTCCGCTACGACCAGACCTCGGTCCTCCAGAACACCGTCCGGCACACGGGAGTCGGCGGCTACACGGCCTACGCGTACACGTTGACCGATGTCGCGGGCGCGAAGGTCGTCCTGCGCGGGCGGGCGGACCGGACCGGCGAGGTCGCCGAGAAGGGCAAGTTCGCCAACCCCCGGGAGTGGGGGCCGGCCGTCCAGCAGGAGGTCACCCGCGCACAGCTCCCCCGCGCCGTCGCCACGCTGAACTCCGGGGGGCGGCTGGAGTTCGGCCGGCTGTGGGTCACCCGGGACGGGCTGGGATCCGCGCGCGAGTCGGCGCAGTGGCACGAGATCCAGGAGATCAAGGTGTTCAGCGGCTTCGTCAAGATCAGGGTCGCCGGACGGTGGCGCGCGCTCACCAGCGCCGCGGTGAGCACGATCCCGAACTTCTTCGTCTTCCTCGCGCTCGCGGAACACCTGCGGCAGTCCGGGGGCAGGGCGCCCGTCTGAGCCCGGGCACCGCCCCCGGGCCGGCGTCGCGCCGCTGCGGGTCGCGTCGGCGGCCTGGCCGGCGCCCGGGGCGTGCGCGTGGCGCTTTCGGGCTCCGATTCGTCACCGTGCGTACATCATCGCTCCGCAGCGGGTGAGGGCTGTGGTGCGGGCCACCCCGGAGCCGGTCACCACCCGACGATTCCGGCACGCGCGGCCGAGACCTCGTCACGCACCGTCGACCATGTGCCCGGCCTCACACCACCAATCCTGTGGCCCGGACCACTTCCACCCCATATTCGATCTTG
>NZ_JBIVVS010000045.1:0-37463 GCF_044768625.1 Kitasatospora sp. NPDC091207
CACCAGATGCCGGGCCACCAACCCACCCAACGTCCCCGTCCCACCCGTGACCAACACCGTCCCCGCCGGATCCAACGACACCGGCAGCGTCAGCACGTTCTTGCCCACGTGCCGGGCCTGGCTGACGTACCGGAACGCGCCGATCGCGTCCCGGACGTCCCAGGCGGTGATCGGCAGCATCCGCAGCGCACCGGCCTCGAACAGCGCGATGACCTCGCGCAGGATCCCGCCCATCCGGTCCGGGCCGGCCTCGGCCAGGTCGAACGCCCGGTACCAGGCGTCGGCCGGCTGCCGGACGTCCGTCTTGCCCATCTCCAGGAAGCGCCCGCCCTCGGCCAGCAGCCGCAGCGAGGCGTCGGTGAACTCGCCGGCCAGCGAGTTCAGCACCAGGTCCACGCCGCGCCCGCCGGTCGCGGTGCGGAACCGGTCCTCGAAGTCGAGATCGCGTGACGAGGCGATGTGCGCCTCGTCCAGCCCCAGCTCCCGCAGGGTCCGCCACTTGCCCGGCCCGGCGGTTCCGAACACCTCCAGCCCGAGGTGGCGGGCGAGTTGGACGGCCGCCATGCCGACCCCGCCGGCCGCGGCGTGCACCAGCACGGACTCACCGGGGCGGGCGTCGGCCAGGTCGCGCAGTCCGTAGTAGGCGGTCGCGAACACCAGCGGCACCGACGCGGCCTGCGCGAACGACCAGCCCGCCGGAACGGGGGCCAGCAGCCGCCGGTCGGTGACGGCCCGGACACCCACGCCACCGGCGAAGAAGCCGAAGACACGGTCGCCCGGGGCGAGACCGGTCACCTCCGGGCCGACCTCCAGCACGATGCCCGCGGCCTCGGACCCCATCGCGGCCGTCCGGTCCGGGTACATGCCCAGACCGATCAGCACATCGCGGAAGTTGACCCCCGCCGAGCGCACCGCGACCCGTACCTCGCCCGCCTTCAGCGGCTCGTCGGCGTCCGGCGCGGGCACCAGCGCCACGTCCGCCAGCCCGGCGCCCTCCCCCGCGACGCCCAGCCGCCACGCGCCCGCCGACTCCGGCAGGCTCAGCCGGCCGGCGGTGGCCTCCCGCACCAGGCGCGGCACCCACGCCTCGCCGCCGCGGACCGCGAGCTGGGACTCCTCGCCGCCCACCAGCGCGGGCCACCCGGCCCACGGCTCGGCGGCGCCGCCCGCCGGGTCGGCGTCCACCAGCACGATCCGGTCCGGGTTCTCGGTCTGCGCCGATCGGATCAGGCCCCACACGGCGGCCCCGGCGAGCGCCGCGTCACCGCCCGTGACGGACGCGGCCGGGGTCGCGCCGCGGGTCAGCACCACCAGCCGGGAGTCGGCGAACCGCTCCTCGGCCAGCCACGCCCGCACCTCGCCGAGGACCCGGGCCGTCACCCGGTGCACGCCCTCGGCACCGGCGGCCGCGCGGCCCACGGCCAGCACCGTCACCGGGGGCACCGCCGCCCCCGCGTCCAACGCGCCGATCAGGCCCGCCAGGTCGGCGTGCCGGCGCGCCGCGCCGCCCTCCGGGGCGTCGCCGACCGCCACCCAGCCGGTGACGTCCGGCTCCGGCCCGGCGGCCGCCGGCGGCGCGGGCCGCCACTCCACCGCGAACAGCGCGTCCGCTCCGGGGTCCGTCGCGGCGCCCAGCGCCTCCGGCGACACCTCGCGCAGCACCAGCGACCGCACGGTGGCCACCGGGCTGCCGGTGCCGTCGGCCAGGCGCAGCGAGAAACCGTCGGTGCTCCGGGTGATCCTCGCCCGCAGCACGGACGCGCCCACCGCCTCCACCCGGACGCCGGTCCAGGCGAACGGCAGGGCGGCCGCCCCGGTGTCCGACCCGCCGGACAGCCCGACCGCGTGCAGCGCCGCGTCCAGCAGCGCCGGGTGCAGGCCGAACCCGTCCGCGTCGGCGACGGCCTCCGGCGGCAGGGCGACCTCGGCGTACACCGCCTCGGCGTCCCGCCAGGCCGCCCGCAGGCCGCGGAACACCGGCCCGTAGCCGTACCCGCGGTCCGCCAGCGTGTCGTAGAACCCGTCCAGCGGCACCGGCTCGGCGGCCGCCGGCGGCCAGGCCGCCAGGTCGAACGGCTCCGCCGGCCGCGCCTCGGTCAGCAGGCCGGTGGCGTGGCACGTCCAGGGCGTCCGGTCGTCCGTGCCGGGCCTGGCGTGGATCTCCACACGGCAGTCACCGCCCGCGCCGGGGGCGGCCACCCGGACCCGCAGCTGCACCTCGCCCCGCTCGGGGAGCGCGAGCGGGGACCGCACCACCAGCTCGTCCAGGACCGGGCGGCCGACCTGTTCGCCGGCCCGCAGGGCCAGTTCGACCAGTGCCGTCCCCGGGACCAGGGTCCGGCCCAGCACGACATGGTCGGCCAGCCACGGATGGGTGGCCGTGGAGAGCCGTCCGGTCAGCACCGCGCCCTCGTCCCCGGCCAGCGCCACCACGGCGCCCAGCAGCGGGTGACCGGCCGGGGTCTGCCCGAGGGCCGCCACATCGCCCGCGCCGGCCACCGGCCGCGGCCAGTACCGTTCGCGCTGGAACGCGTAGGTGGGCAGTTCCGCCCGCGGGCCGGCCGGCAGGGCGGCCGCCCAGTCGACCGCGGCGCCGGCCACCCACAGCCGGCCGAGCCCGAGCCACAGCGACGCCAGGTCGCCTCGGCCCGCCCGCTGGAGCGGGGCGAACACGGCGTCCGGGAGGGACTGCTGGGCCGCCCCGCACAGCACGCCGTCGGGGCCCAGCTCCAGGAACCGGGTCGCGCCGTGCTCACCCGCCCGGGCGACGGCGTCGGCGAACCGGACGGCCTCGCGGACCTGGCGCACCCAGTAGCCGGCCTCGGACACCAGCCCGGGCCCGGCGAGCGCCCCGGTCACGGTGGACAGCAGCGGGACGCGCGGGTCCGCGAAGGCCAACCCCTCCAGGACCGTCGCGAATTCGGCCAGCATCGGCTCCATCAGGGCCGAGTGGAAGGCGTGCGAGACGGTCAGCCGGCGGGTCCGACGGCCCTCGGCCGTCCACCGCCCGGCCAGCTCGTCGATGACCCCGGCCGCCCCGGAGAGCACCACCGAGGCCGGGCCGTTGACGGCCGCGACCTCGGCCCGGCCGGCCGCCACCGCGATCGCCTCGGCCTCGGTGGCCTCGACGGCGAGCATCGCGCCCCCGGCGGGCAGCGCCTGCATCAGCCGGCCGCGCGCCGCCACCAGGGCGCAGGCGTCGGCCAGCGAGAACACGCCCGCGCAGTGCGCCGCCGCCACCTCACCGATCGAGTGCCCCAGCAGGTAGTCCGGCGTCACGCCCCAGGACTCCACCAGCCGGAAGGCGGCGACCTCGACCGCGAACAGCCCGGCCTGCGCCCACACCGTCCGGTCGAGGTCGTCGGCGCCGTCGAGCACCGCGTCCCCGAACACCGCGTCCCCGAAGACCACGTCCCGGAGCGGCCGGTCCAGCCGCAGGTCCAGCTCCGCGCAGACCGCGTCGAAGGCCCGCGCGAACACCGGGAACGCCTCGTACAACCCGCGTCCCATCCCGAGCCGCTGGGCCCCCTGACCGGTGAACAGAAACACCGTCCGGCCCTCGGCGGCCGCGCCGGAGACCACCCCCGCGCCGGGCTCGCCGGCCGCCAGCGCCGCCAGCTCCCGGAGCTGCTCCGTACGGTCGGCACCGGTGACCAGCGCGCGGTGCGGCAGCGCCGTCCGGCCGGACAGCGCCCGGGCCACCTCGGAGCGGCCGTCCTCGGAGCGGCCGTCCTCGGGACGCGCCGTCAGGTGCTCGCCGAGCCGCGCGGCCTGGGCCCGCAGCGCCGCCGGGGTCAGCCCGGACAGCGGCCACGGCACCGGGCCGGCCACCGGACCGCCGACCACGGCCGGGGCCGGTTCGCCCTGTTCGATGATGACGTGGACGTTGGTGCCGCTCATCCCGAACGAGGAGACGCCGGTGCGGCGCGGCCGGTCGGTGTCCGGCCACGACCGGGCCGAGGTCAGCAGCTCGACCGCGCCGGCCGACCAGTCGACGTGCGGGGTCGGCTCGTCCACGTGCAGGGTCGCCGGGAGCACCCCCTGCCGCATCGCCATGACCATCTTGATGATCCCGGCGATCCCGGCGGCCGCCTGGGTGTGCCCGATGTTGGACTTGACCGAGCCCAGCCAGAGCGGTTCCCCGGTCCGGTCCTGTCCGTAGGTGGCCAGCAGGGCCCGCGCCTCGATCGGGTCGCCCAGCCGGGTGCCGGTCCCGTGCGCCTCGACCGCGTCCACCTCCGACGCCGACAGCCCGGCGTTGGCCAGCGCCTGCCGGATCACCCGCTCCTGCGCCGGGCCGTTCGGCGCGGTCAGCCCGTTCGAGGCACCGTCCTGGTTCACCGCGCTGCCGCGGACCACGCCGAGCACCCGGTGCCCGTGCCGCCGCGCGTCGGACAGCCGCTCCAGCAGCAGGATGCCGACGCCCTCGCCCCAGCCGGTGCCGTCCGCCGCGGCGGCGAACGCCTTGCACCGGCCGTCGGCCGCGAGCCCCAGCTGACGGCTGAACTCCACGAACGCCGACGGGGTCGCCATCACGGTCGTACCGCCGGCCAGTGCCAGCGTGCACTCGCCGCGGCGCAGCGCCTCGGCCGCGGCGTGCAGGGCGACCAGGGACGAGGAGCACGCCGTGTCCACTGTCATGGCCGGGCCCTCCAGCCCGAACACATAGGCGATCCGGCCGGAGAGCACGGAGGCGGCCGTGCCGGTGCCGCGGTGCCCCTCGCTGTCGGACGGGCCGGTGAGCAGCGCCGCGTAGTCCTGGCCGCTGGTACCGATGAACACGCCCGTACGGCTGCCGCGGACCGAGCGCGCGTCCACCCCCGCCCGCTCGAACGCCTCCCACACCGTCTCCAGCAGCAGCCGTTGCTGGGGGTCCATCGCCAGCGCCTCGCGCGGCGAGATCGCGAACAGCGCGGGGTCGAAGTCCGCGGCGCCCGAGACGAATCCGCCCGCCCAACTCGCGCCGGCCCCGCCCGAGGCCGGACCGAGCGGCGGCCAGCCGCGGTCGCCGGGCAGCGCGGAGACCGCGTCGACCTCGTCGGCGACCAGCCGCCACAGCTGCTCGGGGGTCTCGACCCCGCCCGGGTACCGGCAGCTCATCGCGACGATCGCGATCGGCTCGTCGACGGCGGTGGCCCGGACGGTCTCGACCACGGGCCCGCTGCCGAGCAGGTCGGCGCGCAGCCGGACGGCCAGGTCGCGCGGGGTGGGGTGGTCGAAGACCAGCGTGGCGGACAGCCGCAGACCGGTCCCGGCGGCCAGGGCGTCGCGCAGCTCCAGTGCGGTCAGCGAGTCGAAGCCGAGGCCCTTGAAGGGCACGTCGGGTGGGATGTCGCCCGCCTCGCGGTGGCCGAGCACCGCCGCCGCACTCCGCCGGACCAGGTCGAGCAGCAGCCGCTCCTGCTCGGCCGGCGGCATCCCGGCCAGCTCCCCGGCCAGCCTTCCGGCCGGCCCGGACGTGCCGTCCGAGGGCTCGGCGGTCGGTGCCTCCAGAGCGCGGACGACCTCGGGCAGGTCCTCGATGAGCGGACGGCGGCGGCCGGCCGTGAACACCGGGGCGAAGCGCTCCCAGCGGACGTCCGCGACGGCCACACAGCTCTCGCCGCCGGCGACGGCCTGCGCGAGCGCCCGCACCGCGAGCGCCGGGTCGAGCAGGGCGAGCCCGCGACGGCGCAGGAAGTCCTCCGACTCCCCCCGCACGGCCATGCCCGCCTCCCCCCACGGGCCCCAGGCGACCGCCAGCGCGGCCCGCCCGGCGGCCCGGCGCCGTTCGACCAGGGCCTCCAGATAGGCGTTGGCCGCGCCGTAGACGGCCTGGGCGCCGCTGCCCCAGGTCGCCGAGATCGACGAGAACACGACGAACAGGTCCAGCGGCAGGTCCGCGGTCAGCGCGTCGAGGTGTGCCGCGCCGTCGGCCTTCCCGCCGAGCACGGCGGCGATCTCCTCGACGGTGGTGTCCATCAGCGGTGTCGCCTGGCCGACTCCGGCCGCGTGCACGACGCCGGTCAGCGGGAGGTCCACGGGGATCCCGTCGAGCACCGCGGCCAGCGCCGCCCGGTCCGCGGCGTCGCAGGCGGCGACCGTCACCCGGGTGCCGAGCCCGGTCAGTTCGGCCACCAGCGCGTCGACGCCCTCGGCGGCCGCGCCGCGCCGGCCGGTCAGCACGAGGTGGGGGGTGCCCCGGTGGGCGAGCCAGCGGGCGACCTCGGCGCCGAGCGCGCCGGTGCCGCCGGTCACCAGGACGGTGCCCGCGGGCTGGCCGGCCGGCGCCACCGCGTCCGGGCGCGGCGCGCGCACCAGGCGGCGGACGTACGCGCCCGCGCTCCGGATCGCGACCTGGTCCTCGGTGCCGCCGAGGACGGCGGCCAGCCGGGTGGCCGTCCCCGCGTCGTCGGAGGGCGGCAGGTCGACCAGTCCGCCCCAGCGCTCCGGCAGCTCCAGGGCGGCGGCCCGGCCGAGGCCCCAGAGCTGCGCCGACACCGGGTCGGCGGGTCCGTCGGAGCGGCCGGTCGAGACGCCGCCGCGGGTGAGCAGCCACAGCGGGGCGTCGATGCCCGCGTCGCCGAGTGCCTGGATCAGCGCGACCGCGGCCGGGACCGGCTCCGGGTGGCCGGACAGGGCGGCGACGACACCGGCCGGCGCCACCGTGAGCGCGCGCAGCCGGGCGGTCAGGGCGGCGCGGGTGTCGTCCGGCCGGCTCGCCACGACGAGGACCTCGGCGCCGGCGGCCGTCAGCAGCCGTGCTGCGTCGGCGTCGCCGGGGACGACCTCGTCGAGGTCGGGGTCACCGGGGGGCACGACCACCAGCCAGGTGCCGGTGAGCTGCCCGGCGGCGGGCGAACCGGCGCGCGGATCGGCGGGCGCATCGGCGAGCGGCTTCCACCGGACCCGGTAGCGCCACGAGTCGATCACGGCCTCGTCCCGGCGGCGTCGGCGGAAGGACGACAGCGCGGGCAGCACGGCCCGCAGCTCCCCCGGGTCCGCGTCCACCCCGAGCGCGTCGGTCAGCGCCGTCACGTCCTCGCGCTCGACCGCCGACCAGAACCCGCTCTCGGCCGTGCCCTCCTCGCCCGCGGCCACGGCGGGGGCGGGCGCGGACCGGGCCCAGAAGGTCTGGTGCTGGAAGGCGTAGGTCGGCAGCGTGACCCGCCCGGGGGCCCGTCCGGCGAAGGCGGCGGACCAGTCGACGGCGGCGCCCGCCGTCCAGAGCGCGCCGACCGCGGTGTGGAAGGTGCGCACCTCGTCGTGGTCGGCGCGCAGCACCGGCGCGAACCTGCCCTCGGCACCGGCGTGCCGCGCCATCCCGCACAGCACGCCGTCGGGGCCCAACTCGGCGAACCGGGTCACCCCCTGGTCGTTCAGGGTGGCGACGCCGTCGGCGAAGCGGACCGCCTCACGGACCTGACGCACCCAGTACTCCGGCGACGACAGCAGACCGGGCCCGGCGACCGCCCCGGTCAGGTTGGAGACGATCGGAATGCGCGGCTCGGCGAAGCTCAACCCCTTGATCAGAGCAGCGAATTCGGCCAGCATCGGCTCCATCAGCGCCGAGTGGAAGGCATGCGACACCGTCAGCCGGTGGGTCTTGCGGCCCCGCGCGGCCCAGTCGGCCGCGAACTCCTCCACCACCTCCGCCGGACCCGACACCACCACCGCAGTCGGGCCGTTGACCGCCGCGACATCCAGCCGGCCGCCGATCTCCGCCCGTACCTCGGCCTCGGACGCCTCCACCGCCAGCATCGCCCCACCGTCGGGCAACGCCTGCATCAACCGGCCGCGCGCCGCCACCAACGCACACGCGTCGGCCAGCGAGAACACCCCGGCCACATGCGCGGCGGCGATCTCACCGATCGAGTGTCCCAGCACGAAGTCCGGTACCACACCCCAGGATTCGAACAGCCGGAACGACGCCACCTCGACCGCGAACAGGCCCGCCTGCGCCCACACCGTCCGGTCGAGATCCGTACCCTCGAAGACAGTCTGCTTGACCGACCGACCCACCAGCGGATCCAGCTCCGCGCACACCGCGTCGAACGCCGCCGCGAACACCGGGAACGCCGCGTACAACCCCGCGCCCATCCCGGCCCGCTGCGCACCCTGACCCGTGAACAGGAACGCCGTCCGACCCGCCGCCACCTCACCGGAGACGACACCCTGGGCGGCCCGTCCCTCGGCCAGCACCGCCAGTCCTTCGCCCAGGGCCGCCGCCGAGTCACCGGACACGACCGCGCGATGCTCCAGCGCGGCCCGGGTGGTGGCGAGGGCGTGCCCCACCGCGAGCAGGTCGGGCCCGCCCGCCGGGTCGCGCAGGAGGGCGCCCAGGCGGGTGGCCTGGCCGCGCAGCCCGGCCGGGCTGTTGGCCGACACCGGCCAGAGCGCCGCCCCGGCACGCGCGCCCGTCGCCGCCGGCGGCGTGGGCAACGGGTCGCCCTGCTCCAGGATCACGTGCGCGTTCGTCCCGCTGATCCCGAACGAGGACACGGCCGCGCGGCGCGGCCGGTCGGTTCCGGGCCAGAGCCGGGCCTCGGTGAGCAGCTCCACCGCTCCGGCCGACCAGTTCACCTGGGGCGTCGGCTCGTCCGCGTGCAGGGTGGCGGGCAGCAGGCCGTGCCGCATCGCCATGACCATCTTGATGATGCCGGCGACGCCCGCCGCCGACTGGGTGTGGCCGATGTTCGACTTGATCGACCCGAGCCACAGCGGCCGTTCCGCGGGCCGGTCCTGACCGTACGTCGCGAGCAGTGCCTGCGCCTCGATCGGGTCGCCCAGCCGGGTCCCCGTCCCGTGCGCCTCCACCGCGTCCACCTCGGACGCCGACAGCCCGGCCGTGGTGAGCGCCTGCCGGATCACCCGTCGCTGCGACGGACCGTTGGGTGCCGTCAGGCCGTTGGAGGCGCCGTCCTGGTTCACCGCGCTGCCCCGGACCAGGGCGAGCACCTCGTGCCCGTGGCGGCGGGCGTCTGACAGCCGCTCCAGCAGCAGGATGCCGACGCCCTCGCCCCAGCCGGTGCCGTCCGCGCCGGCGCCGAAGGACCGGCACCGCCCGTCCGAGGCGAGGCCCTGCTGCTCGCTGAAGGCGTGGAAGACCTCCGCATTGGTCAGGACGGTCACCCCGCCGGCCAGCGCCAGGGTGCACTCGCCCGCCCGCAGGGCCTGGACGGCCAGGTGCAGCGCGACCAGGGACGAGGAGCACGCCGTGTCGACGGTGACCGCCGGCCCCTCCAGACCGAACACGTACGACACCCGGCCGGAGAGCACGCTGGTCGCCCCGCCGACCAGGGCGTACCCCTGGTCGGCGTCGGTCGCGCCGACGCCGTAGCCGGAGGAGGTGCCGCCGACGAAGACGCCGGTCCGGCTGCCGCGCGCGGTGTCCGGCGCGATCCCGGCGCGTTCGAACGCCTCCCAGGTGGCCTCCAGCAGCAGGCGCTGCTGGGGGTCCATCGCCAGCGCCTCGCGCGGCGAGATCCCGAAGAACGCCGCGTCGAACCGCTCGGCCCCGTCCAGGAAGCCGCCCTGCGCGGCGAGGTCGCTCGCGGCGGCGTCGCTGCCGAGCCCGTCCGCGCTCCAGCCGCGCTGCTCGGGGAACGGCACGATCGCGTCGCCGGCCCGGGCGACCAGTTGCCAGAGGTCGTCCGGTGAGGCGACGCCGCCGGGGTAGCGGCACGCCATCGACACGATCGCGACCGGTTCGCCGGCAGCGGCGGTCAGCTCACGGTTCCGGGCGCGAAGCTTCTCCGTTTCCTTGAGGGAAGCTCGCAACGCTTCGACATAGTCCTGGGTAGAGGCCATCGCAAGCTCCGTACTCCGGTCAGGAATCACTGTGGCCGAGGGCCAGCCTCAGCAGGCTTTCGCCGTCCATCTCGTCGATCGACTCGATGGCGGTCACGGGTGCGGCGTCCTCGGCGGCGGGCACGGACTCCTGCGAGGCGAGCCGCAGCAGCGGCTCCAGCAGTCCGGACTCGCGCAGCCGGGACACCGGGACGGTGAGCAGGACGCGGCGCAGCCGGTCCGCCTCGTCGGCGTCCACGGCGTCGTCGCCGAGCAGGTCGGCCGTGATCTGTTCGGCCAGCGCCCTCGGGGTGGGGTGGTCGAAGATCAGCGTGGCGGGCAGCTCCAGCCCGGTCGCCCCGGTCAGCCGGTCGCGCAGCTCGACCGCGGTGAGCGAGTCGAATCCCAGGTCGCGGAAGGCCCGGTCGGGCGCCACGGCTCCGGAGGCGCGGTGGCCGAGGACCAGCGCGGCCTGCTGCCGCACGGTCTCCAGCAGCAGGGCGAGTCCTTCGTCGGCGGACAGCCCGGCGAGGCTCTCGCGCAGGCGGACGCCGTCCCGCGGGTCCGTGCCGCCGGCTCCGGTCAGGACCTGCCGCACCTCGGGGATGTCCTCGATCAACGGCTGCGGGTGGTAGGCGGTGAACCCGGGCACGAACGCCGCCCAGTCCACGTCGGCGACCGTCACGCACACGTCGCCGGCCCGGATCGCGGTGTCCATCGCCGTCAGGGCCGCCTCGGGGGCCATCGCCCGCAGGCCCCGGCGGCGCAGGAACTCCTCGGCCTCGACGCCCCCGGCCATGCCGTCACCCGCCCACGGGCCCCAGGCGACGGAGGTGGCCGCCAGCCCGCGGGCCCGGCGGTCGACGGCGAGCGCGTCCAGCGCGGCGTTCGCCACCGCGTACGCCGACTGACCGCCGCTGCCCCAGACACCGGCGATGGAGGAGAAGAGTACGAAGAAGTCGAGCGAGGTCTCACCGAGCAACTCGTCCAGGCAGGCCGCGCCCCCGGCCTTGCCGTCGACGACCGCCGCGAAGTCGGCGCGGTCGGTGCTGCCGAGCGGTGTCGGCTCCCCGACGCCGGCCGCGTGCACGACGCCCGCCAGCGGGAACTCGGCCGGGACGGTGGCCAGCACCCGGGCCATCCCGGCCCGGTCGGCCGCGTCGCAGGCGGCGACGGTGACCCGCGCTCCCCGCTCCTCCAGCTCCGTGACGAGGTCCGCGGCGCCGGGCGCCGACATGCCCCGGCGGGACACCAGCACCAGGTGCGGGACGCCCTGCCCGGCCAGCCGGCGCGCCACGGCGGCGCCCAGCGCGCCCGTGCCACCGGTCACCAGGACGGAGCCGGTCACCGCGGCCGACACCGGGTCCGGAGCGGCGGGGTTCAGCGGGTCGGGGTTCAGCGGGCCGGGGTTCGGGTCGGCGGCGTCCAGCGGGGCGGTGCCCGCCGCGACCAGCCGACGGGCGAAGGCCCCGCCGGCCCGGACGGCGACCTGGTCCTCGGTACCGGACAGCACCTCCGCCATCCGGTCGCCGAGCACCGGCCCGGCCGGGCCGGAGACGTCCACCAGCCCGCCCCACAGGCCCGGCAGTTCCAGGCCCACCACCCGGCCCAGGCCCCAGATCCGGGCGTGCCCGGGCCGGACGGTCTCGTCGTCGCGCACGGTCACCGCGCCCGAGGTGACCCACCAGACCGGCACCCGCCGGTCCAGCGCGGCGACCGCGTCGATCAGGTCCAGGGCGTCGGAGACCGGGTCGGCGGCCGGCGCCGCGCCGGCGAAGGACAACACCCCGGCCGGTGCGCCGAGTTCGGACAGGGCCTCGGCGAGCCGGTCGGTCGTGGTGCGGACCACGGATGCCCCCGCCCGCTCCACCGCCGCCAGGCAGGCCTCCATCACCTCGGAGGGCCGCGGAGCGGCGGGCAGCACCGCCAGCCAGGTGCCGGACAGCAGCGGCGGCACGGCCGCGGTGGGCACCGGCTTCCACACGACCTTGTAGCGCCAGGCGTCGGAACGCTCCCCCGCCCGGCCCTGGTGGCGGGAGACGGGCGGCCGCGACCAGTAGTGCTGCCGGTCGAACGCGTACCGGGGCAGCAGAAGCCGGCGGCCGCCCCAGTCGGCGAACACGGCCGGCCAGTCCACGGTCGTCCCGGCGCTCCAGAGCGCGCCGAGGGCGGCCAGGGCGGACTCGGCCTCGGCCCGGTCGCGGCGCAGCAGCGGCGCGAAGGTGCCCTTGGCGTCGGCCTGTCGGGCCATCGCGGACAGCACCCCGTCCGGGCCCGGCTCGACGAACCGGGTCACACCGTGGTCGGTCAGGGTGGCGACACCGTCGGCGAAGCGGACCGCCTCGCGGACCTGGCGCACCCAGTAGTCCGGGGTGGACAGCAGGCCGGGCCCGGCGACGGCCCCGGTCAGGTTGGAGACGATCGGGAGCTGCGGCTCGGCGAAGCTCAACCCCTGGATCAGAGAAGCGAATTCGGCCAGCATCGGCTCCATCAGCGCCGAGTGGAAGGCGTGCGACACCGTCAGCCGGTGGGTCTTGCGGCCCCGGGCCGTCCAGTCGGCCGCGAACTCCTCCACCACCCCGGCGGGGCCCGACACCACCACCGAAGCCGGGCCGTTGACGGCCGCGATGTCCAACCGGTCGCCGATCTCCGCCCGCACCTCGGCCTCGGACGCCTCGACCGCCAGCATCGCGCCACCGTCAGGCAACGCCTGCATCAACCGGCCCCGCGCCGCCACCAACGCGCAGGCGTCCGCCAGCGAGAACACCCCCGCGCAGTGCGCCGCCGCCACCTCACCGATCGAATGCCCCAGCAGGAAGTCCGGCACCACACCCCAGGATTCGAGCAGCCGGAACGACGCCACCTCGACCGCGAACAACCCGGCCTGCGCCCACACCGTCCGGTCCAGATCGTCGGCGCCCTCGAACACCACGTCCTTGACCGGCCGGTCCAGCAGCAGGTCGAACTCCGCGCACACCGCGTCGAACGCCGCCGCGAACACCGGGAACGCCGCGTACAACCCCGCGCCCATCCCGACCCGCTGCGCGCCCTGGCCCGTGAACAGGAACGCCGTCCGGCCCTCGCCGACCGGATCGCCCGGCACGAGCGCGTCGAGCGCGTCGAGCGCGTCGAGGAACGTCTCGTGGTCCCCGCCGAGCAGCACCGCCCGGTACTCCATGGCCGTGCGGGCGAGCAGCCCGCGCGCGATGTCCACCGGACCGGCGTCCGGGTGGGCGGCCGTGAACGCCCGCAGCCGGCGCGCCTGGGCCCGCAGGCCGTCGGCGGTCCGCGCCGACAGCGGCCACGGCACGGTGTCCGGCCCGGCGGCGGGACCGTCCGATGCCGGGGCGGGCTCGCCCTGCTCGATGACCACGTGCGCGTTGGTGCCGCTCACGCCGAACGACGACACCCCCGCCCGGCGGGGCCGGTCCAGCTCGGGCCACGGCCGGGCCTCGGTCAGCAGCTCCACCCCGCCCGCCGCCCAGTCCACCAGCGGGGTCGGCTCGTCGACGTGCAGCGTGGCCGGGAGGACGCCGTGCCGCATCGCCAGCACCATCTTGATCACACCCGCGACGCCCGCGGCGGCCTGGGTGTGCCCGAGGTTGGACTTGACCGAGCCGAGCAGCAGCGGGCGCTCCTCGGGCCGGCCCCGGCCGTAGGTGGCCAGCAGCGCCTGCGCCTCGATCGGGTCACCCAGCCGGGTGCCGGTCCCGTGCGCCTCCACCGCGTCCACCTCGGCCGGCGTCAGCCCGGCGTTGGCCAGCGCCTCCCGGATCACCCGCTGCTGGGACGGGCCGTTGGGTGCCGTCAGCCCGCTGGACGCGCCGTCCTGGTTGACCGCGCTGCCCCGCACCACCGCGAGCACCTCGTGCCCGTGGCGGCGCGCGTCCGACAGCCGCTCGACGAGCAGGACGCCGGCTCCCTCGGCCCAGCCCATGCCGTCGGCGGCGGCGGCGAAGGACTTGCAGCGGCCGTCGGCGGCCACGCCCTGCTGGGCGCCCAGCGAGCCGAACACGTCCGGTGCGGCCATGACGGTCACGCCGCCGGCCAGCGCCAGGTCGCACTCGCCGGACCGCAGCGCCTGGACGGCCAGGTGCAGCGTCACCAGCGACGAGGAGCACGCCGTGTCGACGGTGACCGCCGGCCCCTCCAGGCCGAACGAGTAGGCGACCCGGCCGGAGACCACGCTGCCCGCCGTGGCGGTGCCCAGGTAGGCCTCACCGCCCTCGCCGGCCCCGGGCAGGTAGTCGTGGTACATCATCCCGGCGAACACGCCGGTCCGGCTGCCGCGCAGGGACTCCGGGTCCACCCCGGCGTACTCGAAGGCCTCCCAGCAGGCTTCGAGGAACAGCCGCTGCTGCGGGTCCATCGCCACCGCCTCGCGCGGCGAGATCCCGAAGAACGCCGGGTCGAACCAGCCCGCCTCGTGCACGAATCCGGCCTGCCGCGCGCCGTCGCCGCCCAGCGCCGCGAGGTTCCAGCCCCGGTCGGCCGGCAGGCCCGACTGGCCCTCGCCGCCCGTGGCGACCAGGCGCCACAGCTCCTCCGGGGTGGCGATCCCGCCGGGCAGCCGGCAGGCCATGCCCACGATCGCGATCGGTTCGCGGGCCTTCTCCTGGACCTCCCGCAGCTCCTGGCGCGTGTCCTGCAACGCGGCCGTGGCCTGGCGCAGGTACCTGAGCAGCTCGTCTTCCTTCGTCATGCCGTCTCCCCCGGATCTCACTGCGACTGGTCGAGGATCTGGAACAGTTCCTCCGCGGTCGCCGTCTCCAGGCTCGCCGCGCTGTCGGTCGTACCGAGGTCGCTCCAGCGGGCCGCCAGCTCGCGCAGGCGCAGGCCGACCTCGGCCCGCTCGGCGTCGTCGGTACCGACGTTCTTCAGGGCCTCCTCGAACCTGGCCAGTTCGTCCAGGGCCCCGGTGGGCCGGGTGGCCGGCGCCGGGGCGAGCTCGCCCCGGAGGTAGCGCGCCAGGTCCAGCGACGTGGGGTAGTCGAAGATCAGCGTCGCCGGCAGCCGCAGCCCGGTCGCCGCGGCCAGCCGGTTGCGCAGCTCGACCCCGGTCAGCGAGTCCATGCCCATCTTCAGGAAGCCCCGTTCGGCGCCGACCGAACGCGCCGAGTCGTGGCCCAGGACCATGGCGGCCTGGGTGCGGACCAGGTCGAGCAGGGTTTCCAGCCGCTCCTTGTCGGAGAGGCCGGCCAGCCGCTCGGGCAGCAGCGGATCGCGGGCGGGGGCGCCGGCGCGGCCGGTCCCCGCCGGTGCCGCCGGGATCAGGCCGCGCAGCAGCGGGGGCACCGGGCCCCCGGTCCGCAGTCCGGCGGTGTTCAGGTTGATCGGGACGACCACGGCCCGGCCGGCGGCGAGCCCCGCGTCGAACAGGGCCAGGCCCTCCGCGGTGGCCATCGGCGTCATCCCGAGCCGTCGCACCCGGTTGAGATCCAGCTCGGTCAGGTTCCCGGTCATCCCGGTCGGCTGGGCCCACGGCCCCCAGGCGAAGGAGACCGCGTCGAGCCCGTCGGCCCGGCGGGCCTGGGCGAAGGCGTCCAGGAAGGCGTTGGCCGCGGCGTAGTTCGCCTGGCCCGCGCCGCCGAAGGTGGCCGCCGCCGAGGAGAAGAGGTAGAAGCCGGACAGCTCGGAGCCGCGGGTCAGCTCGTCCAGGTGCAGCGCGCCGCCGACCTTGGCGCGCAGCACCCGGTCGAGGCGCGCCGGGTCGAGCGCGGCGAGCACGCCGTCGTCCAGTTCGCCGACCGCGTGCACGATGGTGCGCAGCGGGGCGTCGGCGGGGATCCGGGCCAGCAGTTCGGCCACCGCCGCGCGGTCGCCGACGTCGCAGGCCGCGACCTCGGCGCTCGCGCCCAGGGCGGCCAGTTCGGCCGTCAGCTCGGCCGCGCCCGGGGCCTGCGGCCCGCGCCGGCTGGTCAGCACCAGCCGGCGGACGCCGTGGACGGTCACCAGGTGCCGGGCCAGCGCCATGCCCAGGGTGCCCGTCCCGCCGGTGACCAGCACCGTGCCGTCCGGGTCGAACACCGGGGTGTCCGGCCGGGTCGGCGCGGCCGGCCGGGCCAGCCGCGGGACGCGGACGGCACCGGCGCGCAGCGCGGCCTGGCCCTCGTCGGTGCCCAGCGCGGCGAGCACGGCGGGGGCCGTGTCGGCGTGGCCGTCCTCGTCGAGCAGCACGAACCGGCCGGGATGCTCGGACTGGGCCGAGCGCAGCAGCCCCCACACCGCCGCGGCGGGCAGGTCGCCGACGCGCTCGCCCGGGTCGGCCGCGACGGCGCCCCGGGTGACCGGCACCAGGCGCGCGGAGCCGAAGCGGTCGTCGGTGACCCACCGCTGGGCCAGGCCCAGTGCCGTGTGCGTGGCGGTGCGGACCGCCTCGGCCGGGTCGCCGCCGGCCGGGCCCGTCATCGGGACGAGGACGGTCGCCGCCTCGGCGTCGCCGGCCAGGGCGGCCGCCACCGCGTCGAGGTCGTCGTGACGCTCCACCACGGCCCCGGCCGCCGCCAGCCGGCCACCGAGGTCGGACGGGTCGTCACCGACCAGCAGGAGGCGGCCGCCCGGGGTGGCCCGGGCGGGGCCGGAGGCGGTCCACTCGACGTGGAACAGTGACCGGTCGGGGGCGGGAGCGGTGCCGAGGCCGTCCGGCACCGGCCGGGAGACGAGCGCCTCCACTGCGGCGACGGGGAGCCCGGTGGCGTCCGCGGCCTCGACGGTGATCCCGTCCGACCCGGCGAACGCCAGCCGGACCCGCAGCGAGGTGACGCCCCGCCGGTGGCAGCCGACCCCTCGCCAGGCGAACGGCAGCTCGGCCCGGGCCCGTTCGCCGCCCCCGGACTCGCGCAGCGCCCGCAGCATGCCGATGCCGTGCAGCGCCGCGTCCAGCAGGGCGGGGTGCACCCCGAAGCGCTCGGCGTCCGGCCCGGGCTCCGGCAGCTCCACCTCCGCGAAGATCTCCTCGTCGCGCCGCCAGGCCGCGCGCAGGCCCTGGAAGGTCGGGCCGTACGCGTAGCCGCGGGTGGTCAGCTCCTCGTAGAAGCCGCCGAGGTCGACCGGGACGGCGCCCCGGGGCGGCCACTCCTGGAGCGTGGGCTCCGGGGCCGGCGGCGCCGGTGCCAGGGTGGCGGTGGCGTGCCGGGTCCAGCCGTCCGCGCCGGAGTCGGCGGTGCCGTCGTCCGGGCGCGCGTACACGCTCAGCACCCGCCGGCCGTCGTCGTCCGGGGCCTGGACGACGGCCTGGAGGAGCACCGCCGCGCGCTCCGGGAGGAGCAGCGGGGCCTCCAGCGTCAGCTCCTCGACGAAGCCGCAGCCGACCTGCTCGCCGGCCTGCAGCGCGAGTTCGACGAACGCCGTGCCGGGCAGCAGGACCGTGCCGAGCACGGCGTGGTCGGCCAGCCAGGGGTGGGAGCGGTGGGACAGCCGGCCGGTCATCAGGACGGCGTCCAGCCCGGCCAGGTCCGCGGCGGCGCCGAGCAGCGGGTGCCCGGTCGCGCCCAGCCCGGCCGTGGCGGCGTCGCTCCGGCCGGAGCCGGCGCCGCCGAGCCAGTAGCGCCGGCTCTGGAACGGGTAGGTGGGCAGGTCGACGGGCCGGGTGTCGAGGTGGCCGAACAGCTTCGTCCAGTCGACGGCGAGGCCGCGCACGTGCGCCGCCGCGGCGGAGGCCCGCAGCCGGTCCGGCCCGCCCTGGTCGCGCCGCAGTGAGCCGACCACGGCGCCGCCGCCGGTGACGGTCTCGTCGAGGTCGTCCAGCGTCTCCTGGATGCCCACGGTGTGCATCGGGTGCGGGCTGGCCTCGACGAAGTGCCGGTAGCCGTCGGCCGCGACGGCGCGCACGGCCTGCTCGAAGCCGACGGTGGTGCGCAGGTTGCGGTACCAGTACCCGGCGTCCAGCTCGGCGGTGTCCGTCCAGCGGCCCAGCACGGTGGAGTGGAAGGAGATCGCCGAGGAGCGCGGGGTGAGCCCGGCGAGCGCCGTGACCAGCCGGTCCTCGATCTCCTCGACCTGGGCCGAGTGCGAGGCGTAGTCGACGGCGATCCGGCGGACCCGGATCCCGTCGGCCTCGGCCGCGGCGAGGAACTCCGCCAGGGCCCCGGTCTCGCCCGAGACCACCACGGAGGCGGGCCCGTTCACCGCGGCGACGGAGATCCGTCCGTCCCAGCCGCCGATCAGCTCCTCGACCCGCGCGGCGGGCAGCGCGACCGAGGCCATGCCGCCCTTGCCGGACAGGGCCGTGAGCGCCCGGCTGCGCTCGGCCACCACCCGGGCGGCCTCCTCCAGCGTCAGCGCGCCGATCACGCAGGCGGCGGCGATCTCGCCCTGCGAGTGGCCGATCACGGCGTCGGGTTCGACGCCCCACGAGCGCCAGACCGCGGCCAGCGAGACCATCATCGCCCACAGCGCCGGCTGCACCACGTCCACCCGCTCCAGCGGGGCCGCGCCCTCGACGCCGCGCACGACGTCCACCAGGGACCAGTCGGTGTACGGGGCGAGGGCCTCGTCGCACGCGGTGATGCTCGCGGTGAAGACCTCCGAGGAGTCCATCAGCGCCGCGGCCATGCCGGCCCACTGCGCGCCCTGGCCGGCGAAGACGAACACCGTCCGGCCGTCCACGGCGGAGCCGGTCAGCACTCCTTCCGGCGGCTGCCCCGAGGCCAGCCCGGCGAGGCCGGCGCGCAGCTCCGCCGGGTCGGCGGCCAGGACGACGGCACGCTCGTGGAACGGCGTCCGGGTGGTCGCCAGCGCGTGGGCCAGGTCGCCGAGGTCCACCTCCGGTTCGGCGTCGAGCCGCGCCACGAGCCGGTCGGCCTGGGCCCGGAGGGCCGCCTCGTCCCGGGCGGAGAGCACGAAGGGCAGTCGGTCGTGCGCGCGGCCGCCGCGGGGCTCCTGGTCGGGCTCCGGGGCCTGCTCCAGGACGACGTGCGCGTTCGTCCCCGTCCCGCCGAAGGAGGAGACGCCCGCGCGCCGCGGCCCCTCGGTCGCCGGCCAGGGGCGGGTCTCGGTCAGCAGCTCGACCCGGCCCGCCGACCAGTCGACGTGCGGGGTCGGCTCGTCCACGTGCAGGGTCGGCGGCAGGACGCCGGCGCGCAGCGCCATGACGGTCTTGATGACGCCCGCGACGCCCGAGACGGACTGGGTGTGCCCGATGTTCGACTTCAGCGACCCGAGCCACACCGGGCGGTCCCGCGGGCGGTCCTGACCGTACGTCGCGAGCAGGGCCTGCGCCTCGATCGGGTCGCCCAGCGAGGTGCCCGTGCCGTGCGCCTCGACCAGGTCGACGTCGGCCGGCCGCAGCCCGGCGCCGGCCAGCGCCTGCATGATCACCCGCTGCTGGGACGGCCCGTTGGGCGCGGTCAGGCCGTTGGACGCGCCGTCCTGGTTGGTCGCCGACCCGGTGTACAGGGCCAGCACGGGGTGCCCGTTGCGGCGGGCGTCCGAGAGGCGCTCCAGGACCACCACACCGACGCCCTCGCCCCAGTTGGTGCCGTCGGCGGAGGCCGCGAACGGCTTGCAGCGGCCGTCCGGTGCCAGGCCCCGCTGGCGGCTGAACTCGGTGAAGGAGACCGGGGTGGGCAGCACGGTCACGCCGCCGGCCAGGGCCAGTGAGCACTCGCCCTGCCGCAGCGCCTGCCAGGCGAGGTGCAGCGCCACCAGCGAGGAGGAGCAGGCCGTGTCCACGGTGACCGCCGGGCCCTCCAGCCCCAGGGTGTACGAGAGCCGCCCGGACACCGCGGCGGTGCCGGTACCGGCCAGGAAGAAGCCCTCGGAGGCGGAGATGCCGTGGTCCGCGTCGACGCCGTAGCCCTGGAAGGAGGTGCCGACGAAGACGCCGGCCCGGCTGCCGGCGATCGTCGCCGGGTTGATCCTGGCCCGCTCCAGCGCCTCCCAGGACGCCTCCAGCAGCACCCGCTGCTGGGGGTCCAGGGTGATCGCCTCGCGCGGGCTGATGCCGAAGAACTCGGCGTCGAAGTGGCCGGCGCCGTCGAGGAAGCCGCCCTCCCGGACGTAGGAGGTGCCGGGCCGGTCGGGGTCCGGGTGGTAGAGCGCGTCGAGGTCCCAGCCGCGGTCGGTGGGGAACGGCGTGATCGCGTCCCGGCGGTCCAGGACCAGGTCCCACAGGTCCTCCGGCGACCGGACGCCGCCGGGGAAGCGGCAGCCGATGCCGACGATCGCGATCGGGTCGTCGTCGGGGCGCGGGCCGGCCTGCGGCGCGGCGGCGGCCGGGGCCGGGGCCGCGTCGCCGAGCAGCCGGGTGGCCAGGTGTCCGGCCACGGCGGCCGGTGACGGGTGGTCGAAGACCAGCGTGGCCGACAGCCGCAGCCCGGTGGCCGTGCGCAGCCGGTTGCGGACCTCGACCGCCATGATCGAGTCCAGGCCGACCTCGCGGAAGGCCCGGCCGGGCTCGACGTCCCCGGGTCCGGCGTAGCCGAGCACCGCGGCGGTGTGGGTGCGGACCAGGTCGAGGATCACCCGGCCGCGCTCCCCCTGCGGCAGGGCCGCGAGCCGCTGCGCGAACTCGCCCTCCGCCGAGGGGCCGGCGCTCTCCGGCTCCGGGTCGGCGAGCGCGTCCCGCGCCTCGGGGATCTCGCTGATCAGCGGCCGCCGCCGGGCCGCGCCGTAGGCCGGGGTGAAGGCGGCCCAGTCGATGTCGGCGACGGTCAGCAGCGTCTCGTCGTCGGTGAGCGCCTGGTCGAGCGCGGTCAGCGCGAGCTGCGGGTCCATCAGGCCGAGACCGCGCCGTCCGAGCACGGCGACGGCCTCGCCGGTGGCCATGCCGCCGCCGGCCCAGCCGCCCCAGGAGACCGAGGTGGCGCGTTGTCCGAGGGACCGCCGGTGCTGGGCCAGCGCGTCGAGGCGGGCGTTGGCGGCCGCGTAGGCCGCCTGTCCGCTGCCGCCCCAGACGGCCGCGCCGGAGGAGAACAGGACGAAGGCCTCCAGGCCGTCCCCGGCGAGTTCGTGCAGGTGGACGGCGCCCGCGACCTTGGCCTCCAGGGTCGCGGCCAGTTCCGCGACGTCGGTGTGCAGGACGGGCGTGCTCTGGGCGACACCGGCCGCGTGCACGACCGCGGTCAGCTCCGGCAGCCGCTCCAGCAGGGCGGCCACGGCGGCCCGGTCCGCGACGTCCACGGCCTCGACCCGGACGTCGGCGCCGAGCGCGGCCAGCTCCGCGACCAGGGCGTCGGTGCCGGGGGCGGCCGGCCCGCGCCGGCCGGCCAGCACCAGCCGTTCGGCACCGGCCCGCGCCAGCCGGCGGGCCACCCGGGCGCCGAGCGCGCCCGTCCCGCCGGTGATCAGCACGGTGCCGCGCGGCCGCCAGGCGTCCGGGCGCGGTGCGCCCTCGCGGGGCGCCCGGACCATCCGGCGGCCGAAGACGCCGGCGGCGCGCAGCGCGACCTGGTCCTCGTCCGTCCCGCCGGCCGCCACGGCGGCCAGCCGGGCCGGCGCGCGGTCGTCCAGGTCCGCCGGGAGGTCGAGCAGGCCGATCCGGCGGCCGGGAAGTTCCAGCCCGGCGACCAGGCCGAGGCCCCAGACCGCCGCCTGCTCCGGGCGGGTCAGCGGGTCGGCGGTGCCGACCGAGACCGCGCCGCGGGTGGCGAGCCACAGCGGCCCCGGCGTCCCGGCCGCCTCGACCGCCCGGACCAGGGCCAGGGTGGCGGCCAGGCCCCGGGAGAGCACCGGGTGCTCCGGGTGCGCCCGGTCGTCCAGGGCCAGCAGGGAGAGCACGCCGGTCACCTCGTCGGCCGGGACCGCGGCGATCCGCTCGGCGAGGCCGGCGCCCGACGCGTCGGCGGCGGCGGGCGAGACCCGCACGACGCGGGCCCCGTGCCCGGCCAGGGCGCGCGCGCACCAGTCGGCGGCCTCGTCGGCCCCGTCGGCCGGGGTGACGAGCAGCCAGGTGCCGGTGAGCGGCGCCGCGCCGGTGCGGGCGATCCGCCGCCAGCGCACCCGGTAGCGCCAGGTGTCGACGGTGGAGCCGTCGCGGCGGCGCGCCCGCCAGGAGGAGAGCACCGGCAGCGCGGGCGCGGCGGCGGCCAGCGCGGCGCGGGCGGCCGGGTCGTCCACGCCGAGCGCCTCGGCCAGCCCGGCCGGGTCGGCCCCGGACACCGCCTCCCAGAAGCGCTCCTCGGCCGGGTCGCGGACGGCGTCGCCGGCCACCGTGCCGTGCGCGGCCGGGAGGTCGAGCCAGTACCGCTGCCGCTGGAACGCGTAGGTGGGCAGCTCCACGAGGCCCGGCCGCGGGCCGCCGAGCAGCACCGACCAGTCCGGGGCACGGCCGTGGACGTGCGCCTCCGCGAGGGAGCGCAGGATCCGGGCCGGGCCGCCCTGGTCGCGGCGCAGCGTGGCGAGCACGGTCGCGTCGCCCGCGCCGGGGACCTCGTCGGCCAGCTCCTGCACGCCGGGGCCCAGCACCGGGTGCGGGCTGGACTCGACGAACGCGCGGTAGCCGTCCGCCAGCAGGGCCCGGACGGCGTGGGCGAACCGGACCGGCTCGCGCATGTTGCGGTACCAGTAGGCGGTGTCCAGTTCGGTGGTGTCGAGGGCGCCGCCGGTCACCGTGGAGTAGAAGGCGGTGTCGGCGGCCCGGGGCGTGATGCCGGCGAGCGCGGCCAGCACCGCGTCACGCAGCGGTTCGACCTGCGGCGAGTGGCCGGCGCCGTTGACCCGGACCTTGCGCACCCGCACGTCCTCGGCGGCCAGCGCCTCGACGAACGCGTCGACCGTCGGCGGGTCACCGGCGACGACCGTCGACCGCGGGCCGTTGACGGCCGCGATGTGCAGCTCGCCGGGCCAGGCGCCGATCCGTGCGGCCACCTCGGCCTCGGGCAGCGACACCGAGGCCATGGCGCCGTGGCCGGCGAGCGCGGTGAGGAGCTTGCTGCGCAGCGCGACGATCTTCATCGCGTCGGACAGCGTGAGCGCGCCCGCGACGTGGGCCGCCGCGATCTCGCCCTGGGAGTGCCCCACCACGGCGTCGGGGGTGATGCCGTGGGAGCGCCAGAGCGCGGCCAGCGAGACCATCATGGTGAACAGCACGGGCTGGACGACGTCGATCCGCTCGATCGGCGGAGCGCCCTCGGCGCCGCGCAGCACGTCCTCCACCGACCAGTCGGCGTACCGCGCCAGGGCCGCGTCGCAGGCGTGGACGGAGTCGCGGAACACCTCGGAGGCGTCCAGCAGTCCGGTGGCCATGCCGGCCCACTGGGTGCCCTGGCCGGGGAAGACGAACACGGTCCGGTCGCCGGGGGCGGCGGTCCCGCGCACCAGGGCGTCGGCCGGGCGGTCCTCGGCCAGCGCGTCCAGCAGCTCGGCGAAGGACTCCCGGTCGTCGGCGAGCAGCACCGCCCGGTGGTCGAAGGTGGACCGGCCGGTCGACAGCGCCCGCGCCACCTCCGCCACGGTCGCCTCCGGCCGGGACGCCAGGTGGTCGCGCAGCCGCGCGGCCTGGGCGCGCAGCGCCGGCCCGCCCCGGGCGGACAGCAGCCACGGCGTGGGGGCGCCGGCGAGCACCGGTGCGGCCGGGGCCGTCTCCGGGGTCGGGGCCAGGACCGGGGCCGGGGCCTCTTCGAGGATGACGTGGACGTTGGTCCCGCTCATCCCGAACGAGGAGACGCCCGCCCGGCGGGCCCGTCCGTCGCGCGGCCACGGCACCGGCTCGGTGAGCAGCCGCAGCGCGCCCGCCGACCAGTCCACGTGCGGGGTCGGCTCGTCCACGTGCAGGGTGGCGGGCAGCAGCTCGTGCCGCATCGCCTGCACCATCTTGATCACCGCGGCGACACCGCCCGCGGACTGGGTGTGCCCGATGTTGGACTTGACCGAACCGAGCCAGACCGGGCGGTCGGCCTCGCGCTCCCGGCCGTAGACCGCCTGCAGCGCGCGGGCCTCGATCGGGTCGCCCAGCTCCGTCCCGGTGCCGTGCGCCTCGATGGCGTCGATGTCGCCGGGAGCGAGCCGGGCGGCGCTCAGCGCCTGCCGGATGACCCGCTGCTGCGCCCGGCCGTTGGGCGCGGTGAGCCCGTTGCTGGCGCCGTCGTGGTTGACCGCCGTGCCGCGGACCAGGGCCAGGACCGGGTGCCCGTGCCGGCGGGCGTCGGAGAGCCGCTCGACCAGCAGCATGCCGGCGCCCTCGCCCCAGCCGGTGCCGTCCGCGGCGGCGGCGAACGCCTTGCAGCGGCCGTCGGTGGAGACCGCGCCGCCCTGGTTCCCCTCGACGAACATGGTCGGCACGACCATCAGCGTCACACCGCCGACCAGCGCGAGGGAGCAGTCGCCGCGGCCGAGCGCCTCGCCCGCCGTGTGCAGCGCGACCAGCGAGGACGAACAGGCCGTGTCGATGGACAGGGCCGGGCCCTCCAGGCCGAGCGTGTACGCGACCCGGCCGGACGTCACACTGGCGGCGGTGCCGAGCATCAGGTGCGGGCCGATGCCCTCGGGCACCTCGGTGGCGCCGACGCTGTAGCCGGTGGTCGC
Organism: Kitasatospora sp. NPDC091207; assembly: GCF_044768625.1. Taxonomy (NCBI): domain Bacteria; kingdom Bacillati; phylum Actinomycetota; class Actinomycetes; order Kitasatosporales; family Streptomycetaceae; genus Kitasatospora; species Kitasatospora sp. NPDC091207. The sequence goes on from NZ_JBIVVS010000045.1 coordinate 24,232, forward strand.
GTTGCCGACGAAGACTCCGGTCGGCGTGCCGTGCAGCGAGGTCGGGTCGATCCCGGCGCTCTCGATCGCCTCCCAGGCCGTCTCCAGCAGCAGCCGCTGCTGCGGGTCCATCGCCAGCGCCTCACGCGGGCTGATGCCGAAGAACCCGGGGTCGAAGTCGGCCATGCCGTCGACGAAGCCGCCGTCGACGCCGGCGGCGAAACCCTCCGGGAAGGCGCTCAGGTCCCAGCCGCGGTCGGCGGGCACCGGCGACATCGCGTCGATGCCCCGGCTGACGATCCGCCACAGGCCCTCGGGCGTGTCGGCGCCGCCCGGCAGGCGGCAGCTCATGCCGATGATCGCGATCGGGTCGTCGGCCGGGGTGGTGGCCGGCGCGGCCGTGCCGGGCAGGGCCGTACCGGGTACGGCCGCCTCGGGCTCGCCGAGGAGTTCGCGGCCGAGCTCGGCGGCGACGAGGGCCGGGGTCGGGTGGTCGAAGACGAGCGTCGCCGACAGGCGCAGGCCGGTGACGGCGGCCAGCCGGTTGCGCAGTTCGACCGCGGTCAGCGAGTCGACGCCCAGTTCCTTGAACGCCCGCTTCGGGTCGACCGGTTCGGGCCCGGCGAAGCCGAGGACGGCGGCCGCCTGGGCGCGTACCTCGTCCAGCAGCAGCCGCGCCCGGTCGTCCGCGCCGAGGGCGGCCAGCCGCTGGGCGAAGGAGGAGCCGGCCACGGCCGCGGCGCCGCCCGAGACCCGCCGGGCGGCGCCGCGCACGAGGTCGCGCAGGATCGGCGGCAGGGCGCCGGCGGCCGCGGTGAGGGCGGCCGGGTCCAGCTCGGTCGGGACCAGCGCCGGGTGGGGCAGGCCGAGCGCCGCGTCCAGTGCCGCGAGCGCGCGCTCGACGGTGAGCGGCGGGAAGGCGGAGCGGCCGATCCGCTCGCGGTCGGCCTCGGTGAGCCGGCTGGTCATGCCCGCCGTGTCCTGCCACGCGCCCCAGGCCAGCGACAGGGCGGGCAGCCCGGCGGCGCGGCGGCGGTGGGCCAGGGCGTCGAGGTAGGCGTTGGCCGCGGCGTAGCCGCCCTGCCCGGCGCTGCCCAGGGTGCCCGCGGCGGAGGAGAAGAGCACGAACGCGGCCAGGTCCGTGTGCCGGGTCAGTTCGTCCAGGTGGGCGGCGGCGTCCGCCTTGGCGCGCAGGACGGCGCCGGCCCGCTCCGGGGTCAGTCCGGTGACCACCGCGTCGTCCACCACGCCGGCGAGGTGGAACACCCCGGTCAGCGGGCGGGTGAGGGCGGCCAGCGCCCCGGCGAGCGCGTCCCGGTCGGCGGCGTCGCAGGCGACCACCTCGGCCCGTGCGCCGAGCGCGGCCAGGGCCCCGGTGAGCGCGGCCGCGCCCTCGGCCGCCGGGCCGCCGCGGCTGAGCAGGGTGAGGTGCCGGATCCCGTGCGCCGTCACCAGGTGCTCGGCGAGCACCCGGCCGAGTCCGCCGGTGCCCCCGGTGACCAGCACCGTGCCGTCCGGGTCGAACGGGCGCGGCAGGGTGAGGACGACCTTGCCGATGTGGCGGGCCTGGCTGAGGTGGCGGAACGCCTCGGGGGCCGTCCGCACGTCCCAGGCGCGCAGCGGCGGCAGCCGCAGCGCGCCGGAGCGGAACAGCTCCAGCAGCGTGCCGAGGATCTCGCCGATCCGCTCCGGCCCGGCCTCGATCAGGTCGAAGGCCCGGTAGCGGACCCCGGGGTGGCGGGCGGCGACCTCGTCGGCGTCGCGGACGTCGGTCTTGCCCATCTCGATGAAGCGGCCGCCGCGCGGCAGGAGGCCGAGCGAGGCGTCGACGAACTCGCCCGCCAGCGCGTCCAGCACCACGTCCATGCCGCGACCGTCGGTCAGTTCGGCGAAGCGGCGGGCGAAGCCGGTGTCGCGCGACGAGGCGATCCGGTCCTCGGCGACGCCCAGCGCGCGGACCGCGTGCCACTTGGCCGGGCCGGCGGTGCCGAAGACCTCCGCGCCGAGGTGCCGGGCGACCTGCACGGCGGCGGTCCCGACGCCGCCCGCGGCGGCGTGGATCAGCACCGACTCGCCCGCCCGCAGGCCGGCCAGGTCGACCAGGCCGTAGTACGCGGTGGCGTAGGCGATCGGCACGGCCGCGGCCTCGGCGAAGGTCCAGTCCGCGGGCATCGGCGCGAGCAGCCGGTGATCGGTGACCGCCGTGGGGCCGAACGCGGCCGGGCAGAGCCCGAACACCCGGTCGCCGGGCGCGAGCCCCTCGACGTCCGGTCCGACCTCCAGCACCACGCCGGCGGCCTCGCCGCCGAGCACGACGTCACCCGGGTACATGCCGAGCGCGCCCAGCACGTCACGGAAGTTCAGGCCCGCCGCGCGCACGCCCAGGCGTACCGCGCCGGAGCCCAGCGGTGTCGCCGGGTCGACCGGCAGCAGTTCGAGGGCCTCCAGGGTGCCCGGCGCCCGGGTGTCCAGCCGCCAGCCGGCGGCGCCGGCGGGGGCCGGGAGTCCGCCGGGCAGGGCGGCCCGGACCAGCCGGGCGGCGGTGAACTCGCCGTCACGAAGCGCCAGTTGCGGCTCACCACAGGCGACGGCGGCGGTCAGCAGCTCGGCCGGCACGGCCCCGGCCGGGGCGTCGAGCAGCACGAACCGGTCGGGGTTCTCGGTCTGCGCGGTGCGCACCAGGCCCCACACGGCCGCGCCGGCCGGGTCGGTGACCGGGTCGCCGGGGGCGGCGGCGACCGCGTCCCGGGTGAGCACCACCAGCCGTCCGGCGGCGAACCGGTCGTCGGCCAGCCAGTCCTGGAGCACGGCCAGGACCCGGGTGACGGCCTCCTGCGCCGAGCCCGCCGGGCAGGGCAGCACGACGATGCCGGGCGCGTGGCCGTCGTCGTCGACCGCCGCCGCGAGCCCGTCGCCGGCCTCCAGCACCGCGAGGTCCGCCGGCACGGTGACCTCGGCTCCGCCGACGGCCGGCCGTCGCCAGTCCACCCGGTACAGCCCGGCCCGCTCGGCGGCCGCCCCGGCGGTCGTCGCCGCCCGCAGCACCAGGCGCTCCACGGTGACGACCGGCTGCCCGTCACCGTCCCAGGCCACCAGGGACAGCGCGTCCTCGCCCAGCGGGGTGAGCCGGGCCCGCACCGCGGCGGCGCCCGAACCCCGCAGGGCCACACCGCTCCACGAGAACGGCAGCCCGGCGGTCACCCCGGGGCCGCCGGCGGCCCCGGCGCCCGGCGGGCGCACCGCCAGCGCGTGCAGGACGGCGTCCAGCAGCGCCGGGTGCAGACCGTAGCGGCGGGCCTGCGCCGGCTCGGGCGCCCGCGCCTCGACCAGGATGCCGTCCCCGTCCCGCCAGGCGGCGGTCAGACCGCGGAACGCCTCGCCGTACGCCAGGCCGGCCGCGTCCAGCAGCGCGTACACGGCGTCGACGTCGGCCGCGACGGCGCCGGCGGGGGGCCACTGCTCCGGTGCGGCCGCGACGGCCGCGCCCGCGGCGGTGGCGGGGGCGGGGGCCAGCACACCGGTCGCGTGCCGGGTCCACGGCCGGTCCGGCCAGCTGCCGTCGGCCCGGTCCTCGGGGCGGGCGTGCACCGAGACGGTGCGACGGCCGTCCGCGGCGGCGGCGCCGACGGCCACCTGCACCTGGACCGCGCCGCGCCCGGGGAGCACCAGCGGGGTCTCCAGGACCAGCTCGTCCACGTCACCGCAGCCGACCTGGTCGCCCGCGTGGACGGCCAGCTCGACGAAGGCGGTGCCCGGGACCACCGTCCGGCCGTGCACCCGGTGGCCGGCCAGCCACGGGTGGGAGTCGACCGAGAGCCGCGCGGTGAACAGCAGTTCGTCACCGCCGGCCAGGCCGATCCCGGCGCCGATCAGCGGGTGGCCGGTGGCGCTCAGACCGGCCGCCGTCACGTCGCCGCGCCAGGCGGCGGTGTTCGGCCAGTACGGTGCGGTCTCGAAGGCGTACGTCGGCAGGTCCAGCCGGCGGCCGGCGCCGAAGAACCCGGCCCAGTCGACCGCGCCGCCGTGCGCGTGCAGCCCGGCGAGCGCGGTGGTGACGCTCAGCTCCTCGGGCCGGTCGCGGCGCAGCAGCGGCGCCACGAACAGGGCGTCGTCGTGGTGGGCGAGGCAGCCGCGGGCCATGCCGCTGAGCACGCCGTCCGGTCCGAGTTCGAGGTAGCGGGTGACACCCCGCTCGTCCAGCCACCGGACGCCGTCGGCGAACCGGACGGTCTCGCGGACCTGCCCGGTCCAGTGGTCCGGGTCGGCCAGTCGCTCGGCGGCGACGGGCGCGCCGGTGAGGTTGGAGACGATCGGGATCGCGGGCGGCCGGAAGGCCAGCCCGGCGACGACCGCGCGGAACTCCGCCAGCATGCCGTCCATGTGCGGCGAGTGGAACGCGTGCGAGACCCGCAACTCCGAGGTCCGCAGCCCGCGTTCGCGCCACTGGGCGGCGAGCTCCAGGACCGCCGCGCGGTCGCCGGAGACGACCGTCGAGGCCGGGCCGTTGACGGCGGCCACGGCGACCGCGCCGGCCGCCCCGGCCAGCGCCTCGCGGACCTCCGCCTCGCCGGCCTCCACGGCGACCATCGCGCCGCCCTCGGGCATCCGTTGCATCAGCCGGCCGCGCGCGGCGACCAGTACGCAGGCGTCGTCGAGGGAGAGCGCCCCGGCCACGTGCGCGGCGGCGACCTCGCCCACCGAGTGGCCGAGCAGGTAGTCGGGGGTGACCCCGTGGGCGCTCACCAGCCGGTACAGCGCCACCTCGACGGCGAACAGCGCCGCCTGGGTGTAGGCGGTCCGGTCCAGCAGCGCCGCGGTGTCGCTGCCGGGCTCGGCGTCGAGCACGGCGCGCAGCGGCGGGTCGAAGTGCGGGTCCAGCCGCTCGCACACCTCGGCCAGGGCCTGCGCGAACACGGGCCGGGAGGCGGCCAGTTCGGCGCCCATCCGGGCCCGCTGCGCGCCCTGACCGGTGAACAGGAAGGCCAGCTTGCCGCTCGTGCGGGCGGCGGCGCGCACGACCAGGCCGCTCTCGGCGCCGTCCTCCACCGCCGCCAGGCCGGCCAGCAGGTCGGCGCGGTCGGCCGCCACGACCACCGCGCGGTGGCTCAGCCCGGCGCGGGTGAGGGCCAGCGAGCGGCCGAGGTCCGCCGGGTGGGCGCCCGGGTCGGCCGCCAGGAGGGCGCGCAGCCGCGCCGCCTGGCCGCGCAGCCCGGCGTCGCTCTTCGCGCCGAGGACGAACGGGAGCGCCCCGGCGGCCGGGCCCGACTCCGGCTCCTGGTCCGGCTCCTGGTCCTGGTCCTGGTCCTGGTCGGCGGCCTCCTCCAGGATGACGTGGGCGTTGGTGCCGCTGATCCCGAAGGACGACACGCCCGCCCGCCGGGGCTCGGCGCTCCGCGGCCACGGCCGGGCCTCGGTGAGCAGTTCCACCGCGCCCGCCGACCAGTCCACGTGCGGGGTCGGCTCGTCCACGTGCAGGGTCGCCGGCATCACGCCGTGCCGCAGCGCCATCACGGTCTTGATCACACTGGCCACACCGGCGGCGGCCTGGGTGTGCCCGATGTTGGACTTCACCGAGCCCAGCCACAGCGGCCGGTCGGCCGGGCGGCCCTGGCCGTACGTCGCCAGCAGGGCCTGGGCCTCGATCGGGTCGCCCAGCTCGGTGCCGGTGCCGTGCGCCTCGACGAGGTCGACGTCCCCGGTGGACAGCTTGGCGCCGGCCAGGGCCTGCATGATCACGCGCTGCTGGGACGGCCCGTTCGGCGCGGTCAGCCCGTTGGAGGCGCCGTCCTGGTTGGCCGCCGAGCCGCGTACCACCGCGAGCACCGGGTGCCCGAGCCGACGGGCCTCGGAGAGCCGCTCCACCAGGAGCACGCCGACGCCCTCGGACCAGCCGGTGCCGTCGGCCGCGGCCGCGAACGACTTGCAGCGGCCGTCCTGGGCCAGCCCGCGCTGCTTGCTGAACTCGGTGAACACGCCCGGGGTGGCCATGATCGTGACACCGCCGACCAGCGCCAGCGAGCACTCGCCCTGCCGGACCGAGCGGGCGGCGAGGTGGAGGGCGACCAGGGACGAGGAGCAGGCCGTGTCGATGGTGATCGCCGGGCCCTCCAGGCCCATCGCGTACGAGACCCGGCCCGAGATGACGGCGCTGGCCCCACCGGTGAGCAGGTGGCCCTCACCGGCGTCGTGCGACGCGCCGGCGACCAGCGCGGTGTACTTCTGGTCGCCGGCGCCGATGAACACCCCGGTGTCGCTGCCGCGCAGCGTGGTCGGGTCGAGGCGGGCGCGCTCGACCGCCTCCCAGCAGGCCTGCAACAGCACCCGCTGCTGCGGGTCCATCGCCAGCGCCTCGCGGGGCGAGATGTCGAAGAACCCGGGGTCGAACTCGGTGGCGCCGGCGACGAATCCGCCCGCGCGCACATAGCTGGTCGCCGGCTGCTCCGGGTCGTCGTCGAAGAGGTGGTCCAGGGCCCAGCCGCGGTCCTCGGGGAACGGGCCGACGGCGTCGCCGCCCCCGGCCACCAGCCGCCAGAGGTCCTCCGGTGAACGGACGCCGCCGGGGAACCGGCAGCTCATTCCGATGATCGCCAGCGGTTCGGCGTCCGCCGCCTCGACATCGGCCAGGCGCTGCCTGGTCCGGTGGAGATCGGCCGTGACCCGCTTCAGATAATCGCGAAGCGTATCCTTGTCAACCATCTGGTGAAACCCTCTTCCACGGATGGCGCGAAATAGACTGAGATGACCGGCCGGCCTGTTTCGGGGAATTCCGGGACTTCGCCGCCGCCGCGTGCACCAGCCACCCGATCGCCGGTCCGCCGACGAAGGCTAACCGCGGCCACTCGCGCCCAACTACCCCTAGCCTTCCGGCTTCCCCCTTAGGTCCGGCCCGGACCTGACCGGCGCGCCGGCGGGAAGGATAGGGGTTGACCCCTCATCACCCGCGGCCGAGCCTGGGGAACAATATCCTCGCGATGATTGGCCGGGTCATGGTTGAGCGACAAAGGACCAGGGTTCTCTTCGACCTCAACGATCCACAGCTCCACCGGAACAGATACGCCTACTATCGGCGGCTGCGCGAGACGGAGCCCATTCACCATTCACCGTACGGATTCTGGACGCTCACCCGGTACGACGACGTCGACGCTTTCCTGCGCGCGCCCCAGGCGTCCTCCGGCGTGACCACCGACCCGGCGTTCGCCGAGCAGCGCGGCGGACCGGACAGCCCGGCGATGCGCAGCCTGAGCCGGTGGATGCTGGTCAAGCACGGCGAGGAGCACCGCAAGCTGCGCCGGATCATCGCCCGCGCGGTGACGCCGCGTGCGGTGCAGCGCCTCGAACCGGAGATCCAGCGCATCGTCGACCGGCTCCTCGACGACATGGGCGAGGGCGAGGTCGACCTGATCGGGCAACTCGCCGCACCCGTCCCGGTCGCGGTGATCTGCGGTCTGCTCGGCATTCCGGTCGAGGACGCGGACAAGTGCCTGAAGTGGACGAACGCGATCGCCAACATCATCGACCCGCTGATCACCCCGCAGATGCGGGACGCGATGAACGAGGCCGAGCCGGAATTCAGCGCCTACATCCGGGCCCAGATGGAACTGCGCCGGGCCGAACCCCGCGACGACGTGCTGACCATGCTGATGGCGAAGGACGAGGACGGCGAGGGGCTCAGCGACGAGGATGTGATCGCCCAGGTGCTCCTGCTGTTCAACGCGGGGCACGAGACCACGATCAACGTCATCGGCAACAGTGTGCACGCGTTGCTCACCCACCCCGATCAGCTGGAACTGCTGCGCGCGAACCCGGAGATGATCGGCGACTGCTTCGAGGAACTGGCCCGCCACAACTCCACGGTGCAGATCATCCTCCGGCACCTGACCGAGGACCTCACCCTCTCCGGGCAGCGGATCCCGGCCGGCGACGTCGTCCTGGCGATCCTCGGCGCCGCCCACCGCGACCCGGCGAGGTTCCCCGACCCCGACCGCCTCGATCTGCGCCGCGAGGGCGTGAAGTCGCTGGCCTTCGGGTCCGGGCCGCACTACTGCATCGCCGCGATGCTCGGCAGGACCGAGGTGTGCATGACCATCACGGCGCTGCTGCGGCGCTACGAGCGGATCGAGCTGGCCGGCCCGGACCTGGAGTGGCACACCCGGTTCAACTTCGTGCTCGGACTCACGAGCCTGCCGCTCAAGGTGGCGTACCGCCGCTGAGCGGACGCCGCGCGGCCGAACGCCCGGGAACACGAGAACCCGGGAACACGAGAACCCGACTGCCCGGGAGCGTCCGAGACGCTCCCGGGCAGTTCCGTGCCGTCAGCCGGCCGCGCCGCCCGTGCCGGGACCGGCGACCGAGCCGAGCCACTCCCGCACGGCCGCCGCGGTCGTGGCACCGTGCTCCATCATCACCGTGAAGTGGTTGCCGGGGACGTCCACCGTGCTGTGCGGCCGGTCCCAGGTGGCCCGCCAGTCGTCCTCCCGGGTCCACTCGCCGATCGGGTCACTGGCGCGGACGACCAGGGTGGGCGCGGCGACCTCCTCGGCCCGGAAGCCGAGGTACATCCGGCCGTACCAGGCCTGGGCCGTCAGCCGGGTGTCGGTCATCGGCACGGCCAGCTCCTCGCGCCCGAAGGTGCCGTCGGTCAGCTCCGACAGCCACTCCTGGTGCATCGGACGGTCCATCGGGTAGGTGTCCACCAGCACCACGCCGGCCACCGGCACGCCCATCGCCTCCAGGCGGTGCGTCAGCGCGTGGGCGAGCAGCCCGCCGCCGGAGTGCCCGAGGAGCACGAACGGCGCGTCGCCGGCGACCTCGACGAGCGTCCTGGCCTGCCAGTCCAGCGACACGTCCAGGCTGGTGGGCAGCTCCTCCCCGTCCCGGTAGCCGGGCAGCGGCAGGGCGACGACGTCGTGGCTGCCGTTGAACGAGGCGGCCAGCCGGGCGAACTCGTGCACACCGCCGAGCGCCGACATCCCGGTGTGGCACACCACCCTCGGCCGCTTCGGACCGCGGGCCAGGAACACCGGGGCCGGCGGCTCGGCCACCTGGTCGGGCGAGCTGAACATCGGCCGGTACGAGGCCGCGTCGGACAGGAACTCCATGAACTTGTGGAGCTTGTTCTGCCGCATCGACTCGCCGTAGAGGGTGCGCAGCAGGCCGGTCTGCTCCTGGGGCCCGGCGGCGCTGCCGGCCACGCCGAGCGCCTCCCGCACCCGCCGGGCGAGCTCCGTCGCCGTCCCGCTGTCGAAGACCACGGTGCTCACCAGCGGCGCCCCGACGGCCGTCCGGAGCCGGTCCCGCAGCTCGATCGCGGTGAGCGAGTTGACGCCCAGCTCCAGGAACGGCCGGTCCGGTCCGATCGCCTCGGCGTCGGCGTGCCCGAGGACGGTCGCGGCGTGGGCGCGGACCAGGTCGAGCACCACCCGGTCGCACTCCTCGCCCGGCAGGCCGGCCAGCCGTTCGCGCAGCGCCGCCGCGTCCGCCCGGCCGGGCCGGGCATCCGCGCCGTCGGCGGCGTCCGGCCGCCGGGCGCCCGGGATCTCGTCCAGCAGCCGGCGCGGCCGGGTCAGCGTGTACGAGGCGGCGAACCGCTCCCAGTCGACGTCGGCGACCGTCAGGCAGGCCTCGTCCGGCAGCCGGTCCAACAGGTCCAGGGCCGCCTCCGGCGCCAGCGCCCGCAGTCCGGTGCGGGCGAGCCGCTCGGCGGCGTCGCCGGTGAGCCCGTTCTCGTCGGCCCACGGCCCCCAGGCGATCGAGGTGGACGCCAGCCCGGCGGCCCGGCGGGCCTCGGCCAGGGCGTCCAGGTAGGCGTTGGCCGCCGCCCGGGCGGGCTGGGCGGCGCCCCAGACGCCGGCCACCGAGGAGAACAGCACGAACGCGGCCAGGTCCAGGCCCGCGGTCAGCTCGTGCAGGTGGCGGGCGCCGTCCACGGTGGGTCGCAGCACCTCGGCGATCCGTCCCGGGGTGAGCGCGGCCGGCGGGGTGTCGTCGCCGACCCCGGCCGCGTGCACGACCGCGGTGAGCGGGTGCGCCGCGGGGACGGCCGCCAGCAGCGCGGCGAGCGCGTCCCGGTCGGCGACGTCGCAGGCCGCCACCGTCACCTCGGTGCCGGCCGCCCCCAGTTCGGCGACCAGTTCGGCGATGCCGGGCGTGTCCGCGCCGCGCCGTCCGACCAGCAGCAGGCGCGGCACGCCCCGGCCGGCCAGCCGGCGGGCGACCCGTCGGCCGAGCGCACCGGTACCACCGGTGACCAGGACGGTGCCCGAGGTCGGCCACACCACGTGCTCCGCCCCCGCGCCGGCCGTCGTCCCGGCCGGGGCCGGGACCAGCCGGCGGGCGAAGACCTGCCCGGCCCGGATCGCGGCTTCCCGCTCCGCACCGCCGAGCGCGTGCGCGAACCGGTCCCAGACGGTGGCGTCCCGCCGCGCGGGGACGTCCACGATCCCGCCCCGGCGCTCCGGCCCGGCCAGGTCCAGGCCCCGGCTGAGGCCCCAGACGGTCGCCTGTCCGGGGGCGCTCAGCCGGTCCGACGGATCGGTCGACACCGCGCCGGAGGTGACGGCCCACAGCGGGGCGTCCAGGCCGGTGTCGTCGAGGGCCTGGGCGAGCGTCATCACCCCGGCCACCCGGTCGCCGAGCACCCCGAGGACGCCCGCGACCTCGCCGACCCGGTCGAGCGTCGTCCTGAGCCGGGCGGCCAGCTCCGCGCGGTCGGTCCCGTCCCGGTCGATCCCGTCGTGGTCGATGCCGTCGCCGCTCCCGTCCCGGTCGGTCCGGTCGCCGTCGACGGACAGCCGGACCGTCCGGGCCCCGGCGGCGGCCAGCCCGGCCTGCGCCTCGGCCGCCAGCTCCGCGGCCGCCGCATCCCCGGCGGCCGGCGCCACGACCAGCCAGGTCCCGCCCAGCGCGGCCCGGTCGGACGGCACGGTCACCGGCCGCCACACGACGCGGTAGCGCCAGGAGTCGGTGCGCGCGTCCTGACGCCGTCGGCGCCGCCACGACGACAGCGCGCCCAGCGCCGTCTCCACCGCCTCCGGCCGGGCCTCCAGGGCCTCGGCGACCGCGGCGAGGTCCTCGCGCTCGACCGCCGCCCAGAACCGCTCCTCCACCGGGTCGGCGGGTTCCGGCGCCACCACCGGGTCCGGCCAGTAGCGGTCCCGCTGGAAGGCGTAGGTCGGCAGGCCCACCCGCCGGCCGCCGGGCAGCACGGCCGCCCAGTCCACCGGAACCCCGGCCGCCCACAGTCGCCCGACGGCGGCCCGCGTCCCGTCGAGCCCGCCGCGCAGCAACGGCACGGCGACGGCGTCGGGCACGATCGGGGCCACCAGCGCGGTCAGCACGCCGTCGGGCCCGAGTTCGACGAACCGGGTCAGGCCCTGCCGGTGCAGGGTGTCGAGGCCGTCGGCGAAGCGGACCGCCTCACGGACCTGCCGGACCCAGTAGTCCGGGGTGGACAGCAGACCGGGCCCGGCGACGGCCCCGGTCAGGTTCGACACGACCGGGATACCCGGCTCGGCGAAGGCCAGCCCCTTCAGGACCGCCGCGAAGTCGGCCAGCATCGGCTCCATCAGGGCGGAGTGGAAGGCGTGCGAGACCGTCAGGCCGCGCGTCCTGACCCCGTTCGCCGACCACCGGGCCGCGAACTCCCCGATCACCTCCGCGTCGCCGGAGACCACCACGGAGGCCGGGCCGTTGACGGCCGCGATGTCCAGCCGGTCGCCGACCGCCGCCCGCGCCTCGGCCTCGGTCACCTGCACGGCCAGCATCGCGCCGCCGGCGGGCAGTGCCTGCATCAGCCGGCCGCGCGCCGCCACCAGGGCACAGGCGTCCGGGAGGGAGAACACCCCCGCCGCGTGAGCGGCGGCGATCTCACCGACCGAGTGGCCGAGCAGGACCTCCGGGACCACCCCCCAGGACTCCAGGAGGCGGAACAGCGCCACCTCGACCGCGAACAGTCCGGCCTGCGCCCACACCGTCAGGTCCAGGTCGGTGCCCTCGAACACCACGTCCCTGACCGGCCGGTCCAGCAGCAGGTCGAACTCCGCGCACACCGCGTCGAAGGCCTCCGCGAACACCGGGAACCGGGCGTGGAGATCCCTTCCCATCCCGGCCCGCTGCGCGCCCTGCCCGGTGAACAGGAACGCCACCCGTCCGTCACCCGCGACCTCGGAGACCGCGGCCGCGCTCGGCACCCCGTCGACGACGGCGGCCAACCCCCGGACCAGCTCCTCCCGGTCGGCCCCGACCACGACCGCCCGGTGCTCCAGCGCGGCGCGGGTGGTGGCCAGCGCACGGCCGACATCGCGGACGTCCACCGCGCGGCCGTCCGTGGCGAAGTCCCGCAGGCGGTCGGCCTGGTGGCGCAGCCCCTCGGCGGTGGCCGCCGACAGCAGCCACGGCACGGGGCCGAGACCCTCCGGCCGGTCCCCCGCGGGTTCGGACGCCGGCTCGGGTTCGGGGCGTTCGATGATGACGTGGGCGTTGGTGCCGCTGATCCCGAACGAGGAGACGCCCGCGCGACGCGGCCGGTCCGTCTCCGGCCACGGCCGGGCCTCGGTCAGCAACTCCACCGCACCGGCCGACCAGTCCACCTGCGCGGAGGGCTCGTCCACGTGCAGGGTGGCCGGCAGCACGCCGTGCCGCATCGCCTGCACCATCTTGATCACCCCGGCCACACCGGCGGCGGCCTGGGTGTGCCCGATGTTGGACTTCACCGACCCCAGCCACAGCGGCTCACCGACCCGGTCCTGCCCGTACGTCGCCAGCAGCGCCTGGGCCTCGATCGGGTCCCCCAGCACGGTACCCGTGCCGTGCGCCTCCACCGCGTCCACCTCTGACGCCTCCAGCCCGGCGTTCGCCAGCGCCTGCCGGATCACCCGCTGCTGAGCGGGACCGTTAGGCGCCGTCAGACCGTTCGACGCACCGTCCTGGTTCACCGCGCTCCCCCGCAGCACCGCGAGGACCTCGTGCCCGTGGCGGCGCGCGGTGGAGAGCCGCTCCACCAGCAGGACGCCGACGCCCTCGGCCCAGCCGGTGCCGTCCGCGCCGGCCGCGAAGGCCTTGCAGCGCCCGTCCGAGGCCAGCCCGCCCTGCCGGTCGAACTCGCCGAACACCCCCGGGGTGGCGAGCACGGTCACACCGCCCGCCAGGGCCATCTCGCAATCGCCCTCACGCAACGCCTGCGCCGCCCAGTGCAACGCCACCAACGACGACGAACACGCCGTGTCCACCGTCACCGCCGGCCCCTCCAGACCGAA
>NZ_JBIVVS010000046.1:0-32560 GCF_044768625.1 Kitasatospora sp. NPDC091207
CCCTCCGGGCGCTTCGTTCTTTCGTGTTCCCAGCTTACCAGATGCTTTCCGCACCGTTTCCGGCGCTTCGTTCACCCAACTCGCTGATGTCTTCTAGGGCTTGACGCCCCGTCCGACGTTTCAAACTCTAGCCGATCCCCGCCCACAAAGGCGAATCCGACCGCAACCCCTATAAACAGACACACCGAATAAGACCCGAGCCGCACCGTCACAATGACAAAGCGCAACCCAGCCCGAACCGGGAAGTGATGTGTTTCCAAGGATTGGCCACCCCGGGACCGTCCGCGCAGATGCGTGTCCGGTGCTCCCAGCCGAGCGACTAGAGAACACTACGCCCAGGCGGGGCCGTAGGCAAACCGGCGCCGGGCACGGTCCGCGTGCAGAGCGAGCGGGCGGCCTTCACGTACTCGCCGTTGGGGTGGTCATTGGTGGTGACCCACTGCCGGGCCGTGGCCTCGTCGCGCCCGCCGGCCCGGTGGCGGCGGATCAGCCGCTCCTCCCGGACGGTGTCGTCGGCGTCGACGTACCAGAGCTCGCGCATCAGTCGGCGGGCCTCCGGCCACGGGTGTTCGGCGGCGGCGAGGTAGTTGCCCTCGGTGACGACGAGGCGGGCCTGCGGCGGGACGACATGGCGGGCGGCGACCGGCTCGTCGAGGGCGCGGTCGAAGTCGGGGACGTAGATGGGCTGGAAGCGGTCGGCGGCGACCCGGCGCAGCAGTGCGACATAGCCGTGTACGTCGAAGGTGGCGGGTGCGCCCTTGCGGTGGGCCAGGCCGAGGCGGTCGAGCTGCGCCGCGGAGAGGTGGAATCCGTCGAGCGGGAGGTAGGCGGCGCTGCCGGGGCCTTCCCGGCGCTCGACCTCGGCCACGAGGTGCCGGGCCAGGGTGGACTTGCCGGCGCCGGGCGGGCCGGCAAGTCCGAGGATGGCGCGGGCACTGCTGCCCGGCCCCCGGAGGAGGCCCAGGGCGAGGGTGGTGAGGGTGTCCTCGTTCATGGCCGCACCCTACTGACCCCGCCCACTGACCTCGCGTGGTCCCGGTACCGGTCAGCGTGCGGCGAGGGCGGGCGTCTCCAGGGTGAGGGTTCCGGTGTCGGCGTCGAGCAGGGCGGGCACGCCCAGGGGGATGGTGAGGGTGGAGGGGCAGTGGCCGAAGCCCAGCTCCCAGATGACGGGTACGCCGAGCGGGCCCAGCCGGTCGAGCATGACGTCCCGGACGCGGTCGGGTCGGCCGCAGCCTTCCCAGGAGCCGAGCGCGATGCCCGCGACCCCCTCGAAGGCGCCGGAGCGCAGGAACTGGGTGAGGAGGCGGTCGAGCTGGTACGGGTGCTCGTTGACGTCTTCCAGGATCAGGATCGTGCCGGCGAAGGAGGGTCGGGCCGCGGGCGTGCCGCGTTCGGCCGCGAGGACGTGCGCGCAGCCCCCGGCGGTGATGCCGCGGGCCCGGCCGGGGACGAGCGCGGAGGCCGTGGGCGAGGTGATCACCGTGGTGGCCGAGGGTTCGAAGAGGGTGCGGCGCAGGTGCTCGGCCGTCGGCCCGTCGGAGACGAAGGAGCTGGCCGAACTCATCGGGCCGTACAGCGAGGCGACGCCGAGTCGCTGGGCGACGGCCTCGTGCAGCGAGGAGACGTCGCTGAAGCCGATCAGCACCTTGGGCGGGACGGCGCGCATCGCGTCCCAGTCGAGCAGGTCGACCATGCGGTGGACGCCGTAGCCGCCGCGGGCGCAGATGACGGCGTCGACGGTGGGGTCGAGCCAGGCGTCCTGGAGGTCCGCGGCCCGGTCCGCGTCGGCTCCCGCCAGGTGGGCGAGGGTCGGGTGGGTGTCCAGGACGTGCGGCGCGACGGTGACCCGCAGCCCCCAGGAGCGCAGGATCGCGCACCCGGCGGTGAGCCGCTCGGGGTCGACCGGGCCACTGGGGGCGACCACGACGGCGTGGTCCCCGGGGTGGAGGTGCGGCGGGCGCGTCAGCCCTCGGCCGGGCGGGGTCGGGTGCTGGTCCATGGCCGGGATCCTTCCAGGGGTACGGGCAACGGTGTGCGCGGGGGTGGCGCGGGCTCAGGGCGGCGACGGGATCGGTCCGGTCCGCCCGGGGAAGGTATGCCCCGACCGCTTCAGACCGATCCCATCACCGCCCTGACCTCGGCGAGCGTGGCGTCGGCCACGGCGTTGGCGCGCTCGGCGCCCTCCCGCAGGACCTGCCGGATGTGGCCGCGGTCGGCGGCGAGTTCGGCACGGCGGGCGCGCATCGGGCCGAAGTGCTCGTTGACCGCCTCGATGACCGTGCGCTTCAGGGCGGCGGCGCCACCGTCGCCGATCTCGTCGGCGACCAGTTCCGGGGCGCGGTCCTGGCAGAGCGCGGCGAGCAGCACCAGGCTGGAGACCTCCGGCCGGGCGGCCGGGTCGTAGGTGATCCGGCGGTCCGTGTCGGTCTTGGCGCCCCGGATCAGGCGGGCGGTGGTGTCCGCGTCGGCGGAGAGCCGGACGGCGTTGCCGCGGCTCTTGCTCATCTTGCCCCCGTCGGTCCCGAGCAGCAGGGGGGCGGCGGAGAGCAGGGCCTCCGGCCGGGGGAAGACACCGGTGCCGTCCGGGTGCGGGTAGCGCTCGTTGAAGCGCCGGGCGACGGTGCGGGCCACTTCGAGGTGGGGCAGCTGGTCCTGGCCGACCGGGACGAGGTTCGCCTTGCAGAAGAGGATGTCGGCGGCCTGGTGGACGGGGTACGTGAACATCAGCCCGTTCACGGCCGACTGGCTGGAGTGGGTGATCTCGTCCTTGACGGTGGGGTTGCGGCCCAGTTCGGCCACGCTGACGAGGCTGAGGAAGGGCAGCAGCAACTGGTTGAGGGCGGGGACGGCACTGTGGGCGAAGATCGTGGCGTGGTCCGGGTCCAGCCCGGTGGCCAGGTAGTCGAGGACGAGGTTCTCGCTGTGCTCGGCGAGGCGGTCGGCGATGTCGCGGTCGGTGATGACCTGGTAGTCGGCGACCACGACGAACATCTCGACGCCCAGGCGCTGGAGGCGGACCCGGTTCTGCAGGGTGCCGAAGTAGTGGCCGAGGTGGAGCGGGCCGGTGGGCCGGTCACCGGTCAGGACCCGGTGGGCGCCCGGGTCCCGGCGGATCAGCTCGTCCAGGTCGGCGCCGGGCCGGCGGTCGGCCGGAGTGGCGGGTGCGGCCGTGTCGGCCGGGTCTGCCGGGTCGGCGGGGGAAACGGGCGCGGCCGGGACGGTACGGCCGGCGGTGGGAACGGTCATCGGATCTCTCCTCGGTACGGCGGTGGTGGTGGCCGTCCGTCCGGGGTTCCGGGCCCGTCCCGTCGGGGAGACGCAACAGGGCCGTCCATCCGGACGGCCCTGGTCAGGCATGACTGGTGGCCGTCCTAGGACGGCCACCAGTCGAGACCTGCGAAGCGCTTCACGCGTTCGAGGATAGCGTCAGTCCTCCACGACCAGTGCGGGGGTGTCCTTGCGCAGGGTCTCGCCGCGGAAGAACTCGGGCCGGAACGCGCCGTACCAGGTCATCAGCACCGCCCCGAGCAGCAGGATGCCGACGCCGATGACGAAGACCGATCCGATCCCGAGGACGGCGCCGCTGCCGTACTCCGGGTCCCAGGCGTCGGTGAGGGTCTGCAGGAACACCGCGGCGAGCAGCACGCCGCCGAGCAGGGGGGCGATGCCCCGCAGCACCAGGTCGCGCAGGCTGCTCCGGAGCGAGTGGCGGAAGTACCAGACGCAGGCGAAGGCCGTCAGGGCGTAGTAGAAGCAGATCATCAGACCGAGGGCCAGGATGGTGTCCTGGACGACGTTCTCGCTGATCAGGCTCATGCCGACATAGAAGACGGCGGTGGCGATGCCGGCAGCGACCGTCGCGTAGCCGGGGGTGCGGAAGCGCGGGTGGACGGTGCCGAAGCGCGGCGGCACGGCGCGGTAGGCGCTCATCGCCAGCAGGGTGCGGGCCACCGGGATGAACGTGGTCTGCAGGCTGGCGGCGGCGCTGGCGACGACGGCCAGGAAGAGCAGGATGCTCCACGGCGAGCCGAGCACCGGCCGGGCCAGCGCGGAGAAGACGTTGTCGGCGGTGGCCGGGTTGCCGAGGCCGGTACCGGCGGTACCGACGCCGGCGAACATCTGGGCCGCGATCGCGACCAGCAGGTACGAACCCACCAGGGTGACCATGGAGATCATCGCGGCCCGGCCGGGGGTCTTCGCGCTGCCGAGGGTCTCCTCGTTCATGGTGAGGCAGGTGTCCCAGCCCCAGTACATGAAGATCGAGAGCGACAGCCCGGCGGTGAACGCGCTGAACGAGCTCACCTGGAGCGGGTCGAGCCAGGAGGCGGAGAAGCCGATCGAGTGCGGCAGGTCCCCGGCGGCGGCCTTGCTGATGGCGATGACCGAGAAGAGCACCAGGACGGCCAGTTGGAGGCCGACCAGGCTGTACTGGAACCACTTGGTGGCCGTCATGCCCCGGTAGCTCATCGCGGTGGCGGCGGCGATCAGCACGACCACGGTGAGCAGGTGGACGGCCTTGTTGTCGTTCAGCTCCGCGATCCCGCTGCTGCCGGTCATCTCGCCGAGCATCAGGTAGAGGAAGTCGGTCGCCACCCCGGCCAGGTTGGAGAGCACGATGATGGTCGCGACCGTCAGGCCCCAGCCCGCCATCCAGCCCACCCGGGGGCCGAAGGCCCTGACCGTCCAGCTGAAGGACGTACCGCAGTCCGGGAAGTCCTTGTTCAGCTCCTTGTACGCGAACGCGACGAGCAGCATCGGCAGGAAGCCGGCCAGGAAGACCGCGGGCATCTGGACGCCGACGGCGGTGACGGTCGGCCCCAGCGTCGCGGTCAGGCAGTAGACCGGGGCGACTGTGGAGAGGCCCAGGACCACGCTGCTCAACAGGCCTACCGAGTTGCCCCGTAGACCCTTGTCCCCCGCTGCCCCCGCCGCCCCCGGATCGGGGACTCCACCACTGGCACCACTGTCCGGGGCACCCTGCGGAGCGGCGGGCGCCGTTGCCCGTCCGCTGCTTCCGTGCTCTGAGAGCTGCTGATCAAACACCTGCGCACCCTAGGTGGAGGTATCGAAGGTTGTGTAGGCCAACCCCTGGTGATCTGAACCACTTGCTTCGATTCATTCGCAATGAGCCAAGGAGGGGCGATGGATTAACGGCGTATTAACTCGTGTACCTTGGTTTCAAAGGGTTGATGGCAATTTGATCTATTCCTTATGTTATGGGTTGAGATGATTTCTCCCCTCCCTTCACCCCCTCGATCGAGCCGCCCGAAGGCTTCGGATAGGTTTGCCTCACCTAACATCGATCGATCGAGAAGGAGCGTCGCGTGGCCCCCCACCCCGCCGACCGGACCCTCGCCAACCGCACCCCCACCCGTCGGACGTTCCTCGCCGCCGGACTCACCGGTGGTGCCGTCCTCGGCCTCGGCGGGCTGCTCACCGCCTGTGGCGGCTCCGGCGGATCGACCGGTTCCGGCGGCTCCGCGAACGGACCGGCCCAGGCCTCGTCCGGCTCCTCGCCGAACCAGAAGTCGGTCAAGCAGGGCGGCGACGACTACGCCGCCGTGATCGAGAAGATGAAGGACTTCGGCACCGACGCCGCCCCCGGCGTCTACCCGCGCACCGTCAAGCACGCGATGGGCGAGACCGTCATCCCGGCCAAGCCGGTCCGGGTCGTGGTGCTGGACACCGGCGAGCTCGACAACGTGGTCGCCCTGGGCATCCAGCCGGTCGGTGTCGTCCACACCGACGGCTCCAAGAGCATGCCGTCCTACCTCAAGGACAAGGCCGGTGACCCGGCCGCCGTCGGCACCATCAACAGCCTCAACCTGGAGGCCATCGCCGCGCTGAAGCCCGACCTGATCCTCGGCAGCCAGCTGCGCGCCCAGGACCAGTACGCGCAGCTCTCCAAGATCGCGCCGACCGTCTTCTCACTGCGCCCCGGCTACCCCTGGAAGCAGAACTTCCAGCTCAACGCGGCCCCGTTCGGCCTGGAGGCGGAAGCCAGGACACAGCTCGACGCCTACCAGGCCGCGGCCGCCGCGATCGGCGCCGCGATCGGCGGCACGCGGCCCACCATCACGCCGCTGCGCTTCATGCCCGGCAAGACCCGGCTCTACGCGGGGCTCTCCTTCATCGGCACCATCCTCACCGATGTGCCGCTGCCGCAGCCCGAGATCGAGCAGGTCAAGGAGCTCGCGGTCGAGATCGGCCCGGAGCAGATCGACAAGGCCGACGCCGACTGGATCTTCTACGGGGTGTACGGCACCCCCAGCTCCACCAACCAGGACGCGGTGCTCGGCGGCCCGCTCTGGAAGACCCTCGGAGCCGTCAAGTCCGGCCAGGCGCGCCCGGTTTCGGACGAGACGTGGTTCCTCGGCCTCGGCGTCCTCGCGGCCACCACCGTGCTGGCCGACCTGAAGGGGTTCGTCGCACCGGGTGCCTGAGCCCGACGACGGGGGCCGGCGGGCGGCGGAACGGGACGGTGTCCTCGCACACACCCGCCGGAAAGGCGCTTGGAGCTGGTCCCGGGGTGCGGGAGGATCATCGGGACCGTACCCCGAAGGGCCCATGCCGATGACCGCGCTCGACCAGACCGCTACCGACCTGCCCCCGTCCGGCGCGCCCGCGAACGGCGCGACCGTGACCGGCGTGCCCGCGGTGGACGTGCCCCCGGTCGACGTGCTCGCCGTTTCCGTGACCGGTACGCCCGACGGGCACGCGTCCTGTGGTGCGTCCCCCGGGTCCCCCGCCTCCGCGGGCGCGCCGGGAAGCGGGGCTCCGGCTCGGACCGCCTCGCGCTGCACGATGGCGGCGACGGCCGGCGACCGCGCCCCCACCGGGTCCACCCGCGACGGCTCGGTTCCGCGCCCCCGCGGTGACCGGCCCGCCGCGGAGAACGGCCGGGATCACGGCGACGACGCCGCCGACGGTGGCGTCGGCGGTCTCTCCGACCGTGTCGCGGGCGCCTTCGACGAGAGCGGGCAGACGGCCGCCCGGATCCGGGCCGGTCTGGCCGCCCGGCTGCGCACGGCCCACGGCCAGGGCCGCTCGCTCGCCGAACTGGCCGCCGCCTGCCGTCGGCCGGTGGCCGAG
The DNA here is from genome assembly GCF_044768625.1 of Kitasatospora sp. NPDC091207. NCBI lineage: Bacteria > Bacillati > Actinomycetota > Actinomycetes > Kitasatosporales > Streptomycetaceae > Kitasatospora > Kitasatospora sp. NPDC091207. Next base: position 7,096 of record NZ_JBIVVS010000046.1, read on the forward strand.
ATCCGCGCGCTGCTCGCCGAAGACCTCGGAGCAGCCGCGGCCGGCCCGGTGGCCGGCTCCGGTTCTGCTTCCGCCACCGGGGCGGAACCGTTCGTCCTGTTCCAGCCTCCGCCGTCGACACCGGCGGAGGAACGGACCGTCCCCGTGCTGCGGGCCGCGCGGGCGGAGCTGCGGACCGTCCTGTCCAGGCGGCCCTCGCCCTCCCGGCGGCTGCGCCGTATGCACCCGGAGACCGCGGGCCCGGACCGGCCGCAGGCCACCCCCCGCGCGGACGCTGCCGCGGCGGCGCCCGTGCCGTCGTCGCCGGCCCCGGACGAGCCGACGGCCTCCGACCCACCGGTCGGGACGGTGGGACCGGCGGCCGGTGACGCCGCCGGCGGGGACGCCGAGACGCCGCTGGGCATCCTGATCGGCGGCACCCCCCACCTCCCGGAGGCCGTCGGCCGCCCCGAGGAACGGCAGCCGGTCCGGGTCGCCGCCGAACCCGTCCGCATCGGCCGCGGCACCAGTCTGGTGATCCTGCCGGCCTGGCGGCCCGCGATCGCCGTCTCGGTGTCGACCGACCACCTGCTCTCCGCCACCGGCCTCGCCGTCGACCAACTGGCGGACGCACAGCTGTCGGTGCTGATCAACCCGGGAGCACTGCACGACCGGGAGCTCGACCTGCACGGCTGGCAGGCCGGCCCGGCCGGGCGCACGGGCCGGGCCGGCGGACGGAAGTCCTCGTAGCTGCGGGGAACCGGCCGTGAGGGCTGCCGGGGGTGTTCGACACCGAGACCGCCGGGGCCGTGGGGGCGCCGGGGGCGGTCCGGGCGGTCGGGCTCGTCAGGTGGTCGGAGCGTTCGGGAGGTAGCCGAGGTCGACCGGCACCGGCTCGCGCCGGCCGGTCATCCAGCCCTCCCGGACGTCGGCCAGCAGTTCCGGCAGCCGGGACGGCCAGAGGGCGTCCGCGTGCTCGTCGGCGAGGTCGTCCACCGTCCACCAGCGCCAGTCGAGAATGCGGTCGGCCGCGTGCATCGCGCTGACGTCGCCGACCGGGCCCCGGTGCGGCCCGCTGGTCAGATAGATGTGCTCGTACTGGCGGACGGGCGTGCCGTGCCAGGTGAAGTCGTGTTCCCAGGTACAGAGCAACGGACCGGGTTCGAGATCCGTCCAGCCGGTCTCCTCCCAGAGCTCACGGCGGGCTCCGGTCCACGGTGTCTCGCCCTCCTCGATGCCTCCGCCGGGCATGGTCCAGTGGACGCCGACCTCGCTGTTGTCCGAACGGAGGAGGAAGACCGACCCGCTCTCGTCCAGTACCACCGTCCTGGCCGCCTGCCTCGGGGTCCGCTTCGCGCGTCGCAACAGATTTCGCATCGGGTCACTCTCCCAGCACGGCCCCCGGGGCGTCGAACGGATTGGACGTCGAACGGATCGGCAGCCGCGCGGACGGCATCACCCGGGAGGAGGAGGGGTGTTGGCGCCGCCGGGAACGGCCGGTGGACGTACTCTGACGCCCATGCCCGCACCCGCGCTCCTCTTCCCGGCCGACCCGCTCAACCCGCACCGGCCCGACCCGCACTTCGCCTGGGAGGCCCGGGTGCTGCGGGACTTGGGTGGTGAGCAGTACCTGGTCGACCATGACGCACTGCTCGCCGGACAGGCCGAGGAGGCCGTCCGTCGGGTGCCCCGGGACTGCGGCCCGCTCTGGTACCGGGGGTGGATGATTCCGTCGACCGGCTACGCGGACTTCGCCCGGGCGCTGGCCGGGCGCGGTGCCCATCTGCTGACCAGCGCGGCCGGTTACGCCTCGGCGCACGAACTGCCCGGCTGGTACGGCGTGTTCGAAGGGGCCACACCGCCGAGCGTCTGGATTCCGGCGCGGACGGCGGCCCGGCCCGGCCCCGAGGAACTGGCCGCCGCCGTCGAACGGCTCGGCGGGCACGGTCCGGCGATCGTCAAGGACTACGTGAAGTCCCGCAAGCACGAGTGGCACGAGGCCTGTTACGTCCCGGAACTGGCCGACCTCGCCGCCGTCGCGCGGGTGGTGGCACGCTTCGTCGAGTTGCAGGGCGAGTACCTGGCCGGCGGGGTGGTGCTGCGGCGGTACGAGGAGTTCGCCCGCTTCGACGGGTTCGAACGGGCCGGCGGCAGCGCGAGCGCGGAGGGGCGGGACCGGAGCGGGCAGGACGAGGCGCGGAACGGCGGCACCTCCACGAGCCGCTCCACCGGGAACGAGCGCGCGTTGGAGGCCCGGGCGTTGGAGGCCCGGGTGTGGTGGCTGGACGGTGAGCCGGTGCTGGTCGGACCGCACCCGGACATGCCCGGTCAGCCTGCCGAACCGGATCTCACCGGGGTCCGGCCGCTGGTCCGCGCCCTCGGCTGCCGCTTCGTCACCACCGACCTCGCCAGCCGGGCCGACGGCTCCGGCTGGCGGGTGGTGGAGGTGGGCGACGGGCAGGTCAGCGACCTGCCCCGCGGGATCGACGCGTCCGGGCTGCTCACCTCGCTGATCGCCGCCTGATCGCCGCCTGATCCCCACCGGGCCGGTGGGGCGGCGGGGATCAGGCGGGTGAGCCCGGCGGGTCAGGTGCGCGAGCCGGTGGGCCGGCTCACCGGCCGGGGGCCTGGCCGGCCACCACGTCGGGCGCCGGGTGTCCGTCGGCGACGAACGCCCGCCAGAGCCGCGCGTACACGCCGCCCCGGGCGAGCAGTTCGGTGTGCGTGCCGTCCTCGACCACCCTGCCGTGATCCAGGACGACGACCCGGTCCGCGCGTTCCGCGGTGGTGAGACGGTGGGCGATGACCAGGGTGGTGCGGCCGCCGCTGAGCCGGTCCGCCGCGTGGTTGACCGCCGCCTCGGTGGCCAGGTCGAGCGCGGCGGTGGCCTCGTCCAGCAGCAGGACGTCCGGATCGACCAGTTCGGCCCGGGCGAGCGCGATCAACTGGCGCTGCCCCGCCGAAAGGTTCCGCCCACGGCCGGTGACCTCGTGGTCGTAGCCGTCGGACAGGCCGAGGATCATGTCGTGCGCACCGACCGCCCGGGCCGCCGCCTCCACCTCGGCCGCCGAGGCCGAGGGCCGGCCGTACGCGATCGCCCCGCGCACGGTGCCCGCGAACAGGTACGCCTCCTGCGGGACGACGCCGAGCCGGTGGCGGTACTGCGCGAGGTCGTAGCGGGTCAGGTCGACGCCGTCCACCCGGACGGTGCCGGCGGTCGCGTCGTAGAACCGGGCGACCAGCTTGACCAGCGTCGACTTGCCGGCGCCCGTCTCACCGACCAGCGCCACCGTCTGGCCCGCGGGTATCCGCAGGTTCACACCGGTGAGGACGTCCCGAGCGCCGTCGGCGCCGCCGTTGTAGGCGAAGCTGACCCCCTCGAACTCGATCTCGCCGCGGAGCGCCGCCCGCACCGGCACCGGGTCGACGGCCTCGGCGGTGGTGGTCGGCGTGCGCAGCAGCTCGCGGATCCGGCCCAGGCCCACCGCCGCCTGCTGGTAGCCGTCGAACACCTGCGAGAGCTGGTTGACGGGTGCGAAGAAGAGGTCGATGTAGAGCAGGTAGGCCACCAGCGCGCCGACCGTCAGCGTCCCGGAGTCGACCCGCGAGGCGCCCACGATCAGCACGAGCGCGGCGGCGACGCTGGAGAGGAACTGCACGAACGGGAAGTACAGCGAGATGTAGAACTGCGCCCGGACCCGGGCTTCGCGGTAGGCCATCCCCCGGGCGACGAAGCGGTCGGTGTTGGCGTCCAGCCGGCGGAAGGCCTGGACGATCCGCATGCCCGCGACGTTCTCCTGGAGATCGGCGTTGACCGTGCTGATCAGGTCCCGGGAGATCTCGTACTGCGCCTTGGACTTCTTGCGGAACACCAGCGTCGCCACGACCAGCAGCGGCAGCACGGCGAAGACCATCAGGGCCAGGCCCGCGTCGATGATCAACAGGGCGGCGAAGATGCCGAGGAAGGTCAGCAGGCTGACCACGGCCGTGACCACCCCGGTCTGCAGGAAGGAGGTCAGCGAGTCCAGGTCGGTGGTCATCCGGGTCATGATCCGGCCGGACAGCTCGCGCTCGTAGTAGTCCAGGCCGAGCCGGTTGAGGTGCGCGAAGATCTTGAGCCGGAGGGTGTAGAGCACCCGTTCACCGGTGCGGCCGCTGACCCGGCTCTCGGCGCTCTGCACCACCCAGTCCAGCAGGACGATCACCAGTGCCACCAGCGCGGCGACGGCGACACCCGACATCAGGGCCTTGCTCACGCCGTCGTCGATGCCGTGCCGGATCAGGATCGGCAGCACCAGCCCGGCCGCCGCGTCCAGGGTGACCAGGAGCAGGGCGACGGCGAGCGGGCGGCGGAACGGGCGCAGCAGGCGCCGGAGGCTGAAGTCCGGGTCGCCGGCCTCGGCCTCGGCCCGGGGGACCTCCGGGGTGTCGGCGGCCGGCGGGAGGGCGGCGACCTTGGTGAGGAGGGCGGGGTCCGCGGTGCGGGCCGCCTTGGCCAGGGCGGGCGTCGCCGGCGCGGGAGCGGGCCGCGGCGCGGGCGCGTCCTCGGGCCGGGCCCCGGGGGCCGCCTCGGCGGGCGACCCGTTCATGGCGGTGGGGGTGGCGGCGGCAGTGGCCATGGCCGCAGCCGTGGCCGTGGTGGCTTCGGCGGTGGCCGCTCGGGCAGTGATCGCTTCGGCGGTGACCGGCGGCTGGGTCCGGCCGGCCTCGGGGTCGGAGATCAGGACGCGGTACTGCGGACATCGGACGTCGAGCTCCTCGTGCGTCCCGATGTCCAGCAGCCGGCCGTGGTCAAGGACGGCGATCCGGTCGGCCAGTTGGAGGGTCGACCGACGGTGGGCGATCAGCAGCGTGGTGCGGCCGGCCATCACCGACCGCAGCGCGTCGTGGATCTCCGCCTCGATCTGCGGGTCGACCGCCGAGGTGGCGTCGTCGAGCAGCAGGATCCGCGGGTCGGTGAGGATGGCCCGGGCCAGGGCGATGCGCTGGCGCTGACCGCCGGAGAGGGTCAGGCCCTGCTCGCCGACCTTGGTCTCGTACCCGTCCGGCAGCTCCCGGACGAATTCGTCCGCCTGGGCGGCGCGGGCGGCCGCCAGGACCTGCTCGTCCGTGGCGTCGGGCCGCCCGTACGCGATGTTGGTGCGGACCGTCTCGGAGAACAGGAAGCTCTCCTCGGGCACGATGCCGACGGCCGCCCGGACCGAGTCGAGGGTGAGATCGCGCAGGTCGTGGCCGTAGAGCCGGACCGCGCCCGCCGCCGGGTCGTAGAACCGGGGGACCAGCTGCGCCACCGTCGACTTGCCCGAACCGGACGCGCCGACCAGGGCCAGCGTCTCGCCGGGGGCGAGCTTCAGATCGAGCCCGTGCAGGACGGGCACCGGGTGCTCGGGGTCGTAGCGGAACTCGACGTGGTCGAACTCCAGCGCCACCTCGGGCGTGCCGGGGCCGGCCGGCTGCCCGGTGCCGTCCTCGGACGGTGCCGGGCCGTCGACGTGGGTGAGGTCCAGGGTGACCGCGTCCGGGCGCTCCTGCACCAGCGGGCGCTCGTCGATCAGCTGGAGCACCCGCTCCACACCGGCCCGGGCCTGCTGGCCGACGGTGATGACCATGGTCAGCATCCGGACCGGGCCGGTCATCTGGGCCACGTAGGTGGAGAAGGCGACGAAGGTGCCGAGGGTGACCTGACCCTCGACCGCCAGCCAGCCGCCGAAGGCCAGCACCGCGACCTGGGCGAGCGCCGGGATCGCCTGCATCGCCGGGTTGTAGCGACTGTTGAGCCGGATCGAGCGGAGCCGGGCCGCGAAGAGGTTGCGCGAGGCCGCCTCCAGCTTGTCCAGCTCCTGGGCCTCCTGGCCGAAGCCCTTGACCACCCGGACACCGCCGACCGACTCGTCGACGACACCCGCGACGGCCGCGGCCTCCTGCTGCGCGGCCCAGGTGGCGGGGAACAGCCGCTTACGGCTCAGGGCCGAGACCCACCACAACGCCGGACCCATGACCAGGGCGATCAGCGTGAGCGGCGGCGACAGCCAGAGCATCACGGCGAGCGACATCACGAACATCAGCAGGTAGCCGGTCATCATCGGCAGCATCGAGAGCAGGCCGTTGATCAGCTGGAGGTCGGACGTCGCACGGCCGACCACCTGGCCGGTGTCCAGGCGGTCCTGCCGGTGCCCGTCGAGGCGGCCGAGCGAGCGGAAGAGGTCGCTGCGCAGGTCGTGCTGGACGTCGAGGGCGAGCTGCCCCCCGTAGTAGCGACGCACCTGGGTGCAGGCGAACACCAGGGCGGCCGCCAGCAGCAGCGCCACGGCCCAGGGAGCCAGCGAACGGGTGTGCGCGGTGATGACGTCGTCGATGATCAGTTTGGTGACCAGCGGCACCAGTGACGTGACGGCCATCCCGACGATCGAGGCGCCGAAGGCCAGCAGCACGCTGCGCCGCGAGCGCCAGCAGTAGCCGATCAGCCGGCGAAGCCAGCCCGCGTCCGTCCCGCCGCCGGAGGCCGCGGCCTCGCCCTGGGGCGCGGCACCGTTGTCGCCCGACAGGCCGGTACCGCTCTCGTGGTGTCCGTCCTTGCCGTGTCCGCCCTGCCTGCCGCGCTTACCGCTCTTGCCGCCGGGCGCGCTCGGGCCGCCCCGCTCGCCCTTCGTGCCTCGCGTGCCTCGCGGGCCGGTTCGGGTGCTGCTCGGGGAAAGCTCCACCGTAGATCGATGAGTCTCAGGCATATTTAGGGATGCTAACCATTCCGTCGAGTGGCCGCCATGGAGTTTCAGGCCAGAGCGGGCCGGAGGACCCGGCCCGGCTGAGGGACCAACAGCCTGCGGCCTGCGGTGATTCCCGGCCGAGCCGCGCCCGGACCGTCACTGCCCAGAGTGGACGACATCGCGCCGGACGCCCAGCGGCGGCCGACGCAGGCGACCGCCGTCCTTTGGACCTAGGGCGGACGGCCACCCCCGGCACCCGCGACCCTCGCGACCCCTCCGTCCTTCGGCCGGGCGGTCCGCCACGCCGGTCGCCTCAGTCGCGCTCCGCCGCCTCGGCGGCCGCGGAGAAGGCGCCGTGCGCCAGGCTGTGCAGCAGGGCGGCCATGCCGTCGCGCTTCAGGGCGACCCGGTCCTCCTGGGCGGGGCTCGGACCGAGGCTGTGCGGGGTCGAGTTGATCAATCCGAAGACGGCGTGCACGGCGGCTCGCGCCACCGGCTCGGCACCGGGCCCGGCCAGCGACGGATGGGCCCGCCGGACGACGTCCACCCACAGCTCGACGTAGCCGCGCTGGAGCCGGCGGACCGTCCGGCGGTCCTCCTCCTTGAGGTTCAGCAGCTCTCGGTCGTGCAGGGTGATCAGGTCGCGGTCGTCGAGCGCGAAGTCGACGTGCCCGCTGATCAGCGCGTCCAGCGCGTCGGCCGCACCGTCGCCCCCGCCCGCCCGGCGGCGGCCCTCCTCCAGGAGGCGCTCACTGATGCCGATCAAGAGATCGGCGAGCATCGCGTCCTTGCCGGCGAAGTGCCGGTAGAGCCCCGGTCCGCTGATGCCGACGGCTTTGCCGATCTCGTCCACACCCACGCCCAGGAAGCCCCGGGCGGCGAACAGCCGCGCGGCCTCCCTGCGGATCTGGTCACGGCGTGGGAGCGCGGAGGCGACTGGGACGTTCGGCATGCTGCCCATCGTAGACAGTGGGGTTATCGCCCGTTAACCTGGGCGGCACGAGTTAACGCTCATTAACGTGGGGGTCGCGGGCCTACCCAGGCCCTGCTGCCCACCTGGTGCCGAGGGCAAGGGAGCTCTTGGGATGGTCATCTCCACCGCCGGTGTACCCACCGGCGTTCATCGCGGCGCAGCGGCCGGAACCACGGCAGGCGGCGCGGCGGGCGGCGCGGCTCCACCGGGAGCCGCCGCGGCCGCTCCCCGGCTCGGCACCTCCGCCGACCCGGGCTCGGAGGCCTATCGGGCCAACACCGAGGCACACCGTGCCCTGGTCGCCGAGCTGCGCGAGAAGCTCGGCGCGGCCGCCCTCGGCGGCGGGGCCAAGGCCCGGGCCCGCCACACCGCCCGTGGCAAACTGCTCCCCCGCGACCGGGTGGACACGCTGCTCGACCCGGCCTCGCCGTTCCTCGAACTGGCGCCACTGGCAGCCGACGGGATGTACGACGGGGCCGCCCCGGCCGCCGGCGTCATCGCGGGCATCGGCCGGGTCGCCGGGCGCGAGGTGGTGGTCGTCGCCAACGACGCCACCGTCAAGGGCGGCACGTACTACCCGATGACGGTGAAGAAGCATCTGCGCGCCCAGGAGGTCGCGCTGGAGAACCGCCTGCCCTGCGTCTACCTGGTGGACTCCGGCGGCGCCTTCCTCCCGATGCAGGACGAGGTCTTCCCGGACCGCGACCACTTCGGCCGGATCTTCTACAACCAGGCCCGGCTCTCCGCCGCCGGCATCCCGCAGATCGCCGCGGTGCTCGGTTCCTGCACGGCGGGCGGCGCGTACGTGCCGGCGATGAGCGACCAGGCCGTCATCGTCCGCAACCAGGGCACGATCTTCCTCGGCGGACCGCCGCTGGTGAAGGCCGCGACCGGCGAGGTGGTGACCGCCGAGGAGCTGGGCGGCGGCGATCTCCACTCGCGGACCTCCGGCGTGACGGACCACCTGGCCGAGGACGACGCCCACGCCCTCGCCATCGTCCGGACCATCGTCGCCGGGCTCGGCCCGCGCCCGGCGAGGCCGTGGCCGCTCACCCCGGCCGAGCCGCCCGCCGTCGACCCGGCCGGCCTGTACGGAGCCGTCCCGGTCGACCCGCGCACGCCGTACGACGTCCGCGAGGTGATCGCACGACTGGTGGACGGCAGCCGGTTCGCCGAGTTCAAGGCCGAGTACGGCGCGACCCTGGTGACCGGATTCGCCCGGATCCAGGGCCACCCCGTCGGCATCGTCGCCAACAACGGCGTGCTGTTCGCGGAGTCCGCCCTGAAGGGCGCCCACTTCATCGAGTTGTGCGACCAGCGGGGCATCCCCCTCCTCTTCCTCCAGAACATCACCGGTTTCATGGTCGGCCGGCAGTACGAGGCGGGCGGCATCGCCAAGCACGGCGCCAAGATGGTGAACGCCGTGGCCTGCGCCCGCGTCCCGAAGCTGACGGTGGTGATCGGCGGCTCCTACGGAGCCGGCAACTACTCGATGTGCGGCCGGGCCTACTCACCTCGCTTCCTGTGGATGTGGCCGGGCGCGAAGATCTCCGTGATGGGCGGTGAGCAGGCCGCCTCGGTGCTGGCCACCGTCCGGCGCGACCAGCTCGAAGCACACGGCGAGGACTGGCCCACCGAGGCGGAGGACGAGTTCAAGCGCCCCGTCCGCGAGCAGTACGAGCGCCAGGGCAACGCCTACTACGCCACCGCGCGGCTCTGGGACGACGGGGTGATCGACCCGATGGACACCCGCACCGTCCTCGGGCTCGCCCTCACCGCCTGTGCCAACGCCCCGCTCCCGCCGCCCGGCCCGTACGGCGTCTTCCGGATGTGACGTCCGCCCGGGTACGGCCGCCCGTCCGAACGGAACCCTCCTCCGGACGAGCGGCCCTCCCGGGCTCGCCACCCACCGGGCCTGACGCACCTCCGTCCGGCCCGGCCCGACCCGGCGCACGGGCACCGTCGCATCGGGCCGGACCGACCACCGGACCGATCACCGAACCGGCGGCGGGCGGCCAAGGCGGGCGTCCGACCCGACCGCCGCCCTTCCGACCCGTCGGTCCCCCGACCGCACACGGCGCGCCGCTTCTGCCGCCTCCCACCACCTCCTTCGTACGGCTCCCCTCGACCCGGAGGATCACCTCCCATGTTCGACACAGTTCTGGTCGCCAACCGTGGCGAGATCGCCGTCCGGGTGATCCGCACGCTGCGGCGACTCGGCGTACGCTCCGTCGCCGTGTTCAGCGACGCGGACGCCGACGCGCCCCACGTCCGCGAGGCCGATGTCGCGGTGCGGCTCGGACCGGCCGACCGCAGCGACAGCTCGGCCGCCGAGACGTACCTGCGGACCGACCAGATCCTCGCCGCGGCCCGCCGCACCGGCGCCCAGGCCGTTCACCCCGGCTACGGCTTCCTCGCCGAGAACTCCTCCTTCGCCCGTGCCTGCGCCGACGCGGGCCTGGTCTTCATCGGACCTCCTCCTGCCGCGGTCGAGCTGATGGGGGACAAGATCAACGCCAAGGAGGCCGTTCGGGCCGCCGGAGTGCCGGTGGTGCCGGGCAGCCAGGCTGCCGCGCCCACCGACGGGGAACTCGTCGCGGCCGCCGACGAGATCGGCTATCCCGTCCTGCTCAAGCCGTCCGCCGGCGGTGGCGGCAAGGGCATGCGCCTGGTGCGGGACCGGGCCGAGCTGCCGACCGAGATCGCCGCCGCCCGGCGGGTCGCCCGCACCGCCTTCGGCGACGACACCCTGTTGCTGGAACGGTGGGTCGACCGGCCCCGCCACATCGAGGTTCAGGTGCTCGCCGACGCCCACGGCACCACCGTCCACCTCGGCGAGCGCGAGTGCAGTCTGCAGCGCCGCCACCAGAAGCTGATCGAAGAAGCACCCTCCCTTCTCCTCAATGCCGAGACCCGCGCCGCCATGGGCGCGGCCGCCGTCCGCGCCGCGGAGTCCTGCGGCTACACCGGGGCCGGCACCGTGGAGTTCATCGTTCCCGGCCTCGACCCGGACTCCCCCGTTCCCTCCGAGGGGGTACGGGACTTCTTCTTCATGGAGATGAACACCCGCCTCCAGGTGGAACACCCCGTCACCGAACTCGCCGTCGCCGTCAGCAGCACCACCGACGGCTCCGCCGGGACGGGTACCGCCCGGCCGCAGCGGCTGGACCTGGTCGAGTGGCAGCTGCGGATCGCCTCCGGCGAGCGCCTCACCTTCTCCCAGCCGGACATCTCCTTCCTGGGCCACGCCATCGAGGCCCGAATCTGCGCCGAGGACCCGGAACGGGACTTCCTCCCCACCGGCGGACGCATCCTGGTCCTCGACGAGCCGCGGGGAGAGGGCATCCGGGTGGACTCGGGAGTCGCCCCGGGCACCGTCATCACCAGCTCCTACGACCCCATGCTGGCCAAGGTCATCGCGTACGGGCCCGACCGCCCGACCGCGTTGCGCCGACTCCGCGCCGCGCTGGCCGACACCCGGATCCTCGGCGTGACCACCAACACGGGCTTCCTGCGACGGCTGCTCGCACACCCCGACGTCACCGCGGGCCGGCTGGACACCGGGCTGGTGGAGCAGACGGCCCAGCAGCAGCCCGCACTGCTCGCCTCGCCCTATGCTCCGGCCGACGCGGCTTCCGCCACCGACACCGCCGACACCGCGGACACCACCGCCGTCCGGCCCGTCGAGCCCCCGACGCCCGCACACCTCCTCTACTACGCGGCCGCGTTCGCGCGGCACCTGAGCCTCACCCCCGCCACCGACAGCGGTGGTTGGACCGATCCCTTCTCCCTTCCCTCCGGCTGGCGCATCGGCGGTGACGCGGCCTGGACCACCCATCGACTCCGTACCCCCGGCCGGGACCCGGTGTCGGTGAGCATCCGTCCGATCACTGCCCGCAACGTAGCCGAGGCCACTGACATTCCCCCGGGCGTCACTCCCGAGGTGGACATCCGGCTCGGCTCCGGACCGGTCCACCGCGCCCGGGCCGTGCGGTCGGGCGACCGGTTGCACCTCACCGCCGACGGCCTGCAGACGACGTTCGCCCTGACCGTCGACGACGCCCCCGGCGCTGCCGCCGGCCCGGTGACCTGGCTCGGGATCGACGGCGACGCCTGGCCGGTGCACGGGTACGACCCGGTCGGCGAGAGCAGTGCCGCCGGCGCGGCCCACCACGGAGCCCTCACCGCCCCGATGCCCGGCACCGTCACCGTCGTGAAGACCACCGCCGGTGAGGCGGTCCGGAAGGGCCAGCCGCTGCTCGTCCTGGAGGCCATGAAGATGGAGCACGTGATCGCCGCCCCGCACGACGGCACCGTGAGCGAACTGCGGGCCACCGCGGGCGCCACGGTGGCGATGGAGGAACTGCTGGTCGTGGTCACCCCGGCCGAGGACGGACCGGCCGGCGAGACGTCCGGGGGCGGCGGACCGGCCTCCGGCGGACCGGTGGCGAGCGGGCCGGCCGGCGCGGTCACCGCCGGGGTGCGGTCATGACCGCCGGAACCGGCCCCGAGCCGGACGCGCTGGACCTGGGCCTGCCCGCGGAGGTCCGCGTCCCGGGCCTGCCCGAGGAGGTCCGGATCCACGAGGTCGGACCGCGCGACGGCCTGCAGAACGAGAGCGCCCTCGTCCCCGTGGAGGTCAAGGCCGAGTTCATCGCCCGACTCGCCGACGCCGGGCTGCGCACGGTCGAGGCCACCAGCTTCGTTCACCCGAAGTGGGTACCGCAGCTCGCCGACGCCGAGGAGCTCGCGCCCCGGCTCGCCGGGTTGCCCTCCCGCCACCCCGGTCTGCGGCTGCCGGTCCTGGTGCCCAACGAACGCGGCCTGGACCGCGCGCTCGCCCACCACGCCACCGACATCGCGGTGTTCGCCAGCGCCACCGAGACCTTCGCGCGGCGCAACCTCAACCGCTCGGCGGACGAGGCGATGGCGATGTTCCGGCCGGTGGTGGAGCGGGCCACCGGAGCCGGGATCCGGGTGCGCGGCTACCTGTCGATGTGCTTCGGCGACCCGTGGGAGGGTCCGGTGCCGGCCGATCAGGTGATCGGCTTCGGCGTCCGGCTGCTGGAGATGGGCTGCACCGAGCTGAGCCTCGGCGACACCATCGGCGTCGCCACCCCCGGCCAGGTCACCGCACTGCTGGACGGCTTCGGCAGGGCCGGCGTACCGGTCGAGCGGCTCGCGGTGCACTTCCACGACACCTACGGCCAGGCACTCAGCAACACGCTGGCCGCGCTGCGCGGCGGCGTGACCACGGTCGACGCCTCGGCCGGCGGCCTGGGCGGCTGCCCGTACGCCAAGAGCGCCACCGGCAACCTGGCCACCGAGGATCTGGTCTGGATGCTGCACGGTCTCGGCATCCGGACCGGGGTCGACCTCCGGGCCCTGGTGGCCACCAGTGGCTGGATGGCGCGGCAGCTCGGCCGGCCGAGCCCGTCGCGCACCGTCCAGGCGCTGCTCGGCAACGACCGGAACTGACCCACCCGACACCCCGTACCGCACCGCACGGCATGTCACCGCAACGCACCACCACACCGCACCGCATCGCAACGCGCCACCGCAACGAACCGGCACCGGCCGCGACCCGGTCCGGCCGGGTCCGTACGACACCGCCCGTCCGCCCAGCACACCGCATGTCCATCACATCGTCGGATTGACATGCGGTCATCCCGATCACGCCCGCGGCCACCCCGGCCGGGCCCCAGGAGGATCACATGCTCGATCACCGGCTGAACAGCGAGTACGAGGAACTGCGGCGCACTGTGGCCGAGTTCGCCCAGGACGTGGTCGCGCCGAAGATCGGCGAGTTCTACGAGCAGGGCGAGTTCCCCTACGAGATCGTCCGGGAGATGGGACGGATGGGCCTCTTCGGTCTGCCCTTCTCCGAGGAGTACGGGGGCATGGGCGGCGACTACTTCGCGCTCTGCCTGGCCCTGGAGGAGCTGGCGCGGGTCGACTCCTCGGTCGCGATCACCCTGGAGGCCGCGGTCTCCCTCGGCGCGATGCCGATCTACCGCTTCGGGACGGAGGAGCAGAAGCGCGAGTGGCTGCCCCGGCTGACCTCCGGCGAACTCCTCGGAGCGTTCGGCCTGACCGAGCCCGAGGGCGGCTCCGACGCCGGCGCGACCCGCACCACGGCGCGCTACGACGAGGCCACCGACGAGTGGGTCATCAACGGCACGAAGTGCTTCATCACCAACTCCGGCACCGAGATCACCGGCCTGGTCACCGTCACCGCGCTCACCGAACCGATCGCTCGTTCGAGTGAAGAGGGCGAAATCCCCTCGCCACGGCGCGAAATCTCTTCCATCATCGTGCCCACCGGAACCCCGGGGTTCCAGGTGTCGAAGAAGTACTCGAAGGTCGGGTGGAACGCATCCGACACCCGCGAATTGTCCTTTACCGACTGCCGCGTTCCCGCGGCCAACCTGCTGGGCGAGCGTGGCCGCGGCTACGCCCAGTTCCTGCGGATCCTCGACGAGGGCCGCATCGCGATCGCAGCCCTGGGCACCGGCCTGGCCCAGGGGTGCGTCGACCAGTCCGTTGCCTACGCCGGCCAGCGCCGGGCCTTCGGCCGTCCTATCGGCGCCAACCAGGCCATCCAGTTCAAGCTCGCCGACATGGAGATGCGCGCCCACGTCTCCCGCCTGGCCTGGCGGGACGCCGCATCCCGGCTGCTGCACGCCGAACCGTTCAAGAAGGAGGCCGCGATCGCCAAGCTGTACTCGTCCGAGGCCGCCGTCGACAACGCCCGTGAGGCGACCCAGATCCACGGCGGGTACGGCTTCATGAACGAATTCCCGGTCGCGCGCTTCTGGCGTGACTGCAAGATCCTCGAAATCGGGGAGGGCACCTCGGAGGTCCAGCGCATGCTCATCGCCCGTGAGCTCGGCGTCACCTCCTGAGGCACCCGCACCAGCCCCGGGCGTTGCCGCCGCCCCCGTTCTCCCGCTCCTCGGCCGGTCGGTGCACCGGTCGGCCGAGGAGCGGAAGGATCGGGGCCGGCGCCCGTCACTCATCGGCATCCGTCAGAAGTCCGGCAATCCGTCGAAGAGGAGGCATCCAGGACTCATACCGACAGTGCGGTGGACGAGCACCGGAGACGCCGAACGGCGATTACCGGCACCCGGAGTCCGGCGACGAGTCCGGCGCCAAGGTCGGTGCCCAGACCGACACCCACCGGGCCCGACGACCCGTCAGGGGATGACAATCACCGGGCGGTTGGCGCGACGGGCCAGCCGGCCGGAGACCGAACCGAAGATCTTGCCGAGCAGGCCGTGCGTGCTGCCGACCACGATCGCGTCCGCGGCGTACTCGCGGCCGACCTCCTCGATCTCATGGCAGATGTCGCCGCCGCGCTCGACCAGGATCCAGGGCACCCCGGCGAGGAAGTCCGCGCACGCGAGCTCCAGGCCGAGCACCTCGGTCCGGTGGTCGGGAAGGTCGACGAACACGGGAGGCTCACAGCCCGCCCAGACCGTGGCGGGGAGGCGATTGGCGACGTGGACGATCACCAGGCCGCACTTCGAGCGACGAGCCATGCCCACCGCGTAGGCGAGGGCGCGCTCGCTCGACAGTGAACCGTCGAAACCCACCACCACGCCGTGCTGAAAGGCGGGGTCACACGAGCCGCCGGGCGACTCCTGCGCCGTCGGCTCACCCGAGGTGCTCGGCAGGCCGGTGCCTCCCGGGTGGTCGGCACCCGGACCCAGGCGGCCTGTCATCGCCGACTCCGCGCGGTCGGTCCGATGATCGCCCCGCTGCTCGCGGGAACCGGGGCGGCCCCGGCGCGCGATGTCGCGGAGCAGGCGCGAGAAACTGCGGGCATCCACGGCGTCCGCACCCTCGTCAGGGGCCGCACTCGTATCAGGGGCCGCGCCGCCCACGCCGGGCTCTGCGCGTCCGCCGCCGCCTCCCCCGGCCACTGCGCCCGCACTGCGGACCGCATCCGGTTCAACCGGTCGGGAGGACTCAAAACCAGCCATGGCTCAAGGCTCTTCGCAGGAGGTGGGCCGACAAGAGAGGACAAAGCTGCCCCGGCAGCAGGCCCGCCCACGGGAACACGTCGGTCTGCGCCGAGCACCACCGTTTGTGACCTGTTCCTTTCAGAGTACGACGGGCAGGAGACTCAGCCCAGCGGCAAAGCCTCGGAACGGCTTTGTTACCGCGAATGGAGGTGCGCTCGCCGGCGGCGATGCGCCCCCTGCCAGCGCGCGGTCGCGCCCCCTCTGGCAAAGGAGGTTCTCTGGAGCTTGACTGAGCGGACGGGGCGATGCAACAGGCCACCGGGACACCGTGACCGGACTGTCATTGATCGACAACGATCCGTCGCCATCCGTCACCGGCCGCCGCCGCCGGCCGACCCCCGGACCGGGCTGGCACGACCCACATCATCGTGCGCGGTCGCGCGCCCTCTTCACCCTCCGGCCGCCGCCTCCGGCCGGTTCCGGACCGCCTCCGGAGCCTGCCCCCGGGCGGCGTTCCCCCGACACCGTTCGCCGGCCGAACCAGCGCCTCCACGCTCGCTGCGCAGCCCCGCATCGGCCCGGCCCATCCGCACCGGTATCCATTTCAGCCATTTCGCACAGGTTCGCGACGCCGTCTGGCATTTGCCAGGTGCATACACGCGGCCGCTGGCACCATGCTCGACATGCCCCTGCTCCTGTTCGACCTCGACAACACGCTGCTCCCCAGGGACGCCGCTTTCCGGGCCTGGGCTCGGGCCTTTCTGGCCGAACGAAGCCTCCCGCCGGGCGACCTCGACTGGCTCGTCACCATCGACGGCGGCGGCTATGTGCCGCGCAGCACCGTACTGTCCGCGACCCAGCGCCGCTACGGGTTGGACGACTCTCTCGACTTCCTGCTCGCGCACTACCGACGCGGCATCAACTCCCACATCCACTGCCCGTCCGGAACCGTCGACGCACTGCGGGCGGCGCGCGCGGCCGGGTGGACGCTCGGCATCGTCAGCAACGGCAGTACCCGGCCCCAGTTGGAGAAGATCCGCCGGACCGGGCTCGGGCCGATGGTCGACGGCTGGGTCATCTCGGAGGAGGCCGAGTGCGTCAAGCCGGATCCGTTGATCTTCGAGATCGCCGCGCAGCGGTGCGGCATCGCGCCCACCGGTGACTGGGCCTCCCACACCTGGATGGTCGGGGACCACCCACCCGCCGACATCGCGGGCGCGGAGCTGGCCGGGCTGCGCAGCGTCTGGCTGCACCACGGCCGGCCCTGGGCCGAACCGGGCTACCGGCCGACGCTGAAGGCGGCCGGTCTGCCGGAGGCCGTCGGGCAGGTGCTCTCCGCACGCAACGCCCCGGGAGCCCGGCCGGGTATCCGGGCCGCCGGGCCGGACCGCCGGCACACGGTGGGCACGGTGGCGGGCAGCCGCTGGCTCCGGGGCCACACCGGAGCCACGCTGCCCGGTGCCGCGTTGCCCAGTAGCGCTCAGCCCGGGGCGCTGCCCGGCGTGCGGCCCAGCGCGTAGCCGTCGCTCTCCGCCCCGGACGGCCCGCGTGCGCCTGTTCCCGGCGACCGCCCGGACCGTGGCGCCGCAGCCACCGCGGCGGCTCGCCGTGTCCGAAACCGTTCAGCCGGAGTTGCCGCCGCCGACGGCAGCGGACCGGTCGACGAGGAACCAGCGCTCCCCACCGGCCGGAGACTCACCGCACACCGGACGACCCGACCCGTGATCCCCTCACCCGTTCCCGTCTCCCCTCGCCTCTTGCCCGCAGCCCGCAGCCCGGCAGCCCGGCAGCCCGCCCGATGCCCGCGCTCCGGACCACACCACCGGCCGGGCACCACCGCACCGCACCACCGCACCGCACCACCGACCGGCACCGGACACCCGCGCAGCGGACCGCTCCGGGG
This sequence comes from Kitasatospora sp. NPDC091207, assembly GCF_044768625.1. NCBI lineage: Bacteria > Bacillati > Actinomycetota > Actinomycetes > Kitasatosporales > Streptomycetaceae > Kitasatospora > Kitasatospora sp. NPDC091207. The sequence continues at coordinate 24,622 of NZ_JBIVVS010000046.1, forward strand.
CGACCGGCCGCCTCGCGCGCCCGGTTCACCAACGCCGGCAACGGTGTGGCCAGCACCCCGCCGCCCTGCAGACACCGAGGCGGTCCCAGCGCCCGGGCAATGCAGGCGATGCAGGCGATGCAGACGGCCGGACCCTCCCGCACGGCCCCAGCGGGCCTCAGCCGGCCTCGACACCCGGGCCGCTCACGCTGCCTGCCGGGGGGCGCGCGAGCGAGCGCGCGGAGGTTACGGGGTGAGCCCCTGCCGCAGCGTCCGCGCCCCGGTGGAACGCCGGGCGGCCCGCGGTCGGAGTGGCGGCTCGGGCGGACGCTACTGCTTCGAGGCCTCGGGCAGCGACCACCAGTGGCTGTGCCCGCGCACGGTGAAACCGAGCTTGCGGTAGAGGGGTTCGCCGAGCGCGGTGGCGATCAGGGTGGCCGGACGGTCGGGGTGCGCGGCGGCCAGCGCGGTCTCCAGAACGGCACGCGCCACCCCCCGGGAGCGGTGTGCGGGGAGCGTCGCGACCCAGTACACACCGGTGGCCCGACCGTCGTCGTAGGTCAGGCAGGCACCGGCCAGGTCACCGGCTATCCTGGCGCGCCAGGCCCGCAAGCCCGGCTCGTGCCGGAGGCCTTCGGGCAGCATCCCGGCCCGCGTCCAGGGCTGACGGTCCGTGATGGGAAATCCCTCGACCACCGCGTGCTCGACGTCGGCGAACGCGTCGTCGTCCAAAGCCTCATCGACCGTCAGGTCGCCCCCGCCGAGGGCTCCGGAGGAGGGCACCGCTCCGAGCGGAGGCGCTTCGAGCGAGCCCGGTTCACGGACCATCACGGGCATCGCCCGACCATGGACACAGCCGAACCGCGACATGTCCAGTCCGAGGTACGGGTCCTCCAGGGTGACCCGGGTGGTGGACCACTCCTCCAGAAGGGCCGCCAGCTCCTGCTCCAGCAGCGCCGGTTCGTCATAGGGCCGGGTCACCACGATGCGGTGGGCGTCCGGAGTGCGTGCGCAGCGGGCCGCGGTGAATCCGGGGCGGACGAGCGTCTGCCAGCCGTGCACACGGGCTTGGGTGAGCCAGAAAGCGGCGGCATTGTCGTTGGCCTGTTCGAGCCGGCTGAGGTTATTCACGACAGGACGGTAGCGCGGGCGACGGACGACCGATCCACGGCCCCGACACTGGCCGGATGAAGCCAAGGAGGCGCACACATCGAGAATCGTGCGCCCTGCCGTGCACCGCCTATTTTCGGTCAATCTCGCGCGACTCCCCCGCCCTTGGGCAAAGCCGCAGCCCAGACGCGCCGGCCGGGCACGCCGAAGCCGGGCGCCCCAGGACCGGCCCCGCGACAACCAGCCACCGTTGCACCGGCCCCCTTCCCAGAAGGGTCGACGGGTGCCACGCTTCGTGATCGAATGCATCACGCCAAATTGCCATGTCGACATAGCGTCGGATGGTGAACTTGTCACAACGGCAACGGTCCACCCGATAGATTCGATCTTGGCTAGCAGTGCCGCACCACCACACCACACCACCGAGGGGGCTTGAGCGCCTTGAGCAGGGTGAGCAGGAGCGACGCGGGTCCTGACAGCGACCGGGCCGTGGCCGGTATCGCGGGTCGGTCCGCGAGAGGCACCGGCGTTTCGGCCATCGCTGCCAACCCCCGTTCGTCCGGCACCTCCAGCGCCGCCCCATACGTCTCATCCGTCTCTGGCGGCACATCGGCCACACCAGCCGCAGCCGCCTCAGCGACCTCCGGCGCCGGTGTCTTCTCCGCCGCCCCGGACCAGGCCGGACGGACAGTCACCCGATCCGTCGTCAGTCCATCGGCCTCCCAGGGCCCGGCCGCGGGTGGCCATTCGGGCCCGTCGGTTCCCGGCCATCCTGGCGGCCACGGCGGCGCCCACCCCGGCGGGCACCCGCTCGGCCAGGCGCTCGGCCGTCCGGGCCACGACGCGGCGTTCCCCGCCTTCTCCGGCGGCCCGGTCCCGACCGCCGCGACCGCGGGGTCGGCCTCCGCCGGCATGCACGCCGCCCTGACGGCCGCCGGCCTGCCGGGCGGCATGCCCGGCCAGACCTCGAACAGCCAGCATCCGATCGGTCAGAACCCGGGTGGCCAGAACCCGAACAGCCAGAGCCTCAACGGCCACGGCCCCGGCGGCCACGGCATCGGTGGCGGGTCCGGCCTGCACGGCCCCTCGATCCCCACCATGTCCACCGCCCCCCGGAAGCTCTCGGGCCGGCGTCGGCGCGAGACCGTCGCGGTGCTGATCTTCGGCGGGGCCCCGATCTTCGAGAGCTCCATCCCGCTCTCCGTCTTCGGGGTCGACCGTCAGGACGCCGGGGTCCCCCGCTACCGCCTGCTGGTCTGCGCCGGCGAGGAGGGACCGCTGGCCACGACCGGCGGCCTGACCCTCTCCGCCCCGTACGGGCTGGAGGCGCTCGCCCGGGCGGGCACCATCGTCGTACCGGCCTGGCGCTCGATCTCGCAGCCGCCGCCGGTCGAGGCGATCACCGCACTGCGCAAGGCGCACCACGAGGGCGCGCGGATCATCGGCCTCTGCACCGGCGCGTTCGTCCTCGCGGCCGCCGGCCTGCTGGACGGCCGCCCCGCGACCACCCACTGGATGTACGCGCCGACCCTGGCCAAGCGCTACCCCCGGGTCCATGTCGACCCGCGCGAGCTCTTCGTCGACGACGGCGACGTCCTGACCTCGGCCGGCACGGCCGCCGGCATCGACCTCTGCCTGCACGTGGTGCGCAGTGACCACGGTGCCGAGGCCGCCAACGCACTGGCCCGCCGCCTGGTGGTGCCCAGCCGCCGCAGCGGTGGAGGACAGGCCCAGTACATCGATCAGTCTTTACCGGAAGAGATCGGCAACGACCCGCTGGCCGAGGTGGTCACCTGGGCGCTGGAGAACCTCAACCAGCAGTTCGACGTCGAGGTGCTGGCCGCGCGCGCCTACATGAGCCGGCGCACGTTCGACCGCCGGTTCCGCACGCTGACCGGCAGCGCCCCGCTGCAGTGGCTGATCACCCAGCGGGTGCTCCAGGCACAGCGGCTGCTGGAGACGTCGGAGCTGTCGGTGGACGATGTCGCCCGCCGCTGCGGCTTCCGGTCGCCGGTGGCGCTGCGCGGGCACTTCCGGCGCCAGCTCGGGGTCTCGCCGGCCGCCTACCGGACCAGCTACCGGGCCCGTCGCCCCGGGCCGGCCTCGCCGACGCCGACGCACCCCGGTGACCTCCGGCTGGCCGGTGCCGTGCCGCAGTCGGCCGCGGCGCATGCCGCTGCAGCGGCCGCGGCCACGGCGGCGGGCGGCGCGGTGCCGGGGCAGCACGGGCAGGCGTCCGGGTCGCCGTATCCGCTCGGCGGCTCCGCGCACCCGGGCCCGCACGGGCAGCACGGCCAGCACGGGCAACCGTCCTCGCAGGGGGTCCACGCGCGTGCCTCCCAGCCCTACCCGCATCCGCAGGCGGCCCACCAGCCGCACCCCGGCCAGCCGGGCGCGGGGCGCGGTCCGGCGCGGCCGCCGCTGGTCCCGGCGCAGGCCGGTCCCGGGGCGGGCCGGCCGCCGCGCACGGCGGAGCACGCCGCGGCGGAGGACGGTCAGCCGCAGCCCGGGGCCCGCGGTCAGGGCCAGGGGCACCGCAGTACGGCCGAGCGGCCGTCGGAGGACACCGCCGACGGCCGGGGCCACGGTGCGGCCACCGGTCGGGCGACGGCGTCGGCCGCTCCGGTGACGCCGGACGGTCGGGCCCGCCAGGGTCGCGCTCCCCAGGTCCGGCCGCAGGGCGGCCGCGCCGTGAGCCCGGACGGAACCCGTGAGCCGCGTGACCCCCGTCCCGCCCGGGACGGCCACCAGGCGCATCCGGTTCACCCCGCCAACCAGGCCGGCCAGGCCCGGGAGACGCACGAGCCGGACGGCCACGGCCAGGACGCGCACGGTTCGGAGACCCGCGCCCCGGCACCCCGCTCGGCTCCTCCGGTGCCCGTGGCGCGTGATCGCGCCGTAGGGTGAGTGGCGTGAATGACCGTTTGGTATGGATCGACTGTGAAATGACAGGCCTCGACCTCGACCGGGACGCCCTGGTCGAGGTCGCGGCCCTGGTGACGGACTCCGAGCTGAACATCCTCGGCGAGGGCGTCGACGTCATCATCCGCCCGCCCGCCGAGGCCCTGGCGAACATGCCCGAGGTGGTGCGCACGATGCACACCTCCTCCGGGCTGCTCGACGAGCTGGAGCACGGGGTCACGCTCGCCGAGGCGGAGGCGCTCGTCCTCGCCTATGTGCGCGAGCACGCGCCGGAGGCCGGGCGGACGCCGCTGTGCGGGAACTCCGTGGCGACCGACCGCGGCTTCCTGTCCCGGGACATGCCCGCCCTGGAGGGCCACCTGCACTACCGGATCGTCGACGTCTCCTCGATCAAGGAGCTGGCCCGGCGCTGGTACCCGAGGGCGTACTACAACAGCCCGCAGAAGGGCGGCAACCACCGGGCTCTCGCGGACATCCGCGAGAGCATCGACGAACTGCGGTACTACCGCGAGGCGGTGTTCGTCGCGCAGCCCGGTCCGGACACCGACACCGCGCGCGCGATCGCCGAGAAGTACCAGGCCGCGACGGACTGACCCGCCCGCACCTCCCGGGTCCGGGGCCCGCCCGGAAAGGGCCACCGGACCCGGGGGGCCGCCCTCGTCGGGCCGATCGAAACCCTGGCGCGAGCACCCTCTCGGATCCTGTATTGTTCTTCCTGTCGGAACGGGAACGCGAGGAGCGGGAACGGACCGGACAGATGGTGGGTGTAGCTCAGTTGGTAGAGCACCTGGTTGTGGTCCAGGTGGCCGCGGGTTCGAGTCCCGTCACTCACCCCAGAGCCTGAGGGGCCGATCTCTTCAAGAGATCGGCCCCTCAGGCGTTTTCGCGTTCCCTCACATTCCGCGGTTTCCCTCCCGGGAGATCTGCCACCAGATGCTACCGACTAGTAACATCGCTGCCATGACCACACCTTCGATCGGCCAGCTGCTCGACTCGACCGTGCCGATGGCACGCACCCTCAAGCTGGAGTACCTGGAGACGACGCCGGAGCGTGCCGTCCTCCGGCTGCCGGACCAGCCCGAGTACCACAACCACGTCGGCGGCCCGCACGCCGGCGCGATGTTCACCCTCGCCGAGTCCGCGAGCGGCTGCATCGTGCTGGGCGCCTTCGGTGCCCAGCTCTCGCGCGCCGTGCCGCTCGCGGTGAGCGCCGAGATCTCGTACAAGAAGCTCGCCATGGGTGCCGTCACCGCCACCGCGGTGCTCGGGCGTCCGGTCCCGGACATCGTCGCCGAGCTCGACAAGGGCGAGCGGCCGGAGTTCCCCGTCACGGTCGAGATCACCCGCGCCGACGGTGCTGTGACCGGCGTCATGACCGTCATCTGGACCCTGCGTCCCAACTCCTGAGCCCCGTAGGAGCGCTGGTTCCGGGACCGGCGGCCGTCTCACCCGCCCCCGTCACAGCGTCCACCGGCGGGACCGGCCCGGCGGCCGAGGGTCGGAGTGATGACTGTCCGTGACGGCGGCCGTGACCTCACGGCCCGTCCGCTCGTTCTCAACTCACGTGCGAGCCAATCACGCGGCCAAGGCGCCGGAACCCGTCCGACCCGCCGTCGTCGCCGCGCGGCGCCCGGGCGGCCGGTGGCTGCCCCGTCCGCGCGTCCTCGCGGCGGGCGGGGCGCTCCTCGCACAGCTCTGGGGGCTGGGGGCGGCCACCGCCTACGCCGCCGCCGGGCCGCTCCCGGAGCCGGTCAGCCGTACCGTCGGTCGGACGCTGGACGGCGGCCCGGTCCTCGACGGGGGGTCAGCCGAACACTCCGCGGGTACGGCCGACCAGGGCGCGCCGCCGCACCACCCGACGTCGGCGCACTCCCCCCAGCAGGCGGCACCCGACCGAGCGGCACCCGACCACGCGCCCGCCGGGCAGCCGCTCCCGGGCCACCCACCGCCTGACCAGGCGGCCCCCCAGCAGGCGGCGCCCGGTCAGGCGGCGTCGCCCGGCGTCCTCGGGCAGCTCACCGATCCGGCCGTCGCAGCGGTCCCGGTGCCCGGCCTGGAGACGGCGACCGCGCCCGTGGGCAGCCTGCTCCAGGACCGGATCAGAGCGGGCGGACTGCCACTGCCCGGCCAGCGGGCCTCCCTTCCCGACGCGTTCGCGATCGCCTCCGGACTGCTCGGCCCCACCCCCGCCCAGACCCGCGCCACCGGGACGCGCGCCTCCCGGGACGGCGACCCCGGCGGGCCGGCCGCCGAACCCCGCCGGGCGGGCGGCGCCCCCGCCCCGGCCGCGTCACCCGCCCCGCCGGCCGGTGGGTCGCACGGCACCGCCGCGCCGCCGCCCGCCCACGATTCCGCCGACCACCGGGAGCACGCCGGACGGCCCGGCCCCGACGGGGGCGAGAGCACCCGGGCCGTCACCTCCGACCGGGCCGCGGCGCGCGAGAACCCCACCGTGACCGACACGGCCGCCACCCCGGCCGGGCACGGCCTCGCCGGTACCGGGACGGCCGTGCTCGCACCCATCACGGCCGGGTTGCTGCTCACCGGCGCCGCGATGTGCAAGCACCGGGGGCTGCCGCGCGGGCACTGAGCCGGGCCCGGGCGACGCGGCGGCCACCGGCCGGGGTCGGCGTCCGGGGGGCGCCGTCGGAACCACGAACGGTTCCGACGGCCGGCCGGGGCGGTCGGCTACCGGAAGACCTCCGGCGGCGGGGCCGGGGAGGGAGCCGCGGTGAGGTCGGTGGCGGGGGCCGCGCCGGCGGCGAAGTCGGCCAGGGTGCGGCCGTGTTCGACCCGGCCCAGGGCGGCGTCCGAGGCCACCTTGCGGCTCAGTTCGGCGATCGGGAGCGCCGTGTGCGCGGCGGCCAGGATCAGGTTCCCGAAGCGCTTGCCGCGCAGCACGGCCGGGTCGGCCACCAGGCAGAGTTCGGGGAAGACCGCGCCGAGGGTGGCGATCTGCGAACGGGCGAAGGGCAGCGCCGAGCCGTCGGCGATGTTCACCGCGTACCACCCGCCGGGAGCGAGCGCGCGGGCTGCCAGCGCGGTGAATTCGACGGTGGTGCAGTGGGCCGGGACACGGGCACCGGAGAAGACGTCGGCGATCACCAGGTCGACGGTGCCCTCGGGGGTCCGTTCCAGGACGCCGCGGGCGTCCGCACCCCGCACCTTGATCTGCCAGCCGCGCTCCAGCGGGAGTTCGGCACGGACGAGTTCGGTGAGCGCGGTGTCGATCTCGGCGACCTGCTGGCGGGAGCGCGGGCGGGTGGCCGCGACATAGCGGGCCAGGGTGAGAGCACCGCCCCCGAGGTGCAGGACGGTCAGCGGCCGGCCGGGTGGGGCGACCAGGTCGATCAGGTGGCCGAGCCGACGCTGGTACTCGAAGCCCAGGTGGGTCGGGTCGGCGAGGTCGACCATGGACTGCGGCGCGCCGTCGATCAGCAGCGACCAGGCGGACGGGCGGTCACGATCGGGGCGGAGTTCGGCCAGCCCGGAGTCGACGGGGCGGCTGAGCGGCCCCTGGGCGTGCGTGCGGCCGCCGGAACCGGTGACCGCCGGCTGCGGCTCCGCCGTCGTACGGCCCTTGTCCGTGCTGCGGCCGGCCCTGCTGCTTCGTCCCATACCGGCCATTATCGCCGCCGGCGCGAAAGTCTCCGCAGCTCAGCGGAGTAGCCGGGAGAGGGGGCGGTGGAGCGGGCGGAGCCCGGCAGTGGGCCCGGATCTGGCCGGGTGGCCGGCTCGGCGCTCCGCTGCGGGACCGGGCGGCCGGTACGGGCCGCGGCACGAATCGCGACACCAGCCGCAGAAACGGGCCTCAGAACGGACCTCGGAGCGGACCTCAGCTTGACGTTTAACCTCGGCGGGCCTGGTGTTCCTTGATCGACTCGGCGCGTTTGACCGTTTTGCCGACGTCGTGGTGCTTGGCGCGTTG
>NZ_JBIVVS010000047.1:0-30447 GCF_044768625.1 Kitasatospora sp. NPDC091207
CGCTGTTGAGTTCTCAAGGAACGGACACTTCCTTCGGACCGCCTTCCAGCGGGCCCTCCGGGCGCTTCGTTCTTTCGTGTTTCCAGCCTACCAGACGCTTTCCGCTCCGTTTACCGGCGCTTTTCGCATCTGAAATCTGCTGTTAACCGTCGACTTGCGGCGACTCGACCAACCATAGCGGGTCGCCAGCCGGAGCGCGAATCGAGGCGCGCCGAGCATCACCCGCTCGGAGGCATGATTTGTTGCTCTCGCGAGCATATACAGCAATGGTCCCGATTCGCCAAGATGCCTGTAGAGTGCGGCGCATCGGCCAAGAGGACTAGACCACTAGCGGTCGGTGAGATGGCCGGCCGGTGAGGGCGGGCAGGGTGTGAGTGTTCGCCCGGGAATGTCAGCGGATGTCCGAAGTTGGCATGATTTAGGCTTCAGTCGATGTCCCCGCCGCTGCTCGCGGCCGCTCGCTGTACTGCGCACTTGGGAGGCTCAACCATGACCACTGTGACGTCGCCGCTGACCGGCCAGGTCGTCGGGCTCGCCGGCGTGCCCGACCCGGTCTTCTCCGGCGCGATGGTCGGCCCCGGCACCGCGATCGACCCGGTTCGCCGGCCGACCGAGGCCGTCGCCCCGGTCGACGGTGTCGTCGTCTCCATGCACCCGCACGCGTTCGTCGTCGTGGACGCGGACGGGCACGGCGTGCTGACGCACCTCGGGATCGACACCGTGCAGCTCAACGGCGAGGGCTTCGAGCTTCTCGTCAACAAGGGTGACACGGTGACCCGCGGCCAGGCCGTCATCAAGTGGGACCCGGCCGCCGTCGAGGCCGCGGGCAAGTCCCCGATCTCCCCGATCGTCGCCCTGGAGGCCGCGCCCGACGCGCTCGGCGAGCTCCGCGAGGACGGGGACGTCGCCGTGGGCGACGCCCTGTTCAGCTGGAGCTGACCTCTTTCTTTACGGCAGACCCGCCCCGCCGGCCTCGGTGGGGCGGCCCGGCACACAGCGGTACCCGGCGGGGCCGCTTCCCTCAGCGGAGACAGGTGACATGGAGAAGACGCTGCGCGGCGTGGGTGTGAGCCACGGGGTCGCGATCGGCCAGGTGCGGCACATGGGGACGGCGGTGCTGGAGCCGTCGGCCACCCAGATCCCGACCGAGGACGCCCCGCGTGAGCAGGCCCGGGCCCAGGCTGCCGTCGAGGCGGTCGCCGCGGACCTGATCGCCCGCGGCAACCTGGCCGGTGGCGAGGCGCAGGCCGTGCTGGAGGCCCAGGCGCTGATGGCGCAGGACCCCGAGCTGATGGCCGACGTGGCCCGCCGGATCACCGTCGGCAGCAGCGCCGAGCGCGGCGTCTACGACGCCTTCGCCGCCTACCGCGCGCTGCTCGCCTCCGCCGGGGAGTACCTGGCCGGCCGGGTCGCCGACCTGGACGACGTGCGCAACCGCATCGTGGCGCGGCTGATGGGCGTGCCGATGCCGGGTGTCCCCGACAGCGACGAGCCGTACGTGCTGTTCGCCCGCGACCTGGCGCCGGCCGACACCGCGCTGCTGGACCCGACGCTGGTGCTCGGCTTCGTGACCGAGGAGGGCGGGCCGACCAGCCACAGCGCCATCCTGGCCCGGGCCCTGGGTGTGCCGGCCGTCGTCGCGCTGCCGAGTGCGACCGATGTCGCCGAGGGCACCGTGGTCGCGGTGGACGGAAGCTCCGGTGACGTACTGCTGGAGCCGTCCCAGGAGAGGCAGGACGAACTGCGCCGGGCCGCCGCCGAGCGCAAGGCCGCGCTGGCCGCCTCGTCCGGCCCGGGGCAGACCTCGGACGGGCACCGGGTGCCGCTGCTCGCCAACGTCGGTGGTCCGGCGGACCTGCCGGCCGCGCTGGAGGCCGGGGCGGAGGGCGTGGGCCTGTTCCGGACCGAGTTCCTCTTCCTGGACGACTCGGCGAAGGCTCCCAGCGAGGAGAAGCAGGTCGAGGCGTACCGCAAGGTCCTGGAGGCGTTCCCGGAGGGCCGGGTCGTGGTCCGGGCACTGGACGCGGGCGCGGACAAGCCGCTGGACTTCCTGACCCCGGCCGACGAGCCGAACCCGGCGCTCGGTGTGCGCGGTCTGCGCACCCTGCTGGAGAACCCCGAGGTGATGCAGACCCAGCTGCGCGCGCTGGCGACGGCCGCCGAGGGACTGCCGGTGCACCTTGAGGTGATGGCCCCCATGGTGGCCGACCGCAAGGACGCCAAGGACTTCGCGGACGCGTGTCGCCGGGCCGGGTTGCACGCCAAGTACGGTGCGATGGTGGAGATCCCGTCGGCGGCGCTGCGGGCGCGGTCGATCCTGCAGGAGGTGGAGTTCCTCTCGCTGGGGACCAACGACCTCGCTCAGTACGCCTTCGCCGCCGACCGCCAGGTGGGCGCGCTGGCCCGGCTGCAGGACCCGTGGCAGCCGGCGCTGCTGGACCTGATCGCGTTCTCGGCGGAGGCCGCCCAGGCCACCGGCAAGAGCTGCGGCGTCTGCGGCGAGGCCGCCGCCGACCCGCTGCTGGCCGTGGTCCTGACCGGTCTCGGCGTCACCAGCCTCTCCATGGGCGCGGCGTCGATCCCCTATGTTCGGACCGCGCTGGCGAAGTACACGCTGGCGCAGTGCCGCCGGGCGGCCGAGGCCGCGCGGGCCACGGACAGCGCCGAGGAGGCGCGGGCCGCGGCCCAGCAGGTGCTGTCCGGCGAGTAGCGCTCGACGCGCGACCCGGACCAACGGACCGCGAAGGGGCGCCCCCACCGTCATGGGGGCGCCCCTTCGTCATGTCCGGGGTCAGGCCTGGCGGTCGCGGCGGAGCTGCTCGAAGTAGCGCAGGTGCTCGATGTCGTCGACGGAGCCCGGGTTCACCGCCTGCTCCAGCGGGGTGCCGGAGAGCAGACGCTTCACCGGGACCTCGATCCGCTTGCCGGTGAGGGTGTGCGGGAGGCCGCGGACGGCGATGACCTCGTCCGGGACGTGGCGCGGGGAGAGCTCGGTGCGCAGCGAGGTGCGGATGCGGCCGATCAGGCCGTCGTCGAGGGTCGCCCCGGGGGCGAGGACGACGAAGAGCGGCATCCAGTAGCCACCGTCGGGCTCCTCCAGGCCGATGACCAGGGATTCGGCGATCTCGGGGAGGCGCTCGACGACCTCGTAGATGTCCGAGGAGCCCATCCGGACACCCTGGCGGTTGAGGGTCGAGTCGGAGCGGCCGTGGATGACCACGGTGCCGCGCGAGGTGACCGTGATCCAGTCGCCGTGGCGCCAGACGCCGGGGTACATCTCGAAGTAGCTGTCGTGGTAGCGGGTGCCGTCGGGGTCGTTCCAGAAACCGGTGGGCATCGACGGGATCGGCTTGGTGACGACGAGTTCGCCGACCGCGTCGGTGAGCGGGTGGCCCTGGACGTCCCACGATTCGACGGCGGCGCCGAGGCAGGGGGCCTGGATCTCGCCGAGGTACACCGGCAGGGTCGGGACACCGCCGACGAAGCAGGAGCAGACGTCGGTGCCGCCGCTGACGGAGGCGAGCCAGACGTCCTCCTTGACCTCGTCGTAGATCCAGCGGAAGCCGTCGGGCGGGAGCGGGGAGCCGGTGGTGCCGATGCAGCGGACGGCGGACAGGTCGAGGTCCCGGCCGGGGTGCAGGTCGGCCTTGCGGCCGGCGATCACGTAGGCGGCGGAGGTACCGAGCACGGTGGCGCCGGTACGGGCGGCCACCGACCAGAGGGCGCCGGTGTCCGGGTGGCCGGGGCTGCCGTCGTAGGTGACGATCGTGGACCCGGTGAGCAGGCCGGCGAGGAGGAAGTTCCACATCATCCAGCCGGTGGAGGTGTACCAGAGGAAGCGGTCCCCGGGGCCGAGGTCGAGGTGGAGACCGGCCTGCTTGAGGTGCTCCAGCAGGATGCCGCCCTGGCTCTGGACGATGGCCTTGGGCAGGCCGGTGGTCCCGGAGGAGTAGAGGACCCAGAGGGGGTGGTCGAAGGGGACGGCCTCGAAGACCGGCTCGACGTCGTCGGCGACCAGGTCGTCCCAGTGCAGGGCGCCGTCGGGGGCGGGCGCGCCGAGCAGGGGGACGTGCACGACGGTGCGCAGGGTGGGGAGTTCGCGGCGGAGCTCGGCGACGACCTCGGTGCGGTCGTGGTCCTTGCCGCCGTAGTGGTAGCCGTCGACGGCGAAGAGGACGGCGGGCTCGATCTGCTGCAGGCGGTCGAGGACGCTGCGGGCGCCGAAGTCGGGGGCGCAGCTGGTCCAGACGGCGCCGACGGCCGCGGTGGCGAGGAGGGCGACGGCGGCCTGCGGGATGTTGGGCAGGTAGGCGCTGACGCGGTCGCCGGGGCCGATGCCGCGGGCGCGCAGGGCGGCGGCGAGCGAGCCGACCTGGCGGCGGAGCTCGGACCAGGTGAGGACGGCCGGCCGCTCGGTGGTCTCGTCGAGGTGGAGGATCGCCGGCTTGTCGGCGTTGGCCTCGTCCTCGGCCGCGCGCAGGGCGTGCTCGGCGTAGTTCAGGCGGCCGCCGGGGAACCAGCGGGCGCCGGGCATGGCCGCTTCGGCGAGAACGGAGTCGGGGGCCCGGGTGAAGCGGACGTCGAACCACTGGGTGACGGCCGTCCAGAAGCGGTCGAGGTCCTCGGTGGACCAGCGGTGCAGGTCGGCGTAGCGCTGGGCGGCCTGCTCGTCGCTGTCGGCCGGGGCGAGCGGAGCGGCCGGGGCGCCGTGGTGCTCGGCGGCCCAGGCCTGGAAGGCCACCAGGGTGGTGGCGGCGGCGCGAGCGGGGTTGGGGCGCCAGAGCGGCTGGTCCTGGGGTGGGGTGCTCACGGTGGTGGTCTCCCGGCCGGTGGATGGGACGGGGGTGCTTGTGGCAGGGCCCGTCCGGTTGGGGCTGTCGGTGCAGACCCTGCCATGTGATCGCCCGGTACGCCAGGGTCTGCTCCGGCCGTGCGGGCCTGGTCAGCCCTGCCCCCGGGACCGGTCAGAGGTGGGCGTACTCGCCGTTGAACCAGGCCTGGGAGACCCGGGTGTGGAAGGCGAAGACGAGCTTGGTGCCGGGGTCGGCGAGCTGCCAGCCGTCGGTCTCGTCGGTGGGCCTGGAGGGCGGGAGCTCGGCGAGCGGGCGGGCGGGGAGGAGCCCGAAGAGGCAGAGGAAGCCGCCGTGGGTGTCGGAGTCGGTGGCGACCAGGGTGACGTCCTCGGCCTCGGCCAGGATGCCCGTCTCCTCGCGCAGTTCGCGGACGCAGGCCTGCTGCCAGCTCTCGCCGTAGTCGATGTAGCCGCCGGGGAGGGCGAGCCGGCCGTAGCCGGGCTCGATGGTGCGACGGATGATCACGAGCCGGGGCTCGCCGCTCTCCTGGGTGACCGGGAGGAGGGTGACGACGACGGGCAGCGGGTTGCGGTAGCTGATCTCGGCGCAGCCGGGGCAGGTGCGGGGCCAGACCGTGGTACCGGCCGGGTAGGGCGTGCCGCACCAGTGGCAGTGGGAGTTCGGCCGGTTGCTCGTGCTGCTCACCTCTTGAGTCGTCATGGGCGGATGGTAGTGCGCGGGCGCGACCGGTGGCGCCGGTCAGCGGATCTCGTCCTCCCGGGTGGGCCGGAGCAGGGCGGGGTGCAGGAGGTCGGCGTCGCCGGCGTGGTAGGTGCGGGCCCGGGGGCCGCCGCGGGCGCCACCGCGCTCGGTGGTGGTGCCGGTGCTCTCGACGAAGCCGGGGACGGAGAGCACCTTGCGGTGGAAGTTGCCGGGGTGGAGCTTCTCCGCCCACACGGCCTCGTAGACGGCGCGCAGCTCGGGGATGGTGAAGTCGTACCGCAGGAAGGCCGTCGCCAGCGGGCTGTACTCGATCTTGGCGCGGGCGCGGTCGAGGCCGTCGGCGACGATGCGGGCGTGGTCGAAGGCGAGCGTGGTGCCGGCGGCCTCGGGGTGGTGGCCGGTGTGCCCGTCGACGCCACCCCCGTGGGTGTCGACGGGCACACCGGCGGCTGGGGACCGGCCGGTGGACGGCCGGAGGTCGAGGTCGGTGACGGCGTGCCAGGCGGCGGTGGCCGCGTCCGAGCCGGCCCGCGGGTCGGGCAGGTCGGGGGCGAAGGCGAGGTAGGCGACGGAGACCACGTGCATGCGCGGGTCGCGGTCGGGGGCGCCGTAGCTGCCGAGCTGTTCGAGGTGGATCCGGCTGAGGGCGGCCTCGGCGTCGGCCGTGCCGAGCAGGCCGGTCTCCTCGGCGAGTTCGCGGGCGGCGGCCTCGTCGAGGCCCTCCTGGCCGGCGCGCAGGAAGCCGCCGGGCAGTGCCCAGTACCCCTGGTAGGGCGGGGCGGCCCGCTCGACCAGCAGGACGTGCAGGCTGCCGTGGCGCAGCGTCAGGGCGACGACGTCGACCGTGACGGCGACGGGGGCGTAGGCGCGCGGGTCGTAGGCGGCGAGCCACGCGCTCTCGTGACCGGGCGGCTGTTCCACGGTCATGGCGGGCTCCTCTCCGCTGGGCTCGTCGGGCTGGGCTCGTCGGGCGGGGCTCGTCGGGCGGGGCTCGTCGGGCGGGGCTTCGTCGGGCGGGGTTCGCGTCCGCCGGCCGGGCGGTCGCCGTCGGATCGTCGTTCTCGGGGTGAGCACAACGTAGCGATCCGCCGGTCCGGCGGCAAATGATTTTCCGCCGAGCGGGGGCGCCGCGTCTTCTACTCTGTGACCAGGAGCTTTGCCCGAGGAGGCCGCCATGCCCGCCACCGTCCCGCCGGACTTCGCCGCCGCGCTGGCCGCCGGTCCGCTCGTCCTGGACGGCGGGCTGTCCAACCAGCTGGCGGCGGCCGGGCACGACCTGTCGGACGCGCTGTGGTCGGCCCGGCTGCTGGCGGACGCCCCGGAGGCGGTGGTCGCCGCGCACCGGGCGTACTTCGAGGCCGGGGCGGACGTCGCGATCACCGCGAGCTACCAGGCGAGCTTCGAGGGGTTCGCCCGGCGCGGGCTGGGCCGGGCGGAGGCGGAACGGCTGCTGGCGCTCAGCGTGGAGCTGGCGCGCCGCGCGGCGGCGCAGGTGCGGGCGGACCGGCCGCTGCGGGTGGCCGCGTCGGTGGGCCCGTACGGCGCCGCGCTCGCGGACGGGTCGGAGTACCGGGGCCGGTACGGGCTGACGCCGGCCGAGCTGGAGGCGTTCCACCGGCCGCGGCTGGAGGTGCTCGCGGCGGCCGGGCCGGACGTGCTTGCGCTGGAGACGGTGCCCGACGCGGACGAGGCGCGGGTGCTGCTGCGGGCGGTGCGCGGGCTGGGCGTGCCGGCCTGGCTGTCGTTCAGCGTGGCCGGCGACCGGACCAGGGCGGGGCAGCCGCTGGCGGAGGCCTTCGCCCTGGCGGCGGAGGTCGACGAGGTGGTCGCGGTGGGGGTGAACTGCTGCACGCCGCGGGACGCGGACCGCGCGGTGGCGACGGCGGCCCGGGTGACCGGCAAGCCGGTGGTGGTCTACCCGAACAGCGGCGAGGGCTGGGACGCCGAGGCCCGTGCCTGGCGCGGCGGGGCGACGTTCGGCGCGGCCGCGCCGGGCGGCGGCCGGGCGGGGGTGGCCGGGTGGCTGGCCGACGGTGCCCGTCTGGTGGGCGGCTGCTGCCGGGTGGGTCCGGAGGAGATCGCGGGGGTGGCCGCCGAGGTGGCGCGGGCCCGGCGCTGACCTGGCCGGACCGACATTACCGAGGGGGAAGGTGCACGGACCGGGCGCGGCCTGGCAGACTCGTCCCGTTACCACTGCGGTCGACAATGTCGACCGCCTGTCAGCGCGGAGGTACCGAATGCCCGGCCCGATCCAGTCGCTCTCCCGGGCCGCCGCGATCATGCGTCTGCTGGCCGGCGGCGAACGCCGCCTGGGCCTGTCCGAGGTCGCGACGGCGCTGGGCCTCGCCAAGGGCACCGCGCACGGCATCCTGCGCACCCTCCAGCAGGAGGGGTTCGTGGAGCAGGACCCGGAGAGCGGCAAGTACCAGCTGGGCGCGGAGCTGCTGCGGCTGGGCCAGAGCTACCTGGACGTGCACGAGTTGCGCGCCCGGGCCCTGGTGTGGGCGGACGACCTGGCCCGGGCGGCCGGCGAGACCGTCTACCTCGGGGTGCTCCACCAGCAGGGCGTGCTGATCGTGCACCACGTCTTCCGGCCGGACGACACCCGGCAGGTGCTGGAGGTCGGCTCGATGCAGCCGCTGCACAGCACCGCCCTCGGCAAGGTGCTGCTGGCGTACGACCCGGTGGCGCGCGGCGAGCTGGGCGACGGACCGCTGGAGGCGTACACCGCGCGGACCCTGACCTCCCTGGCGGACGTGGACGCCGAGGCGGCGCTGACCCGCGAGCGCGGCTGGACCGACTCGATCGAGGAGACCTGGGAGGGCGTGGCCTCGATCGGCGCGCTGATCCAGGACCGGCGGCGCAACCCGGTCGGCGCGGTCTGCGTCAGCGGCGCGGTGGAGCGGGTCTGCGAGGACGGCTTCGTGAAGCCCTCACTGGTCGCCTCGGTGCGCAGCGCCGCCCGGGCGATCTCCCGGGATCTGGGCGCCGGGCGGTTCTGACCCCGGCCCCGGCGGCTCCGGCCGCGGACGACTGACGTTCACGCTGAGGCGCGGACAGGCGGGATGCCTGTCCGCGCCTTAGCGTTTTGTCCGTATTTGCGGTTAGTCGATTGGTAACTTCGAGTGAAGGGTCACAGCTGCGTAACCCGGCCTTGACGTGAAGGCGGCCTGGGGAGGAAGCTTCCGCATGACGGTCGACATTGTCGAACGATGGCCGAGTAGATCACTCCCACAAAGCGCTCACCCGCACAGCGATCGCTCGGCCGCCTGCCCCCACCCGCACCTCCGGGCCATATGGACAAGGGAGTCTTTGTGTCCGCGTTCTCCAACGGCGACATCTTCGTCGGCGAAACCCTCGGCACCGCCGCTCTGATACTCCTCGGCGGTGGCGTCTGCGCCGCCGTGACGCTGAAGAAGTCGAAGGCCCTCAACGCCGGCTGGCTGGCGATCACCTTCGGCTGGGGCTTCGCGGTGATGATCGCCGCCTACATGTCGGCCCCCAAGTCGGGCGCGCACCTGAACCCGGCCGTCACCCTCGCCCTCGCCGTCGACAGCGGCGACTGGAGCAAGGTGCCGGTCTACCTCGGCTCCCAGCTGCTCGGCGCGATGATCGGCGCCGTCCTCGTCTGGGTCACCTACCTCGGCCAGTTCCAGGCCAACAAGGAGGCGACCCTGGGCATCTTCTCGACCGGCCCCGAGATCCGGAACCCGGTCCAGAACCTGCTCACCGAGATCATCGGCACCATGGTGCTCTGCCTCGGCATCCTCACCCAGGGCCTGAACAAGGGCCTCGGCCTCTCCGGCATGGGCATCCTGATCGTCGCCTTCACCGTCGTGGGCATCGGCCTCTCGCTGGGCGGCCCGACCGGCTACGCGATCAACCCGGTCCGCGACCTGGGCCCGCGCATCGTGCACTCGCTACTGCCGATCCCGAACAAGGGCGGCTCCGACTGGTCCTACGCCTGGATCCCGGTGGCCGGCCCGGTCATCGGCGGTCTGCTGGCCGGCGGCCTGTACCACGTCGCGTTCTGACGCTCCTCGGGTTTCCACCCCACCCGAGCACGGGGACTGACCAGTGAGTCAGGCCCACCCACCCCGCATCCCCCTTCTTGAGCCGAGGACCCTCATGACCTCCACTGGCACGGGCAACTACATCGCCGCGATCGACCAGGGCACCACCTCCAGCCGCTGCATCATCTTCGGCGAGGACGGCCGGATCGTCGCCGTCGACCAGCAGGAGCACCGGCAGATCTTCCCCCAGCCCGGCTACGTCGAGCACGACGCCTCCGAGATCTGGACCCGGGTGCAGTCGGTGGTCCGCGGCGCGCTGGAGAAGGCCGGCCTGACCAAGGACGACATTCGCGCGATCGGCATCACCAACCAGCGTGAGACCACCGTCCTGTGGGACAAGAACACCGGCGAGCCGGTGCACAACGCCCTGGTGTGGCAGGACACCCGCACCGAGGGGCTCTGCCGCGAGCTGGGCCGCAACGTCGGCCAGGACCGCTTCCGCCGCGAGACCGGCCTCCCGCTGGCCAGCTACTTCGCCGGCCCGAAGATCCGCTGGCTGCTGGACAACGTCGACGGCCTGCGCGAGCGCGCCGAGGCCGGCGACATCCTGTTCGGCACCATGGACACCTGGGTGATCTGGAACCTCACCGGTGGTGTCGACGGCGGCAAGCACATCACCGACGTCACCAACGCCAGCCGCACCATGCTGATGAACCTGCACACCCTGCAGTGGGACGACAAGATCGCCGAGTCGATGGGCGTGCCGATGTCCGTCCTGCCGGAGATCCGCTCCTCCGCCGAGGTCTACGGCGAGGCCGTCGGCGACCTGGCGGGCGTGCCGGTCGCCTCAGCCCTCGGCGACCAGCAGGCCGCGCTGTTCGGCCAGACCTGCTTCGACAAGGGCGAGGCCAAGTCGACCTACGGCACCGGGACCTTCCTGCTGCTGAACACCGGCGAGGACGTCGTCAACTCGTACCACGGGCTGCTGACCACCGTCGGCTACCGGATCGGCGACCAGAAGCCGGTGTACGCGCTGGAGGGCTCGATCGCCGTCACCGGCTCGCTCGTCCAGTGGCTGCGCGACCAGCTCGGCATCATCTCCACCGCGGCCGAGATCGAGACCCTCGCCAACACCGTCGAGGACAACGGCGGCGCCTACTTCGTCCCGGCCTTCTCCGGCCTCTTCGCCCCGTACTGGCGCTCCGACGCCCGCGGTGTGATCGCCGGTCTGACCCGGTACGTCACCAAGGGCCACCTGGCCCGCGCCGTGCTGGAGGCCACCGCCTGGCAGACCCGCGAGGTCGTCGACGCCATGCAGAAGGACTCCGGCGTCGAGCTCACCGCCCTCAAGGTCGACGGCGGCATGACCAGCAACAACCTGCTCATGCAGAACATCGCCGACGTCCTGGACGCCCCGGTCGAGCGCCCCTACGTGGCCGAGACCACCGCGCTGGGCGCCGCGTACGCGGCCGGCCTGGCCGTGGGCTTCTGGAACGACCTGGACACCCTCCGGGCCAACTGGCACCGCGCCGCCGAGTGGACGCCGCGGATGGACGAGGCCACCCGGGACCGCGAGTACAAGAAGTGGCTCAAGGCCGTGGAGCGCACCATGGGCTGGGTGGAGGAGGACGAGCAGATCTGACCGCGCAGCCGGTCGGGGCCCCCGGGCCCCGACCGGCCCGCTCCCGTTTCACCGGCCCGCCGCACCGGGCCGAACCGGCCTCTCAGCAGGGGCCGCACCGCACACCGAGAGGAGTAACGGCGCCGCCCGACCCGCGCCGCCGTACACACACCATGGCAACCATCCCGACCCTGGGCGCCGAGCGCTTCGCCGGCCGCACCGCCTCCCGCGCCGAGACCCGCGAGCTGCTGGGCAAGGCCACCTACGACCTGCTGGTGATCGGGGGCGGCATCCTCGGCACGGCCGTTGCCTGGACCGCCTCCCAGGCGGGCCTGAAGGTCGCCATGGTCGATGCCGGCGACTTCGCCGGAGCCACCTCCAGCGCCTCCTCGAAGCTCGTCCACGGCGGCCTGCGCTACCTGCAGACCGGCGCGGTCAAGCTGGTCGCCGAGAACCACAAGGAGCGCCGCGCGCTCGCCACCGACGTCGCCCCGCACCTGGTCAACCCGCTGACCTTCTTCGTGCCGGTCTACAAGGGCGGCCCGCACAGCGCCCCCAAGCTCGGCGCCGGTGTGTTCCTGTACTCCGCGCTCTCCGCCTTCCGCGACGGCATGGGCCGGGTCTCCACCGCCGTGCACGCGGCCCAGCAGGTGCCCGCGCTGCGCACCGAGGGCCTGCGCTCGGTGGCCGTCTACGGCGACCACCAGATGAACGACTCGCGCGTCGCCGTGATGACGGTGCGCGCCGCCGTCGACGCCGGCGCCGTGGTGCTCAACCACGCCGCGGTCACCGGCCTGCGCTTCACCGGCGGCCGGGTCACCGGGGCCGACCTCAAGGACCGGCTCGACGGCACCGAGTTCGGTGTGAACGCCCGCCTGGTGCTCAACGCCACCGGCCCGTGGGTCGACCACCTGCGCACCATGGAGGACGCCGGCGCCGCGCCGTCGATCCGCCTCTCCAAGGGCGCGCACGTCGTGGTCAAGCGCCGTGCCCCGTGGCGCGCCGCGCTGACCATCCCGATCGACAAGTACCGCGTCTCCTTCGCCATTCCGTGGGAGGACCACGTCCTGCTCGGCACCACCGACGAGGAGTACACCGGCGACCCGCAGGACGTCCGGGCCACCGAGGCGGACATCGACCAGATCATGGGCGAGGCCGCGCACGCCATCCGCGACGAGCACCTCGACCGCGACCTGATCACCTACTCCTTCGCCGGCCTGCGGGTGCTGCCCGGCGGCCCCGGCGACACCGCCGCCGCCAAGCGCGAGACGGTCGTCACCGAGGGCAAGGGCGGCATGCTGTCGGTCGCCGGCGGCAAGTGGACCACCTACCGGCACATCGGCCGGACCGTCCTGGAGAAGCTGGCCCACGTGCCCGGCACCACCCTGGGCGAGGACATGTCGACCATCGCCCGGACCGTCCCGCTGCCCGGCGTGGGCGCGCCGAACGCCGTGGCGCACCGCCTGCTGATCGACCGTGAGCCGGGCTCGCGGATGGAGCCGCTGGTCGCCAAGCACCTGGCCGGCCACTACGGCACGCTCTCCTTCGAGATCGCCCGCATGATCGACGAGAACCCGGAGCTCGGCCGGCCGATCCACGAGGACGGGCCGGACGTCTGGGCGCAGGTCGCCTACGCCGCCGACAGCGAGTGGGCGTACACCACGGACGACGTGCTGCGCCGCCGCACCACGATGACCGTCCGCGGCCTGGACACCCCGGAGATCCGCTCCGAGGTCGAGGCCTTCCTCGCGAAGCGCGCGGCCAAGTAGCACGGCGTCCCCCGAGGACTCGGAGGGCGGGCACCCCAGGGCTGGGGGCGCCCGCCCTCCGGCACGTCCGGACGGCGGTACCGCGATCGTGCGCATACAGGGCGTCACAGTCGGATCAAGTTCTTAAGGAAATCTTTAGGTATTGGGGGTTTATGTCTCATTTATCATGATCATCTTGCCATGTGACCTTCCCTATGCTCCAGCCATCACTGTGGTTCAACAGTGGGTCAAGGAGCAGCAATGCACGTATCAAGTCGGGCCCTGACAGGTCCGCTGGCCCTCGCGCTGGTGCTGGCGCTGGCAGCCGGGTCACCGGTCGCCTTCGCGGCCAAGCCGCACGCCAAGCCCTCCCCCGGCAAGCCGCCCGTGGTCGCCCCCACCGACCCGACCGGCAGCGTCCCCACCGCCCGGGTCGCCGCCCGTACCACCGGCAAGCGGGTCGAGGCGGTCTCCGAGCGCAGCGAGACCTCCACCACCTGGGCCAACCCCGACGGCACCCTCACCACCGAGCTGTCGGCCGGCCCGGTGCGCTTCCTGCGCGACGGCAGGTGGGCCGACGTCGACCTCACCCTCAAGGCCGCCGCCGACGGCTCGGTCGCCCCCGTCGCGCACCCCAACGCCATGAAGCTGGCCGGGGCCGGCGGCAAGCGCCCCCGGTCGCTCCAGGAGTCGCAGCTCCAGGCCTCGCCGGCCGGCGCGGAGCCGGTCCGCACCCTGGTCTCGCTCGGATCCGGCGAGGACGAGCTGGCCCTGCAGTGGCGCGGCGGCCTGCCCGGGCCCGAGCTGGACGGTGCCAGGGCCACCTACCGGGACGCGATCGGCGACGGCGCCGGCGACCTGGTCGTCGAGGCCACCCGGACCGGCTTCGAGCAGTTCGTGACGCTCCGGCAGCGCCCGGCGGCCGGCGGCTACTCGTACACCATGCCGCTGCGGGCCAAGGGCATCAAGGCCGAGGCCCAGCCGGACGGCAGCATCCTGTTCACCGACCGGAAGAACGGCCAGAAGCGCGCCGTCCTGCCCGCGCCGGTCGCCTGGGACGCCACCACCGCGCCCGGCTCCAGCGAGCACCCGCGGCAGGCCCGGGTCGACCTGCAGGTGGTCCAGCACGGCGACACCGTCGACCTGGTCTTCACCCCGGACGCCGCGTTCCTCGCCGACCCGGCCACCGTCTACCCGGTGACCGTCGACCCGGCCACCGCCGGTCTCGGCAACGCCTTCGACACCCGGGTGCAGAAGGGCGAGACGGTCGACTGGTCGTCCGACACCGAGATCTACTGGGGCAACTCCGGTACCAAGAACGCCGACGGCAGCTCCCGCGAGGCCCGCGCGTTCATCAACTGGAACACCGCCGGCATCGCCGACGCGCTGGTCTCCGGCGCCCAGCTGTCGCTGTACGACTTCCACTCCGGCAACAGCGACTGCCAGCCGTACACCTGGGAGGTCTGGGACACCGGCCTGGCCTCCACCGCCTCGCGGTGGACCGCCCAGCCGGCCTGGAAGACCAAGAAGGCCACCTCCACCGAGACCAGGGGCCGCGACGCCTGCGGCGGCGACGGCTGGATCAACGCCGACGTCACCGGCCTCGTCCAGTCCTGGGCCTCGGCCAAGAACACCACCTCCGGCATGGGCCTGCGCGCCCCCGACGAGGTGTCCACCAAGTACTGGAAGGAGGTCAACTCCGCCAACGCCGCGAGCAACGTCCCGAAGCTGACGGTCACCTACAACTACCGTCCGCGCACCGGCACCAAGCAGCAGGCCGGTCCGCCGTTCCTCCAGGACGGCACCGGCACCTGGCGGGTCGACACCACCACCCCGGTGCTCCGGGACACCTTCGTCGACCCCGACGGCGACAGGGTGACCGGCACCTTCCAGCTGGTCGACGCCATCTCCGGCGCCCAGGTCGGCAGCGTCAACGTCTCCGGCTACGTGGCCAGCGGGACCCCCGCCGAGGTGACCGTGCCGGCCGGCCTGCTGGAGTACGGGCACACCTACCGGTTCCGCAGCTCGCCCTACGACGGGCTGCACTACAACCTGAGCTGGTCCGCCTGGTCCACCTTCAGCGTCAGCCCGCTCCCGGACGTGCCGACCGCGCTGCAGACCGGCGCCCAGCAGACCCTGACCCCGGTGCTCTCCGCGCTGGTCACCAACCCCAACCAGGGCCGGGTCCGCACCGAGTTCGTGGTCAAGGACACCGCCGGGCAGCCGCTGCCGACCGCCCTCGCCCCGGCCTGGGCCGAGAGCGGCAGCCGGGCCTCGGTCCAGGTGCCGGACGGCGCGCTGGCCGACGGCCGCGACTACACCTGGGCCGCCCGGGCCTGCGCCGCCGTCGGCTGTTCCGCCTGGTCCGCCGACCAGCCGCTGGCCGTCCGCGTCCAGGCTCCGCCGGCCCCGCCCACGCCGGCCACCGCGGTGTTCACCGGCGCCACCCTCGCCGACGCCTCGGCGGCCACCGCCGGCGGCGGCTGCGACACCGGTGCCTGCCCGGCGGCCGACCCCGCCGAGCTGCGGGTCGGCACCGTCGCCGACGGCAGCAGCTGGACCAGTTGGCTCAAGCCCGACCTGGCGGCCGTCCCGGCCGGCTCCCGGGTGGTCGGCGGAAAGCTCGCGCTGACCCGCTCGGACTGCGCCGCCGGTACGCCCGGCTGTGACGAGACCCCGGTCGACATCTTCCAGCTCGGCTCGGCCTGGACCCCCGGCGCGGGCGGCCCGGCGCTGACCGCGGCCGTCGGCCTGGAGAGCTACGCCTCCGCGGCGAAGCCGTCCGAGACCGACCTGGCCGCGCTGGCCGGCTCCTGGATCGAGAAGGGCGAGGCCTACGGTCTGGCCCTGCGGCCGCCGGCCGGCTGGACCGGCGCCACGCGGTACCACTCGGCCACCGCGGCCGACCCGGCGCAGCGGCCGAAGCTGACCCTGGAGTACCTGGCGCCGACCGCGCCCGGCGCGGCCGAGCTGGTCACCGCGACCAGCGGTGACGCCGGACTGGTCGTCACCTGGAACGCCCCGACCGACCGCGGGTCGGTGGGCGAGGTGGGCTACACCGTCCGGGTCGAGACCTCGGCCGGCGTGCTGGTCCAGGAGATCGCCACCGGCGACGTCCGGGCCGCGTTCACCGGCCTCGACAACACCCGTGCGCACCGTGCGGTGGTGACCGCCCGGAACAGCTTCGGCAGCGCGGCCCCGGCCGCCTCGGCCGTGGTCCAGGGCACCCCGACCGCGGGGGGCCCGGACCAGTACCGCGGCTTCGTGCAGGAGTACCTGGAGGCCCGGAACAAGGTCAAGATGAAGTCGGGCTTCACCGCCCCGGAGGCCGCGGCGGAGGCCGCGCACGGCACCGTCTTCGTCGACCTGCTGGCCACCCAGGAGGCCTCGCTGGTCGCCAACCGCGAGGCACTGGCCACCCAGGGCCAGCTCTACACGGCGGCGGCGGTCACGCTGACCGACGTCGTGGTGGACCAGCAGTCGGCCGGCAAGGTCGTGGTGCGGGCCACCGTCAAGGACTCGGTGATGATCCGGTCCAACGGCGTGGACTCGCCGAGCGAGGGCGCCGGTCCGAAGCGGTTCGAGTTCACCCTCGGCGCCACGGTGCTGCTGGCCTCCGAGGCCGACGACCTGGCCGCCCAGCAGAAGCTGTCCTCCTCCGCGGCCGCGCAGGCCCAGGTCGAGGTCGCGGACGCCGCGCAGCCGGACCCGGCGGACGCCCAGAAGGCCGTCCCGCTGGACGCCAACGGCTTCCCCGTGCAGCAGGCGCAGCCCGCCGCGGGCGCCGTGCAGGCGGGCTACAACTACAACGGCACCGCCGACTGGGCCCGCCGCAACGTCGGCATCAAGTGGGACTTCCCGCAGGACTGCACCAACTTCGTGTCCAAGGCGCTGTACTACGGTGGCGGCATGCGCACCCGGTACGGCTTCAAGATGCTGGACAGCGCCTGGTGGCAGAACGACTACTGGATGTTCGGCTGGCACATCAACCGCAGCTACACCTGGGCCGGCGCGGCCAACCTGCACCGGCACCTGCTGAACCACCGGTACTCGACCTGGCTCCGCTGGACCTCCGACGCCCGCCCCGGCGACGTCGTGTTCTTCAAGTGGCGCAACGAGTCGCGGATCAACCACGCCGCCGTGGTGGTCAGCTGGGGCGCCCGGATGGAGCTCCGCCAGCACGGCCGGCAGGGTGTCACCACCCTGAACGAGGTGCTGTCGTACTACCGGCAGAAGGGCGACCCGATCGAGTGGTTCGTCGTCGTCCGCCCGCTCGGGACCAGCTGATGTCCGTGGGGCGGCCGGTACCGGCCGCGCTGGCGGCCGTGCTCTCGGCCGCCCTGCTGGCGGGGTGTTCGAGCGGTGCCGACGACGCGGAGCTGCGGTTCGCGGCCGACTACGCGGCCCGTCCGCACCTCCAGGTGACGGGCTACCCCGTCCCCGGGACGCTGGGCCTGGTCCAGCGGGTGGTCTGGCGGCTCGCCGACGGCTCGGACGAGCAGTTGGCGGAGCTGGGCGCCGCGGAGGGCTCGGCCGCCGGGCGCCGGGCGGCGGCCGCCGCCTGGGTCCGCGCGTACGGTCAGGGCGCGGCGGGCCGGGTCACCGCCGACTTCGGTGACGACCCGGCCGAGCGGCAGAGCGTCCGGCTCGCCTTCCAGGACACCGGGCAGGTGAAGGAGCTGACGCTCCGCCCGGACGGTCCGGGCGGCGAGGACGGCTGGCGGGTCCTGCTGGACTGACGCCGTACGCGGACGGGCGGGCGCTCCTGGAGGAGCGCCCGCCCGTCCGGCGTTTCCGGTGCCGTCAGGTCCGGTCCGGGCCTAGACGATGAGGCTGAGCGGCATGATCAGCGCGATGGCGACGACCGAGATCACGGTCTCCATCACCGACCAGGACTTGAGGGTCTGGCCGACGCTCATCCCGAAGTACTCCTTCACCAGCCAGAAGCCGGCGTCGTTGACGTGCGAGAAGAACAGCGAACCGGCGCCGATGGCCAGCACCAGCAGGGCCGCGTGGGTGGACGACATGTCGGCGGCGAGCGGCGCGACGATACCGGCGGCGGTGATGGTGGCGACCGTGGCGGACCCGGTGGCCAGCCGGATCAGGACGGCGATCAGCCAGCCGAGCAGCAGCGCCGAGATGTGCCACTTGGCGGACCACTCGCTGACGGCGTTGCCCACGCCGACGTCGATCAGGGTCTGCTTGAAGCCGCCGCCCGCGCCGACGATGAAGACGATGCCCGCGATCGGACCGAGCGACTTCCCGACGGTGTCGGAGATCCGGTCCTTGGAGAAGCCGGCCGCCCGGCCGAGCGTCAGCATGCCGAGCAGGGTCGCGGCGAGCAGGGCGATCAGCGGCGAGCCGATGAAGTCGAACACCCGCTGCGGCATCGCCTTCGGGTCGTCGATGACGACGTCGGCCAGCGCCTTGCCGAGCATCAGGACGACCGGCAGCAGGATGGTGGCGAGGACGGCGCCGAAGCTCGGGGTGTGCTCGGGCTTCTCCGTCTCCACGGGCGCGGTGGCCCGCGGGACCTCCAGCGGGCCGACCCAGCGCTCGGCGACCCGGGCGAACAGCGGACCGGCCACGATCAGCGTCGGCACGGCGATCAGCAGACCGAGTGCCAGGGTGATGCCGAGGTCCGCGTGCAGCGCGTCGACGGCCACCAGCGGGCCCGGGTGCGGCGGGACGAGGCCGTGCAGCACGGAGAGCCCGGCCAGCGCGGGGATGCCGATCCGCATCAGCGGAACGTTGCCGCGGCGGGCCACCAGCAGCACGATCGGGATCAGCAGGACGACCCCGACCTCGAAGAACAGCGGCAGGCCGAGCACGGCCGCGATCAGCGCCATCGCCCAGGGCAGGGCCTTGGGCCCGGAGCGGGAGAGCACGGTGTCGGCGATGATGTTCGCCCCGCCGGAGTCGGCGAGCAGCTTGCCGAGCATCGCGCCCAGCCCGATCAGCAGGCCGACGCCCGCGACGGTCGCGCCGAAGCCGGTGGCGAAGCTGCCCAGCAGCTTGTCGAAGGGCGCGCCCGCGACGGCGGCCAGCAGGCCCGACCCGAGGGTGAGGGCGAGGAACGGGTGCAGCTTGAGCCGGGTGATCAGCACCACGATGGCGCCGATGCTGAGCAGCACCGCGAGCAGCAGCTGGGCGTCGCTGTCGGTGTGCGGCAGGGCCGGTGGGGCGGCCGCCGCGAGCAGGGTGGGAGTCACGCGAGGTCTCCATTGACGGGCCGCAGCAGTGCCACGGCCATCTCGACGAGTTCTTCGGGGGTCGGTCCGACGTCCAGGACGGCGCCGCGCTCGTCCGCCCCGAGGGGTTCCAGGGCGGCGTACTGCGAGTCGAGCAGCGACGGCGGCATGAAGTGGTCGGTGCGGTGGGCGAGCCGGTCCCCGATCAGCTCGTGCCGCCCACTGAGGTGCAGGAAGAAGGCGCCCGGACAGGCCGCGCGCAGGGTGTCGCGGTAGTGCCGCTTCAGCGCCGAGCAGGTGACCACGCCGCCGGTGCCGGCCTGGGCCCGCTCCCCCAGCCAGGCGCCGAGGGCGCGCAGCCAGGGCGCGCGGTCCGCGTCGTCCAGCGGGGTGCCGGCCGACATCTTGGCGATGTTGGCGGGCGGGTGGAAGTCGTCCGCCTCGGCGTAGGGGAGGCCGAGGCGGTCGGCCAAGAGGCGGGCCACGGTGGTCTTGCCGACACCGGAGACGCCCATCACCACGAGGGTGAGGGGCGACGCGGGGGTGTCGTGGTTCTCGACGCTGAGAGCCATGGGTGGTGCTCCTTCGTTGCCAGGCCGCCACTATCGCTCCAAAGATATGACGTATTCAAGTGCCGGAAACCAAATCGTCATACTTTTGCGATTCGTGGGGGCCGACCGGAGAGCGGGTCGCCCGGGCCCTCTAGGCTGGACGGATGGAGATCCAGGGGCTGCCCGGCCGACTGCTCGCCGACCTCGGACCGGCCATCGCCTCCGGTGAGGTCCCCGAGGGGGCGGTCCTGCGCGCCGAGGAGCTGGAGCAGCGGTACGGGGTGTCGCGGACGGTGGTCCGGGAGGCCGTGCGGATCCTGGAGGGGATGCGGCTGGTCGCCTCCCGGCGCCGGGTCGGCATCACCGTCCAGCCGAAGTCCGACTGGGACGTCTTCGACCCGCTGGTGATCCGCTGGCGGCTGGCCGGTGCCGACCGCCCCGCGCAGCTGCGCTCGCTCGGCTCGCTGCGGGTCGCGGTGGAGCCGGCCGCGGCCGCGCTCGCCGCCCGGCACGCCAGCGACGACGAGCGCCGTGAACTTCTCTCCCTCGCCGGGGAGTTGACGATGACGGCGCGGGCCGCCGACCTGGACACCTTCCTCCGGCACGACATCGCCTTCCACGCGACCGTCCTGAAGGCCTCCGGCAACGAGATGTTCGCGCACCTCGGGGACACCGTCGGTGCGGTGCTCACCGGCCGCACGGAGTACCATCTGATGCCTCATCAGCCCGAGCCGTACGCGATCCGGTTGCACCGCGAGGTCGCGGAGGCGATCTGCGCGGGGGACGCGGCCCACGCCGAGCGGGCGATGCGCACGATCGCCGAGGGCGCGCTGGAGGAGCTCAACCAGCAGTTGGGGTGAGGCCCCCCGAGCCGCGGTTTCCGGTGCAGATCACACGATTTGACGGCAGTTCGGCTGATTCCTGTGCATGGTCCGGGTTCGGCGGGGCAGAGTGGTGCACAGGGGCGCGTTCCGGCGCGCCCGTCCCGCCGTCGTGAGCGCGCCTGGGGGTCGCCCGATGCCATCCGCACGCCGTCGCCGCCGTCGCCTGCCCGACGAGGTGCGCGCCGCCGCCGTCCGGGCCGTGCTCTGCCTGTCCTTCACCCTGGTCGGCCTGGTGGTCGCGGCACTGGGCTCGTACGCGGACAGCTGGCTGATGACACCGGCGCTGATGGCGATGGGGCTCGGCGTGTTCGGCACCGTGTGGTGCCTGCTGGAGATCCTGATCTCGCGCCAGGTCGCCGCCCAGCGGATGCGCGGGCCGAACTCCGCCTCGCCGATGGCCGGCAGCCGGGCACCCGCCGGGGCCCGGCCGGGGCCGCGCCCGGCCGGGCCGCCGAACGGGACGGCCCCGCCGCAGCCGCGCGCACCCACCGCGTACCCGCAGGCCGGGCCGCGGCCGGCGGCGCCCCACCGGGGTCAGGCCGGGACGACCGCCCGGTAGTGGGTGGTGAGCCGGCCGTCGTCGTCCAGGACGTGGAGGGCGAGCATCGGCGGCTGGTCGAAGGTGATACCGGGACCGCCCTCGCAGGGCAGCGTGACGGTGGACACCACACCGGGCGCGACCAGCACCGGCAGCCCGGCGAAGGTGGTGGCCGCACCGGTGTGGGCGTGCCCGCAGAGCAGGGCGGCCACCCGGCGGTGGCGGCCCAGCACCTCGGCGAGGCGCTGCTCGCCGAACTGGCGGATCGGGTCGACGGTCGGCAGGTGGAGGACCACCGGGGGGTGGTGGAAGGCCACCAGCGCCGGCCGCTCCGGGCGGCCCGCGGCGAGTGTGCCGTCCAGCCAGGCCAGGGTCTCCTCGTCGAGCAGGCCGTCGGCCCGGCCGGGGACCGAGGAGTCGAGCATCAGCAGGTCGGCACCGGGCAGCGGGTGCAGGCGGTTGACCGGACCCTCGGCGGGCGCCTCGGCGAGCAGGACCTCCCGGTAGGCCGCGCGGACGTCGTGGTTGCCGGGACAGCTGAGCACCGGGTGGCGGGAGGCCAACACCTGGGCCACCCGCCGGTACTCCCCCGGCAGCCCGTGGTCGGCGAGGTCACCGGTGACCAGGACGGCGTCCAGCGGGCCGGGCAGGGCGTCGAGGTACGCCATCACCCGCTCGGCCCGCCGGTACGCCCGGGCGCCGCCGTCCCCGCGCCGTTCCTGTCCGATGTGGATGTCACTGAAGTGAGCGATCGTCAGCATGGCCCTCACGGTAGAGGGGCCGGGGGCGCCGGGGACAGCCACGTCAGGCCGGGGCGGGGGCCTCCGCGGGGCGCTTGAACATCCGGGTCGCGGTGATCTCGCCGTGGACGGCCGGACCGTCCGGGTCCTGCGGGGCGGGCAGGCCGGGGCGCAGGTGCTCCTCCACCGAGATGTACTTGAGCCCCGCCCGCAGGTCGGCGTCGTTGCGCAGCCGGATGACCAGCGGGAACTCGGCCAGCGCGGTGGTGTCGAACAGGCCGGTGGTGTAGATCAGCTGGACGCCGAGCGCATCGGCGACCGCCCGCTGCAGCTCCAGCAGGTAGGTGGCGTTGGCACGGCCGATCGGGTTGTCCAGGAAGAGCGTGCCGGCGTGCCGCAGCTGGGACTGGCCCCGGTCGTTGGCGCGCAGCGCGGCCATCGTGCAGTACAGCGCGATGGCCGCGGTGAGCAGCTGCCCGCCGGAGAAGACGTCGGACATCTGGCCGACACCGACCCGCTCGGCCCGCAGTACCGCGTCCGGCTTGAGGATCTCCACGCTCACGCCGCGCGGGCCGATCGCGGCGGCGACACCGCGCAGCAGCAGGGACATGCCGTCGCGGCGCAGGTCGCTGTTCTTCTTGACGGCGGCGCGGGTCGCTTCGTCGATCACCTCGCCCAGGCGCTCGACCAGGGTGGCGTGGTCCGGGTCCTCGAAGCGGATCCGGAGGAACTCCTGGCCGGACCACTCCCCCAGACCTTCGGGCAGCCGGGAGAGCCGCTGGGCGGCGCGCAGGGTGGTGAGCGAGGACTCGACCAGACCGCGCAGCCGGTCGACGATCGAGCCGCGGTTGCGCTCCAGCTGGGCGAGCTCGTCGGTGAGTACCCGCAGCCGGGGGGCGAAGGCGGTGGCCCAGGCGGCGGCGTGGTCGGGCAGGGCGGCGGCGGGCAGTTCGCGGATCTGCTGGCGGGCCGGGGTGCGGACGGCCTCGTAGCGGGCCGCGTTGGCGTGCCGGACGAGGGCGTCGGAGGCGTCGCGGACGGCGAGTTCGGCGGAGGACAGCTCGCCGGTGGCGGTGCGCAGGGCGCGACGGGCGTCGGTGGCGGCGGTGCGGGCGTCGGCGAGCGGGCCGAGGTAGGGCTCGACCTGGCGGCCGTCCTCGTCCTGGTGCTCGCGCAGGCCGTCGCGCAGCTGCCCGGCGTGCTCGTCGAAGTCGGCGGCGGCGGCCTGCGCGGCGTCGAAGGTGCGCTGCAGGTCCGTGTGGGCGGTGCGGGCGGTGTCGACGCTCTCGCGGCGCTCGGCCAGCCGGGTGGTGGCGGTGCGCAGCAGGGCCTGGGCGTGCTCGGGGTCGGCCGGGACGAGGTCCTCCGGCAGCTCGGTGTGGACCTCGCCGTCGGCGGGCGCCGAGCGCTCGGCCTCGCCGCGCAGCCGGCCGAGCTGCTCACTGGCGGCGGCGGAGCGGGCCTCGATGGTGGCGACCAGCTCCTCCGCACGGGCGGCGGCGGCCTGGCGGGCCGGGCCGTCGGCGCCGTCGGGGCTGCCCAGCAGCTCCTCGGCGCGGGTGCGGACCTTGTTGGTGAGACGGTCCAGCTCGGTCGCGGCGGCGGCCTCGTCACCCTCGGCGCGGGCCTGCTCGGCGCGCAGGTCGGCGCCGACGCCGACCTTCTCGTAGAGCTGGGAGGCCGCGCGGTAGGCCTCGCGCAGGGCGGGCAGCGCGGCGGGGGCGGCGCCCCCGGGCTCGTCGGCCTGCTCGGCGGCGGGGATCTCGGCGCGCTCGGCGCGCAGGGTGCGGGCGGTGCGGCGGGCGTCGTCGGCGGCGCGCTGGGCGGCGCGGCGGTCCTCGTCGCAGGTACGGGCACGCTCGGCGCACTGGGCCTGGCGGCGGTCGCACTCGGTCGCGTCCTCGGCGAGTTCGCGCAGGCTCCGCGTCCAGCCGGCGCGCTCGCGCAGCCGGAAGGCCAGGCCCGCGAGGGCGTCGGCGCGGCGCCGGGCCTGCTGGGCGGCCTCGCGCTGTTCCTCGTGCGCGTAGGCCGCGGCGGCGTGGTCGGTCTCGGCCTCGTCGTGGTCGGCGCGCAGGGTGGCGAGCGCGGCGGCGGCCTGCTCGGCGTGCTCGCGGGCGGCCTCGGCGGCGGCGGCCAGCTCGGCGAGGGTGCCCGGCGGGCAGCTCGCGTGCCAGGAGGCGAGGCGGGCGGCGAGGGCGCGGTCGCCGCCGAGGCGGGCGGCCAGCTCGCGGATGTGCTCCTCGCGGGCGGTGGCGCGGGAGCGCAGCTCGCAGCGCTCGCCGTCGGCGGCCGTCTCGTCGTGCATGGCCGGGTTCGGCGGGACGAGGAAGAACGCGGGCTCGTCGGTGATCGGCGCGATCAGCGCGGCGGCCGCGCCGACGGCGACGGTGGAGCGCGGCAGCAGCGCGGCGGCCCGCAGCGTCTCGCGGGCCCGGTCGAGCGAGTGGGGGTCGGTGATCACCACGCCGTCGACCAGTTCGGGCCGGGCGGCGAGGATCGCCTCGTGGTCCGCCGGGTCGACCGACTGGGCGAGGTAGCGCCAGCCGGGCAGGGCGGGGATGCCGTGCTCGGCGAGGTACTCGACGGTGGCGAGCACGTCCGGGCCGGGCGGCAGCAGGCCGCCGTCGCCGAGCGCGGCCAGGATCCGGGAGTCGTCGGCGGCCGCGGTGCGCAGATCGAACAGGGTGCGCTCGGCGGAGGCGATGGCCTCGTCGAGCAGCTCGCGCAGCGCCTCGGCGGAGCGGTCCAGGACGGCCGGGGTGAGGAAGCCGGCCGCCTCGTCGGCGTCCGACCCGTCCTCGCTCCACTCGGTGGAGGCGGGGGTGAGGGAGAGCAGGTCGGCCAGCCGCGGCTCGGTGGCGAGCAGGGCGGCGGTGCGCCGCTCGGTGGCGAGCGCCTGGGCGGCGGCCTTGCGGGCGTCGGTGGCGCGGGCCTCGGCGAGCTCGGCACGGCCGGTGGCGGCGGCGGCCTCGCGCAGCCGGGCGGCGGCGCCCTCGGCGACCGCCCGGGCCTGCGCGAGGGCGGCGGCGGCGGTCTTCTCCACATCGGCGGCGTACAGGGCGGCGCGGGCCGGGTCGGGCTCGGCACTGCCGGGGTCGATCCAGCCGGCCTCGACCGCGGCGGCGGTCTCCTGCTCGACCTCGGCGAGGCGCTGGCGCAGGTGGTCGGACTCGCTGCGGGCCTTCTGCGCGGCGGTGGCTGCCTCGGTGGCGTCGGACTGGGCCTTGGCGCCGTCCGTCTGGAGCTCGCCGGCGCGCTGCTCCTCGGTGTCGGCGCGGTCCTCGGCGGCCGCGGCCGCGCTCTCCAGGGCGCGGGCCAGCGCGGCGGCGGCCCGGGCGCGGGCGGCGAGCGCGGGGGCGGCGTCGAGTTCGGCCTCGCGGATCGCGGCGGCGACCCGGGACACCCGGTCGGCGGCGGCGCGCTGGCGCAGCACGGTCTCGGCGGCCTGCCAGGCGGCGTGCAGGGTGCGGGCCTCGATGAGTTCGCGGCGCAGTGCGCCGGCCTCGGTGGTGGCCGCGGCCAGCCCGAGGGTGGCGTGCCGGTGGGTCAGCTCGGCGGTGATCAGGGTGTGCCGGGTGCGGTCGGCCTCGGCGGCGGTGACGGCGCTCGCGGCGGCGGCGACCTCGATCGCGAGGTCCTGGGCGCGGTCGCGTTCCGCGGCGGCGCGCGAGGTCAGGGCGTGGGCGAGGCGGCGGGTGCGGCGCTCGGCGGTGCGGTGCGCCTCGCGGACGCCCTCGCGGGCGACGGTGGCCTCGGCGATGCGCTCCAGCAGCTCCAGCGAGCCGGCGGTGAAGTCGCGCTCGGCGCCGAGCTCGGAGCGGCGGCCGAGCTTGGCGGCGAAGCCGTGGACGAGGTCGGCCAGGCCGTCGGTGTCCCGGGTGTCGGTGACGGCGCGCAGCAGCAGGTCGGTGAAGTCGCTGTCGTGCTTGACCGCGAACAGGCCGGCGGCCTCGCCCTCGTCGGCGTTCATCTCGCGCTGGTAGCGGAAGAGTTCGGGGTCGAGGCCGAGCTCCCCGAGGTGCTCCGTCCAGCGGTCGTGGCCGTCCTCGAAGACCAGGTCGAGGTGCGGGTGCGCCTTGCCGGCCTCGGTGAGGGCGTCCCGGAAGCCCTTCATGGTGCGGCGGCGGCCGCGGGCCTTCTGGTCGCCGGCCAGGCTGACCCGTTCGGCGACCGGCAGCGAGTCCAGCGTCAGACCGGGCCCGGGGCGGAAGGAGTACCAGGTCTCGGCGAACTTGCGCGGGTCGGAGGAGACCTGGCGGCCGCGCCACTCGCTGACCTTGCCCACCACGATCGGCTCACCGGTGACGGTGTGCTGCCACTCCAGGGCGACGTGGCCGCAGTCGTCGGCCAGCAGGAACTTGCGCAGCACGCCGGAGCTGGCACCGCCGAGGGTGTTGCGGTGGCCGGGGAGCATCACCGAGAAGATCAGCTTGAGCAGGACGGACTTGCCGCCGCCGTTCTCCAGGAAGAGCACGCCGGCGGGGGCGGGCCGGCGGATCGGGCCGTCCGGCTCCTCACCGAACAGGCCGATCTGCTGGGGGGCCGGGTCGGAGACGGGCTCACCCACGCCGCGCAGGTCGAGCACCGTGTCGGCGTAGCGGGCGCCGGCCGGTCCGATCGAGTACAGGCGGACCCGGTTGAGCTCGTACATGTGCGGCGGTTCTCCAGTGCGGGTGGGTCAGGAGTGCATGGGTCGGGACTGCGGTGGCGCGGGTGGCCCGTCCTGGGTGGACGACCGCCCCGGGTGGGGGCCCGGGGTCAGAGCGAGTGGAACGGCAGGCCGGCGTCGGCGACCAGCTCGTCGCCGGTGTCCGGGGGCAGCAGGCTCGCGCTGCCGTCGGAGACCGGGACGATGCCGAGGTCGAGCAGCTCGGCCATCGCGGCGCTGCCGGCCAGGTCACGGACCTGGAGCTGGTAGCGGGCGGTGGTGCGGTAGGTACCGCCGGCGTCGTCCGAGGTCTTCTGCAGGAAGCCGGAGTCGACCAGGAACATCACGGCCTTGGCGACGATGCCGATGGTGGAGCCGGACAGCCGGCGGGCGTCCTTGGTGGCGCCGGTGGCGGTGCGCCGGGCCCAGACCCGCCAGGCGGCCTCCAGGCCGGGGGCGTCGCTCTGCGGGTCGGTGTTGGCGCCGTCGGCCTCGGCCTGCTCCTCCAGCCGGCGGCAGGCCTGGCGGACGAAGGCGTCGACGCCGTTGACGGTGATCCGGCCGAGGTAACCGTCGTCGGCGAGGTCCTCGGGCCGGGGGAAGGCCATCGCGGCGACGGCGAGGTGGGCCAGGCCGTGCAGGAAGCGGTCGGTCGACTCGGAGGCGGCGCGGCGCGAGTAGTCGCCCATCCGGACGGCGAAGACGGAGTCCTCGGCGGCGGCGACGGCCATGCCGGCGCGCGGCGAGACCTCCAGGACGACCAGGCCCATCCCGGTGGCGACGGCGTCGGCGAGGCGGGCGAAGGGCGGGTCCTCGCGGTGGCGGCGGACGAGGTCCGCGTACTCCGCGTCGCGGGCGGGGAGCAGCTTGGCCTGCAGGCCGAAGGAGACCAGCCGGGCGGCGTCGGCGACATCGGCCGGGGTGATCGCGGCCGGGGCGGCGGGCTCGGTCTCGGGCGCCCAGGACGTGTCGTGGTGGGTCGTCACGGGCGGTGCTCCTCGGGGGTGTCGCCACTGGTGCGGGTGGTGGCGGTGCGGCGGGTGGGGCCGGGACGGGTGGCGGGTGGGCCGACCGCGCCGGCGGCGGCGGGGCGGGGCGCCGACGCGGGCCCGGCGGTCGGTGGGCGGCGGCGCCGGGGTCGGACCGGCTGTCGGGTCGTCAACTGGCGTCCTTGCGGTCGGCCGCCATCCCGGCGGCGTCGAGCAGGGCGCTGCCGACGATGAGGTCGGCGCCGCCGAACTGCTCGTCCCGCAGCACGGTGCCGTCGTCCACGGCGAACAGCAGGCGCTCCTCGCCCTGGCGGTAGGCGGTGCCGACCGGCGGGCTGGCGGCGTGGACGGCCAGCAGGGCGACCAGGTACGCCAAGTCCGGGCCGCCCTGCCCGCGGGCCTCGGCGAGCAGACCGGAGAGCCGGCGCGGCGCGTCCGGCGGCAGGTCGAGCAGCAGCAGCGCGGCCTCCAGCTGGTCCTCCGAGAACCGGCTGTCGTCGGGGGTGGCGACGAGGTCCGGGTCGGGCAGCTCGGCGCCCAGGTGCTCGCGCTCGACCGGCGGCGTGAGCAGCAGGTCGACCAGGTCGGCGACCCGGACCGAGACCGGCGTGCGCAGACCGGTGCCCCGGGCGAAGAACGCGCCGGTGGGCCCGACGGCCTGCTCGACCGGCAGCCGGAGCACGGGGGCGAGCAACTGCCCGTAGAGGTCGATGCCGCTGCGGGCGCCGGGGGCGGCGAAGGCCTGGCGGTCCTGCTCGGCACGGAACAGCGGGCCGGCCTCCAGCAGGCGGGTCTGCAGCTGGGTGTGGCGGCGGATGCAGTCCTTGACGATGTCGACCAGCTCGGCGGCGCGGCGCTTGTGCTCGGGCTCCTCCGCCTCGTCGCGGGCCTTGCGGATGTTGGTGAGAATCGCGTTCTCGTGCCGGTAGCGGTCGGCGATGTGGTCGAGCGCCTCGTCGATCAGATCGGGGATGGCCTGCATCCAGTCGACGGCGCGGACGTTGCGCCGGGTGGCGTCCAGGGCCCGGCGCAGCGTCTCGGCGTACTGGACGGTGCGGTAGCGGGCCTGCTCGGCGGCGAGCTGGGCGTCGGCCAGCCTCCCGCGCCGGATCAGCACCTCCAGCTTGACCTCGGCGGCGATCTGCGCGGAGGTGACGTCCGTGTCGAGCGCGCCGACCAGGACGTTGACCGCCTCGTCGGTGGTGCGCAGGTAGACGCCGCCGTCGGGGCCGGGCACCTCCTCGATCAGCTTGAAGTCGTAGTCGCGGCGGACGTACGCGCCGTCCTGGCCGAAGGTGCCGTAGACGGCGCGGAAACCGCGGTCGACGCTGCCGACGTTGATCAGCGACTCCAGCACCCAGCGGGCGACCCGCTCGTGCTCGGCGGTCGGCCGGGTGGCGGCCTGGGCGACGACCCGGGGCAGCAGCCGGGCGAGCACTATCTCGCGG
Organism: Kitasatospora sp. NPDC091207; assembly: GCF_044768625.1. NCBI lineage: Bacteria > Bacillati > Actinomycetota > Actinomycetes > Kitasatosporales > Streptomycetaceae > Kitasatospora > Kitasatospora sp. NPDC091207. The sequence goes on from NZ_JBIVVS010000047.1 coordinate 28,888, forward strand.
TCGGCCCCGGTGTCGAAGTCCATGTTGAGGGTGACCAGGTCGATCGCGGCGAGGCCGACCTCGGCCATCGCGTAGCCGCCGTACTCGCCGGCCAGCATGCCCTTGCGGCCGTCCAGGTCGTGCAGCGGGGCCGTGCAGGCCAGCGCCTTGAGCCGGCGGGCCAGGCCCTCGTCGGCGGCGGGGCCGGGCGCGGGCCGCGCGGCGGCGGCGGGCCCGGCGGGCGGCCGGAGCCCGGACTCGGTGGACGGGTCAGCGATGGCGGTCACGGTGGACAAGATTAGAGGTAGGCACCGACATCGACCGAAACGGACCTTTCGGACGGGTCGCAGAGGCGTTCGAAGCATGGTCATGAGAACCGGCTTTCGGGAAACCACCCGCGCGACGAAGCCGGCACCGCAATGATGCCTCATATGATCATCAGACTGGTACGAGGCGGCCTGACCGCCGCCCTGGCCGTGGCCACGCTCACCGCCGGCACCGTCGCGGCCCAGGCCGCGGCCACCGCCGCACCCGTCGCCGCGGCCACCGCCCGCACGGCGGTCGCCGGCCCGAATGTCAGCGTGACCCAAGCCGGCAACTACCCGATCTTCCCGGTCGACAGCACCAACTTCTCGGTGACCTGGACCTCCACGGGCACCGCGGACCTCACCGGGACCACCCACCTCACCGTCGAACTGCCGCCCGGCCTGACCACCAACGGCGCGTCGATCACCTCGTTCCCCGACTACACCTTCACCGAGACGGTCTCGCCCGACGGCCGCCGGCTGGACGCCTGGTTCACCGGCAACCGGGCTCCGGGGCGCAGCGAGTTCATGAAGGTCTACGTGGCCTCCCACGGCACCAGGCCGAGCGGGACGATCAAGGTCACGGCCGCGAACCTTAACGACGCCGACCCGTCCGACAACGTCTCGACCTACCTGCTCGGCAGCGGCCCGCAGGCCCCGGTCACCCAGGCCGCCCCGGTGGTGACCGGCATCGGCACGGTGACCGGCCCCGGCGCGGGCGGCACCGCCGTCACGCTGACCGGCACCAACCTGGACAACGGCTTCGTCCTGTTCGGCGACACCGTCGCCACCGGCAGTTGCACCAGCACCGGCTGCGCCGTCACCGCCCCCGGCGGCAGCGGCAGCACACCGGTGACCGTGGTCACCCCGGGCGGCGCCGCGGCCGCGCCCGCCGCGTTCGACTACACCGGCGCGGCTCCCCCGGCGCCGGCCGCCCCGGTGGTCACCGGTCTGACCACCACCTCCGGGCCGGCCGCCGGCGGCACCACGGTCTACGTCCAGGGCAGCGGGCTGGCCTCCGGCACCGTGCTCTTCGGCGGGGTGCCGGCCACCCGTCACTCCTGTGGCCCGACGGTCTGCTCGGCGACCGCCCCGGCGGGCACCGGCGTGGTCGACGTGACGGTGACCACCGCCGGCGGGACCAGCGCGACCGGCGCGGGCGACCGGTACACGTACACCGCCTGAGCTTGACGTTTAACCTCGGCGGGCCTGGTGTTCCTTGATCGACTCGGCGCGTTTGACCGTTTTGCCGACGTCGTGGTGCTTGGCGCGTTGC
>NZ_JBIVVS010000048.1:0-27625 GCF_044768625.1 Kitasatospora sp. NPDC091207
GCGGTGCGGTTCGGTGACGTGGTGGGGGCGGCGCGGGGGGAGGGTGTGTCGGCGTTCGTGGAGGTGGGGCCGGACGCGGTGCTGACCGCGATGGTCGCGGAGTGCACGGCGGGTGCCGAGGTGGTGGCGATTCCCACCCAACGCCGCGACCGGGACGGCGAGTCCACCCTGCTGGCCGCCCTGGCCCGGGTGTTCGTGCGCGGTGGCCCGGTCGACTGGGCCGCACTGGCCGGCGTCGACGCCGGCGAGGCGCGCCGGCGGGTCGGTGACCTGCCGACGTACGCGTTCGAGCGGCAGCGGTACTGGCTGGACGCCGGCACCGGTGCGGGCGATCCGGCCGGGCTCGGCCAGGGCGCCGTCGACCACCCGCTGCTGGGCGCGGTGGTCGGCCTCGCCGACGGCCACGGCGAGCTCCTCACCGGGCGCCTGGCGCTCGACACCCACCCGTGGATCGCGGATCACGCGGTGCTCGACACCGTTCTCGTGCCCGGGACGGCCTTCCTCGAACTCGCCCTGCACGCGGGCCGGCGGCTCGGCTGCCCGCGCGTCGACGAACTGACGCTGGTGGCCCCGCTGGCCCTGTCGGCGACCGGCGGTGTGCAGATCCAGCTCGCCGTCGGCGCGCCCGACGAGGCCGGGATCCGTACGCTCGGGGTGCACGCCCGCCCCGAGCGGACCGGCCACCCGGCACCCGGTCTCTCCGGTGCGGACGGTGCGGACGGGGCGGACGGTCCGGACGCCCCGTGGACGCTGCACGCGACCGGGACGCTGGCCCCCGCGCCGGAGGTCCAGGACGTCCGGGACCAGCCGGAGCGGGCGGCGCTCGCGGACCTCGCGGCCTGGCCGCCGGCCGGCGCGACGCCGGTCGAGGTCGACACGCTGTACCTGGACGCGGCCGACGCCGGGGTGTCCTACGGACCGTCGTTCCACGGGGTCCGGGCGGCCTGGCGGCGCGGATCCGAGCTCTTCGCCGAGATCGTCCTGCCGGAGGAGGCCGGTGCGGCCGGCGGCCGCTTCGGCCTGCACCCCGCGCTGTTCGACGCGGCCCTGCACCCGCTGGGCCTGACCCCGGCCGACGGGGCACCGGCCGAGGACGCCGGGGCGGGTGTGCGGCTGCCGTTCTCCTGGCGCGGTGTCCAGCTGCACACCGCCGGGGCCCGGGAGCTGCGGGTCCGTCTGCTACCTCTGGGTACCGACGCGATCGCCGTCGCGGCCGTCGACGGGGCCGGCCTGCCGGTGGTCTCGGTCGAGTCGCTGGCGGTCCGCGCGCTGTCGCGCGACCAGCTGCCGACGGTCGCGGCGCCGGTGGCCGAGTACCTGTTCGATCTCGGGTGGTCGCCCGTCGACGCGGCCGAGCGGGCCGCCGACGAGTCCGGCGAGCCGCCCGTGAGCTGGGCGGTCGTGGGCGGCGACGAGCGCCGGGACGTGACCGCGTTCGCGGCCCGGTTCGGCGCCGCCCGGCATGCCGACCTCGCCGCGCTGGCGGCGGCGGTGGACGCCGGAGCAGCCGCCCCCGACGCGGTGCTGCTGGTACCGCGCCCGCCGGCCGGCTCCACCGACCCGGCGGCGGTGCACGCCGCCGCGTACGACGCGCTCGCCGTCGTCCAGGAGTGGCTCGCGGACGAGCGGTTCGCCGAGGCGCGGCTGCTCGTCGCGACCCGCGGCGCGGTGGTGGCAGAGAGCGGCACGGGTACGGCTCCCGGCGACACGCCTCCGGACGGTACGGCCGAGGCGCCCGAGCTGGCCGCGGCCGCGGTCTGGGGGCTGCTCCGGGCCGCGCGCTCGGAACACCCCGACCGGGTCGCGCTGGTGGACCTCGACGCCGACGACCCGCGCGCGGCGGATGCCCGCCTCGACGCGCTGGCCGCCGCTGCCGCCCTGCCCGAGGCCGCCCTGCGCGGGACCGGTCTGCTGGTACCCCGGCTGCGCCGGGTGCCCGCGCTTCCGGCCGCCGCCTCCGCCTCCGCTCCCGCTCCCGAAGCCGCCGACGGCCTCGGACTCGCCGACGGCGGCACCGTGCTGGTCACCGGCGGCACCGGCACCCTGGGCGCCCTGGTGGCCCGGCACCTCGTCGCGGCGCACGGCGCCCGCCGGCTGCTCCTGGTGTCCCGCGGCGGCGCCGCGGCCGCCGGCGCCGACGCCCTGCGGGCCGAACTGACCGAGGCGGGCGCGCACGTCGACCTCGCCGCCTGCGACGTCGCCGACCGCGCCGAGCTGGCCCGGGTCCTGGCGCGGATCCCGGCGGCGCACCCGCTCACGGCGGTCGTGCACCTGGCGGCGGTCGTCGACGACGGGCTCGTCCCGTCGCTGACCCCGGAGCGGGTCGGCCGGGTCCTGCGGCCCAAGGCCGACGCGGCGCTGCACCTGCACGAACTGACCGCCGACACCTCGGCGGGCGGCCCCGGCGCCGCCCTCAAGGCGTTCGTGCTCTTCTCCTCGGCCGCCGGCCTGATCGGCAACCCCGGCCAGGCGGGCTACTCCGCCGCCAACGTCGTCCTGGACGCGCTCGCGCAGCGCCGCCGCTCGCTCGGCCTGCCGGCCGTCTCGCTCCAGTGGGGCCTGTGGGAGCAGGAGAGCGCGCTCACCGCCGGGCTCGGCGCCGCCGACCGGCAGCGGATGGCCCGGACCGGGGTCGAACCGCTCTCCACCGCGCTGGGTCTCGCGCTGCTCGACGCGGCGCTGACCCGACCGGAGCCCGTGCTGACCGCCGTCCGGCTCGACCCGGCGCGGCTGGGCGGCGGTGGCGAGGTGCCGCCCGTGCTGCGGAGCCTGTCGCCCGCGCACCGCCGCTCCGGCGCCGGTGGCGGCTCGGAGCCGGCCCGCGCCCTGCTCCGCCGGCTGTCCGCCGTCCCGGCCGCCGAGCAGGAGCGGGTGCTCGTCGACGTGGTCCGCACCCACGCGGCCTCCGTCCTCGGGCACCGGGGCGGCGCCTCGATCGACCCGGACCGCGCCTTCAGCGAGCTGGGGCTGGACTCGCTCGCCGCGCTCGAACTGCGCAACCGCCTCAACGGCGCGGTCGGCCTGCGGCTGCCCGCGACGGTGCTCTTCGACCACTCGTCGGCGAACGCCCTCGGCCGGCACCTGCGCGCCGAACTGCTCGACGCGCCGGCGCGGCCGCGGGCCGCCGCCACGGCGAGGGCGAAGGTCTCGGACGAGCCGATCGCGATCGTCGCGGTCAGCTGCCGCTACCCGGGCGGCGTGACCGGCCCGGAGGACCTGTGGCGGCTGGTGCGCGACCGCACCGACGCCATCTCGGAGTTCCCCGACAACCGGGGCTGGGACATCGAGACCCTGTTCCACCCCGACCCGGACCACGCCGGCACCTCGTACGTGCGGGAGGGCGGGTTCCTGCACGACGCCGACCGCTTCGACCCCGCGTTCTTCGGGATCTCGCCGCGTGAGGCACTGGCGATGGACCCGCAGCAGCGGCTCCTGCTGGAGGCGTCCTGGGAGGCGGCCGAGCGCGCGGGCATCGACCCGAAGTCGCTGCGCGGCAGCCGGACCGGGGTGTTCGCGGGCCTGATGTACGCCGACTACGCGTCCCGGCTGACCACCGCCCCCGAGGGCGTGGACGGCTACCTCGGCAACGGCAGCGCGGGCAGCATCGCCTCGGGCCGGGTCGCCTACACGCTGGGCCTGGAGGGCCCGGCGGTGACGGTCGACACCGCGTGCTCGTCCTCGCTGGTCGCCCTGCACCTCGCGGCCCAGGCGCTGCGCCAGGGCGAGTGCGACCTGGCCCTGGCCGGCGGCGTGACCGTGATGTCGAGCCCGGCGACCTTCGTCGAGTTCTCCCGTCAGCGGGGTCTCGCCCCGGACGGCCGCTGCAAGTCGTTCGCGGCCGGGGCCGACGGCACCGCCTGGTCCGAGGGCATCGGCCTGCTGCTGGTCGAGCGGCTGTCGGACGCGCGGCGCAACGGCCACCCGGTGCTCGCGGTGGTCCGGGGCAGCGCGGTCAACCAGGACGGTGCCAGCAACGGCCTGTCCGCCCCCAACGGCCTCGCCCAGGAACGGGTGATCCGCGCCGCGCTCGCGCAGGCCGGGCTCGGCCCGGCCGAGGTCGACGCGGTGGAGGCGCACGGCACCGGTACGTCGCTCGGGGACCCGATCGAGGCGCACGCGCTGCTCGCCACCTACGGTGCCGGGCACACCGAGGCGCAACCCCTGCGGCTCGGGTCGATCAAGTCCAACATCGGCCACACCCAGGCCGCCGCGGGCGTGGCCGGCGTGATCAAGATGATCATGGCGATGCGGCACGCCGAACTGCCCGCCACGCTGCACGTGGACGCGCCGTCGCCGCACGTCGACTGGTCGGCGGGGGCGGTGTCCCTGCTCACCGAGGCGACGCCGTGGCCGGCCGTCGGCCGCCCGCGCCGGGCCGCGGTCTCCTCGTTCGGCGTCAGCGGCACCAACGCCCACGTCATCCTCGAACAGGGCGACCCCGCCGAGCAGTTGGGCCCGGTTGAGCAGCCCGGCCCGGCCGGTCCCGCCGAGCGGTCCGACCCGGCCGAGGCCCGGCCGGCCGCCGTCGCCTGGCCGGTCTCCGGCGCGACCCCCGCCGCCCTGCGGGCGCAGGCCGGCCGGCTGCGCGCCCACCTGGCGGCGCACCCCGGCGCCCGGCCCGCCGACGTCGCCCACGCCCTGGCGACCACCCGGTCCGCACTCGACCACCGGGCCGTGCTGGTCGCCGCCGAGGAGGCGGAACTCCTCGCGGGCCTCGACGCGTTGGGCGCCGAATCGGCGCACGGCGCGCTGGTCACCGGCGCCCCCGGACAGCCCGGCCGGACGGCGTTCGTGTTCGGCGGCCAGGGTTCGCAGTGGACCGGTATGGGCGCCCGCCTCCTCGACGAGTCCCCGGTCTTCGCCGAGCGCATCCGGGCCTGTGACGCCGCGCTCGCGCCGCACACCGGCTGGTCGCTCGTCGACGTGCTGCGGCAGGAGCCCGGCGCGCCCTCCCTGGAGCGGGTCGACGTCGTGCAGCCCGCCCTGTTCGCCGTCATGGTGTCGGTGGCCGCGATGTGGCGCGCGCTCGGCGTCGAACCGGCCGCCGTGGTGGGCCACTCGCAGGGCGAGATCGCCGCCGCCCACGTGGCCGGCGCGCTCACCCTGGAGGAGGCCGCCCGGATCGTGGCGCTGCGCAGCCGCGCCCTGCTCGCGATCGCGGGCGGCGGCGGCATGATGTCGCTCGGCACCTCGGCCGAGCACGTGGGACGGCTGATCGCCGACTGGCCGGGCCGCCTCGGCATCGCGGCCGTCAACGGACCGGACGCCGTGGTCGTCTCCGGCGACACCGGGGCGCTCGACGAACTGGGCGCGCGGTGCGCGGCGGACGCCGTCCGGGCCCGCCGGCTCCCGGTCGACTACGCGGCGCACTCCGCCGCCGTGGAGGCCGTCCGGGACGAACTCCTCGCCGCCATCGGCGAGGTGAGCCCGGCGCCGACCCCGGCCGTCGTCTTCTGGTCGACGGTCACCGGCGAACCCCTGGACGGCACCGCGCTCGACGCCGAGTACTGGTACCGGAACCTGCGCGCCACCGTCGAGTTCGAGCAGGCCACCCGCGCGCTGCTGCGCGACGGGTACACGGTGCTGGTGGAGACCAGCCCGCACCCGGTGCTGGCCCCGGCGATCGAGCAGACCGCGCCGGAGCTCGCGCCGGACGCGCTGGTCGTCGGCTCGCTGCAGCGCGACGCGGACACCCTGCGGCGCTTCCTCGCCGCGGCGGCGGGCCTCTGGGTCCACGGCGTCCCGGTCGACTGGTCCGCGCTCCTCGCGGGCCGGGCGCCGCACCGCACCGAGCTGCCCACCTACGCGTTCCAGCGCGAGCGCTACTGGCTGGAGGGCGCACCGGCCGCGGCGAACGCCGAAGGGCTCGGCCTGCGCTCCGCCGACCACCCGCTGCTCGGCGCCGCCGTCACGCCCGCCGAGGGTGACCGGCACATCCTCACCGGCCGGGTCTCGCTGCGCAGTCACCCGTGGCTGGCCGATCACGCCGTCCTCGGGACGGTCCTGCTGCCGGGCACGGCGTTCGTCGAACTCGCGCTCCAGGCCGGCGACCGGGCCGGTTGCGCCGTGATCGAGGAACTCACCCTGGAGGCGCCGCTCACCCTGCGGGACCGGGACGCCGTCCAGCTGCAGGTCCTCCTCGACGGACCGGACGAGCAGGGCCGGCGCGCGCTGACCGTCCACTCCCGCCCGGACACCGCGGCGACCGGTCCGTGGACCAGGCACGCGAGCGGTGTCCTGGCACCCGCGCGGCCGGAGGAGGAGCCCCGCCCCGGCGCGGGCGAGGTGTGGCCGCCCGCCGGGGCCGTCCCGCTGGACACCGACGGCCTGTACGAGCGGCTGGCCGGCGCCGGGTACCGGTACGGTCCGCTGTTCCGCGCGGTGCGCGCCGCGTGGCGCCTCGGGGACGAGGTGCTCGCCGAGGTCGCCCTCGCCGGGGACGGCCAGGACGCCGGGCGGTTCGCGTTGCACCCCGCCCTGCTCGACGCCGCGCTGCACACCGCCGGAGCGCTCGACGACGGGGCCGGCGGCGAAGGGGGCGGACCCGGACTGCCGTTCGCCTGGACGGGCGTGCGCCTGTACGCGGTCGGCGCCCGGGCGCTGCGCGTCCGGCTCGCCCGCCGCGGCCCGGACGCCGTCACGCTCACCCTGACCGACCCGACCGGCGCGCCGGTCGCCGGTGTCGACTCGCTGCTCTCCCGGCCCGTGACGGCCGAGGCGCTCGCCCCGGCCCGCGGTGCGGCAGCCGACGACCTGTTCCACCTGACCTGGCCGGCCATCGCGCCGCCGGCGGACGCTCCGCTCGGCAGCTGGGCGGTGGTCGGGCCCGACGACCTCGGCGCCGTCGCCGCCCTGCGCGCCGCCGGCGCGGCCGTCGCCGCGCTGCCCGACCTGGCCGCGTTCGACCCCGCCGACCCGCTCCCGGACATCGTCGCGATCACCTGCGCGCACCCGGATACCGATGGCGACCACGACCCCGCCGGGGCCGCGCACGCGGCGGCCGGCCGGGTGCTCGACCTGCTGCGGACCTGGCTGGGCACCGGACGGTTCGCCACCACCCCGCTGGTCGTCCTGACCCGCGGCGCCGTACCCGGGCCGCACGGCGAGGCCGTGCCCGACCTCGCCGCCGCGGCCGTCTGGGGCCTGGTCCGCTCGGCGCAGACCGAGAACCCCGGCCGGATCGTCCTGGCCGACCTCGACGACCACCCCGACACCTTCGCCGCCCTGGGCGCGGCACTCGCCGCCGGGGAACCGCAACTGGCCGCCCGCGCGGGCACCTTCGCGGCCCCCCGGCTCGCCCGGACCGGGTCCGCGAGCCGGCTGGCCGCCCCCGCCGACACCGGGGCCTGGCGCCTCGACCTGCTCGGCACCGGGACGGTCGACGGCCTGACCCTCGCCCCGAGCCCGGACGGTGCCCGGCCGCTCGGCCCCGGCGAGGTCCGGGTCGCGCTGCGCGCCGCCGGCCTCAACTTCCGCGACGTCGTGGTCGCCCTCGGCATGGTCTCCGACACCCGGCCGCCCGGCGGCGAAGGCGCCGGCGTGGTGCTCGAAGTCGGCTCCGACGTCCACGACCTGGCCCCCGGCGACCGCGTCATGGGCCTGTTCGCCGGCGGCACCGGCCCGCTCGCCGTCGCCGACCGCCGCCTGCTCGCACCGATGCCCGACGGGTGGACGTACCCGCAGGCCGCCTCCGTCCCGGTGGTGTTCCTCACCGCCTACTACGGCCTGGTGGACCTCGCCGGCGTCCGGCCCGGTGAATCGCTGCTCGTGCACGCGGCCACCGGCGGCGTCGGCATGGCGGCGCTGCAACTGGCCCGGCACTGGGGCCTGGACGTCTACGGCACCGCGTCGCCCGGCAAGTGGCCGACGCTGCGCGCCCAGGGCCTCGCCGACCCGCGCATCGCCTCCTCGCGCGACCTCGGCTTCGAGGCGCGCTTCCGCGCGGCCCGTGACGGGCGCGGCTTCGACATCGTGCTCAACTCGCTCGCGCACTCCTACGTCGACGCCTCGCTGCGCCTGCTCGGCCCCGGCGGCCGGTTCCTGGAGATGGGCAAGACCGACATCCGCGACCGGGACGAGGTGATCGGCGCCCGGCCCGGCACCGACTACCGCGCGTTCGACCTCATGGACGCCGGGGCCGACCGGATCCGGGAGATGCTGGCCGAACTCGGCGCCCTGTTCGCCGACGGTTCGCTGCAACCCCTGCCCGTCACCAGCTGGGACGTCCGCGACGCCGTCGACGCGTTCCGGCACCTGAGCCAGGCCCGGCACACCGGCAAGATCGTGCTGACCCTGCCGCCCACCGTCACCGGCCGGACCGGCGACCCGGAGGGCACGGTCCTGATCACCGGCGGCACCGGCACCCTCGGCGCCCTGCTCGCCCGCCGGCTCGTCACCGAACACGGCGCCCGCCACCTGTTGCTGACCAGCCGCCGCGGCCCGGACGCCGAGGGCGCGGCCGAACTGGCCGCCGAACTCGCCGCGCTGGGCGCGGAGGTCCGGATCGCGGCCTGTGACGCCGCCGACCGGTCGGCGCTCGCCGACCTGCTCGCCTCCGTACCGGCCGACCACCCGCTGACCGCCGTGATCCACGCGGCCGGCGCCATCGACGACGCCGCCCTGCACGCGCTCACCCCGGACCGGCTGGCCCGGGTGCTCCGCCCGAAGGTCGACGCCGCCTGGAACCTGCACGACCTCACCCGCGGCCAGGACCTCGCCGAGTTCGTGCTGTTCTCCTCGATGGCCGGCACCTTCGGCGGCGCCGGACAGGCCAACTACGCCGCCGCCAACGCCTTCCTCGACGCGCTCGCCCAGCACCGCCGGGCCCGCGGCCTCGCGGCCACCTCGCTGGCCTGGGGCCTCTGGGCCCAGGCCAGCGGGATGACCGGCCACCTCGGCCGGGCCGACCTCGACCGGATCGCCCGTACCGGCGTCACCGCCCTGGAGAGCGACCACGCGCTCGCCCTCTACGACGCCGCGCGCGCCGCCGACCGTCCGACCGTGGTGCCCGCCCGGCTGGACCTGGCGGTGCTGCGCGGCACGGGCGACGTCCCCGCGCTGCTGCGCGACCTGGTCCGGCCCGGGCCGCGCCGGGCCGCCGCCGGACCGGACCCGGACGCGGCCTCCTTCGCCCAGCGACTCGCCCGGCTCTCCGAGGACCGGCGCCGGCAGACCCTGTCGGCCCTCGTCCGGCAGGAGACCGCGGCCGTCCTCGGGCACGGGACCCCCGAGGCGATCGGTCGGACCCGCCCGTTCAAGGCGCTCGGCTTCGACTCGCTGACCGCGGTCGAACTGCGCAACCGGATCGCCGCCGCGACCGGCCTGCGGCTGCCCGTCACACTGGTCTTCGACCACCCGACCCCCGACGCGCTCGCCGACCACATCGGCGCCGAACTGCTCGGCACCCCGGTGGCCGCCGCGGGCGCCGCGCTCCCGGCGGCGGGCGCCCCCGGCACCGAGGACGACCCGGTCGTCATCGTCGGCCTGGGCTGCCGCTACCCGGGCGGCGTGGCCGACGAGCACGACCTGTGGCGGCTGCTCGCCGACGGCGCCGACGCCATCGCGCCGTTCCCGCGCGACCGCGGCTGGAACCTCGACGCCCTCTACGACCCCGACCCGGACCGGGCCGGCAAGTCGTACGTGCGCGAAGGCGGCTTCGTCGACGACGCCGTCCGCTTCGACGCCGAGTTCTTCGGCATCTCGCCGCGCGAGGCGGCCGCCATGGACCCGCAGCAGCGGGTCCTGCTGGAGACGGCGTGGGAGACCTTCGAACACGCCGGCATCGACGCCACCACACTGCGCGGCAGCAGCACCGGCGTCTTCGTCGGCGCGATGGCGGCGGACTACCACACCAGCACCTCGGGAGCGCTCGCCGAGGGCCAGGAGGGCTACCTGCTCACCGGCACCGCGACCAGCGTGATCAGCGGCCGCGTCTCGTACGTGCTCGGACTCGAAGGGCCCGCGGTGACGGTCGACACCGCCTGCTCCTCCTCGCTGGTCGCCCTGCACCTCGCGGCGAACGCGCTGCGCTCCGGCGAGTGCGACCTCGCGCTCGCCGGCGGTGTCGCGGTCCTCACCTCGCCGCAGGCCTTCGTCGAGTTCAGCCGCCAGCGCGGCCTCTCCGCCGACGGCCGCTGCAAGCCCTTCGCGGCCGCCGCCGACGGCACCGGGTGGGGCGAGGGCGCCGGGCTGGTGCTCGTCGAGCGGCTGTCCGACGCCCGCCGCCGGGGCCACCGGGTGCTCGCGGTCGTCCGCGGCTCGGCGGTCAACCAGGACGGCGCGTCCAACGGGCTCACCGCGCCCAACGGGCCCTCCCAGCAGCGGGTCATCCGGCAGGCGCTGGCGAACGCCCGGCTGACCCCGGCGGACGTCGACGCGGTCGAGGCGCACGGCACCGGCACCCGGCTCGGGGACCCGATCGAGGCGCAGGCGCTGCTCACCACCTACGGGCGGGAGCACACCGCGGAGCGGCCGCTCTGGCTCGGGTCGATCAAGTCCAACATCGGCCACACCCAGTCCGCCGCCGGGATCGCCGGCGTGCTCAAGATGGTGCTCGCGATGCGCCACGGGGAGCTGCCGCCGACGCTGCACGTCGACGAGCCGACCCCGCACGTCGACTGGGCGGCGGGGCACGTCGCGCTGGTCACCGAACGCCGGCCGTGGCCCGCGCTGGACCGGCCGCGCCGGGCGGGCGTCTCGTCGTTCGGGGTCAGCGGCACCAACGCGCACATCATCCTCGAACAGGCCCCCGCCGAGGACCGGTCGGACGGCGGACCGGAGGCGCCCGCCGCCGAGCCCGGTGCCGTTCCGGAGACCGCCGTCCCGGAGACCGCGGTCCTGGACACCGCCGCCGCCGAGACCGCCGCCGCCCGGACCGGTGACGCGCCGGTGCGGGGCGTGGCCGGGGTCGTGCCGTGGCCGCTGTCGGCCCGCACCGCCGAGGCGCTGCGCGCCCAGGCCGCCCGCCTGCACGCCTGGGCCGAGCGCCACCCGGACGCCGAACCCGCCGACGTCGCCTGGTCGTTGGCCGCCGGCCGGGCCGTCTTCGACCACCGCGCGGTGGTGCGCGGGCGGGACGGCGCGGAGCTGCTCGCCGGGCTCGCCGGACTGGCCGACGGCACGGCGACCCCCTCGGGCGCGCTCAGCGCCGGTCCGGGGCCCGTCTTCGTCTTCCCCGGCCAGGGCTCGCAGTGGCTCGGCATGGCGGCCGAACTGCTGGAGACCAGCCCGGTGTTCGCCGAGGCGGTGGCCGAGTGCGCGGCCGTCATCGATCCGCTGGTGCCGGACTGGTCGCTGCTGGACGTCCTGCGCGGCACGGACGAGGCGACGGCCGTGACGCTCGCCCGGGTCGAGGTCCTGCACCCCGTGCTGTTCGCCGTCATGGTCGGGCTCGCCCGGTGGTGGGAGTCCTGCGGGGTGCGCCCGTCCGCCGTGATCGGCCACTCGCAGGGCGAGGCCGCCGCCGCGTACGTGGCCGGCCTGCTGTCGCTGGAGGACGCCGCCCGGGTCGCCGTGATGCGGGTCCGGGCCGTGCAGACGGTCGACGCGTGCCGGGGCGGGCTGCTCGCCGTGGCGGTGACGGCCGAACGTGCCCACGCGCTGATCGCCGAGGCCGGCGCCGAGGGCCTGGTGTCGGTCGGCGCGATCAACAGCCCCACCAACGTGGTGCTCTCCGGGGACACCGAGGCGCTCACCGCGATCATGGCCCGGTGCGAGCGCGAGTCCACCCGGGCCCGCTTCGTGCCGGCGGCGTACGCCTCGCACTCGGCGCAGATGGACGCCGCCCGCGAGGAGATCACCCGCCTGCTGGCCGATCTGCGGCCGCTGCCGGGCCGGGTCCCGATGTACTCGACCGTCACCGGCGGCCTGCTCGACGGGCAGACCCCGCTCGACGCCGCCTACTGGTTCGAGAACATGCGCCGCACCGTCCGGTTCGAGGCCGCGATCGGCGCGGCCGCCGCCGACGGCCACGACGCGTTCGTCGAGTGCAGCCCGCACCCGGGGCTGCTGGTGCCGCTCGGCGACACCCTCGACGACCTCGGTGTCACCGGCGCCGTCCTGGGGACGCTGCGGCGCGGCGACGGCGGCCCGGACCGGCTGGTCACGGCGCTGTCCGACGCCTTCGGCCGCGGACTGCCGGTCGACTGGGCCGGCCTGCTCACCCATGACCGGGTCACCCGGGTGGACCTGCCGACCTACGCCTTCCAGCGCCGCCGGCACTGGGTGGACGCGGCCGGCGCGGCGGCCTCCGGTGGCGGCGCCGGCTGGGGCCAGTTCACGGTCGAGCACCCGGTGCTGGGCGCCGGCGTCGACCTGGCCGACGGCTCCGGGACGCTGTTCACCGGACGGCTGTCGACGACCTCGCACCCCTGGCTGGCGGACCACCAGGCGCTCGGGTCGGCCGTCGTGCCGGGCACGCTGCTCGTCGACCTCGCCCTGCGGGCCGGCGGCGAGGCCGGCTGCCCGGTGGTCGAGGAGCTGACCGTGCACACCCCGCTGGTGCTGCCCGAGACGGTCGGCGTACGGGTCCAGGTCACCCTGGCCGGGCCCGACGGCGCGGGGGCGCGCACGGTCACCGTGCACTCGCGGCCCGAGGACGCGCCGGCCGACGCGTCGTGGACCAGGCACGCCTCGGGGACGGTCGCGCCCGGCGCCCACCGCCCGGCCGGGCGGCCGGAGCAGTGGCCGCCGGTCGGGGCCACCCCGGTGTCCGTCGCGGACACCTATGAGCGGCTCACCGGCGCGGGCCTGCGGCTCGGCCCCGCCTTCCAGGGCATGCGGGCCGCCTGGCGGCGCGGCGACGAGCTCTTCGCCGAGCTCACCCACGGCGGCGACGGCCAGAGCACCGCGCGTCTCGACCTGCACCCGGCGCTGCTGGAGCCGGCCGTGTACGGACTCGCGCCCGAACCGGCGGGGGACCGGCCGGAGACCGGCCGGGTCCGGCTGGCCTCGTCGTGGCGCGGCGTCTCCGTCGTCCCCGGCCCGCTGCCGGTGGCACGGGTGACGCTGCGCGTCACGGACGCCGACACCCTGGCGGTCGGGCTCGCCGACGAGAGCGGGCGGTCGGTCGCGACCGTCGAGGCGCTCGGGCTGCGTCCGTGGTCGGCCCGGGAGCTGCGCGCGGCGGGCGGCGAACGGCCGGTGCTGACCCGGTTGGAGTGGGTGCCGCAGCAACAGCAGCAGCAGCCGGCCGCGGGAGCGGGGCGGACCGGCGCCCGCTGGGCGGTGCTGGGCGAGGCCGGTGCGCTGGCCCGCGCGACCGGTGCGGCCGTCCACCCGGACTGGCCGGCCCTGGCCGCCGCGGTGGACGCGGGCGCACCGGTGCCCGACCGGATCGCGCTGGTCGTCGCCGGTACCCCGGCCGACGGCGGGGCCGGTGGGCACGTCCCGGACGCGGTGCGGGCCTCGGTGCGCGCCGTGCTGGCGGCGCTGGGGGCGCACGCGGCGGACGGGCGGTTCGCCGCCGCCCGCCTGGTCGTGCTCACCCGGGGCGCGGTCTTCGCCGAACTGGGCGACCAGGTCACCGACCCCGGCGCGGCGGCCCTGTGGGGGCTGGTGCGCTCGGCCCGGCCGGGCCACCCGGCCGGGATCGTGCTGGCCGACCTCGACGGCCACGACGCGTCCCCGGAGGCCCTCGCCGCCGCACTGGACGCGGCCGGCGCGGCACCGGCGGACACCGTTACGGCCGACCACGGGACAGCGGACACCGGGGCGACCGAGTACGCGGTGCGGGCCGGCCGGATCCTCGTCCCGGTGCTGAGCCGGGTGCCGGCCCTCGACACCGCCGGCAGCACCGGCACCGCCGTCCCGACGGACGGCACGGTCCTGGTGACCGGCGCCGAGAGCCGGCCGGGCGCCGCGACGGCCCGGCACCTGGTGACCGCGCACGGCGTCCGCCGCCTGGTGCTGACGGGCCGGCACGGCTCGGCCGCACCGGGAACGGCGGCCCTGGCCGCCGAACTGTCCGCGCTCGGCGCGGTGGTCGAGGTGGCCGCCTGGGACGGCGCGGACCGGGAGGCACTGGCCCGGGTGCTCGCCGCCGTCCCGGCGCGGCACCCGCTGCGGGCCGTCGTGCACGCGGCCGGTTCCCCCGGGGCCGACACCGACGCCTCCGGGGCCGACCTGCCCGGGGCCGACGGGGCCTGGCACCTGCACGAGTCGACCCGGGGCCTCGACCTCGCGGCGTTCGTCCTGCACGCCTCGGCGGCCGGCCTGGCCGGTGACCGGGACCGGGCCGGGCACGCCGCCGGCGCGGCCTTCCTCGACGCCCTCGCCCAGCACCGGCGGGCCCGGGGGCTGCCCGGCCTCTCGCTCGCCTGGGGGCCGTGGGCCGGCCAGGACGCCGCGACGGACGGCGACGACCGCGCGGACGAGGCCGGTGGAGCGGGCGAGGGCGCCCGCCACGGCGGGCTGCTGGCGCTCACCGAGGAGCAGGGCCTGGCCCTGCTCGACGCGGCGCTGACCCGCCCGGAGGCCGCCCTGGCGCCGCTGCGCGTCGACACCGCGGCCGTGCGCCGCGGCGACCCGGGCGTCGCGCCGCTGCTGGGCGGGCTGGTGGCGGGAGCCCGGCGCGGCCCGGCCGCGGACGCCGCCGAGGCCACCCCGGTGCTCCTCGAACGGCTCCTCGGCCTGCCGGACGACGAGCAGGAGAAGGCGCTGGTCGACCTGGTGCGGTCCTGCGCCGCCTCGATCCTCGGCCACGCCGACCCCGAGGAGATCGACCCCGGGACGGCGTTCAAGGACCTGGGCTTCGACTCCCTCACCGCCCTGGCGGTCCGCAACCGGCTGCGGACCGCGACCGGCCTGCCGCTGCCGGCCACGCTGATCTTCAGCCACCCCAACGCGGCCGCCCTCGGCCGCTATCTGCGGACCCGGCTGCACCGGGAGCACACCGTCTCGTGGGACTCGGTGCTGGGCGAGATCGACCGGATCGGGGCGATGCTCGCGCTGCTCGACGACCAGGACCGGGCCAAGGCGACCGAGCGGCTCCGGGAGCTGGCCGAGAGCCGTGCCGACGACCGTACGGAGCCCGAACTCCCGCCCGCGCAGGAGGCGTTCGGCTCGGCGACCGACGAGGAGATGTTCGACTTCATCGATCAGGGCGGCGACCGGTGACCGCCTGCTGACCGACCGCCGGCCGACTGCCGGACCGACCGCCGACCACTGATTCACGGGGCTGGGGCCTCCCCGTCCTCCCGGACACCCACGGAGCACATTCGATGGCGAACGAAGAGCAACTTCGCGACTACCTGCGCCGGGCGGCGACCGAGCTGCACGACACCCGGAACCGGCTCCGGGACGCCGAGGACCGGTGGCACGAGCCCATCGCCATCGTCGGCATGCAGTGCCGCTACCCCGGCGGGGTCGGCTCCCCGGAGGAGCTGTGGGAGCTGGTCCGCACCGAGTCCGACGCGATCACCGGCATCCCGTCCGGGCGCGGCTGGGAGCACGGCGAGACCGTCGGCGGCGCCTCCTACCGGGGCGGGTTCCTGGACGACGCGGCCGACTTCGACCCCGATTTCTTCGGCATCTCGCCGCGTGAGGCGCTCGCGATGGACCCGCAGCAGCGCCTGCTGCTGGAGGCGTCCTGGGAGACCCTGGAACGCGCCGGGATCGACCCCACCTCGCTGCGCGGCAGCCGGACCGGCGTCTTCGTCGGGGTGATCGCCAGCGACTACCTGTCCCGGCTGTCCAGCACGCCCAAGGAGGTCGAGGGGCACCTGCTGACGGGCAGTCTGGTCAGCGTCGCCTCGGGCCGGATCGCCTACGTCCTGGGGCTCGAAGGCGCGGCCGTGACCGTCGACACCGCGTGCTCCTCCTCGCTGGTCGCCCTGCACCTCGCCTGCCAGGCGCTGCGCGCCGGCGAGTGCGACCTCGCGCTCGCCGGCGGCGCGACCGTGCTCGCGACCCCGGGCGCGTTCGACGAGTTCTCCCGTCAGCGGGGCCTCGCCGCGGACGGCCGCTGCAAGTCCTTCGCGGCGACGGCCGACGGCACGGGCTGGAGCGAGGGCGTCGGCATGCTGCTCGTCGAGCGGCTGTCCGACGCGCGGCGCAACGGGCACCCGGTGCTCGCCGTGGTGCGCGGCTCCGCGGTCAACCAGGACGGCGCCTCGAACGGCCTCACCGCGCCCAACGACCTGGCGCAGGAGCGGGTGATCCGGCAGGCGCTGGCGAACGCGCGGTTGGCCCCGGCGGACGTCGACGCGGTCGAGGCGCACGGCACGGGCACCCGGTTGGGCGACCCGATCGAGGCGCAGGCGCTGCTCGCCACCTACGGGCAGGGCCGGCCGGCGGAGCAGCCGCTGCGGCTCGGCTCGATCAAGTCCAACCTCGGCCACACCCAGGCCGCCGCGGGCGTGGCCGGTGTGATCAAGACGGTCATGTCGATGCGGCACGGCCTGCTGCCGCGCACGCTGCACGTGGACGAGCCCACGCCGATGGTCGACTGGGAGGCGGGCCGCGTCGCGCTGCTCACCGAGCCGGTCGCCTGGCCCGCGGGCGAGCGGGTGCGCCGGGCCGGCGTGTCGTCGTTCGGGGTCAGCGGCACCAACGCGCACGTGATCATCGAGGAGCCGCCGGCGGCCGAGGAGCAGGAGGAGTCGCCGGCAGCCGACGGGCAGCCGGTGCCGGCGGCCCCCGGGGTCGTCCCGTGGGTGGTCTCGGCGCGCACCGAGGCCGGGCTGCGGGCCCAGGCGGCCCGGCTGCGCGACTGGGTGGCCGGACACCCCGGGGCCGACCCGGCCGACGTGGCGTGGTCGCTGGCGTCCGGGCGGGCGGTGCTGGAGCACCGGGCCGTGCTGGTCGGCCGGGAAGCCGCCGACCTCGCGGCCGGGTTGACCGCCGTGGCCGACGCCGCCGCCGCCCCGGGCACCGTGGCGGTGGTGACCGGTGCCGTGCCGCGCGGCACCGGACGCACCGCCGTCCTGTTCACCGGCCAGGGCGCCCGCTCGCGCGGGATCGGGCGGGAACTCCACGCCGCCTTCCCGGTGTTCGCGGACGCGCTGGACGAGGTCTGCGCCGCCTTCGAGGGGGTGACGCCGTTCTCCGTCCGCGACGTGGTGCTCGGCACCGCGCCGGGCGGCCCGGACACCGGGGCCTCGGACACCGGCGACTCGGACACCGGGGCCTCGGACACCGGCGGCCCGGCGGACCCGACCGAGCCGGAGTCCACCGGCGTCGCCCAGCCCGCGCTGTTCGCCTTCGAGGTCGCCCTGTACCGCCTGTGGGCCTCCTGGGGCGCGACGCCCGACTACGTGGCCGGCCACTCGCTCGGCGAGATCACCGCGGCGCACGTCGCCGGGGCGCTGTCGCTCGACGACGCCGTCACGCTGGTCGCCGCCCGCGCCCGGCTGATGAGCGCGCTGCCGGCCGGTGGCGCCATGCTCGCGGTGGGTGCCTCCGAGGCCGAGGTCGCCGCCGTGCTGGCGTCGGCGCCGGGCACGGTGGGGCTGGCCGCGGTCAACGGGCCCGCGAGCGTGGTGGTCTCCGGCGCCGAGGAGGCCGTCGACCGGGTGCGGGCCGAGTGCGCGGCCCGGGGCTGGCGGTGCGCCCGGCTGCGCGTCTCACACGCCTTCCACTCCGAGCTCATGGAGCCGGTGCTGGAGAAGTTCGCCGGCGTCGTCGAGGGGCTGCGGTTCCGGGCTCCGGCGATCCCGCTCGCGTCCAACGTGACCGGGGGGATCCTGGCACCGGAGCGCCTGGCCGACCCGGGCTACTGGGTCGAGCACCTGCGGCGCACCGTCCGGTTCGGCGACGCGCTCGGCGCGCTGCGGGCCGCCGGGGTGACCACCTTCGTCGAGCTGGGGCCGGAGGCGGCCCTGACGCCGATGGTCGCCGAGTGCCTCGCGGCGGAGGAGGCCGCCGGCACCGTCGCGGGCATCGCCACCCTGCGCCGCGACCGCGACCCGGTCACCGGTGTGCTGGCCGCGCTGGGGCACGCCTTCGTGCGTGGTGCGGCGGTCGACTGGGCGGCGCTCACGGCCGGGCCGGCGACCGGCTCCGCCGGGCCCGCCCGCCGCCGGGTCGAGCTGCCCACCTACGCGTTCGACCGGCGCCGGTTCTGGCTGGACGCGGGCACCGACGCGACCGACGCGACCGGCCTCGGGCAGGGCGCCGCCGACCACCCGCTGCTCGGCGCGATGGTGCGACTCGCCGACGGGCACGGCTCGCTGTTCACCGGTCTGCTCTCGCTCGACACCCATCCGTGGCTCGCGGACCACGTGGTCTTCGGCACGGTGCTGCTCCCGGGCACCGCCTTCCTGGAGCTGGCCCTGCACGCGGGCCGGCGGGTCGGGTGCGAGCGGGTCGAGGAGCTCTCCCTGGAGGCACCGCTGGTCTTCGCCGAACGCGGCGGGGTCCAGCTCCAGCTCTGGGTCGAGGCCCCGGACGAGGACGGGCGCAGCGCGATCGCGATCCACTCGCGGCCCGGCGGCGACGATCCGGGCGAGCCGTGGACCCGGCACGCCGCGGGCACCCTGGTCCGCGCCGGGGCCGGTTCCCCCGACTCCGACTCCGACACCGACCCGGGGGCCGCGGCCGACCTCGCCGCCTGGCCGCCCGCCGGCACCGTCCCCGTCCCGCTCGACGGCTTCTACGACTGGCTGGCCGACACCGGCGTCACCTACGGCCCGGCCTTCCACGGCGTGCGCGCGGCCGCCCGGCGCGGCGACGAGGTCTTCGGCGAGGTCGAACTGCCCGAGAGCGTCGCCCACGAGGCCGACCGGTTCGGTGCGCACCCGGCCCTGATGGACGCGACGCAGCACCTGCTCGGCATCGCGGCCTTCGCCGACCGGGCCGACCCGGGCGCCGGCCCGGTGTCGCTCCCGTTCTCCTGGCGCGACGTCCGCCTGCTCGCCCCCGGCGCGGCGACGGCCCGGGTCCGGCTGCGGCGCACCGGGCCGGAGTCGGTGGCCCTGACCCTCGCGGACCGGGACGGCCGGCCCGTCGCCGAGGTCGGGTCGCTCGCCGTGCGGCCGGTCTCGCCCGAGAAGCTGCGGTCGGCCGCCGGCGCCCGGCAGGACCCGCTCTACGCGGTCCGCTGGACGCCGCTGCCCAGCCCGGCGGCCGTCCCGGCCGTCACGCCCGCGACCTGGGCGGTCGCCGGGGACGCCGGGCCGTTCGCCGGCCGGCTGGACGCCGCCGTCCACGCCGACCTGGCCGCGCTCGGGGAGGCGGTCGACGCCGGGGCGCCCGTGCCCGAGGTGGTCGTCCTCCCGTGGCCGGACGGCGCGCCGTCCTCCGGGCCGGACGCCCCCGGCCCGGACGCCGTCGCCCCCGCCCTGCCGCCGGTGGCGGACGTGCACGCCGCCGTGAACCACGCCCTGCGGCTGGTGCAGGGCTGGCTCGCCGACCCGCGCTTCGCGACCGCGCGCCTGGCCGTGGTCACCCGCCGGGCGGTGTCGGTGGGCGCCGACGACCCGGTGCGCGACCTCGCCGCGGCGGCGGTCGGCGGGCTGGTCCGCTCCGCCATGTCGGAGAACCCGGACCGGATCGTGCTGGTCGACCTGGACGACGACGAGGCGTCCGTCCCGGCCCTCGCCGCCGCGACCTCGGCCGCCGCCGACTCCGGCGAGCCCCAACTGGCCCTGCGCGCGGGGGCGCTGTACGCCCCCCGGATCGCCCGCACCGACCCCGCCGGGACCGCCGGAGCCGCCACCGAACCCGCCGGACCCGGCACGGCGCCCGACCGGGCCGGGCCCGCCTTCGACCCCGAGGGCACGGTGCTGGTCACCGGCGGCACCGGCGCGCTGGGCGCCCTGGCGGCACGCCACCTGGTCACCGCCCACGGCGTGCGCCGGCTGCTGCTGACCAGCCGGCGCGGGCCGGCCGCCCCCGGCGCCGCCGAGCTGACCGCCGAGCTGACCGCGCTGGGCGCGGCGGTCGTGGTGGCGGCCTGCGACGTCGCCGACCGCGAGGCGCTGGCGGCCCTGCTCGCCGCGATCCCCGCCGCACACCCGCTGCGCGCCGTGGTGCACACCGCCGGCGTCGTCGACGACGGCGTGATCGGTGCCCTGACGCCCGAGCGCGTCGCCTCCGTGCTGCGCCCCAAGGTGGACGCCGCGACCCACCTGCACGAGCTCACCCGCGAGCTGGACCTGACCGCCTTCGTGCTCTACTCCTCCGTCGCCGGTGTGATCGGCAGCCGGGGCCAGGCCAACTACGCGGCGGGGAACGCCTTCCTGGACGCCCTCGCGCACCACCGGCGAGCCCTGGGGCTGCCCGGGGTCTCGCTCGCCTGGGGTCTGTGGGAGGAGGAGAGCGGCCTGATGAAGGACGACTTCACCACCACCGACCGCCGGCGCATCGACCGCAGCGGCGTCCTGCCGCTCTCCGACGGCCAGGGCCTCGCCCTGCTCGACGCCGCCCTCGCCCGGGGCGAGGCCCTGCTCGCCCCGGTCCGCCTCGACCTCGCGGCGCTGCGCCGGCTGGACGACGAGCTGCCGATGATCCTCAGCGCCCTGGTGCCCGCCCGGCGCCGGGCCGGCGGCGAGGACGCGCGCAAGCTGGCCCAGCGGCTGGCCGGCCGCCCGGAGGCCGAGCAGCTGCACCTGCTGACCGACCTGGCCCGCCGCCAGGCCGCGCTGGTCCTCGGCCACCCCGGACCCGAGGCGGTCGCGCCCGACCGTGCCTTCACCGAGCTGGGCTTCGACTCGCTGACCGCGCTGGAGATGCGCAACCGCCTCAACGCCGCCACGGGCCTGCGGCTGCCCGCGACGGTGCTGTTCGACTACCCGAACGCCACCGCGCTGGCCCGGTTCCTGCGCACCGAACTGCTGAGCCTGCCCGGCTACACCAGGGCGCCGGCCGTCGCCGCCGCCCGGGTGCTCGACGAGCCGATCGCCATCGTCGCCATGAGCTGCCGCTTCCCCGGCGGCATCGCGAGCCCGGAGGACCTCTGGCGCTGCGTGGCCGACGGCGTCGACACGGTGGTGCCGTTCCCGACCGACCGCGGCTGGGACCTCGCCGCGCTGTACGACCCGGACCCGGACCGGTCCGGGCGGTGCTACACCCGCGAGGGCGCGTTCATGCGGGGCATCGACCGCTTCGACTCCGAGCTGTTCGGCATCTCGCCGCGCGAGGCACTGGCGATGGACCCGCAGCAGCGGATGCTGCTGGAGACCTCCTGGGAGGCGTTCGAACGCGCCGGTCTCGACCCGTCGTCCCTGCGCGGCAGCAACACCTCGGTGTTCGCCGGGCTGATGTACGCGGACTACGCCGCCGGCCGGGTGCAGAACGTCGACGACGAGCTGGAGGCGTACATCGGCAACGGCAACTCCTTCGGCGTCGCGTCCGGGCGGGTCGCCTACACCCTCGGCCTGGAGGGCGCGGCGGTCACGGTCGACTCGGCGTGCTCCTCCTCGCTGGTCTCGCTGCACTGGGCCGCGCACGCGCTGCGCACCGGGGAGTGCGACCTCGCCCTGGCCGGCGGGGTGACGATCATGTCGACGCCGAGCGTCTTCGTGGAGTTCGCGCGCCAGCGCGGGCTCGCCCCCGACGGCCGCTGCAAGTCCTTCGCGGCCGGCGCGGACGGTACCGCGTGGGGTGAGGGCATCGGCATGCTGCTGCTGGAGCGGCTGTCGGACGCGCGGCGCAACGGGCACCCGGTGCTCGCCGTGGTGCGCGGCTCGGCGATCAACCAGGACGGCGCGTCGAACGGACTCACCGCCCCGAACGGGCCCTCGCAGCAGCGGGTGATCCGGCAGGCGCTGGCCAACGCGGGCCTGGGCACCGCCGACGTGGACGCGGTCGAGGCGCACGGGACGGGGACGACGCTGGGTGACCCGATCGAGGCGCAGGCGCTGCTGGCGACGTACGGGCAGGGCCGCGCCGAGGACCGGCCGTTGTGGCTGGGGTCGGTGAAGTCCAACTTCGGTCACACCCAGGCGGCGGCCGGTGTCGCGGGCGTCATCAAGATGGTGATGGCGATGCGCAACGGCCTGCTCCCGAAGACCTTGCACGTGGACGCGCCGACGCCGCACGTCGACTGGTCGGCCGGCCGGGTCGAGCTGCTCGCCGAGGCGCGGGCCTGGCCCGAGCTGGACCGGCCGCGCCGGGCGGCCGTCTCCTCGTTCGGGATCAGCGGCACCAACGCGCACGTCATCCTGGAGCAGGCACCCGCCCTCGCCCCTGCCTCCGCCTCCGTTCCCGCCGACTCCGCCCCCGACTCCGCCCCCGACTCCGCTCCCGCCGAACCGGCGGGTGTCGGCGGGGTGCTGCCCTGGGTGCTGTCCGCCCGGACGGAGGGTGCGCTGCGGGCCCAGGCCGGCCGGCTGGCGGAGTGGGCGGTCGAACACCCCGGGGCCGACCCGGCCGACGTGGCGTGGTCGCTGGCCTCGGGGCGCGCCACACTGGAGCGCCGCGCGGTGGTGTGGGGCCGAGACACGGACGAACTCACCTCCGGTCTGCGGGCGTTGGCCGACGGTTCGGCCTCGACCGCCGCGTCCGCGGTCGCCGGTGACGCGGGCGGGCCCGGCGCCGGCCCGGTCACCGGCCCGGTCCTCGTGTTCCCGGGCCAGGGCTCCCAGTGGGCCGGGATGGCCGCCGAACTCCTGGCGACCGGGCCGGAGTTCGCGGCCGCGATCGCCGAGTGCGCGGCGGTGATGGACCCGTTGACGGACTGGTCCCTCCAGGAGGTCCTGCGGGATCCGTCGGGCGCGCTGCTCGACCGGGTGGACGTGGTGCAGCCGGCGCTGTTCGCGGTGATGGTGGGCCTGGCCCGCTGGTGGGAGGCGCGCGGGGTCCGCCCGGCCGCCGTGATCGGCCACTCGCAGGGCGAGATCGCCGCCGCGCACGTGGCGGGGTTCCTGTCGCTGGCGGACGCGGCCCGGATCGCGGTGCTGCGCAGCCGTGCGCTGCGGCAGGTCTCCTCCGTCGGCGGCGGCATGCTCGCGGTCGGGGTCACCGCCGAGCGCGCCGCCGAACTCATCGCCGGTGACGCCCGGTTGTCGCTGGCGGCGGTCAACGGCCCCACCGCCGTGGTGCTCTCCGGCCCGGTCGAGGCGCTGTCCTCGGTCGCGGCCGACTGCGAGCGCGACGACGTACGGGCCCGCTGGATCCCGGTGGACTACGCGTCCCACTCCGTGCACATGGACGTCCTGCGGGACGACCTGAACGAGCTGCTGGCGGACATCGCCCCGCGGCCGGGCCGGGTGGCGATGTACTCGACCGTCACCGGCGGCGGGGTCACCGACCACCGGGCACTCACCGGCCCGTACTGGTACGAGAACCTGCGCAACACCGTCCGGCTGGACACCGCGGTGCGGGCGGCGGTCGCCGACGGGCACACGGTGTTCCTCGAATGCAGCCCGCACCCCGGCCTGGTCGTCCCGCTGGAGGACCTGATCGCCGAGGCGGGCGGCGGCGGCACCGTCCTGCACACCCTGCGGCGCGGCGAGGGCGGCCCGGGGCAGCTCGTCGCCGCCCTCGCCGCCGCCTACGCGAGGGGCCTGCCGGTGGACTGGGCCGGGCTGCTGCACCACGCCGGCGTCCACCGCGTCGACCTGCCCACCTACGCCTTCCAGGGCCGGCGCTACTGGCTCGACCCGGATGCCGGCACCGCCCTGCCGGGCCGGACCGGGCCGAGCGCCGCCCCGGCCGGCGACCCGGTCGACGCCAGGCTGTGGGACACCGTCGCGGCGGCCGACGCGGAAGGCCTCGCCGCCCTGCTCGACATCGCCGAGGACACCCCGCTGCGCGAGGCCCTGCCCGCCCTGTCGGCCTGGCGGACCAGGCAGCGGGCCGACTCGGTGGTGCGCTCGTGGCGCTACGCCGAGCAGTGGGAACCCTGGACGGACGCCCCGGCGGCGCCCGAGCGGCTGACCGGGCGCTGGCTCGTCGTCGCGCCGCAGGGCCCGGCCGCCGACGCGCTGCGCACCGCCGTCACCGGCCTGCTCACCGGCCGCGGCGCCGAGGTGGTGGCGCCGGCGGCCGGCCGGCTCCCGGCCGGGCGGGCCGAACTCACCGACGAGCTGCGGGAGATCGCCGCGGCCGGCGCCCTGAGCGGCGTGCTGGTGCTGCCGGTCGGGGACGCGGCGCAGCGCGACCCGGCCCCCGTCCTGGACGCGTTCGTGACGCTGGTGCAGGCCCTGGGCGACGCCGGCCTCGACGCACCGCTGTGGTGCGTCACCCAGGGCGCGGCCCCGGTCCTCGGCGAACCGCCGCTCAGCGCCGTCGCGGCGGCCGTCCGGGGCCTCGGCCGGGTCGTCGGCCTCGAACACCCCGGCCGCTGGGGCGGCCTGGTCGACCTGCCGGAGACGGTGGACGCGCGCGCCGCCGACACCCTGGCCGCCGTCCTCGGCGCGGGGCCGGCCGAGGACGACATCGCGGTCCGCCCGCTGGGCGTCTTCGTGCGCCGGCTGGCCCGGCTGCCGCACGCCGAGGGCGCCGCCGCCCACGGCACCGGCCGCGAGGCCGCCTGGCACCCGGGGCGGACGGCGCTGGTCACCGGCGGCACCGGGGCGCTGGGCGGGCAGGTCGCGCACTGGCTGGTCCGGGCGGGGGCCGAGCACCTCGTGCTCGTCAGCCGCGGCGGTCCGGCCGCGCCCGACGCCGCCCGGCTGCGGGAGGAACTCACCGCGGCCGGCGCCGACGTGACGCTCGCCGCGTGCGACGTGAGCGACCGCGCCGCGGTCGCCGCGCTCCTCGACGACCTGCGGGCCCGCGGACTGCGGCCGGACACCGTGGTCCACACGGCCGGCGCGGAGGTCGGCGGGCCGCTGGACCGGACGACCCGCCAGGACATCGACGAGGCGCTCGCCGCCAAGGTCGGCGGCGCGCTGGTGCTGGACGAACTGCTGCGCTCCGACGAGCCCGGCACCTTCGTGCTGTTCTCCTCCGGCGCCGGGGTGTGGGGCGGCGCCGGACAGGGCGCCTACGCGGCCGCCAACGCCTACCTGGACGCGCTCGCCGGGCAGCGCCGCGACCGGGGCGCGGCCGCGACCGCGATCGCCTGGGGCCGGTGGGGCGGCTCGGGGATGTCCGCCGGTGAGGCCGGGACGCACCTCGACCGGATCGGGGTGCCCGCGATGGCCCCGGCGCTCGCGCTCGAAGCGCTGCGCCAGGCCCTGGAGGAGGGCCTGGCCACCGTCACCGTCGCCGACATCGACTGGCCGCGGTTCGCGGTCGGCTACACCGCGGCCCGCCCGCGCCCGCTCATCGCGGAGCTGGTCGCCGCCGCGACCCCGGCGCGGGCCGCCGGCGGCGACGGCGCCGGGACGGGCACCGACGGGTCGGCCCCCGAGCTGCTGCGCGAACGGCTCACCGGGCTCTCCGGCACGGACCGCGACCGCGAGCTGCTCGCCCTGGTCAGGGCCGAGGTCGCCGCGCAGCTCGGCCACGCCGACCCGGCCGAGATCGAGCCCGAACGGCCGTTCCGCGACCTCGGGTTCGACTCGCTGGCCGCCGTCGGGCTGCGCAACCGCCTCACCGCGGCCACCGGCCTGACGCTGCCGACCACGCTGGTCTTCGACCACCCCACGGCGGACGACCTGGCCGGCCACCTCGGCCGGGAGCTCTTCGGCGACACCGCGCCCGACGCGTCGGCGCTCGACGGGCTGGACCGCCTGGAGGCCGATCTGTCGGCGCTGGCCGGCCCCGCCGAGCGGGAACGCGTCGCGGCCCGGCTGTCCGAGCTCGCGGCCCGGCTGCGCGGCGGCCCGACCCCGGCCACCGAGGGCGGCCGGGACCTGGGCAACGCGAGCGACGACGACCTGTTCGACATCCTCGGGGAGGAGTTCGGGATCTCCTGAGCAGTCGTCCGTTCCAGGCACCCGAACCGACAGGGGTAGGCAGATGTCCGACAACAGGTCCAACGAAGAGAAGCTGCGGCACTTCCTGCGGCAGACGGCCGCCGATCTGCGGGCGACCAAGCACCGCCTCCAGGAGGTCGAGGAGGCGGCCCGGGAGCCGATCGCGATCGTCGCGACGGGCTGCAGGTTTCCCGGCGGGGTCCGCTCCGCCGAGGACCTGTGGCGGCTGGTGGCCGACGGCACGGACGCGGTCGCGGGCTTCCCGGCCGACCGGGGCTGGGAGGTCGGCGGCACCGGCGGCGGGGCCGACCCGCTCGGCGGTTCGGCCGCCCGGCAGGGCGGATTCGTCTACGACGCGGCCGAGTTCGACGCCGAGTTCTTCGGGATCTCCCCCTTCGAGGCGCTGGCGATGGACCCGCAGCAGCGGCTGCTCCTGGAGACCTCCTGGGAGACGATCGAGCGGGCCGGGATCGACCCGCCGGCCCTGCGGCGCAGCCGGACGGGCGTGTTCGTCGGCGCGTCCGCGCTCGGCTACGGCGGCGGGCAGCGGCGGGCGGAGTCGGGGGTGGAGGGCTACCGGGTCACCGGCGGCTCGATGTCCGTGGTGTCCGGCCGGGTCGCCTACGCGCTCGGGCTGGAGGGGCCGGCGGTGACCCTGGACACCGCCTGCTCCTCGTCGCTGGTCGCGCTGCACGCCGCGGGCCAGGCCCTGCGGGCGGGGGACTGCGACCTCGCGCTCGCGGGCGGCGTCACCGTGATGGCCCGGCCGACCGCGTTCGTCGAGTTCTCGCGTCAGCGCGGGCTGGCCTCGGACGGCCGCTGCAAGTCGTTCGCGGCCGCCGCCGACGGCACCGGGTGGGGCGAGGGCGTCGGTCTCCTGCTGCTGGAGCGGCTGTCGGACGCGGTGCGCAACGGACACCCGGTACTGGCCCTGGTGCGCGGTTCCGCGGTCAACCAGGACGGCGCGTCGAACGGCCTGGCCGCGCCGAACGGGCCGTCGCAGCAGCGGGTGATCCGGCGGGCACTGGCCACCGCGGGCCTGGCCCCGGCGGAGGTGGACGCGGTCGAGGCGCACGGGACGGGGACGACGCTGGGTGACCCGATCGAGGCGCAGGCACTGCTGGCGACCTATGGGCAGGGCCGGCCGGAGGGCCGGCCGTTGTGGCTGGGGTCGGTGAAGTCCAACATCGGCCACACCCAGTCGGCGGCCGGCGTCGCGGGCGTGATCAAGATGGTCGAGGCGATGCGCAACGGCGTGCTGCCGAGGACGCTGCACGTGGACGCGCCCTCGCCGCACGTCGACTGGGCGAGCGGAGCCGTCGAGCTGCTCACCGAGGCGCGGGCCTGGCCGGAACTGGACCGGCCGCGCCGGGCGGCCGTCTCCTCGTTCGGGATCAGTGGCACCAACGCGCACGTCATCCTGGAGCAGGCCCCGCCGCCGGCCGACGAGCCGGCCGGGCGGCCGCCGGCCGCCGGCGTGGGCGGGCTCGTCCCGTGGGTGCTGTCGGCCCGCTCCGGCGAGGCCCTGCGGGCCCAGGCCGCCCGGCTGCGCGAGCGCGTCTCGGCGGAGCCGGCGCCCGAACCGGCGGACGTGGCCTGGTCGTCCGTCACCGGACGGGCCCTGCTGGAGCACCGTGCGGTGGTGCTGGGCCGGGACGTCGCGGAGCTGACGGCCGCCCTGGCGGCGGTGGCCGACGGCGCGCCCGGCCCGGCCCGGCCGGGCGCGGGCCCGGTGGTGGTGACGGGTGCCGTCCCACAGGCGGCCGCGGGCTCGGGCGGGCGGTCCGCCGTGAAGTACGCGGTGGTGTTCGCGGGGCAGGGTGGGCGGGTGCGGGGGATCGGTCGTGTGTTGTATGCGGCGTTCCCGGTGTTCGCGGCGG
>NZ_JBIVVS010000049.1:0-2081 GCF_044768625.1 Kitasatospora sp. NPDC091207
GCGTTCTGCGCGTTGTACTTCGCGGTGTCCATCCGGTAGGGCAGCATCATCCCGCCGTCGGCGCGGCCGGCGTCGGGCTGGCGGAACACGTCGGTACCGTCGGGGAACCGCAGCGCCTGCTTGTCGCCGAAGCCGCGGACGCCGTTCAGGGTGCCGAAGTAGTGGTCGAAGCTGCGGTTCTCCTGCATCAGTACCACGACGTGCTTGACGTCCGCGATGCTGCCGGTGGCGGCGGCCTTCGCGCTGGTGGCGGGGAGGCCGGTGAGCGCGGTGGCGCCGGCGGCCGCGGTGGCGCCGACGAAAGTGCGGCGGGAAAGTGCGGTCATCGGGAGCGGCCTCTCAGAGCTGGAAGGTGGCGACGGCGGCGGCGCAGTCCGAGGGCCAGCCGTTGTCGGCGGCCGTCGGGTCCGGCTGGGGCCAGCCGGTCACCAGGGTGTGGGCCTCGACCGGGGTCAGCGGGCCGGCGAAGTGCACGGCGGCGATGCGGTCCTGGGGCTCGGGCTTGGCGGCGCGCTGCTTGCGGGTCGGCGACCAGGTGGCGCCCGGCGAGGCCAGTGGGTCCGGGTGGGCGCCGCGGTAGGAGTCGGTCAGTCCGGCGCCCTGGAGGGCCACCGTGACCGGCCAGTCGAGCGGGCCGAGGCCGCTGTGCTGGCCGGCGGTGGCGGCCGTCCAGTCCAGGTGGGACGGCGAGGCGAGGTCGGCGCCGAGGACGACCGCGCGGCCGGCGGTGAGGTCGGCCCGGACGGCGGTGGCGAGGGCCTTGGCCTGCTGGAGGCGGACGGAGGCGTTCTCGGTGGCCGTGATCTGCGCGGCGCTCCGGCCGTCCTGGGCGGCGTACGGGCCGTAGTCCGCCTCGTCCAGGTGAGCGGCCCAGACGCGGACGCTCCGGCCCCCGGGGAGCTGGACGGTGACCCCGGCGGCGGGCAGCGCGGCCGTGGTGGCCGTGACGGCGGTGAGCGGGTAGCGGCTGAGGATGCCGACGCTGCCCGCGCTCTGGTAGGCGTACCAGCCCAGTGCGGTGGCCAGGGTCTGCGCGGCCGAACCGGCGGTCTCCTGCAGCGCCAGCACGTCCAGGCCCTGGGTGAGCACCACCCGCAGCTGCTTCTCCAGCGCGTCGGTGAACCCGGCGCCCGCGTTGGCGAGGTTCCAGGAGGCGGTCTTGAGCTGCGGCGGGGCGGCCGGGTCGACGACGGGGACGGTGAGGGTGAGGGCGTCGGAGACGCCGCCGGTGTCCTTGACGCCGACGAGGAGCTGGACGTCGCCGACGCTCGCGGGCGCGGTGCCGGTCACGGTGCCGTCGGCGGCGACGGAGAGCCAGGACGGTCCGCCGGTCTTGCGGAAGGCCGGGACGCCGGCCGGGCGGCACCAGAGCCCGCCGAGCTTGACGGAGACGGCGCCGCCGGGCGCCACGGCGGTGGCGGTGAGCGCGTCCACGGCGAGGTGCGGGCGGGCGGGCGCGGGCTTGGGGCGGAAGCTGAACGGGGCCGTCTGGGCGAGGACGCCGTAGCCGTCCTTGGCGAGCAGATAGGCGGTGTACGGGCCGCCGGTGAGCGCGGAGGTGTCGAGCTGGATGTCGCCGGAGGCGCCGGGGGTGTACTTCCAGACCAGCGAACTGCCGGTGCCGGGCTGGCGGGTGCCGTCGTAGACGCCGACCCAGTTCTTGGCGTCGGCGGCGGTGGTGGTCCAGTGGAAGGTGAGCTTGTCGCCTTCGGCGGGGCCGGTGGGCGAGGCGAGAGTGAGGGTGCTTCCTGCGGCCACGGGGGTCCTTCGGGTCGGGGTGGGAGCGGCGTCGAGTTGGCTGGACAACTGGACGCCCCATTGACCCGAAGGGCGGCGTACGTGGCGTGAACGAGACATGACCGGTCGCCGGGTGGTGGGCCAACTCACCGTTGAGTCTTGGTCGTTGGCGAACCGTCGCGGGCGGTTCGGTGGAACCGGCGGGGGGGGGGGGGGGGGCGCCCCCCCCCCCCCCCCCCCCCCCCCCCCCCCCCGCCACACCCCCCCCCCCCCCCCCCCCCACCCCACCACCACCCCAAAAAAAAAAAAAAAAAAACGAGGGGATGGGAAGAACAAAAAAAAAA
>NZ_JBIVVS010000049.1:2091-6714 GCF_044768625.1 Kitasatospora sp. NPDC091207
GGTCCACACCTGTGGGGGGGTTGGGGGGGGGGGCCCCGGGGGGGGGGGGGGGGGGGGGGGGGGGGGGGGGGGGGGGCCCCCCCCCCCCCCCCCCCCCCCCCCCCGCGGTCCGGGGTCAGATCACCGGGCCGACGGCCTCGTCCCAGTAGCCGTCGTCCTCGGGGAACGGGACCGGGAACGGCGACGGGAAGACGCCCTCCAGCCGGACCGCCCCGTTGTACTCCGCCACCTCCTTGATCGCGCCTGCCTCACCGACGACGAAGGCGTCCAGCACGGCGAACAGCGCGATCAGCTCCGGGAAGCCCTCCATCGCCTCGCTCAACGCCCGGTCGAAGCCCGCGGACGCGTCCTCCAGCAGGGTGATGGCCTCCGGGCTCAGGTGGATCGTGTAGCAGAGGTCCAGGAACCCGTGCACGTCGGCGGTGATCAGCGGCCAGTCGTCGAACTGGGCCGCGACCGAGCACGGTGGACCCGTGCGGGCACGGATGCGCGGGAGGCGGCGCGCCCCGGTGGCTCGTCCGGCCTCCCACCGGCGCGGCGCGGCGCTGGAGGAGGAGCGCCGGTGGAGGAGCGGCGCACGGCGGAACGGAGCGGGACGCCGGCCGGGCCGAGGTCCCGCTCCGCGGGAGGCCGTGCGTCAGTGGCCGGTCCTCAGGTTGAGCACCACCACGCCGACGATGACCAGGGCCAGCCCCAGCCACTGCGGCCGCCCCAGCGACTCGCCGAAGGCCACCACGCCGATGCCGGCGACCGCCGCCGTCCCCGCCCCCGACCAGACCGCGTACGCGACCGACACCGGGATGTGCTTCAGCGCCTTGCCGAGCAGGTAGAACGAGAGGACGTAGCCGATGCCCACCCCGACGCTCGGCCAGAGTCTGCTGAAACCCTCCGTCAGCTTCAGGCAGCTGGTGGCGCAGACTTCACTGAGGATCGCCAGGGCGAGGAGTATGTAGGGCACGGGCGGTCAAACCCCGCGTGAGGCGGTGAGCTTCCCGAGCAGCGCGACGTCGGCGTGCTCCAGGCTGTCGAGCAGGGTGACCCGGGAGCCGTCCGGGATCGGCGCGGCGCTGGACGGGACGGCGAGCACCGCGCAGCCCGCGGCGGTGGCGGAGGCGACGCCGGTCGGGGTGTCCTCGACGGCCACGCAGTCCGCCGGGTCCAGGCCCAGCCGCTCGGCGGCGGCGAGGTACGGGTCGGGCGCGGGCTTGGTGCGCGGGGTGTCCTCGGCGGCGAGGGTGACGGCGAACCAGTCGCGGCCGATGGTGGCGAGGACGAGGTCGACCACCCGGCGCGGCGAGGCCGACACCAGTGCGGTGGGCACCCGGGCGTCCCGGAGTTCGGCGAGCAGGGCGAGCGCGCCCGGCCGCGGGACGGTCTCGGCGGCGACCTTGCCGGCGAAGGAGTCGCCGAGGCGGTCGGCGAGTTCGGCCTCGCTCAGTGAGGTGCCGCTGATCCGGTGCAGGTGGGCGGCGGTGTGCTCGATGGCCCGGCCGAGCACCTCGGGGGCGTCCTGGTCGGTCAGGGAGTGGTGCAGCTCGTCGGCGAGTTCGGCGGTGGCCTGCCACCAGAGGTGCTCGGTGTCGACCAGGGTGCCGTCCATGTCGAAGAGGACGGCGGCGGGCCGGGCGGAGTCGGGCAGGGCGGATTCAGGCATGGCGGTACCTTCGATGGTGCTCATAGAGGGTGGAGCGTGCGCACAGCGGGTGGAGCGGGTCGGTTCAGACGGTACGGCGGTCCACCAGGACCGGGCGCTCCGGCAGGCCGAGCCCGGCGCGGGAGCCGATCGGCAGGGCGGCGGCGGCCTCGGTCGGCAGGTCGGCCTTGACCTCGGTGCCGTCGTCGAGCCGGACGGTCAGCCGGGTGACGGCGCCCAGGAAGGAGGCGCCGACCACCAGGGCCGGGCCGTCGGCCGCGGGGGTCAGCGAGACGTTCTCCGGCCGGACCAGCACCTGCAGTTCGCCGTCGGCGGGCGCGACGCCGTCCACCGTGTGGCGGCGGCCGAGCACCTCGACGCCGTCGGAGACGCGGGTGCACGGGATGCGGCTCATGGTGCCGACGAACTCGGCGACGAAGGCGGTGGCCGGGCGGGCGTACAGCTCGGACGGCGTGGCGCACTGCTCCAGCCGGCCCGCGCGCAGTACGGCGACCCGGTCGGCCATCGAGAGCGCCTCCTCCTGGTCGTGGGTGACGAACAGGGTGGTGATCCCCAGCTCCTGCTGGAGGCGGCGGATCTCCTCGCGCAGCGAGAGGCGGACCTTGGCGTCCAGGGCGGAGAGCGGCTCGTCGAGCAGCAGCACGCGCGGCTGAAGGGCGAGCGCGCGGGCGAGCGCGATGCGCTGCTGCTGCCCGCCGGACATCTGGTGCGGGTAGCGGTCGGCGTGCTGCGGCAGGCCGACCAGCTCCAGCAGTTCCTGGGCGCGCTTGCGGCGCTCGGCCTTGCCGGTGCCGCGCATCCGCATCCCGAAGGCGACGTTGTCGGCGGCGGTCAGGTGCGGGAAGAGGCTGTAGGACTGGAACACCATGCCCGCGTCGCGCCGGTGGGCGGGGATCCGGGTGATGTCCTCGCCGTCCACCAGCACCTGGCCGGAGTCGTGCTGCTCGAAGCCGGCCAGGATGCGCAGCGCGGTCGTCTTGCCGCAGCCGGACGGGCCGAGCAGGGCGAGGAGCTCACCGGGGTGGACGGTCAGGTCGAGGCCGTCCAGGGCGGTGGTGGTGCCGAACGAGCGGCGCAGGGTGCGGAATTCGACGGTCGCGCCGCCGGGTGCGAGGGGGACGCCGGCGACGGGGGCGGTAACCGTGGTCATGATGGGGAACGCTCCGGGAGGCTTCAGGAAGTGGTGGGCTTGTGGCGGCGCTCGCGGCCGACGGTGGCCAGCAGGAGCAGCAGCAGCCAGGTGATCAGCAGGCTCAGGATGGAGACCGCGACCGACATGTGGGCCTGGCTGTTGCCGACCGAGTAGATCCACACCGGGAAGGGCTGGTAGCCGAGGATCGAGGCGGCGGTGAACTCGCCGAGGACCAGGGCCAGGGTGAGGAAGGAGGCGTTCAGCAGGGCGCCGCGCAGGTTGGGCAGCACGACGGTGACCACCGCGCGCGGCCAGCTGGCGCCGCAGTTGCGGGCGGCCTCGACCAGGGTGCGCAGGTCCACCGCGCGCAGGCCGGCGTCGATCGCCCGGTAGGCGAGCGGCAGCGCCATCAGCACGTAGGCGATGACCAGGACCAGCGGGAAGTCCGGGTCCTGGATGAACACGAAGGTCTGGAAGAACGGCGTGTCCATCAGGTAGTCCGGGCCCCAGCGGAGCACGCCGATCATGCCCGCGGTCAGCGCGACCGGTGGGACGACCAGCGGCAGGGTGCAGAGCACGTCGATCACCGGGCGCAGCTTCGGCGAGCCGAGCCGTACCGCGATCAGCGCCGGCACCAGCAGGAGCAGCAGCACCAGGACGGTGACGACGGCGAGCTGCAGGGTGAGCCACAGGCTGTCCAGGAAGCCGGGGGCGCCGAGCAGGCCGGTGTACGCCTCGAAGGAGTAGCCCTTCGGGTCGTCGATCGAGAAGTAGCCGGCGGCGGCCAGCGGGACGATGAAGTAGACGCCCGCGAGCAGCAGGACGGCGCCGCGCCACCAGCGCACCTTGCGGCGCGGCGAGGAGGGGCGGGCGGAGGTCAGCTGAGCCATCGGGCACTCCGGCGCTGGAGGGGGAGGTACACGGCCATCACGAGGACGGCCACCACGATCATGTTGAGGCTGAGGGCGAGCGCGAGGTTGCCCTGGCCGACCAGCACGTTGCCGGAGAGCGCGTCCGCGATCGAGCGGCTGACCAGCGGCACGGTCGCGCCGACCATGGCCGCGGCGGTGGCGTAGGCGGCGAAGGCGCTGCCGAAGAGCAGGACGAAGCCGCCGAGCAGGGAGGGCAGCAGGATCGGCAGCGCGACGTGCCGCCAGTACTGGACGGTGGTGGCCCGGTTGTTGTGGGCCGCCTCGCGCCACTGCACCCGCAGGCCGTCCAGGGCCGGGGTGATGGTGAGCACCATCAGCGGGATCAGGAAGTACAGGTAGACGATGGTCAGGCCGGTGAAGGTGTAGAGCGACCAGCCGTGGTCCGTCAGGTGGAGCAGCTCGGTGATCTCGCCGGCGTTGCCGAGGGTGGCGACGAACGCGAAGGCGAGCGGCAGCCCGCCGAAGTTGGCGAGCACGCCCGAGGCGGTGAGGACGGCCTGGCGCAGCCAGGTGTGCCGGGAGGTCACCACGGCCTGCGCGATCGGCAGGCCGATCACGGTGGAGAGCAGCGCGGTCAGCGCGGAGAGCTTGAGGCTGCTGACCATCGCCGTCCAGTACGCGCCCTGGACGGAGGCGGTCACGTTGTCCAGGGTGAACTGGCCGCCACCGCCCTCCGCGTCGGTGGAGGTGGTGAAGGCGCCGATCGCGATCGCCACGGCGGGGAGGCCGAAGCCGATCGCGAAGAAGAGGAAGAGCGGCACGGTGGCGAGCCAGGAGCCGCCGCGCGGGCGGGGGCCCCGCGGCCGGCGGGGGGGGGGGGGGGGGGGGGGGGGGGGGGGGGGCCCCCCCCCCCCCCCCCCCCCGCGGGCCGGCGCGGGGGGGGTCGGCACCGGGGGGGGTGCCCT
>NZ_JBIVVS010000049.1:6724-24000 GCF_044768625.1 Kitasatospora sp. NPDC091207
GGGCCCAACCCGCCCCGCGAAACGGGGGGGGCGCCCCGGGGGGGGGGCCCCCCGGCCCCCGGGGGGGGGGGCCCCGCGCGCCCGGCGGGGGGTGGGGGTGGTGGTCGTGGCGGTGCGGGACGCCCCCGCGCCGCCACCGAGGTCGGTGGCGGCGGGGGTGGTCGGCACCGGGGTGGGAGCCGTGGTCATGAGTGGGATCAGCCCGTTCGGTTCTGCGGTCGGTCGTCAGCCCGCGATGGCCTTGGTCCAGTTCTCGGTGACGACCTTCTTGGCGGCCGTGATCTGGTCCTGGGTCGGGAAGGTGGTGAACGGCTTCTCGACGACGGGCAGCTTGGCGGCGGCCGCGGTGTCCAGGGTGCCGTCCTTCTTCAGGGCCTCGAAGGTGGAGGGGGTGGCGTAGCCGCCGAGGAAGAGGTTCTGGCCCTCGGTGCTGAAGAGGTACTCCTGCCACAGGCGGGCGGCCGCCGGGTGCGGGGCCCACTTGTTGACGCCCTGGTTGTAGAACTGCGCGTAGCTGCCGTCGGAGGGGACGGAGACCTTCCAGTCGACGCCCTTCTCCTTGAACTCGTCGGTGTAGCCGGCGTTCAGGTAGGACCAGTCGATCGAGATCGGGGTCTCGCCCTTCTCGATGGTGGCCGGGGTGGACTCGACGGGGTTGAAGTTGCCGGAGGACTTCAGCTTCCCGAAGAAGTCGATGCCGGGCTGGATGTTGTCCAGCGAGCCGCCGTTGGCGAGCGCCGCCGCGTAGACGCCGCCGAAGGCGGAGCCGGACTTGGTCGGGTTGCCGTTCAGGGCGACCTGGCCCTTGTACTCGGGCTTGAGCAGGTCGGCGAAGGTCTTCGGGCAGTTGGCGATCTTCTTGGCGTCGCAGCCGATGGAGACGTAGCCGCCGTAGTCGTTGACGGCGGCGCCGTTCGCGTCCTTCATGGTGTCCGGCACCTTGTCGAAGGTGGCGACCTTGTAGGGGGCGAGCAGGCCGTCCTTGACCGCCTGGAGCGCGAACGCGCTGCCGAGGTCGACGACGTCGGGGGCGCGGTCCTGGCCCTTGCGGGAGGTGATCGCGTTGATCTCGTCCTGGCTGGAGCCGTCGGGGTTCTCGTCCTCGATCTCGATGCCGTACTTGGCCTTGAACGAGTCCATGATCTTGCCGTAGTTCGCCCAGTCCCTGGGCAGCGTGATGACGTGCAGCTTGCCCTCCTTCTTGGCGGCGGCGACGAGGCCGTCCAGACCGCCGAAGTCGGCGAGCGAGGTGGCGTCCTTGGCGTCCTTGGCGCCGGCCTTGGCGGCGTCACCGGACTTCGGGGCGGTCGAACCGGCGGAGCCGCAGGCGGTGAGGGAGAGCGCGGCGGCGGTCAGTACGGCCGCGAAGGCGGCGGCGCGGGCACGGTGCACGGTCACGGGTCAGTCTCCTGATCAGGGGCGTACTGCGAGGGGTGCGTTTCGCGGGGGTGCGTCTCGCTGAAGGTGCTTCTTCGCAAGGTGAGGGTCGGGCGACCGGCCGTTCGGAACCGTCCGAGTTGACTAGCCAACTTCGCCTGACGGGGGTAAGTACGCCGGAACCCGGTGACGGGAAGGTGAACGGATGGCCCAGAACCGGGGTCGGCTGCGGGAACGGTCGAATCAGGCCTTCGGGGAGTGATCGGCCGAGTGCGATGCTTCGAAGGCGCAGCGGGATAAGGTCGGGCTGTCCGGGCCGGTACGGCTGCGCAGGACACCGCCCCAGGAGGGACTTTGACTGACGTGGCACTGGAGCCCGACCGCCCCGCGGCCTCCGCGGCCCCTGCCGCGCCCGGCCAGGACCGCGCCGCGGGCGCGCTCTACCGCAAGGTCGCCGCCGACCTGCGCGAGGCGATCACCACCGGCGCGTTCGGCGAGGCCGGCCGGCTGCCCGCCGAGGGCGCGCTCGCCGAGCAGTACGGGGTCTCGCGCGGCACCGTCCGCCAGGCGCTCGCCGTGCTGCGGTCGGACGGGCTGGTCACCTCCCGGCGCGGCACCCGGCGGGTGGTGCTGGGCACCGCCCGGGTGCAGAGCTTCTCCGAGCTGCTCAGCTTCACCCACTGGGCCTACTCGATGGGGGAGGAGCCCGGGGGCATCCTGGACTCGCTGGACCGCCGGCCGGCCGACGCCGCCGAGCGCGAGCAGCTGCGGCTGGAGCCCGGCTCCGAGGTCTACGTGACCGTCCGGCTGCGCACGCTCTCCGGGACGGCGGTGATGGTCGAGCGGACCGTCTACCCGCCACGGGTCGGCGAGATCGTGGCCCAGCTGCCGCCCGACGTGGTCTCGCACACCGAAGTCCTGCGCGAGCACGGCATCCTGTTCACCGACGCCGACCACACCATCGACATCGTCGCCGCCAACGCGGAGGACGCCCGGCTGCTCGGCTGCCGCCGGGGCAGCCCGCTGCTGCGCGAGCGGCGCCGGACCACCGACCCGACCGGCATGCCGGTGGAGTGGTCCCAGGACCGCTACCTGCCCGGCACGGTGGCCTTCAGCGTGCACAACTCGCTGGCGACGTCCGCCCTTTCGCGGCACGCCCGGGAGGGCGACTGAAGCCGGCCCGGGAGCGGGAGACCGGTCGGTCCGGCCTCCCGCCGGGGCGGTTCTGACGCGGGTCAGCCGGCCGCGCTCATCAGGGCGGCCAGCAGTGGGCGGAAGTGCTCGAACCCCGGCGTCGCGGCGTCCGCGTCCTTGGCCCGCTCGTCCCAGCGGCGGACCGCGACCGCGTCGGCCGCGCCGGGCAGGGCCGCGAAGGCGGCCGCCTGCTGGGGGCCCATCGGGCCGCCCTGCACCTGGAGCGTGTACTCCGAGGCCCCGGAGAGCCGCTCGCGGTAGCCGGGCTCGACCGCGCACAGGTAGCGCTTGGCGGCCACGTGCAGCCGGATCGGTTCGGTGACCTCCGGGCCGAACCACTGCGCCAGCCAGGCGGCGCCGGTGTCGCTGTGCCGGTTGTCCTGGCCCTGCATCAGGTCGCGCCCGTGGAACGTCCCGTGGCCGTGCTTGTCGAAGAAGTGCCCGAGGTCGTGCAGCAGCGCGGCCGCGACCAGCTCCGGGGCCGCCCCGGCGGCCTGCGCCAGCGCACCCGCCTGCAGCATGTGCTCGGCCATGGTGACCGCCTCGCCCAGGTACTCGCCGGCGCCCTCGCCCGCGAACAGCTCGGCGATGGTGTCCAGCGCGGCGGCGCGGCGCTCCAGCACCGCCAGGGTGGAGGAGAGCGAGTCGAGGTCCGCGTAGCAGCCCTGGAGGTGGCGCGAGCCGTCCTGCGCGAAGGCCGTCCGGGCGTGCAGCAGGCGGACGTTGTCGAAGATCAGGCAGTCGCCCCGGTCGAGCCGGAACTCCAGCTGGAGCTCGGGCCGCAGGGTGATCGCGGCGAACCGGCGGTAGGCGGCGTAGAAGGCGTCCAGCGTCGCGGCGGGTGCGCGCAGTGTGCTGATCGAGCGGTTGTTGAACCGCACCTCGCGGATCCGGCCGAGCGGGTCCACCTCGATCAGCGGCCGGTCGGCGCGCAGTTCGGTGCCGCGGTCGCGGAACACGAACGGGACGGGCGTGCGGGTGAGCACCGCGAAGTCCTCGGGCGCCTCCTCGCGCAGCAGCGCGGCCGCCTTGAAGCCGTCCACCAGGCCGGAGTCGCCGCCGGTCGCGGAGTTCTCCAGGCAGTGCAGCAGCTGCAGGGTGGGCACCGGGTCCCGGTACGGGTTGTCGCTGTGCGGGGCGATCGCGGCGCTGGTGAAGGCCAGGTTGTTCGGGTCCGGCTCGACCCGGACGTCGAACAGCTCGCCGTAGTTGGTGACCCGGACGTACCCGAAGGTCCCGGCCACCTCCAGCACCTGCCGCTCGACCGCCGGTACCCCGCGCAGCACCGCGAAGCCCGAGCGCTGGACGGCCCCGAGCACCGCCGCCCGCTCGGCCGGGTCGGCCAGGTACGCCGACCACGCCGCCTCCGGGATCCCCCGCCGGAAGTCCGCCGCGACCCAGAGCCGCTTCTCCGCCTCGGTGCGCCCGTCGCCGTCGGCCTGCCGGTCCAGCCACTCCAGCGGGTAGCGCGACCGGTGGCCGTCCGACCAGAGCACCTCCAGGTGCCCGTCGACCTCGGTGTGGGCGGCGACGGCGAGGTCGGCCGGCAGGTCGGTGATCTGGAACAGCTTCTGCCCGTTGCGCTGGTCCCGGCACTCGGCGCAGGGGCAGTTGTCGCGCAGCCAGTACGGCGGCAGGTGGGTGGTCATGGGCTCCTCCTCGGCGGGGCGGTCGGCGAGTAAGTTGTATAGCCAACTTCGCCTGGGAGGAGCTTCGCGGGCCTTGGTGAGGTGTGGGTGGCGAAACCATGAACCCCTCGGGAACAGAAGCTCCCGAGGGGTTCATGGGGGGCGGTCAGTGGCCGGCCCGGGTGGTGCGGGTGGGAGTCACGCCGACGCGTGGGCGGCCGCCTCCCAGGCGGCGTCCGCCACCTTGAGGGCGGCTGCCGGGTCGGTGCCCAGCGCGGTGCCCAGCGCGGTGAGGGTCGCGCGGACGGTGTCCGCCGAGGCCGCGGTGCCGTAGTGGTTGACGCGCAGCATCGACCCGGCGAGCGCGCCGCCGCCGGGCTGGACGGGCAGGGCCGGGTCGAGCCGGAGCAGTTCGGCGGCGAGCCCGGCCGCGGACAGGTCGGCGGGGGTGCGCAGGGTGGTGGCGACCGGCGCGGCGTGGGCGTCCTCCGGGACGAACGGGGTGACGGTGCCCAGGGCGCGGACGCCCGCGCGGGTCGCCGCGGCGGCGGCGCGGTGGCGGGCGATCGCGGCGGGCAGGCCGTCCGCCGCGATCCGGTCCAGGCAGGCGCCGAGCGCCAGCATCTCCAACTGGGCGGGCGCGTGCGGGAGCACGGCGCGCCCGGCGTCCGTCCAGCGCTCCTTCCAGTCCAGCAGCGAGAGGTAGGAGCGGCGCGGCGCGGCCGGGTTGGCGGCGATCCGCTCCCAGGCGCGCGCGGAGACCGAGACGGCGGAGACGCCGGCCGGGCCGCCCATCGCCTTCTGCCCGCCGATCACGCAGAGGTCGACGCCCCACGCGTCCGTCAGCAGCGGCTCGGCCGCCACCGAGGCGACGGCGTCCACCATCAGCAGGGCGCCGTGCGCACGGACCACGGCGGCGATCTCGGCGACCGGGTTGGTGTTGCCGGTGGCGGCCTCGGCGTGGACCAGGGAGACGAAGTCGATCTCCGGGTGGGCCGCCAGCGCCTCGGCGACCTGTCCGGCGGTGACCGCGCTGTCGAACGGCACCGCGAGGTCGACGACCGTCGCCCCGCAGTCGCGCAGCCAGTTGCCGAAGGTCTGGCCGTACGGGCCGGTGACGATGTTCAGCGCGGTGGAGCCAGGGTGCGCGGCGCCGCGGATCGCGGCCTCCAGCGGCAGCAGTGCCTCGCCCTGGGTGACGATCACATCGGCGGTGGTGTGCAGCAGCGCGGCGACCTGGTCCTCGATCGCGGCGAAGGCGGCGGCGCTGAGCGGAGGAAGGTCGAGGAAGGGGCTCACGGTGGCGGCCGGCCTTTCGGTGAACGGTAGGGGAGGGGGCGCCGGGAGGCGGTTCGGACAGGCACGAGTCTGCCTCATCGCCCCCGGCCTCCTCCGCCCCGGTCGCCCGGGCCTCCTCCGCCCTGCTCACCGCGCCCCCTTCTCGCTGGCCACCGCGTCCCCTTCTCCCTGCCTACCGCTCCCCCTTCTCCCTGCTTACAAGGAAGGCCCTGCTCGGTAGAGTGCGAGCCATGAGCGATGGTGCGGTGCTGCACGTCAGGGGCCGGGTGCTGGTCGGGCCGCAGGACGTCCGGGACGAACTCTGGGTGGTGGACGGCAAGGTGGCCTTCGACCGCCCGGCGGCGGCCGACGACGTCCGCACGGTCACCGGCTGGGTGCTGCCCGGCCTGGTGGACGCGCACTGCCACGTCGGGCTGGACGCGCACGGAGCCGTCGACGCCGCCACCAGCGAGAAGCAGGCGGTGACCGACCGTGACGCCGGCACCCTGCTGATCCGCGACGCCGGCTCGGCGGCCGACACCCGGTGGATCGACGACCGGGACGACCTGCCCCGGATCATCCGGGCCGGCCGGCACATCGCCCGGACCCGCCGCTACATCCGCAACTACGCGCACGAGATCGAGCCCGGTGACCTCGCCGCCTACGTCCGGGCCGAGGCCCGGCGCGGGGACGGCTGGGTCAAGCTGGTCGGCGACTGGATCGACCGCGGTACCGGCGATCTCGCCGCCTGCTGGCCCGGTGACGCGGTGGCCGAGGCGATCGCGGCGGCGCACGAGGAGGGCGCGCGGGTCACCGCGCACTGCTTCGCCGCCGAGTCGCTGCCCGATCTGCTGGCGGCCGGCATCGACTGCGTCGAGCACGCCACCGGGCTGACCGAGGAGCTGATCCCGGCCTTCGCCGAGCGCGGCGTCGCGATCGTCCCGACCCTCGTCAACATCGCCACCTTCCCGACCCTCGCGGCCGGCGGCGAGGCCAAGTTCCCGGCCTGGGCCGCGCACATGCGGCGGCTGCACGAGCGCCGCTACGACACCGTCGGGGCCGCGCACGACGCGGGCATCCCGATCTTCGTCGGGACGGACGCGGGCGGCTCGCTGGCCCACGGGCTGGTGGCCGGGGAGGTGGCCGAGCTGGTGAAGGCCGGGCTCAGCCCCGCCGAGGCGCTGTCGGCGGCCAGTTGGGGGGCGCGGCGGTGGCTCGGTCGTCCGGGCCTGGAGGAGGGGGCGCCGGCCGACTTCGTGATGTACGACGAGGACCCGCGCGCGGACGTCCGGGTGCTCGCGGACCCGCGGCTGGTGGTCCTGCGCGGGCAGCCGGTGGGGTGAGCGCCCGCGGCGGTGGGGTGGGCGCCGCGGCGGTGGGGTGAGCGCCGGGGCGGTGGGGTTGCGGCGGGCCTGTAGGGCGTCCTGGCGCTGGTTCGTTGTGATGATCATCCGGGTGAACGGCCTGTCCGAGTAGGCCGATAGGGTGGTGACCATGGCACCGCGTCCACTGAACGAGATCGTCGAGCCCGGCTGGGCCACCGCGCTGGAGCCGGTCACCGGCCAGGTCGCCGCCATGGGCGACTTCCTCCGCGCCGAGCTGGCCGCCGGCCGCACGTACCTGCCCTCGGGGCCGAACGTCCTGCGCGCTTTCCAACAGCCCCTCGCCGACGTGCGGGTGCTGATCGTCGGGCAGGACCCGTACCCGACGCCCGGGCACGCCGTCGGGCTCAGCTTCTCGGTCGGGCCGGAGGTGCGGCCGATCCCGGCCAGTCTGATCAACATCTTCCAGGAGTACGGCGACGACCTCGGGCTGCCGCAGCCGTCCAACGGGGACCTCACGCCGTGGACGCAGCAGGGTGTCCTGCTGCTGAACCGGGCCCTGACCACCGCGCCGCGCAAGCCCGCCGCGCACCGGGGCAAGGGCTGGGAGGAGGTCACCGAGCAGGCGATCCGGGCCCTGGCGGCGCGCGGCGGTCCGCTGGTGGCGATCCTCTGGGGGCGGGACGCCCGCAATCTGCGCCCGCTGCTGGGCGAGGTGCCGGCGATCGAGTCCGCCCATCCGAGCCCGTACTCCGCGAACGGCGGCTTCTTCGGGTCCCGGCCGTTCAGCCGGGCGAACGAGCTGCTGGTGCGGCAGGGGGCCCAGCCGGTGGACTGGCGACTGCCGTAGGCCAGGCGGTTCGGTCCGCCGGGTCCGACGGGCTTGAGCGGTCTGACAGGTCTGACAGGTCTGACCGGTCCGGCATGCTCCGGGCGCCCTTTCGTCGTCGCAGATCGTCAATCTCACCCAAACGAGTGAAATGACGTTCTGTGTGGCTCATGTGACGCACTGTTCGAGAAGACTGGCGGCTCGTCGTTCGGAGCACCAGCCCCTTGCCCCGCCCCGCGGGTGATGTCGGAGGCGCGCTCTACCGAGATCACCACCTGTGGGGGTACCGCCATGTCTTCTTCCCGTTCCGTGACCGCCGCCGTCTCCGTCGTCGCCGCCGCGGTGGCGTCGGTGCTGGCCGTGACGCCGATGGCCGGTGCGACCGGCCCGACTCCCGCCGCCGGGGTGCCCGCCGCGACCGGGGCGCCCGCTGCCCCGGCGACCGCCGCCGCGACGGCCGGCAAGGCGCGCGCCGTCACCGCCGAGCTCGACCTGGACGTCACGCTGTTGAGCAAGGCGGTGGACGTCCCGGTGAACATCGCGCTCAACAAGGTCGAGACCCCGGCGCAGCGCGAAGGCTCGGTGCTGACGGCCAAGGTCGACGGCGTCGACCAGCAGGGCCCGGTCACCCTGGTCAAGGCGGATGTCGGTACCTCGGTGACGAAGTCCGACGCCCAGGGCACCGCCGCCTCCGTCAAGCTGGTC
Organism: Kitasatospora sp. NPDC091207; assembly: GCF_044768625.1. Classification (NCBI taxonomy): domain Bacteria; kingdom Bacillati; phylum Actinomycetota; class Actinomycetes; order Kitasatosporales; family Streptomycetaceae; genus Kitasatospora; species Kitasatospora sp. NPDC091207. The sequence goes on from NZ_JBIVVS010000049.1 coordinate 15,058, forward strand.
AACGCCGACGTGCACGCGCCCGGTCTGCCGGCCACCACCTTGCTCGGTCTGGAGGCGCTCAGCTCGGCGGTCACCTGCCCGGTCGACGGGCCGCCCACCGCCGACGTCACCGCGCCGGCCCGGCTCACCGTCCTCGGCAAGCCGGTCACCCTCAGCCTGTACGGGCCGACCCACGTCGATGTGCCGCTGGTCGGCAGCGTCTCGGTGGAGTTCTCCAGGCGGAGCACCACCACGACGACGGCCGCCGCCTCGGCCCTGGAGGTGCGGATCGAGGTGAACCCGCTGAACCTCAACGTCGCCAAGGTGACCGGGAAGATCACCGTCGCCTCGGTGAGCTGCGAGAAGCCGAGCGCGCCGGTCACCCCGAGCCCCTCGGTCACGCCGATCCCCTCGGTCACGCCGACGACGCCCGCCACCGCACCCACCCCGGCCGCCGTCCAGCCCGCCGTCGACGCGACCACCGCGGCGGCCGGCCGGACCGCCCGCCCGCAGGCCGCCACCGCGAGTGCGTCCGGTGCCGGCGGCAGCCTCGCCGCCACCGGCGGCAGCGACGCCACCGGCCCGCTCGCCGCCGGGGCCGCCGCCCTGGTGGTGGCCGGCGGCTTCGCGCTGTGGGCCACCCGTCGCCGGGCCGCGCACGGCCGTCGGCGCTGAGGCGGCGCCGGGCCGGCCCCGGGGCGGCACGGCCCCGGCGCCGCTGTGACACCCGGCGAGCCGCCCGCACGGTGCGGCAGTGCCAGGGGAGGCACTCCCGCACCGTGACCGTGCCAACGCGGACGGTTGGTTCACCTGGGTGTTACATAGGAGGAACAACCGGGAAACGGCGGCTTGCGACGCTACGCGGGCACCCACCACTCAGTTTGCGAGGTTCACCGCCGTGGCAATCAAGGCCGAGTACATCTGGATCGACGGCACGAAGCCGACCGCCAAGCTCCGCTCCAAGACTCGGATCCTGGCCAACGCGGACAAGATCCCCAACTGGGGCTTCGACGGTTCCTCCACCAGTCAGGCCGAGGGTCACGCCTCGGACCGCGTCCTCGAGCCGGTTGCCACCTTCCCGGACCCGATCCGCGGCGGCGACAACATCCTCGTCCTGTGCGAGGTCAACGAGATCGACGGCACCCCGCACGAGAGCAACACCCGTGCGCTGCTGCGCCCGATCGCCGAGCAGTTCGCCGCCCAGGAGTCGATCTTCGGCATCGAGCAGGAGTACACCTTCTTCAAGGGCTCCCGCCCGCTCGGCTTCCCCGAGGGCGGCTTCCCCGCCCCGCAGGGCGGCTACTACTGCGGTGTCGGCGCCGAGGAGGTCTTCGGCCGCGAGATCGTCGAGCTGCACATGGACCGCTGCCTGGCGGCCGGCCTCTCGCTCTGCGGCATCAACGCCGAGGTCATGCCCGGCCAGTGGGAGTTCCAGATCGGCCCGGTCGACGCGCTGACCGCCTCCGACCACATGTGGGTCGCCCGCTACCTGCTCTACCGCACCGCCGAGGAGTTCGGCATCGACGCCACCCTCGACGCCAAGCCGGCGCGCGGCGACTGGAACGGTGCCGGCGCGCACACCAACTTCTCCACCAAGGCGATGCGCGAGGGCTACGACGCGATCATCGCCGCCTGCGAGTCGCTCGGTGCCTCGCAGGAGATCGTCCTGGAGCACGTCACCCAGTACGGCGCCGACATCGAGTCGCGCCTGACCGGCAAGCACGAGACCGCCCCGTGGAACGTCTACACCTACGGCGTCTCCAACCGCGGTGCCTCGGTCCGCATCCCGTGGCAGGTCGAGGTCGAGCAGAAGGGTTACATCGAGGACCGTCGCCCGAACGCCAACGTGGACCCGTACGTGGTGACCCGCCTCCTGGTCAACACCTGCTGCTCCGCGCTGGAGAAGGCCGGCCTCGTCTGAGCCCGCCCCACAGCCGAACCATCCGCCGGGCCTCCCCTCCGCTGCCGAGGGGAGGCCCGGCGGCCTTTTCACGTCCGGCCTCTCACGTCCGGCCCTCTCACGGCCGGGCTGTCCGCGTCCGGGCCCTTCGCGGTCCGGCCTGCTGCGGTCCGTCTCCGGTAACCGGCCTGCTGTGACCGGTCCGTGTGGCGGGTGTCTTGATAGCGGGGCGGAACTCCCGGAGAATCGGTCCATGACCACTCCGGCCCGCTTCCTCCCCGTACGACGGCTGCACGTCGACCTGGGACGGGTCTGTGCGGCCGGCTGTCGTTGCTGACGCGAACCCGGTTCACCAGCAAGCCAGCCACCGCCAGGAGTGTGTCCGTCCGATGTCCCTCACCTTTCACTGGTTCCTCCCCACCAACGGCGACAGCCGGCAGATCGTCGGCGGCGGGCACGGCTCGACGCCCGGCACGGCCGGGACCGACCGGCCGCCGAGCATCGCCTACCTGGGCCAGATCGCGCGTACTGCCGAGCAGTTGGGCTTCGAGGGGGCGCTGACCCCGACCGGCGCGTGGTGCGAGGACGCCTGGCTGACCACGGCGATGCTGACCCAGGTGACCGAGCGGCTGAAGTACCTGGTGGCGTTCCGGCCCGGGCAGATCAGCCCGACACTGGCCGCGCAGATGGCGGCGACCTACCAACGGCAGTCCGGCGGGCGGCTGTTGCTCAACGTGGTGACCGGCGGTGAGTCGGCCGAGCAGCGCGCGTACGGGGACTTCCTGGACAAGGACGCCCGTTACGCCAGGACGGGGGAGTTCCTGTCCATCACCCGCCGGCTCTGGGCGGGGGAGACCGTCGACCACGACGGCGTCCATCTGCGGGTCGAGCAGGCCACCGTGAACCGGCTGCCGGATCCGGTGCCGCCGGTGTACTTCGGCGGCTCCTCCCCGGCGGCGGGCGATGTCGCCGCCCGGTACGCCGACGTCTACCTGACCTGGGGGGAGCCGCCCGCGCAGGTCCGCGAGAAGCTCGCCTGGATCCGCGAACTGGCCGCCGCCCAGGGCCGGGTGGTCCGCTTCGGCATCCGGCTGCACGTGATCACCCGGGACACCTCCGCGCAGGCCTGGGCGGAGACCGAGCGGCTGCTCGCGTCGATGGACCCGGCCCGGGTCCGGGAGACCCAGCGGGCCCTCGGCCGGAGCGAGTCGGAGGGCCAGCGCCGGATGCTCGCGCTGCACGGCGGCTCGGCCGAGCGGCTGGAGATCCACCCCGGGCTCTGGGCCGGTATCGGTCTGCTGCGGGGCGGCGCGGGGACGGCCCTGGTCGGCAGCCACCGGGAGGTCGCGGACCTCATCACCGAGTACCACGAGCTGGGTGTCGACGAGTTCGTGCTGTCCGGGATACCGCACCTGGAGGAGGCCTACTGGTTCGGCGAGGGCGTCCTGCCGCTGCTCGCCGCCCGTAACCTCTGGCGCCGGCCGTAGCGGAGCCGGCCCGGGCCGCTGTCCCGGCGGCGGCCAGGGCCCGGCGCACGGCGCCGGTCAGGGGATCCGGAACTCCTGCGACTTGTTGCCGGGCGTGCAGGTGACCATGGTGACCGGGTTGCCCGCGCCGTTGTCGGTCAGGCAGGTGTAGCCCATGTGGTCGGCGAGGGAGAAGGCGCCCGGCGTGCTCGCGGCGGTGACCTTCCAGTTGGTGAGGAAGCTGAAGCCGCCCGAGAGCGACACCCGCCCGTCCGTCTCCTGGACGAGGGGCGGGCCGCTCAGGTTGCACGGGTTGAACTGGTGCCAGCTGCTCGGGACGGTGTGCACCCAGCCGTAGGCGGTCGTCCCGCCCATGATCACGGCCTGGCCGCCCGCCGGGCTGTCCTTGGACAGGCCGAGCTTGAGGCCGGAGGCCACGTTGACGATGGCGCCCCAGTTGGTGCCGCCGCAGCCCGGGGGCGTGGCGGGCGGCTGCGGCGCCGCGGTGGTGGCCGCCGGCTGCGTTCCGGGCTGTGTACCGGCGGCGGGCGCGGGGGTGCCGGCCGGCGGGGCCGGGACGTTGGCCGGGGGCTGGGTCGCGCTGCCCCCACGCGGTGGTGTGCCGCCGCCGCTCGCGCCGCCGGATCCGCCGCCGCCCGTGCTGGGCACGGTGCCCCCGCCCGGCTGGGTGCCGGCGGCCGGGGGCACCGGCGGCTGGGTGGCGGGCCCGGGGGTGGCGCCGGGGGTGGTCGGCGCCGGGGTGGTCGGGGGCGGAGCCGTCGGGGTCCCGGCCGCCGGTGCCGGGGTGCCGGTGCTCGCCGGGGCGGAGACCGTGACGGACGACTGCGCCCCGGGCGTCTTCGCCTCGGAGCTGAACGGGGTGCGGTCGACCAGCAGGACGGTCGCGGTGCCCGCCGTGATGATCACCGGTATGACGATCGGGACGAGGAAGCCCCGCCGCCGCCGGGGTGTGCCGGGCTCGGTGGCGGCACGGGACTCCACCTTGCCGACGTCGCCCGCCGGCGTGGCGGGTGCCGCGGGTGCCACTGGTGTGACGGGTGCCGCCGGCAGGGCGGGCGCGCCCGATGCGGCGCCGATCGCGGCCCGGGCCGCCGCCGCCATCGCCGCGGCGTCGGCGAAGCGGTCCTCCGGCTTCTTCGCCAGCGCGGTGGCGATCAGCCCGCGCACCGCCTCCGGAAGGGCCGCCGGCAGCTCCGGCGCAGGATCCCGGATGTGCTTGAGAGCTACCTCCAGCACGCTCTCGCCGACGAACGGCGGCTGCCCGGTGAGCAGTTCGTAGCCGACCACGCCGATCGAGTAGAGGTCCGAGGCCGGGGTGACGGCCCGGCCCTCGGCCTGCTCGGGGGCCATGTAGAGGGCCGTCCCGATCACCGCGTGGGAGGCGGTGATCCTGGTGCTCGCGACGGCCCGCGCGATGCCGAAGTCGGTCACCGTCACCTGGTCGTCGGGCCGGACCATCAGGTTGGACGGCTTGACGTCGCGGTGCACGATGTCCTGCCGGTGGGCGGCGTGCAGGGCGTCCAGCGCGGTGGCGAGCAGCCCCAGGGCCCGCGCGGGCGGCATCGGACCGCTCTCGGCGAGCACCTTGTCCAGCGGTTGCCCGTCGACCAGCTCCATGACGATGTAGGCGACCCGGTCGTCCCCGGAGTCCTCGCCGCTCCCGTGGTCCTCGCTGCCCCCGTGGTCCTCGCCGCTCCGGCCGTTCCGGCCCTTCTCGCCGTAGTCGTGGATGTCCACGATGCCGGGGTGCTTCAGCGCCGCGAGCAGCTGGGCCTCGCGCCGGAAGCGCTTGACGAAGGCGCCGTCCTCGACCAGCCCCGGGTGCAGGATCTTCACGGCGACCTGCCGTGCGAGCACCCCGTCGTCGGCGCGCCAGACGGCGCCCATGCCCCCGCCGCCGATCCGCTCGGTCAGCGTGTAGCGCCCCCCGAGCACGGTCCCCCGGCTGCTCATGCCCTTCGCCCCCACGTGTCATGCCCGGTCCAACGGGCTTACCGGCCGCACAGTCTGCCAGAGGACGCCAGGCCCCCCGGCCACGTGCGTGCCCATGCTACGGATCACCCCCGACGGACCGTCAGCGGGTATGCGTGCGAGCGACGGACGGTGCGCCGGCGGCGACGGAGCCGCAGCCCGGCCGGGGTGGCGCCGGGACCTTCCGGGGGCGGGCGGCACCGGGAGGGCCGTACGGGTCGTCCGGTGGGAATCGGGCCTGAGTAGGGTGGCTGCGACAGCACATCGTGAACCCGACCAAGGAGCAGACGTGAGCGTGCCGGCGTCCATCGCCCTGCAGCAGGAGATAGCCCGGGAGCTGGAGGTCGCCGAGACCTTCGAGGCCGCGCGGGAGATCGAGCGCCGGGTGGCGTTCCTCGCCGAGCGGCTGACCTCCACCGGTCTGCGCGCCCTCGTGCTGGGCATCAGCGGCGGCGTCGACTCCACCACCGCCGGCCGGCTCTGCCAGCTCGCGGTCGAGCGGGCCCGCGCCGCCGGGCACGAGGCCCGGTTCTACGCGATGCGGCTGCCCTACGGCGTCCAGGCCGACGAGCACGACGCCCAGCTCGCGCTCGCCTTCATCCGGCCGGACCACCTGTTGACCGTCGACATCAAGCCCGCCAGCGACGCCGCGCTCGATGCCGCCGTGGCGGCCGATGTGGCGTTCCGCGGCGCAGGCCACCAGGACTTCGTGCACGGCAACATCAAGGCCCGCCAGCGCATGATCGCCCAGTACGCGGTGGCCGGCGCGCACGACGGCCTGGTGGTCGGTACCGACCACGCGGCCGAGGCGGTCTCCGGCTTCTTCACCAAGTTCGGCGACGGCGCCGCCGACCTCGTCCCGCTGACCGGCCTCACCAAGCGCCGGGTGCGCGCCGTCGCGGACACCCTGGGGGCGCCCGCCGAACTGGTCTGGAAGGTCCCGACCGCCGACCTGGAGACCCTCACCCCGGGCAAGGCCGACGAGGACGCGCTCGGGGTCACCTACGACGAGATCGACGACTTCCTGGAGGGCAAGCCGGTCGGGGAGCAGGCCTTCGACACGATCGTCCGCCGCTACCGCCTCACCGACCACAAGCGCCGCCTGCCCATCGCGCCGTAGGGCGTTCACGCCGCACCTCGCCAGAGCGCTCCGCCCGTGCGTCACCAGGTGACGCACGGGCGGGGGCGGGCGGGCGTCAGGCTCCCGGAGCCCTGGCCGTGACGATCAGAGTCCCGATGTGCCCCTCGGCCGGGGCGTCGAGAACGCGGGCTTCGGCGGATTCGAATCCGCTCCGCCGGAGCAGGCCGACCCACCTGCGGGGCGTGTAGGAGTAGCGGTAGGTGTAGAGCGCCTTCCCGGCGAAACCGCCCTTGTACATGCCCTGCGGGCCGTAGGCGCCGGGGATGGCCGGGGGGTGCGAGAAGGCCAGGACGCCTCCGGGGTTCAGTCGGGCGGTGATCAGGGGGAGCAGCTTCAGCGGGTCCGTGAACCAGACCGCTCCGAACACCGAGTAGACCGCGTCCCAGGTCTCGTCGGTGCCGCGCAGGTAGTCCAGTACCTCGGCACAGTGGATCTGCACGCCGTACGGCCCCCGGCGCTCGGAGGCCTTCTCGACCATGACGGGCGAGAGGTCCACGCCCGTGACCTTCACGCCCTGCTCCGCCAGCGTGGCCATCGCGCGCCCGGTGCCGCACCCGATCTCCAGCGCACTGGCCGGCGACCCGAGCAGTTCCGGCCCGGGCCCGTGGTCGGCGTACTGGGTCCAGCGGAACACCGGCCCGCCGTCGAACACGTCCTCCTTGATACCGCCGGCGTACGCGTCCCAGAGTTCGCGCTCGGACTCGATGTCGTGCTGTGCAGGCAACTGGCTTCCCTTGAGGAGGAGTTGGCATGCAGACGCCCCTGCATCAGGGTATGAGGCAGGGACACCCGGTGCCCGGATCAGTGGCTGTCGGGGACCTTCGAGTCACACGGGGAGCAGTCGGCCCCATCGATCGCCCACAGCTCCTCGTCGGCGTCGAAGCCGTTGCCGCGCAGGAACTCGCCGGTCCGGATCACGATGCCGTCGCCGCGACGCCGGATCAACGGTGCGTGGTGCTTGTATTGACCGGCGTTGTACGTCTCGCAGATGGCGAAGTACACCGGCGTGTCCAGCAGGAGCTGGTGCACGCCAATGTCCACGACCTTGCCGACACCCAAGTGCACTTCCGGGTGCGCCATGGCGGTGATCGTGTACGCGATGGCGTTGTCCAGGATCCGCTCTGCCATGTTGCGGACCATGGTGTTGTCGCGCAGCAGGAGCGAGATCTCCCGCTCGTACAGGTCCCCGGTGTTCCCGGGGCCCTCGAACACGTTGTACGTCAGCTCCTTGACGCGCGGCCGGACGGCGTTGAGGAGCGCGCGGGGGTCACGGAACTTGGTCTCCGCGGACGCTTCGAGCGCAACGGTCATGGTTCGTTCCTCTCTTCGATGACGCACTGCCTTTGCACGGGACCCGCCCCGAGTGAACAGGGGAGGTCGAGGCCCGTGCCGGAGGCGAGAACCGTTGTCCAGCTCCCGGCGCGGGCGTCTCAGATCCCGTTGGCAGGACAGTAAGGACCGATCAGAACCGGTCGCGAGCATGTTGCACGGGCTTGCGTGGATTCACCCTAGAGCGGCTATTGCGGACGTGATCAGTGCACGCGCCTGGGCACCGTGAACAGCGAGCCGCTGCAACTCGGCGAACGCCCGGATGTAGTCAGCGACCTCGCGGGGCTGAGTGACGTTGACCTCGGCCGTCAGTGTCTCCACCACGGCGTGCCGATCGTCGTAGAGGTAGAACGCTTCGAGTGGCCATATGCCGCGCTTCGCGGTGAACGGAATGACGCCCAGTGACAACGATGCCAGTGGCATCACCGCTAGCAGGTGACCGAGTTGTCCGGCCATTGTCGCGGCGTCCCCGATCCGGGAGCGAAGCACCCACTCCTCCATCAGTACCGCGAACCGGTGCCTGCCCTCGTGCAGGAACCGGCCTCGCGCCACCCGAGCGGCAACCGCTTCGGCCACGTCATCGGGGGTCTCCTGGAATTCTGTGATGGACCGCATCAACGCGGACGCGTACTCGGGCGTCTGAAGGAACCCGGGCACGACATTGGACACGTACGACCGGCAGAGTTCCGCCCGCTCGTGCAGGACGTAGAAGTCCTCCTGTACCTTGCGCATCCCGGCGCTGTGACGCCTGCGCCACTCCAGGTACATCGACTCGACTGCTCTCGACATGGCGATCAGGTCATCCGCCTGATCGGTAGCCGAGCACGCAGCGCACCATGCATGGATGTCGGAGTCGGACGGAGGGGTGCGCGCACTCTGGATCCGGGAAACCTTCGAAGGGTTCCAGTCACACCGGAGTGCCAGTTGTTTGCCCGTCAGGCCGGCATCCTTGCGGAGACCGAGGAGTCGGTTGGCCAGGGCAAGGCGCGCTGCTTGCGCGCTTGATGACGGAGACGTGGGCATGATTCTGGCAGTCCGGTGCTAGGGCGTGTATCTGGTTGTGATCAATTTGCAGGTTCCGCCCTCGCGGTGGGCCCTGGTCCGGTAGACCGTGTTGTGTGACGCGAGTGCAACTG
>NZ_JBIVVS010000050.1:0-21129 GCF_044768625.1 Kitasatospora sp. NPDC091207
GACCCTAGACAAGTCCCATCGTTGCAGGTCAGGAGCACTTTTCTCTTTTCTGATCACCCGTCGGACAGTGCCTGCCGTGAAAGGCCGAGGCTAGCTGTCCCGGGGCTGCGGCCAGGCCCAGTCCCCTGGACCCCCTGGAAAGGGCACGGTCAGCATCAACTGCGGCCAGCGACAGCTCCACCCCCTCGATGCTGCCAGCGTCGAATGCCCTGTCACAACCGTCAGCCGGAGGTCCGCTTGGTCGCAGCGTGTCCACCTCCAGCTGGCCGCCACCTCCTGAGCGCGCGCCCGTGTGCCTCAGGCAGAGGTGAGAGCCGCAGACTACTCAGCTGACGAGTTCACAGACACCAGTGGCACGCCGCGTGCCCGACGCTCAGCAGCACCGGCCCCCCGCTCAGCCTCAGCGAACGCCTCCGGGCCCCACTCCCACCAGTTCACGGGATTGTCGGCATGCTGCTGGAGGTGCGGGGAGGTCGTGTCGCCGAGTCAATTGGGCATGCCCAACAGTCCCGCACCTGCCAGCTCCTAAACCACACGCTGCGGTCCGTGTCCCGCGTGGCTCAGACCCACCACGCCTGTCGTACATGGCCCAGAACCAGTCTGCCCAGTTAGAAGCGCGCTGGGCCAGGTGACGGGCGGCTGAGAGTCAGTCAGTCCCCCGCAGCATGTAGCCACGCGCACGGCAGCACAGTGTCAAGCAGCTGAGATCGACTGGCCGTACAGCGAGCTCGCCATTGCGGTCAGCGGGCGTCTGCCTCAGGCCGGGGCAGCTCGTCCAGGTCGAGGGTGTAGGTCCGCCCGTCGGCCAGCTCGATGGGCAGCTTGCCCGAGCCGTACTTGTGTGTGTGGGCCGCGATGTAGCCGGAGCCGGTGGGCTGGGTGTGGACGACAACCTCAGCGGCGTACGGGTCTACCACCAGGTATATCGGGATGCCGTAGCGGCCGTACTTCGCGGTGCAGTCGTCGTAGTCCTTGCGCGCGGAGGAGACCGATACCACCTCGGCGATCAGCAGCACGTCCTCGAAGCCGTAGCGCTTGCCCTCCCGCTGCGCGTCCTCCCGCAGGATCGCGAAGTCCGGGGCGGAGTTCTCGTCGGCCGGGAAGTCGATGTACACGTCGGAGGCGGTCTTCGCATGCCGGCCGAGCGAGAGCGAGTCGATCTGCATCGACTTGATCGTGCTGGAGTGCTCAAAGCTCTGCGGGGTCATGATCACCTTCCCGTCAGTACCGAAGAAGACCACGTACCCTGCGGGGAACTCGGTGTGCATGACCGCATCGACGCTCATCAACGGCTCCTTCCTGTCACCTCTCAGAATATGGGGCCACGGTCCCGCACGGGGTCCACTATGAGAGTGCCGACCCAGCAAGAGCAGCGGGGGTGCGCTGATCTTCGGTCCAAGCGTTGATGTTCCGCCCCAGTCGCGCACCATACGCATCCGCGTCAGTGCTGTCCGGAAACATCCCAGGTCAGGACTACCTGGTTGTGTTAAGTCATTGGCACCAGTGGCACGCCGCGTACCCGACCGACAGCAGGACGGGTACGCCCCGCCGCTCCGCCTCCGCGAACGCCTCGGGGCCCCAGGGCCACCAGTCGACGGGGTTCTCGGCATGCTGCTGCAGATACGGCGAGGTCGCGTCCGCGAGACGGTTCGGCATGCCCCCATCCTTGCGCATCGGCGCGCCGACGGGGGCGGAGCCTCACTCCTTCGGAGCCTCCGGCTCCTCGACGAAGTCGACGCGCTTGAACTGCTTGTTCATCGACTTGACCAGAAACCAGGTGGCCACGCCGAGAGCGGCGAAGACGACGAAGCCCAGCAGTCCGGGGGTCACCTTGGTCTCGTCGAGGGCGAGCTCGGCGGCGAGGTGGGTGAGGTTCACGGGGGCACTCATATCTCTATGGTGGCCCGGCTCACGGGGAGCCGGGCCATCGGGGGGTGGTTCAGTCGCGCGTGTCGGCGGCCTCGGCCGCCAGGGTCGGGGTGCGCAGGCCGGCGAACAGGTCGTCCTCCGGCAGGTCGACGTCGATCAGGGTCCGGGCCAGCTCGTAGTCCTCGGTCGGCCAGACCTCCCGCTGGACCTCCAGCGGGACGCGGAACCACGGCCCGTCCGGGTCGATCTGGGTGGCGTGCGCGATCAGCGCGCGGTCCCGGGTCTCGAACCAGTCCTCGCAGCGGACCCGGGTGGTGATCTCGCGCTCCTTGCGGCCGCTCTTCTCCCAGCCCTCGATCCACTCGCCGTACGGCGACTCGTGGCCGTGCTCGGTGAGGTACGCGTGCAGTTCGCGGATCCGGCCCATCGGGAAGCCGTGGTTGTAGTAGAGCTTCAGCGGCTGCCAGGGCTCGCCGGCGTCCGGGTAGGCGTCCGGGTCACCGGCGGCGTCGAAGGCCACCATGGTGATCTTGTGGGTCATGATGTGGTCCGGGTGCGGGTAGCCGCCGTTCTCGTCGTAGGTCGTGATGACCTGCGGCTTGAACTCACGGATCAGCCGGACCAGCGGCTCGGCCGCCTCCTCGACGTCCTTCAGGCCGAAGCAGCCCTCGGGCAGCGGGGGCAGCGGGTCGCCCTCCGGCAGGCCGGAGTCGACGAAGCCCAGCCAGGCCTGCTTGACCCCGAGGATCCGGCGCGCCTCGTCCATCTCCTTGCGCCGGACCTCGTGGATGTTCTCCTCGATCTCCGGCTTGCCCTGCAGCTTCGGATTGAGGACCGACCCGCGTTCCCCCCCGGTGCAGGTGGCCACCAGCACGTCCACCCCCTGGTCGACGTACATGGCCATGGTGGCAGCGCCCTTGCTGGACTCGTCGTCCGGGTGGGCGTGCACCGCCATCAGTCGCAACTGCTCAGTCAACGCGTGCGTTCCTTCCACAATGTCTGGGCCTTCCGCGAAGTCCGGTCTGCCCACCGTCCGAGCCGCTCGGTTCGGGCCGCGTCACCGCGGACCTGCCGCCGGGTGCGCCGCGGCACGACCTCGCCACGCCGCCGGCACGGCACCGACACGGCCGAGCAGCGCCCCCGCCGGACCGGCCGCGGGCGTGCCCCTCCTATAGTGACGGACTGGAGGAGCGTCGCATTCCCCCGGCACCACCGCGGGGGGTACCTCCCGGAGAGGACTGAGCCCGATGAGCGCAGGCACCACCACCCCGCAGCTGCCCGAGGGGCGCTACGGCCGGCACGGCGATCGCGAGTCCGACCGCCGTCTCAAGGTGGCGGGCGCGGTCTGCGCCGTACTGGGGCTGGGCCTGGTGGCCTGGCTGGGCGGCTCGTACCTGATCCGCGAGACCACCATCAACGGCAGCGTCCCCTCGTTCCAGGCGGTCTCGGACACCGAGATGCAGCTGCACCTGGCGGTGCGCAAGGGCGACGGCACGGCGGGCAGCTGTACCGTCCGCTCGCAGGGCGAGGACGGCGCGGTGGTCGGGGTGGCCGACTTCCCCGTACCGGCCGCCGGCGGCGACTACGACGCCGTGGTGACCCTGCGGACCACCGCCCGCGGCACCACCGCCGAGCTGCTGGGATGCACACCGGCCAAGTAGTCGCCGGCGATCGCGACGCGCCCTGGGCGCATATTCGATCGGCGGAGCGGGAATCCGTCACGATGTCCCGCACACCGATCCTGTACACCTCGGCGCAATGCTGTCGTCAATGACGCGCCAACGACTCTCCCGCTTGTCGGCGGGAGTTGTTAGGCTCGTGGTTTCGCCCCTTCCGCACCAAGAGGTACGGGAGCGGGCGTTGCTTTGTAGTTACGACCGATATCTCCATCCGCCACCCTGCTGACGACTCACACCCTCAGCACAGCCCCAGCACCTACGAGGAGCACCCGTGACCCAGACCAGCGAGAACGTGACCTGGCTCACTCAGTCCGGCTACGACCAGCTCAAGGCCGAGCTGGACCACCTGAGCGGCCCCTGGCGCATCGAGATCGCCCAGAAGATCGAGGCGGCGCGCGAAGAGGGTGACCTCAAGGAGAACGCCGGTTACCACGCGGCCAAGGAGGAGCAGGGCAAGTACGAGCTGCGGATCCGCCAGCTCACCCAGCTCCTGGAGCGCGCCAAGGTCGGCGAGGCTCCCGCGGACTCCGGCGTGGTGGCCCCGGGCATGGTCGTCACGGTCGCCTTCGACGGCGACGCGGACGACACCATGACCTTCCTGCTGGGCTCGCGCGAGATGGCCGGCAGCGACGACCTCGACGTCTACTCCCCGCAGTCGCCGCTGGGCCGCGCGATCGACGGCAAGAAGGTCGGCGACGAGGCGACGTACGAGCTGCCGAACGGCAAGGCCGCCTCGGTCACCGTCACCGAGGCGAAGCCGCACAACGGCTGATCCCCCGCACCTGACGCCGAGGGCGGCCGTGGACACTCCACGGCCGCCCTCGCGGCATCCCGCGGCCGGGCTCAGCCCGCCGCCGAGCGGTACTTGCGCACCGACAGCCAGGAGAAGACCGCGGTGATCACCAGCGACCAGAGCACCGACATCAGCGACGCGTGCTGCATCGGCCAGGCGCTGTCCACCGGCCCGACCTGGTTGCCGAACAGGTCGCGGCAGGCCTGCACGGTGGCGCTGAAGGGGTTCCAGTAGGCGATCCCCTGCAGCCAGCCCGGCATCGAGCTGATCGGCACGAACGCGTTGGAGATGAAGGTCAGCGGGAAGAGCCAGATCAGCCCGGCCGAGGTGGCCGCCTCGGGACTGCGGACCGAGAGGCCGATCAGCGCGCCGATCCAGGAGAACGCGTAGCCGAGCAGGAGCAGCAGCCCGAACGCGGCGAGCGCCTTCGGCACGCCCTCGTGGATCCGCCAGCCGACCAGCAGCGCCACCACCGCCAGTACGACCAGGGTGAACGCGGTCTGACAGAGGTCGGCCAGGGTGCGGCCGACCAGCACCGCCGACCGGGCCATCGGCAGCGAGCGGAAGCGGTCCACCAGCCCCTTGGTCATGTCCTCCGCGATGCCGGCGGAGGCACCGGCCGTCGCGAAGGTGACGGTCTGCGCGAAGATGCCGGCCATCAGGAACTGGATGTACGAGTTGGAGCTGGCCTGCGTCCCGGGGATCTGGATCGCCCCGCCCATGACGTAGGAGAACAGCAGCACGAACATCACGGGCTGCATCAGTCCGAAGACCACGATCTCGGGGATCCGGGTCATCCGGCGCAGGTTGCGCCTGGCGACCACCCAGGAGTCGTGCAGGGTGGCGGCCGCGCCCCGGCGCTGCTTGGGTACCGCCCCGCCGATGGCGTGCTCGGTGGCCGTCGTCATCTCACAGCTCCTTCCCGGCCGGGACGGCCTGCTGGTCCGGGCCCTGGCCGTCCTCGCCGGCCCGGCCCCTGCCGTGCCCACCGCGGCCCTTGCCGGCGGACCGGTTCTCCTCGTCCTCGGCCGCGGTGACGTGGCCGGTGAGCGAGAGGAAGACGTCGTCCAGGGTCGGGCGGCGCAGGCCGATGTCGTCGATCTCGATGGAGCGGGCGTCCAGCTCGCGGATGGCGTCCGCGAGCACCCGGGCACCGCCGCTGACCGGCACGGTGATCCGGCGGGTGTTCTTCTCCACCGCCGGATCGCCCTTGGCGTACGCGGACAGCGCCTGGAGGGCCTCGGCGACGAGATCGGCGCGGTGCACCACGACCTCGATCCGCTCGCCGCCGATCTGCGCCTTGAGCTGGTCGGCGGTGCCCCGGGCGATCACCCGGCCGTGGTCGACCACCGCGATGTCGTGGGCGAGGCGGTCCGCCTCCTCCAGGTACTGGGTGGTGAGCAGCAGGGTGGTGCCCTGCTCGACGAGGGTCTCGATGACCTCCCAGAGGGCGAGCCGGTTGCGCGGGTCGAGACCGGTGGTCGGCTCGTCCAGGAACATCACCGGCGGCCGGACGACCAGCGCGGCGGCCAGGTCGAGCCGGCGCCGCATGCCGCCGGAGTAGGTCTTGGCGGTACGGTCCTTGGCCTCGGCGAGGCTGAACCACTCCAGCAGCTCCAGCGCGCGCGCCTTCGCGGCCCGGCCGGTCATCTGGTACAGCTCACCGACCATCTGCAGGTTCTCGAACCCGGTCAGGTACTCGTCGACCGCCGCGTACTGGCCGGAGAGGCCGATCAGGCTGCGGACCTTGTTGGGATGCCTGAGGACGTCGACCCCGGCGACCACCGCCCGGCCGGAATCGGGGTGGAGCAGGGTGGTGAGGACGCGCACCGTGGTGGTCTTGCCGGCTCCGTTCGGGCCGAGCAGCCCCAGCACCGTGCCCTCGGGGACGTCGAGGCTGACGCCGTCCAGGGCGCGTACGTCACCGAAGGTCTTCACCAGGTTCTCGGCTTGGATGGCTGGCGCCATGGCCTGCCTCATCTCCTCGGACGATAGCGATGCTATCGATTGGGCGAATTCCAGTGGTCTGTCCCACTTTGCCCCGAATGCAGGCACGTGGGCGACTCGGCCTTCGCCCCGAGGGGGCCGAAAGTACGATGCGCCGCGGGTCCCGGGCACTCGGCGCCGGCCCTCAGCGCCCAGCGCTCAGTCCTCAGCGCTCACCGCTCACCGCTCACCGCTCACCGCTCAGCAATCAGCAATCAGCGCCCAGTGCTCACCGCTCAGTGCGAGACGACGTACCCGGCGGCCCGCAGCTCGCCGAGCACCGCCGCGCAGTGCTCCGGCCCCTTGGTCTCCAGGTGCAGGTCCACCTCGACCTCGGTCAGCCCCAGCTGGGGGTCGATCCGCACGTGCGCCACATCCAGCACGTTCGCGTCCACCCGCGTGAGCACCCCGAGCAGGTCGGCCAGCGCCCCCGGCCGGTCCGCCAGCCGCACCCGCAGCGACAGGTAGCGGCCGGCCGCCGCCAGGCCGTGCCGGAGCACCCGCTGCATCAGTTGCGGATCGATGTTGCCGCCCGAGAGCACCGCCACCACCGGGCCCTCGAAGGAGCCCGGCTGCTCCAGCAGGGCCGCCACCGGGCTGGCCCCGGCCGGCTCGACGACCAGCTTCAGCCGCTCCAGACCGAGCAGCAGGGCCCGGGAGAGCGAGTCCTCGGAAACCGTCCGCACACCGTCCGCCAAGGCGTTGACGATCTCGAAGGGGATGTCCCCGGGCCGGCCGACCATGATCCCGTCCGCCATGGTGGTGTAGCGCTCCAGCGTCACCGGCCGACCGGCCGCCAACGAGGGCGGGTACGCGGCCGCACCGGCCGCCTGCACCCCGATCACCCGCACGTCGGGGCGGATCGGCTTCACCGCCGCCGCGATCCCGGCCAGCAGCCCGCCGCCGCCCACCCCGACCAGGATGGTCCGCACCTCCGGGCACTGCTCCAGGATCTCCAGCCCCACGGTGGCCTGGCCGGTGACCACGTCCCAGTGGTCGAAGGGGTGGATGAACACCGCGCCGGTCGCATCCGCGTACTGCTGCGCGGCCCGCAGCGCCTCGTCCACCGTGGCGCCGGACAGCCGGACCTCGGCGCCGTACTCGCGGGTCGCCGCGACCTTGGGCAGCGGCGCGGCCACCGGCATGAAGACCGTCGAGCGGACCCCGAGCAGCGCGGCCGCCAGCGCCACGCCCTGGGCGTGGTTCCCGGCGCTCGCCGCGACCACACCGCCCGCCCGCTGCACCGGCGAGAGGCCCGCGATCCGCACGTACGCCCCGCGCAGCTTGAACGAGCCGGTGCGCTGGAGGTTCTCGCACTTCAGATGGACCGGCGCGCCGATCAGCGCGGACAGGTGCCGGCTGCCCTCCATCGGCGTCACCCGGGCGACCCCGGCGAGCATCTTCTGGGCGCCGCGGACATCGTCGATGGTGATCGGCCAGCTGTGCATGGCGCCAGCCTAGGGCCCGGCGCCGAAGTGGCGCCGTTCGCCCGGCCGACGGGAGGGCTGGGCTTCGACCACCGGCCCCGCGGCCGGGCGGGAGGGCCAACCGGGCCTGTCGGCACTGTTCCCGGGCCCGCCCGGCCCGCGTACGCTGCTGGTTCTGAGCCTCCCTCACCGCACGACGATCGTGAGCCGCGATGACGACGACCTCGCCCCAGGCCACCGACCGCACCGACCCCCTGCACGCCCAACTCCAGTACCAGCTGGCGGTGTTCGCCCGACGCATGGAGCAGGTCCGCAGCTCCGACGGCGTGGGCGCGCTGGACCGGGCCGCCTACCTGCTGCTCGACCGGCTGGAGCGGCACGGGCCCGCCAACGTCAAGGCTCTGGCCGACGCGCTGGGCGTCGACTCCTCCACCGTCACCCGGCAGGTCGCCCCCCTGGTCGCCGCCGGGCTGGTCGGCCGGGTCCAGGACCCGGCCGACCGCCGCGCCGTGCGGCTCGCGCTGTCCCCGATCGGCGCCCGTCGGCTGGCCGAAGTCCGCGCCGGGCGGGCCGAGTTGGCCCGCCGGCTGGTGGCCGACTGGCCACCCGAGGAACAGCACGTGTTCTGCGCCCTGCTGGCCCGCTTCAACCACTCCATGGAGTCGTACACGGCGGGCCGGCAGGGCGCGTAGTCCCCGGCCGGGGACTACTGGCCGAGCGCCTGCTGGAGGTCGGCGAGCAGGTCGTCGATCGACTCGATGCCGACCGAGACGCGCACCAGGTCGGCGGGCACCTCCAGGGCCGAACCGGCCACCGAGGCGTGGGTCATCCGGCCCGGGTGCTCGATGAGCGACTCGACGCCGCCCAGCGACTCACCGAGGGTGAAGAGCCGCGCGCGGTTGCAGACCTCGACCGCCGCCTCCTCCCCGCCGTTGACGCGGAAGGAGACCATGCCGCCGAACGCCTTCATCTGCTTGGCGGCGATGTCGTGGCCGGGGTGCTCGGGCAGGCCCGGGTAGAGCACCTGGCTGACCTTGGGGTGGCCCGCCAGCAGCTCGGCGACCTTCTCGGCGTTGGAGCTGTGCCGGTCCATCCGGACCCCGAGGGTCTTGATGCCGCGCAGCACCAGCCAGGCGTCGAACGGGCCGGAGACGGCGCCCATCGCGTTCTGGTGGTAGGCGACCTCCTCGCCGAGGCCCGCCTCGGCCAGCACCAGCGCACCACCGACGACGTCCGAGTGGCCGCCCATGTACTTGGTCGTGGAGTGCACGACCGCGTCCGCGCCGAGCGCGATGGGCTGCTGCAGGTAGGGGCTGGCGAAGGTGTTGTCGACCACCAGCAGCGCGCCGGCGCCGTGCGCGATCTCGGCGAGCGCGGTCAGGTCGGTGATGCCCAGCAGCGGGTTGGACGGGGTCTCCACCCAGACCGCGCGGGTGTTGGGGCGCAGCGCCTCACGAACGGTCGACAGGTCCTGGGTGTTGGCGACGGAGAACTCGACGCCCCAGCGGGTCAGGACCTTGGCGAACAGCCGGAAGGTGCCGCCGTAGGCGTCGTTGGGGATCACGATGTGGTCGCCCGGCTTGAGGATGGTGCGCAGCAGGGTGTCCTCGGCGGCCAGGCCGGAGGCGAAGGCCAGGCCGCGGGCGCCGCCCTCCAGTGCCGCGAGGCACTCCTCCAACGCGGTCCGGGTCGGGTTGGCGCTACGGCTGTACTCGTAGCCGCCCCGGAGGCCGCCCACCCCGTCCTGCTTGTAGGTGGACACCTGGTAGATCGGCGTGACGACGGCCCCGGTCTGGGGGTCTGCTTCCTGACCCGCGTGGATGGCGAGAGTCTCGAAGCCCTGGGGAAGCTGGTGCTCGGTCATGACAACGAGCGTAGTGGGCGAACGCCGGGGCGCCTCCCGAAGGGGCGGCGGCGTCCGGAAAGCACCGGCGCTGCCCGGAATCCGGCGGCGGCCGGCGGCGTTGAAACCTGTACAACCCTTCCCGACCAGCTGGAGCAGGCCGTGCTGTTCAACCGCCACAAGACCTCGCTCGTCCCCGCCGACCAGGCGCTGCCCGGCCGGGAGTCGCCGGGCTTCACCCTGAGCGAGCCGCACACCGTGCTCGGCACCCCGCTCACCGGTCCGTACCCGGCCGGGCTGGAGGTGGCCGACTTCGGGCTGGGCTGCTTCTGGGGTGCCGAGCGCACGTTCTGGCGGCTGCCGGGCGTCTGGACGACGCTGGTCGGCTACCAGGGCGGGCACACCCCGCACCCGACGTACGAGGAGGTGTGCAGCGGGCTGACCGGCCACACCGAGGCGGTCCGGGTGGTGTTCGACCCGGCGGTGATCTCGTACGAGCGGCTGCTGAAGACCTTCTGGGAGGCGCACGACCCGACCCAGGGCAACCGGCAGGGCAACGACGTGGGCACCCAGTACCGGTCGGCCGTCTACACGCACTCCCCGGCCCAGGCCGCCACCGTGGCCGCCGCGCGGGAGGCCTTCCAGCCGGCGCTGACCGCGATCGGCCTGGGGCCGATCACCACCGAGATCGCCCCGGCGGGGCCGTTCTACCCGGCGGAGCCCTACCACCAGCAGTACCTGTCCGACGCCAAGAACCCGAACGGCTACTGCGGCCTCGGCGGCACGGGCGCCAGCTGCCCGATCGGCGTGGCCCGCACCGAGGGCTGACGGGGGCCGGGGCCTACCGGGGCGGGCCGCCCGGCCTCAGGCGCGCCGGACTTCGTGCTGGAAGCAGCCGAACTCCAGCGCCCGGACGTGCACCACGGCCACCTCCGGGTCGGCGAGCAGCTCGGCGGCGGCCGACTCGGCGGTGTCGGGGGTGACGGGCACGCCGCGCAGGATGTGGCCGCGCCGGTCGTAGGCGCGCAGCACCCGCGCACCTCCGTGGAACCCGGCCGGCCAGGACGGGCCGGTGCCGGGGCACGGGTGGGCGTGCACGAACACCGGGCCGACCTCGTCGTACGGACCGGGTTCGGCGCCCGTCCGGGCGGCCCAGCGGCGCAGCGGCGCGTAGCCGACCAGGGCGATCCGGTCGCCGGGCAGGGCACGGGTGAGGCAGCAGCGCAGCGGGGCGCCACCGGTCCGGTCCACCGACCGGACGGGTGGGCGCCCGGCGTCGTCGCGCTCCAGCAGGGCGAGGTGGACGGCCGGATCGATCGGGCCGACGGTCAGGGCGGGTACGGCGGGCGTGGTGGTCATGCGTCCAGCCTGCCGCCGGAGCCGCCCGGCGTCCGGCGGGTTTCGGCCGTCGCGTTCGACGGCCGCCCTCATCTTCGACGGCCGCCGGCCCGGCTCAGATCGCGCTGCCGGCCTTCCAGGCGGCCCAGCCGAGGTTCCAGCCGTTCAGACCGTTGGAGGGCTCGACCGTCTTGTCCCCGGAGTTCACGACCTCGACGACGTCGCCGATCATCGAGCTCTTGTAGAACTTGTAGCCGTCCGCGCTCTGGTCCTGGCCGCCCTTGGTGTCCTTCAGGCCGACGCAGCCGTGGCTGGTGTTCTGACTGCCGAAGATCGACGACGGCGACCAGTAGTTGCCGTGGATGAAGGTGCCCGAGGTCGTCAGGCGCTGGGCGTGCGGCACGTCGGCGATGTCGTACTCACTGCCGAGGCCGACGGTCTGCGAGTTCATCCGGGTCTGCTGGTACTGCTCCGAGATGACCATCTTGCCGCCCCAGGTGCGGTACTCGGGCGAGCCGCCGGAGATCGCGTAGACGGCGCTGACCTGGCCGTCGGTGGTGACGGTGAGCTTCTTGGCGGCGAGGTCGGCGACGCTGGTCTGCGCGCGGCCGACGGTGAAACGGACGTCCTTGGACTGGGTGCCGTAGACGCCCTTGGCGGCCTGCACGTCCTTGAGCCGGAGCTTCACGGTGACGTTGGTGCCCTTGGCCCAGTACTCCTGCGGCCGGAAGTCCAGGCGGGTGCTGGAGAACCAGTGCCCGACGATCTCGACGCCGGGCTCGGCCATGACGGTGATCGCCTGCTGGACGGCCTTGCGGTCGCTCACCGGCTTGCTGAAGTTGATCGAGACCGGCATGCCGACACCGACGACCGAGCCGTCCTCGGGGGTGAAGTAGCCGACGAAGGTGTTGGCCGGGGTCGCCGTGGTGAAGACGGCGTTGGCGTCCGCCTCCAGCTTGTCCTTGTCGGTGGCCGAGGCGGTGACGGTGTACTTGGTGCCGCTGGCCGGCGCGGCGGCGGACGTCCAGCTGGTGCCGTCCGGGGAGAGCTCCCCGGCCAGCGCCTTGCCGGTCGAGTCGGCGACCTTGACCGAGCCGAGGGTGCCGCCCGTGACGGTGACCTTGACCGGCTCGCTGAAGCTGGCGGCGGTGGAGCCGTCGGCCGGGGTGACGGTGATGACGGCCACCGAGGTCTTCGGCGAGCTGCTCGCGCTCGCGCTCACGCCGCTGCCCGTGGTGGCTCCACCGCCGCCCGCGGACCCGGACCCGGACCCGGACCCGGTGCCGGTGCCGGTGCCGGACCCACTGCCCGCGCCGGTCCCGCCGTCGCTCTTGGTGTCGTTGCAGGCCGCCAGCAGGAGGACCGGCGCACCGATCAGGCCGGCCAGCACGCCGCGCCGGCTCCAGTTTCCTCCGGCCGCCCGGCCCTGACCGTCCCGTGCCGTCACGTCGCGTTCTCCCTGCTGATCATCCCGGGCATTACGGATACAGAAACGCAATCCGCCCCTTCACGGTTCCATCACCAACGGGAAGCGATCGTATGAGATGACTCAACTTCCTGCCAAATATGGACAAAATGCCCGGCCTGCGGATCGCAGGCCGGGCACTCACAAGCCGTGACGAAGGCGGGCGGAGACTACTCGGCGGACTCTTCCACCGCGTACTCGTCCCAGCCCTCCCCCTCGGCGTCGAACTCGGTCTGCGCGGACTCCCAGGTCGCCGAGGCGAGCTCGACGCCCGGGACGTCGCCGAGCAGGGCGACCGGGTCGATGAAGTGCGCGAGCGAACCCGACGGGTCCACCTCGATGGCCTCGACGGACTGGGCGCGCTCCTCGTCGTCGAGGTACTCGTCGTCCGTCACCTGCTGCAGGGCCGCCGCCTTGAGCGCCCCCTCGTCGGTGATCTCGGCGATGAGCTCGATGCTGAGCCGGACGTAGCGCGGTTCGTCCTGGCCGGTCGTGTCAGTGCTGGTCATGCGAGCGAGCGTACGGGAAACCGTCCGGAGGCGAGCGGGTGGCAGCGCGGCCCCGGGCCAAGGGGCCGCGCCGGTGCCGGAAGGCAGCGGCGAGGACCCCCGCGAGGCACGAGCGGGCGACCCACGACACGGGAAGGGCCGGCCCCTCCGAGGAGGGACCGGCCCTGCCGTCTCCGCCGGACTCCCCCACCCGGGAGCCGCGGAGACGCGCCAAGCGGCGCGGTGGTGACCGCGGGAGCCGTCGCACCCTGTCGACCGGCCGTAGCCGGACAGGGGCGGGACGACGACGTCACCCGCGGCGGCCCCTCCTGCCCGGAGACCGGGCGGGGAGGGCAGGACACGGCAGGCCGGGTCAGGGCCGTCCGACGTGTCCGGAGACGACCGCGGCCACCGGGGAGCCGCTCCCGGTCGGTCACTGTCGCCTCGCTCGGCGTCTTGCCGTTGACCCCAACGATGCCCGACCGTTGTTAAGCGCGTGCTGCGCGCAGGTGACGCCGGTGTACCACTTCGCCCGCGGACGAACCCTCAGCCGTCCGGCCGGACCGCCGGGGTGAGCGGGCGACGGGGTGAGCGGGCGTCAGTGCGGGCCGGTCAGTGCGAGCCGCGGCCCGCGAGGAAGCCCAGCAGGTCCTGGCGGGTGACGATGCCCTGCGGCTTGCCCTCCACCAGCACCACGGCCGCGTCGGCCTTCTCCAGCACGGTCATCAGGTTGGTGACCGTCTCGCCCGAGCCGACCACCGGCAGCGGCTTGGACATCACCTTGTCCAGCGTGTCGGTGAGCTGGATCTCGTTCGCGAAGACGCCCTCCAGCAGGAGCTTCTCGGCCACCGAGCCGATCACCTCACCGGCCATGATGTCGGGGTGGCCGGCCCCCGGGGAGACCACCGGCATCTGCGAGACGCCGTACTCGCGCAGCACCCGGACCGCCTCGGCGACGGTCTCGTTGGGGTGCATGTGGACGAACTGCGGGATGCCCTCGTGCTCGATGGCGTCCTTGCGGGCCAGCACCTCGGCGATGTGCGCCTCGTCGGTGGCCGACGGCAGGAAGCCGTAGTCGGCCATCCAGTCGTCGTTGAAGATCTTCGACAGGTAACCGCGGCCGCCGTCCGGCAGCAGGACCACCACGACGTCGTCCGGACCCAGCCGCTTGGCCACCTCCAGCGCGGCGACCACGGCCATCCCGCAGGAGCCGCCGACCAGCAGGCCCTCCTCCTTCGCGAGGCGGCGGGTCATCTGGAACGAGTCCTTGTCGGAGACGGCGACGATCTCGTCCGCGACGCCGCGGTCGTAGGCGGTCGGCCAGAAGTCCTCACCGACGCCCTCGACCAGGTACGGCCGGCCGGTGCCGCCCGAGTAGACCGAGCCCTCCGGGTCGGCGCCGACGACCTTGACCGTGCCGCCGGAGACCTCCTTCAGGTAGTTGCCGGTGCCGGAGATGGTGCCGCCGGTGCCGACGCCGGCCACGAAGTGGGTGATCCGCCCCCCGGTCTGCTCCCACAGCTCCGGGCCGGTGGAGTGGTAGTGCGAGGCCGGGTTGTCCGGGTTGGAGTACTGGTCCGGCTTCCAGGCGTTCGGCGTCTCACGGACCAGGCGGTCCGAGACGTTGTAGTAGGAGTCCGGATGCTCCGGGGCCACCGCCGTCGGACAGACGACCACTTCGGCGCCGTACGCGCGCAGGGTATTGATCTTGTCGGTGGACACCTTGTCCGGACAGACGAAGATGCACTTGTAGCCCTTCTGCTGGGCCACGATCGCCAGGCCGACACCGGTGTTGCCGGAGGTCGGCTCCACGATCGTGCCGCCGGGCTTCAGCGCGCCCGAGGCCTCGGCGGCCTCGATCATGCGCATCGCGATCCGGTCCTTCACCGAGCCGCCGGGGTTGAAGTACTCGACCTTCGCCAGCACTGTCGCGCTGATGCCGTCGGTGACCTTGTTGAGCTTGACCAAGGGCGTGTTGCCGACCAGGTCGATGATCGAGTTGTGGTACCGCACGGGGGTCCTCCCGGTCTGTGGGCATGCGAGTGCTTTCGGTACTGCAAAGCCTAGGGCGTGCCACCGGCCCCAGCTCTCCCCTGCGCCACACTCCCTCCCGGCCTCCTCCCGGCCCTCCCCGCCGCCCTCGTTCCGGCCCGCCGCGCGCCCTCCCCGGGACCGCGCGCCCGCCCCCGACCCCGACCGCGCGCCCCGTCACGCGCCCACGGATGGCCCAGTCCCGTCGATAGCGCACCGCCGAGGACGGGTAGGAGGTGTACAGGCAACGCGAGTGGCGGCCCCGCCAGGGGGCGGCACGAGGACGCGAAGGGGGCACCGGATGCCAGGGGCACAGGAGTCGCGGGCCCGGGTGGCCCGGCGGATCGCCACCGCGGCGGCGTACGGCGGCGGCGGGCTCGGCCTGCTGGGCGTGGGCCTGGTCGGGGTGCTGCTGACCGAGAGCAAACTGGCCGTGCAGGCGATCGGCATCCTCCAGGGCGACCCGCCCAAGGCCGACGGCGTCTACGGCGAGGCCTTCGCCGACGGCGGCACCGCCGGGCAGCCGCCCCTGGTGCTCGCCTTCCTCGGCGACTCCACCGCCGCCGGCCTCGGGGTGCTGCGCGCCCGCGAGACCCCGGGCGCGCTGCTCGCCGCGGGTCTGGCTTCGGTGGCCGAGCGGCCGGTCCGGCTAATCAACGTGGCCCGCTCCGGCGGGCGCTCCGCCGACCTCTCCGGCCAGCTGGAGCTGGCCCTGCCGCACCGCCCCGACATCGCCGTGATCATGGTGGGTGCCAACGACGTGACCCGGCACAGCCCGGCCCAGCTCGCGGTGCGCCACCTCGGCGAGGCGGTCGCCGCGCTGCGCGCCAACGGCTGCGAGGTGGTGGTCGGCACCTGCCCGGATCTCGGCACGATCAAGCCGGTGCGTCCGCCACTGCGCTGGGTGGCCCGGCGGGTCAGCCGGCAGCTGGCCGCCGCGCAGACCATCGCCGTGGTGGAGGCCGGCGGCCGGACGGTCTCGCTGGGCTCACTGCTCGGGCCGGAGTTCGCGGCCCGGCCCGAGATGTTCGCCGCCGACCGCTACCACCCCTCCGCCCAGGGCTACGCGACGGCGGCGATGGCCGTCCTGCCCTCGCTCTGCGCGGTGCTCGGCCTCTGGCCCGAGGAGGAGCGGCCGGCCGGCCCGGTCCCGGGCGAGACGGTGCTGCCGGTGGCGGTGGCGGCGGCCGCCGCGGCGGGCCGCTCCGGCTCCGAGGTGGCGGCCGTCGGGGCCGAGGGCGCGGCGCGGCGCTGGGCGCTGCTGCGCCACCGGCTGCGGGTCGGCCTGCCGGGCACCTGGGCCGCCGAGGGGGCTCCGGGCGGGCCGGTCACGGGCCCCGGGGCCGACCACGGGAACACGTCGGCCAGCTCACACGCCGGGGCGGGTGACGCCTGAGCTACCAGACGGTAACTTTCCTCCCGGGCGTCCGCCGCGCATCCGGCCGTTCCCGCCGGACCGCCGCCCGGACCCCACAGCCCGAAGGTCACTCAGCGAGGAGCCCGCCATGCCCGAAGCCGTCATCGTCAGCGCTGCCCGTTCGCCGATCGGCCGGGCCTTCAAGGGCTCCCTCAAGGACGTCCGCCCCGACGACCTGACCGCCCACATCATCGCCACCGCCCTGGCCAAGGTCCCCCAGCTCGACCCCCGCGACATCGAGGACCTGATGCTCGGCTGCGGCCTGCCCGGCGGCGAGCAGGGCCACAACCTCGCCCGGATCGTCGCCGTCCAGATGGGCATGGACCACCTGCCCGGCACCACCATCACCCGCTACTGCTCCTCCTCCCTCCAGACCACCCGGATGGCCCTGCACGCCATCAAGGCCGGCGAGGGCGACGTCTTCATCTCCGCCGGCGTCGAGACCGTCTCCCGCAGCGTCCACGGCACCTCCGACGGCATGCCCGGCACCATGAACCCGCTCTTCGACGACGCCCAGGCCCGCACCGCCCAGCGCGCCGAGCAGGGCGGCGGGCACTGGCACGACCCGCGCGAGGACGGCCTGCTGCCCGACGCCTACATCGCGATGGGCCAGACCGCCGAGAACCTCGCCGCCCTCAAGGGCATCACCCGCGCCGAACAGGACGCCTTCGGCGTCCGCTCCCAGAACCTCGCCGAGGCCGCCCTCAAGGCCGGCTTCTGGCAGCGCGAGATCACCCCCGTCACCCTCCCCGACGGCACCGTCGTCAGCGCCGACGACGGCCCCCGCGCCGGCGTCACCCTCGAAGGCGTCTCCGGCCTCAAGCCCGTCTTCCGCCCCGACGGCACCGTAACCGCCGGTAACTGCTGTCCCCTCAACGACGGCGCCGCCGCCCTCGTCGTCATGTCCGACACCAAGGCCCGCGACCTCGGCATCACGCCCCTCGCCCGCATCGTCTCCACCGGCCTCAGCGCCCTCTCCCCCGAGATCATGGGCTACGGCCCCGTCGAGGCCTCCAAGCAGGCCCTGCGCCGCGCCGGCCTCACCATCGGCGACATCGACCTCGTCGAGATCAACGAAGCCTTCGCCGCCCAGGTCATCCCCTCCTACCGCGACCTGGGCATCGACCCCGAGCGCCTCAACGTCAACGGCGGCGCCATCGCCGTCGGCCACCCCTTCGGCATGACCGGCGCCCGCATCACCACCACCCTGATCAACTCCCTGCAGTGGCACGACAAGCAGTTCGGTCTGGAGACCATGTGCGTCGGTGGCGGCCAGGGCATGGCGATGGTCATCGAGCGGCTCAGCTGACCCTCGGACGTCAACCCCGAAGGGTCCAGACCACCCATTTGGAGTGACGCAGAGTAATTGAGGGCCGGATCACACCGAGAGGTCGATCCGGCCCTCTTTTCTTTCGAATCGGGCCCGGAAATCGACAGTGCGGAGCGGATCAACTCCGCAGCGTAGAACGGTGTTACCTAACAATTTGGGGACAAGAGCGAAAGTCCCGGACAAAGTAGACATTCGCCACTGCGGTAACAGCCCCGTATGGGGCAGTGTGGAGAGGTAACCCCGTTCCACTCCTCCCTAGGAGTACGTTCCGTGAGCGCCGTCTACACCCTCCTCCTGCTGATACTGATCACCGTGTCGACCGCTGTACTGGTCCACCTCCGGGGGCTCTCCCGCCGGCTGGACGCCCGGGCCGCGGCCGCCGCACCCGCACCGGTCGACGAGGCCGCGATCCGCCGGGCCGTCGCCGAGGCGCTCGCCGCCGACCGCGAGCGGGAGATCACCGAGGCCCGCGCGTTCTGGGCCGAGCAGGAGGCCCGCGCGGCCGAGGACGCGCCACTGTTCGACTCCCCCTTCGCCGGCGTGCTCGGCACCACCGACGAGTGGCCGCTCTTCTTCCCCCGGCCGACCGGTCCGCAGGAGGCCGCCGACAACGCGGGCACCATGGACCCGGAGTTCGGCGAGGCGCTGCGCTCCGCGCTGGAGGACCTGATCAACGAGGGCGGCGCCGACCCGGCCGGGCCCGGCCCCGAGGGCGGTGCGCCACTGCGGCCCGGCCACCCGTCCGGAGCCCCGACCGCCGAGGTCGGCGGCAGCGACGCCCGGGCCCGCCGGGAGGCCGACCTGCTGGCCACCGGGCTGGAGGCCGGACTGCTGGACGGCGAACCGGCCGTCGAGGACGCGCCGGCGCCCGCGCCCGACCCGCGCCGCCACCCCTCGCACCCCGACTTCGTGCCCAGCCAGGCGCCGTCCCGCGAGTGGACCGACACCCGGCTGACCACGCTCGCCGAGGAGGGCGTGGCCCTGATCGACGTCCGCCCCGGCCCGCTCGGCACGCTGGACGTCTACGCCTTCGCCGACGGCACCACGCTCTGCGTCGCCCCCGGCGACCGCGAGGCCGCCTACCGGCTGATCGACGCCGTCCGGGCCGGTGAGGACGTCCGGCTGCTCGGCGGCTCGCGCTTCTCCGGCTCGTACTCGCTGACCTTCTCCACCGACGAGGACGCCGTCTACGTGCTCGCCGACCGGGTGGTCGCCAGCATCTGACGCCGACGACCACCGACGCGACTGACCGCACAGCAGAAGGCCGACCGGATCAAGGGGTTACCGATCCGGCCGGCCTTCGGCGTTCCCCGCCGGGCCCGGCGGGGAGCTCAGCCGCAGAGGGCGGCCGTGGCGGCCACCTCGGCCAGCGCCCGGGCGAGCACCGCCGGGGCCGTCGCGGGCCCGCCCAGCGGCTCCGGGAGCGGTACCGGTGTCTGCGCCGGCAGCGCGGCCAGGGCGGCCGCCAGGTCGTGCCCGGCGACGGCCAGCTGGTCACCGGCCGCGAAGGCACCGGCGTCCGGGAACTCCCGCGGCGGCCCGGCCGGCCCGTCGCCGCCCGTCGCCACGCCCTCGGCGGCCTGTGCCGCCAGCGCCAGCCATCGGGCCAGCGCCAGCGCCGCGGCGGCCCGGGAGGGGTGGCCGGGTACGGCGCCCAGCAGCCGGCTCTGCGGCATCGAGCGGAAACGATCCGCCAGGGCTTCGACGGCTTCGGCGAGGGAGACTGCTTCAGACATGGCGCGAGCCTAACGAAAGCCGCCGGGCCCCGGAGCGGAAGGCTCCGGGGCCCGGCGGCAGTGCGCGAGGGACGCGGTGATCAGTCGTCGCCGCGCAGGATCGCGATCAGTCGCAGCATCTCGATGTAGATCCAGACCAGCGACAGGGTGAGCCCGAAGGCGGCCCGCCAGGCCTCCTTCTGCGGGGCGCCCTGCGCGATGGCCTGCTCGATGGCCGCGAAGTCCAGCGACAGGAAGAACGCGCCGAGACCGATGCCGACCAGGCCCACCACGATGCCCAGCGGGCCGGAGCGCAGCCCCATGTCCGCGCCGAACAGCGACGCGACCATGTTGATCATGAGCAGCAGCACGAAGCCCATGGCGATCGCGATGCCGATCCGCGTGTAGCGCGGGGTGACCCGGATCCGGCCGGTCTTGTAGGCGATCAGCATCGCCGCGAAGACCGCCGCGGTACCCAGCACCGCCTGGATCGCGATGCCCGGCCAGATGGTGTTGAACACCTTGGTCACGGCACCGAGCGCGAAGCCCTCCAGGCCCGCGTAGAGCAGGATCAGCGGCGGGCTGACACTCCGCTTGAACGAGACCACCAGGCCGACCACGAAGGCGATCAGCGAGGCGCCGACAGCCAGGCCGTAGTTCCGGTCCGGCAGGAGGAACCAGGCCAGCCCGCCGGCGGCGACCAGGGTGAGCAACGTCATGGCGGTGCGGGCGACGACGTCGTCGAGCGTCATCCGACCCGTCGCCAGCGGACCGGCGGACGGCGCCCGGTACATCTCGACCAGTTGCTCGTCGGTCAGCGGGCCCTGGGCCTGCGGCTGCTGGGCGTAGGGGCTGCCCGCGTAGGGGTTGTTGCCGTACGGGTTGTTGCCGTACGGGCCGTTGGGGCCGGTGGCGTGCGGACTCCCGGCCGGCGGGGCCTGCGTGGTGCCGAAACCCGCGTAGCCGGGCTCGCGGGTGAAGGATCCCTCCCGCGAGAAGACCGGGTTGCTGCTTCTCATTGCTCATTCCCTCCGTGGCGGCACTGCACCGCCCGCAGCACAAGGGTAATGGGTTGGCAAAAGAATGGGGATACGCCGCGAGGAGGATCCGGTGAACGGCGCCCGGCGGGGACGCCCGGTGGCGTCCCCGCACGTGGAGCGGTGCCCGGAGCCGGACTCGAACCGGCACGGCCTCACGGCCAAGCAGTTTTAAGCTGCCCGTGTCTGCGTTCCACCATCCGGGCCTTTCTGCGGACCTGCCCTGCCGACAGTCGGAGGTGGTGCTCCGTCCCCGTGCGGGCCACCCCCGAGCCTAGTCGCCCGCCTCCCCCTTTCGCATGTTCCCAGCCAGGGAAGTTGTCATGTTTCCTTGCCATCTGACGAACAGTTCGTGATTTGGCCAGTCAAAGCGTGCTATCCGGCCACCGGACTCCGGTAAGGGTCGGTGTCATACCGGAGGATGAGGGCTTTACCTGGGCGTACGCCCAGCGGTGGTCAGGCCAACCGTCCGGCGGAGCGACGAGAAACCATGATCACGTGGCCGACCATGGAAATACGGCCGGAACCCTGCGGTGAACGGCCCTCCAACGACCTCCCGCGCTTTTCCGGCGCCGTCGCAGCCCGACCACAAGGAGCATCCCCGTGACCTCGTCGACCGCAACCGCCGTCCGTACCGGCCGGGCGGCCGCCCGCGCCACCGGCCTCAACAAGGTCTACGGGGACGGGGAGACCCGCGTCGTCGCCCTCGAC
>NZ_JBIVVS010000051.1:0-18737 GCF_044768625.1 Kitasatospora sp. NPDC091207
ACCGTCACCGACCACAACCGCGCCCGCACACCCGCCACACCCAACGCCCGCACCAACGCCAACGTCCCGACCACACCCACCGACACCGACGAACCCGCGCCAAACGGCCCCCCGCCAAACGACCCCTCGGCCACACCCAGCAGCGACACCACCCCGGCGAACCCACCACCCGACGCCAACCCCGCGATCCGAACGGCGATTTCATCACGGTCAAACCCGTCGAGAAGGAGCGTCACCACCTCGGCACCACCGGCCACCAGCGCCACCTCGACACCCGCCACCAGCGACTCCGAAGCCGGCACCCCCGAAGCCGACACCACCAACCACCGACCCGACAACCGCCCGTCCACCACACCGGCCAACGGCTTCCACGTCACCCGGTAACGCCACCCGTCCACCACCGAATCCACCCGACGACGCTGCCGCCACGACGACAACACCGGCAGAACCGCGCCCAACCCCTCCGGCGCCTCCGCGATCTCCAACGCCTCGGCCAGCCCACCCAAGTCCTGGTTCTCCACCGCCTTCCAGAACCGGGCCTCGTCCGGATCGACCACCACGCTCGCGAGATCGATCGACTCCGGCCAGTACCGCTGGTGCTGGAACGCATAGGTCGGCAGCGGGACCCGACGCCCCGTGGGCAGCAGCGCGGACCAGTCGAGTTCGGCACCCGCCGCCCACACCTCGGCCAGTGCCCGCAGTGCCGTGTCCGCCTCGTCCCGGTCGCGCCGCATCAGCGGTGCGAACACCGCCTCCGCGACCGACTGCCCGGCCAGACCGCACAGCACCGCGTCGGGCCCGAGTTCGACGAACCGGGTCACGCCGTGGCCGTCCAGCGCCTCGACACCGTCGGCGAACCGGACCGCCTCACGGACCTGACGCACCCAGTACTCCGGCGACGACAGCAGACCCGGCTCGGCCACCGCCCCGGTCAGGTTGGAGACGACCGGGATGCGCGGCTCGGCGAAGGTCAACTCTGCTAGGACGTCGGCGAATTCGGCCAGCATCGGCTCCATCAACGCCGAATGGAAGGCGTGCGACACCGTCAGCCGGTGGATCTTACGCCCCTGCGCGGCCCAGCCGGCCGCGAACTCCTCCACCACCTCCGCCGGACCCGACACCACCACCGCAGTCGGGCCGTTGACCGCCGCGACATCCAGCCGGCCGCCGAGCTCCGCCCGCACCTCGGCCTCGGACGCCTGCACCGCCAGCATCGCACCACCGGCCGGCAACGCCTGCATCAACCGACCCCGCGCCGCCACCAACACACACGCGTCCGCCAGCGAGAACACCCCCGCGACATGCGCCGCCGCCACCTCACCGATCGAATGCCCCAACAGGAAGTCCGGCGTCACACCCCAGGATTCAAGCAACCGGAACGACGCCACCTCCAGCGCGAACAACCCCGCCTGCGCCCACACCGTCCGGTCCAGATCATCGGCGCCCTCGAACACCACCTCGCGAACCGGCCGATCCAACAGCAGGTCGAACTCCGCACACACCGCGTCGAACGCCCCCGCGAACACCGGGAACGCCGCATAAAGCCCGCGCCCCATCCCGACCCGCTGCGCACCCTGCCCCGTGAACAGGAACGCCGAACGCCCCTCCACCGCGACACCCGACACCACACCGCCCGACGGCCGCCCCGCCGCCAACGCGGCCAGCCCGTCCAGCAGCGCCTCCCGGTCGGACCCCAGCACCACCGCGCGACGGGCCAGTCCGGCCCGCCCGGTCGCCAGCGACCACGCCACGTCCGCCGGACGCTCGTCGGCGCCCAACGCCCCGGCCAGCCGCGCCGCCTGGGCCTTCAGCGCCCCGTCGCTCTGCGCCGACACCACCCACGGCAGCAGGCCCAGGCCACTCCCCGACTCGGACGCCGCGACCGGCGCCTCGGGCGCGGCCGGCGCCTCCTCGATCACCACATGCGCGTTGGTGCCACTGATCCCGAACGCGGAGACGCCGATCCGCCGAGGACGATCCGCCTCCGGCCACGGCCGCGCCTCGGTCAACAGCTCCACGGCACCCGCCGACCAGTCGACCTGTGGCGTGGGCTGGTCGACGTGCAGCGTCGCCGGGAGCACCCCGTGGCGCATCGCCTGCACCGTCTTGATCACCCCGGCCACACCGGCAGCCGCCTGGGTGTGCCCGATGTTCGACTTCACCGACCCCAGCCACAACGGCCGGTCCTCGCCGCGCCCCTGGCCGTAGGTCGCCAACAGCGCCTGCGCCTCGATCGGGTCACCCAGCCGGGTCCCCGTCCCGTGCGCCTCCACCGCGTCCACCTCGCCCGCCGACAGACCGGCATTGGCCAGCGCCTGCCGGATCACCCGCTCCTGCGACGGACCGTTCGGCGCCGTCAGACCGTTCGACGCACCGTCCTGGTTCACCGCACTGCCCCGCACCACCGCCAGCACCTCGTGCCCGTTGCGGCGCGCGTCCGACAACCGCTCCAGCACCAGCACACCGACGCCCTCGCCCCACCCGGTGCCGTCCGCACCGGCCGCGAAGGCCTTGCAGCGCCCGTCCGAGGCCAGCCCGCCCTGCCGGTTGAACTCGCCGAACGCGCCGGCGTTCACCATCACGGCGACACCGCCGGCCAGCGCCATGCCGCACTCGCCGACGCGCAGCGCCTGCACGGCGAGGTGCATCGCCACCAGCGACGACGAGCACGCCGTGTCCACCGTGACGGCCGGGCCCTCCAGCCCGAACACGTACGAGACACGGCCCGAGATCACGCTGTTCGCCGTACCGGAGAGCAGGTGGCCCTCGACCCCGTCGAGCACCTGGCCGTGCCCGTACCCCGACGAGGACGCGCCCGCGAACACGCCGGTCCGGCTGCCCCGCATCGCGTGGGGGTCGATGCCGGCGGATTCGAAGGCCTCCCAGGCCGCCTCCAGCAGCAGCCGCTGCTGCGGGTCCATCGCCAGCGCCTCACGCGGCGAGATCCCGAACAGCCCGGCGTCGAACCCGGTCGCGTCGTGCACGAAGCCGCCCACGGCCGTGTCCACGCCGGGCATCCGGTCGGGCCAGCCGCGGTCGGTGGGGAACGCCGACAGCGCGTCCGCTCCGTCGGCGACCAGCCGCCACAGGTCCTCGGGTGAGCCCACGCCCCCGGGGAAGCGGCACCCCATGCCGACGATCGCGATCGGCTCGTCCAGGCCGGCCGGCGCGGCCACCAGGTCGGCAGCCCCGGCCGCGGCCGGGTCGCCGAGGTCCAGTTCGCGCTCCAGGTAGGCGACCAGCGCGGCCGGCGTCGGGTGGTCGAAGACCATGGTGGCCGGCAGCCGCAGACCGGTCTCCCGGTTGAGCCGGTTGCGCAGTTCCACGGCGGTGAGGGACTCGAAGCCCAGGTCCTTGAAGGTCCGCACCGCCTCGACGGTCCGCACGTCCGGGTGCTTGAGCACGGCGGCGACCTCGGTGCGGACCAGGTCCAGCAGGACCTGCCGCCGTTGGGCCCCGGGGAGCGGGGCGAGCCGGCGGGCGAGGTCCGGACGCTCCTCGCCGCCGGGTGACGCCGCCTCGGCCGTCCGGGCTTCGGGGAGGTCGGCCAGCAGCGGGCTGACCCGGGTGGCGGTGAAGGTGTCGACGAAGCGCGGCCAGTCGATGTCGGCCACGGTCAGGCAGTCCTCGCCCGCGTCGACGGCCTGGGCCAGCGCCTCGATCGCCAGGTCCGGGTCCATCGGCACCATGCCGCGCTCGCGCAGGTGGTCGCGGACGGCCTCGGTCGCCCCCATCCCCACGTCGCCCCAGGCGCCCCAGGAGACGGACGTCCCGGGCAGCCCCTGCGCGCGACGGCGCACCACGAGCGCGTCGAGGTAGGCGTTCGCGGCGGCGTAGGCCGCCTGGCCGCCGCTGCCCCAGATCCCGGCACCGGAGGCGAAGGTGACGAACATCCGCAGGTCGAGACCCCGGGTCAGCTCGTCGAGGTGCAGCGCGCCCGCGACCTTGCCGCCGAGCACCTCGGCCAGCTCCGCCGGTCCGGTCCGGTCCAGCAGCATGGCCTGGCCGACACCGGCCGCGTGCACCACGCCGACCAGCGGGAACTCGGCCGGGACCTGCGCCAGCACGCCCGCGAGCGACTCCCGGTCGGTCACGTCGCAGGCCGCCACGGTCACCCGGGTGCCCAGCGCGGTCAGCTCCGCGACGAGCCCGTCCACCCCGGGCGCCGCCGCGCCGCGCCGTCCGACCAGGGTCAGGTGGGGGACGCCGCGGCCCGCGAGCCAGCGGGCGACGACCCCGCCGAGCGCGCCGGTACCGCCGGTGACCAGGACGGAGCCGGGGAGTTCCAGCGTCGTCCCGGCCGGGCGCGGTGCGCGGGCGAGGCGGCGGGCGAACACCCCGGAGGCGCGGACGGCGAGCTGGTCCTCGTCCCCGGCGGCACCGCCGAGCAGCGCCACCAGCCGGTCGCCGGTCCGCGCGTCCACCGCGGCCGGAAGGTCGATCAGGCCGCCCCAGCGCCGCGGGTACTCCAGGGCCGCGACCCGGCCGAGGCCCCAGGTCAGCGCCTGGGCGGCGCTGCGCAGCGGGTCCGACCGGCCGATCGACACCGCGCCGCCGGTGAGCGCCCACAGCGGCGCGCCGCTGTCGGCGTCGCCGAGGGCCTGGAGAAGGGTCACCGTGGTGGCCGGGCCGGTCATGGCCGGCCCGGCCACCGACGGCGGCGCGTCCTCGGCGGTGGCCAGCAGCGAGACCACGCCGTCGACCGGGCCCGCCGCGAGCAGCAGCGCGGTGACCGCGGCCCGGTCGGCGCCGTCGGCCACCGTCAGCGGGACGACCTCCGCGCCGGCGGAGCGCAGCACCCCGGCCACCTCGGTGGCTCCGCCGCGCTCCGGGAGGGCGAGGAGCCATCGGCCGCGCAGCCGCGGGTGCGCGGGCAGGTCCGGTACCGGGGTCCAGCCGATCCGGTAGCGCCAGGAGTCGATCGTCGCGCCCCGGCGGCGGCCGCGGTGCCAGCCGGCCAGCGCGGGCAGTACCTCGGCCAGGACCCCGCGCGCCTCGTCGAGCCGCAGCGCGGTGGCCAGTTCGTCGGTGTCCTGGCGCTCCACCGCGTCCCAGAACCGGGTCTCGACGGGATCGGCGCCCCCGGCCGGCCGCGGGTCGGCGGGCAGCGGGTCCGGCCAGTAGCGCCGCCGCTGGAAGGCGTAGGTGGGCAGCTCGGTCCGCCGGCCGCCGCCGAAGGCCACCGACCAGTCCACGCCGACGCCCGCGGTCCACAGCTCGGCGGCGCCGGCGAGGAGTCGGCCCGGGCCGCCGTCCTCGCGGCGCAGCGTCCCGGTCACCGTCGCCGCGGTGCCCGCGTCGTCCGCGGTCTCCTGGACGCCGATGGTGAGCACCGGGTGCGGGCTGCTCTCGACGAACACCGAGCGGCCGTCGGCGAGCAGCGCGCGGGTCGCCGCCTCGAACCGCACCGGCGAGCGCAGGTTGTCGTACCAGTAGGCGGCGTCCATCCGCGCGGTGTCGATCGGCGCGCCCGTCACCGTCGAGTAGAAGGCGATGTCCGAGGAGCCCGGGGTGATCGGCGCGAGGTCGGCCAGGATCCGCTCGCGGAGCTGCTCGACCTGCGGCGAGTGCGACGCGTAGTCCACCGGGATCCGGCGGGCGCGCAGGCCGCGGCGCCCGCACTCGGCCAGCAGCTCCTCGACGGGCCCGGCCTCGCCCGAGACCACGGTGGAGCCGGGGCCGTTCTCCGCCGCCACGCAGAGGCCCTCGGCCCAGGGGGCGATCAGTTCGGCCACCGACGCCCGGCCGGCGGGGATCGCGACCATGCCACCGCGGCCGGCCAGCGCCGAGAGCGCCCGGCTGCGCAGCGCCACGATCCGGGCGCCGTCGTCGAGGGAGAGGCCGCCCGCGACGCAGGCCGCCGCGATCTCGCCCTGCGAGTGGCCGACGACCGCCACCGGGCGGACGCCGACGGACCGCCAGGCCTCGGCCAGCGACACCATGACCGCCCACAGCACCGGCTGGACGACGTCGACCCGGGTCAGGTCCGGGGCGCCGGGCGCGCCGCTCAGCACGTCCGCCGGCGACCAGTCCACGAACGGCGCCAGCGCCGCCTCGCACTCGTCCAGCCGCCGCCGGAACGCGGGTGAGGCGGCCCGGAGTTCGCGGGCCATCCCGGCCCACTGGCTGCCCTGGCCGGGGAAGACGAAGACCACCCCGGTAGCGCCGGTGGCGTCGCCGCGCACCAGGTTCGCGGCGGCCTCGCCGGCGGACAGCGCGTCCAGGCCGGTCAGCAGGTCCGCGCGCGCCGTGCCGAGCACCACCGCGCGGCAGGGCAGCGCGGCCCGGGTCAGCAGGGAGCGGGCGACGTCCGGGAGGGCCGGGGCACCGTCCGCGGTGGTCAGGAAGTCCCGCAGCCGGGCGGCCTGCCCGCGCAGCCCGTCCGGGGTCTTCGCCGCCAGCACCCACGGGAGCGGGCCCGCGGTGAGCGCGGGCCCGGTGCCCTCGGCCTCCGCCGCGGCGGGCTCGGCGGACCCAGCGGGCTCGGCGGGCTCGGCGGGCTCGGGCTCGGGCGCCTGCTCCAGGATGACGTGGGCGTTGGTGCCGCTCATCCCGAACGAGGACACCGCGGCGCGGCGGGGCCGGTCCGCGGTCGGCCAGGGCCTCGGCTCGGTCAGCAGCCGGACCGTGCCGGGCGACCAGTCGACCTGCGCGGACGGCCGGTCGGCGTGCAGCGTGGGCGGCAGGGTGCCGTCACGCATCGCCATGACCATCTTGATCACGCCGGCGACACCGGCGGCGGACTGGGTGTGGCCGATGTTCGACTTGATCGAGCCGAGCCACAGGGGGCGTCGCGTCGAACGGCCGCGCCCGTAGGTCGCCAGCAGGGCGCGGGCCTCGATCGGGTCGCCGAGCCGGGTGCCGGTGCCGTGGCCCTCCACGGCGTCCACGTCCTCGACGCTCAGCCGCGCGTTGGCCAGCGCCCGGCGGATCACCCGCTCCTGCGCCGGTCCGTTCGGCGCGGTGAGGCCGTTGGAGGCGCCGTCCTGGTTGACCGCGCTGCCGCGCACCACCGCGAGGACCTCGTGCCCGTTGCGCCGCGCGTCGCTGAGCCGCTCGACCAGCAGCAGGCCGATGCCCTCGGACCAGCCCGCGCCGTCCGCGTCGTCGGAGAACGCCTTGCACCGGCCGTCGGAGGAGAGTCCGCCCTGCCGGCCGAACTCGACGATCTGCATCGGGGTCGTCATCACCGTGACCCCGCCGACCAGCGCCAGGTCGCTGCCGCCCTCCCGCAGCGACTGGACCGCCAGGTGCAGCGCGACCAGCGAGGACGAGCACGCGGTGTCCACCGTGACCGCGGGGCCCTCCAGCCCGAACGTGTAGGACACCCGGCCCGACGCGATGCTGGACGCGGTGCCGGTCATCAGGTGCCCGGCCACGTCCTCCGGCAGATCCATCCCCGGGCCGTAACTGACCGAGGTGACCCCGACGAAGACGCCGGTGCTGGAGCCCCGCAGGGACAGCGGGTCGAGCCCGGCGTTCTCGAAGGCCTTCCAGGACGTCTCCAGCAGCAGCCGCTGCTGCGGGTCCATCGCCAGCGCCTCACGCGGCGAGATGCCGAACAGCTCCGCGTCGAACTCCCCGGCGTCCTCGACGAATCCACCCGCCCAGGACGGGTCGTCGGCCGAGGAGAGGTCCCAGCCGCGGTTCCCGGGCAGCGGGCCGATCGGGTCCTGCCCGGTGCTGACCAGCCGCCACAGGTCGGCCGGTGACCGCACCTCACCCGGGTACCGGCAGCTCATCCCGACGATGGCGATCGGCTCGTTGGCCGCGGACTCCATGTCACGGATACGCCGGCGGGTGTGTTGCAGTTCGGCGACCACCCGGGTCAGGTAGTCACGGAGCCGCTGCGCATCATCTGCCATCGAAAAAGCCGCCTTCCAAGATTGTCCCCGGCCACCACCCCGCACCTCGGCTCAAGAGAGGCCGAGGTCCCGGTCGATCACGTCGAAAAGCTCTTCGTTGCTGGCCCTGCTGAGCTGGTCCCGCAGGTCGTCGAAGGTGACCTCGTCGCCGCCCCCGCCCCGGTGCCGGGTGAGCAGCGCCTCCA
This sequence comes from Kitasatospora sp. NPDC091207, assembly GCF_044768625.1. NCBI lineage: Bacteria > Bacillati > Actinomycetota > Actinomycetes > Kitasatosporales > Streptomycetaceae > Kitasatospora > Kitasatospora sp. NPDC091207. The sequence goes on from NZ_JBIVVS010000051.1 coordinate 8,051, forward strand.
GCCGCAGCACCACGCGGACCCGGTCGACGTCGTCCTCCGGCCGGGCCAGCAGCGCCTCTTCGAGCTGGTCCAGCTCCGGTGTGGAGGGCAGCGCCGCCGTCCGCCCGTCCGGGACCGCCTCCGCCAGCAGGTGGCCGGCCAGCGTCGTGGGCGTCGGGTGGTCGAACACCACGGTGGCGGGCAGGGACAGGCCGGTGGCCCGGCCGAGCCGGTCGCGCAGCTCCACGGCGGCCAGCGAGTCGAACCCGAAGTCCCGGAACGGCCGGTCGACGTCGATCGCGGCCGCGCCGCCGTGCCCGAGCACCGCCGCCGCGTGCGTGCGCACCAGGTCGAGCAGGACGGGCTCCCGGTCGGCGGCCGGCAGGGCGGTCAGCCGGTCGCGCAGGGCGGTGAGCCGGGCCTGGTACTCGCCCGCGGCGGGCGCGCCCGAGGCGAGCGACCGGGCCTCCGGGATCTCCTCGAAGAACCGGTTGGGCCGCAGGGCGGTGAAGGCCGGCACGAACCGCTCCCACGCGATGTCGGCGACGGTGACCGCGCCGGTGTCCTGGTCCATCGCCTGCTGCAGCGCGTGCATCGCCCGGTCCGGTGCCAGCAGCGCGATGCCGCGCCGCCGCATCGGCTCCTGGATCGCCCGGTCGACCATGCCGCCGCCGTCCCACGGCCCCCAGGCGACCGCCAGCGCGCGCACGCCCTCCGCGTCGCGGCGCTGCGCCAGGGCGTCGAGGTAGGCGTTGGCGGCCGCGTAGCAGGCCTGGTCGCCGACGCCCCAGACGCCCGCGATGGAGGAGAAGTACACCACCGCGTCCAGGCGGCGCTGGTCGAGCAGTTCGTCCAGGTGCCGGGCGCCCGCGACCTTGCCGGCGGCCGTCCGGTCGAGTTCGTCGAGGGTGGTCTCGGCCAGCGGCGCCGAGGCACTGACCCCCGAGGCGTGCACCACGGCGCGCAACCGCGGCTCCGCGGCGTCGAGTTCACCGACCAGCCGGGCGACGTCCGCGCGGTCGGACAGGTCGCGGGCGGCCACCGTGACCCGGGCGCCGAGCGCCTCCAGTTCGGCCTCCAGCTCCGCCAGCCCGGGTGCCGTGCGGCCGCCCCGGCTCACCAGCACCAGGTGCTCGGCGCCGCCGGCGGCGAGCCGGCGGGCGACCTGCCCGCCGAGCGCACCCGTGCCGCCGGTCACCAGGACGGTGCCGCGCGGCTGCCACGCCGGGGCCTCCGGGTCGCCCGCCGCCGCCCGTCGGAGCCGGCGGACGAAGACGCCCTCCGGACGGACGGCGAGCTGGTCCTCACCGTCGGCGGCGCCCAGCAGGCCGACCAGGGCGTCGGTCACCTCGTCGTCGACCTCGGCGGGGAGGTCGACGAGGCCGCCCCACAGCTGCGGGTGCTCCAGGGCGGCCACCCGGCCCAGACCCCAGACCGGCGCCTGGTCGGGGTCGGCCAGGAGCTCGTGCTCCGAGGTCGACACCGCGCCCCGCGTCACGCACCACAGGGGGGCGGCCAGGTCCGCGTCGAGCACGGCCTGGACGAGCAGCAGGGTGCCGGCCGTCCCGCCGGGCAGGGCCGGCACGGCCGGGTGCGGCTCCCGCTCCAGCGCCAGCAGGGAGAGCACCCCGGCGGGCGGGCGGGCGGCCGCCGCGGCCTGCCGCAGCCGGGCGGCCAGGTCCGCGCGGTCCGTGGCGGCGGCGTCGACCGGCACCGTCACCACCGCGGCGCCGTGCCGGGTCAGGGCGTCCCGGCAGGCGCGGACGAGGTCGTCGTCGGCCATCGTGGCGGGCACCGCCAGCAGCCAGTCGCCCGTGACGGCGGGGGCGGGCGTGTCCGGGAGCGGCTCCCACCCCACGTGGTAGCGCCAGCGGGCGACCTCGGCCTCCGTCCGGCCCCGCCGGTGCCACGCGGACAGCAGGGGCAGCGCCGTCCTCAGCGAGGCGCGGACCTCGGGGTCGGTCACGTCGAGCCGGTCGGCGAGCGCGTCGGCGTCCTCGCCGGCGAGCGCCTCCCAGACGTCCGGACCGGCGGGCCCACCGGCCGGCGCCACCACCGGGTACAGCCAGAACGACTCGTGCTGGAACGGGTAGACCGGCAGCTCCACCGGTCGGCCGTGGCCGTCGAAGAGCACCTGCCAGTCGACCGTGCTCCCCCGGGTCCACAGGTCGGCCAGCGCGGTGACGAACACCCCGGTGTCGTGCCAGCTGCTGCGCAGCGCCGTCGTGGTGAGCGCCGAGTCGGGCAGGCTCGCCCGGGCCATCGCGGTGAGCACCCCGTCGGGGCCGAGTTCCACGAACCGGCTCACCCCCCGGGCCCGGAGGCACTCGACGCCGTCGGCGAACCGGACCGTCTCCCGGACCTGCCGGACCCAGTAGTCGGGCGTGCCCATCAGGGCGCCTTCGACCGCCCCGGTCAGGGTGGAGACGATCGGGATGCGGGGCGTCCCGAACGTCAGCGTCGCCAGCACCGCCCCGAACTCGGCCAGCATCGGCTCCATCAGGGCCGAGTGGAACGCGTGCGACACCGTCAGCCGGCTGGTCTTGCGGCCCTCGGCCGTCCACCGGGCCGCCAGCTCGTCGATGGTGTCCGCCGCGCCCGACACCACCGCCGACCCGGGGCTGTTGACCGCGGCCAGGTCGGCACGCCCGGCGACGCCCTCGACCGCCGCGAGCGCCTCGACCACCTCGGCCTCGGAGGCCCGCACCGCGAGCATCGCCCCGCCGGCCGGCAGCGCCTGCATCAGCCGGCCGCGCGCCGCCACCAGCGCGCAGGCGTCCGCCAGCGACAGGACGTCCGCGCAGTGCGCCGCCGCCACCTCGCCGATCGAATGGCCCAGCAGGAAGTCCGGCACCACGCCGAAGGACTCGAACAGCCGGAACAGCGCGACCTCCAGGGCGAACAGCCCCGCCTGGGCCCACACCGTCCGGTGCAGGTCCTGGCCGCCGCCGAACACCACGTCCTTGACCGAGCGTTCCAGCCGCGGGTCCAGCTCGGCGCAGACCGCGTCGAAGGCCCGGGCGAACACCGGGAACGCCTCGTACAGACCGGCGCCCATCCCGGCCCGCTGCGCCCCCTGGCCGGTGAACAGGAACGCCGAACGCCCCTCGCCGGCCACCCCCGTCACCACGGCCCGGTCGGGCAGGTCGCCCGCCAGCGCGGCGAGCCCGTCGGCGAGCCGGTCCCGGTCGGCGCCGAGCACGACGGCCCGCCGCTCCAACGGCGCGCGGGACAGCAGCGACCGGCCGACGTCCAGCGGCTCGGGCGAGGTGTCCGCGACGAACGCGTGCAGCCGGCCGGCCTGGGCGCGCAGGGCCTCGGTGGTCCGGGCCGCCAGCAGCCACGGCACGACGCCGGGCACCGGGTGCTCCGAGGCCTCCCCCGGCTCCGCCGCCGGGGCCTGCTCCAGGACGACGTGGGCGTTGGTCCCGCTGATGCCGAAGGACGACACGCCGGCCCGGCGGGGCCGGTCGGACTCCGGCCACGGCTCGGCCTCGGTCAGCAGCCGCACCGCTCCGGCGGACCAGTCGACCTGCGGGGTCCGCTCCGCCGCGTGCAGGGTGCGCGGCATCGTGCCGTGCCGCATCGCCTGCACCATCTTGATCACCCCGGCGACGCCCGCCGCCGCCTGGGTGTGCCCGATGTTGGACTTGACCGACCCCAGCCGCAGCGGCCGGTCCTGCGGCCGGTCCCGGCCGTACGTCGCCAGCAGGGCCTGGATCTCGATCGGGTCGCCCAGCCTGGTCCCGGTCCCGTGCCCCTCCACGACGTCCACGTCCAGCGTGGTCAGCCGCGCGGCGGCCAACGCGTCCTCGATCACCCGCTGTTGCGACGGGCCGTTCGGCGCGGTCAGGCCGCTGGACGCGCCGTCCTGGTTCACCGCGCTGCCCCGCACCACCGCCAGGATCCGGTGCCCCAGCCGCTGCGCGTCCGAGAGCCGCTCCAGCAGGAGCATCCCGACGCCCTCGGCCCAGCCGGTGCCGTCGGCGCCGGCGCCGTAGGACTTGCACCGGCCGTCCGAGGAGAGGCCGCCCTGCCGGGCGAAGCCCGTGAAGGTGTCCGGGGACGCCATCACGGTCGCGCCGCCCGCGAAGGCCATCGTCGTCTCGCCGGAGCGCAGCGACTGGCAGGCCAGGTGCAGGGCCACCAACGACGAGGAGCAGGCGGTGTCCACCGTGACGGCGGGGCCTTCGAGCCCGAGCGTGTAGGAGATCCGCCCGGAGGCGACGCTGCTCATGTTGCCGGTGCCGAGGTAGGCGTCCACCCCCTCGGGCACGCTGATCAGGCGGGCGGCGTAGTCCCGGTACATCAGGCCGGCGAAGACCCCGGTACGGCTGCCGCGCAGCGCGTGCGGGTCGACGCCGCCGCGTTCGCACGCCTCCCAGCAGGCCTCCAGCAGCAGCCGGTGCTGCGGGTCCATCGCGGTCGCCTCGCGCGGCGAGATGCCGAACAGCGTCGGGTCGAAGCCGTCCGCGTCGTGCAGGAAGCCGCCGCTGCGGGCGAACCCGGCGTCCTCGTCGATGACCCAGCCGCGGTCCTCGGGGAAGGCCGAGACGGCGTCGACGCCCTCGGACACCAGCCGCCACAGCGCGTCCGGGCCGTCCACGCCACCGGGCAGCCGGCAGGCCATGCCGACGATCGCGATCGGCTGACGGTCCACCGACTCGGCGGCGTGCAGCCGCTGCCGGGTCTGGTGCAGCTCGGCCGTGACGCGCTTGAGGTAGTCGCGCAGCTTCTGCTCGTCCGCCATGTCAGGCCTCACAGGGTGTCGGGTCGAAGTTCGGCAGCAGGGTCACGAGGCGCCCAGTTCCTTGTCGATGAAGTCGAAGATCTCGTCGTCGGTCGCGCTGTCGAGCCCGGCCACGACCGACGGCTCCTCCGCCGCGGCCGCGTCGTCCTCGTAGCGGGCCAGCAGCGCCTGGAGCCGCCGGACGACGGTGATCCGTTCCGCCTCGCCCACGGCCGCCAGATCGGTGTCGATCCGGTCCACCCGTTCGGTGAGCGAGTCGGCCGCGCCGCCCGGCGCGACGATCCGGCCGGTCAGGTACTCGGCGACCCGGCCGGCCGACGGCTGGTCGAACACCAGCGTCGCCGGCAGGCGCAGCCCGGTGCGGGCGGCGAGGCGGTTGCGCAGTTCGACCGCGGTCAGCGAGTCGAACCCGAGGTCGACGAAGCCCCGGTCGGGCGCGACGGCCTCCGCCGTGGCGTGGCCCAGGACCTGCGCGACATCCGCCCGGACCACGTCCAGGACGATCCGGGCCTGCTCGGCCGGCGAGCGGCCGGCGAGCTGCCGCGGCAGCGACGGGCCGTCGGACGCGGCGCCCGCGCGACGCGGGCCGCCCGGCAGCAGGCCCCGCAGGAGGGCCGGTACGGCGATGCCCGCCGCGCCGGGCCGGGCCGGCAGGTCGAGGCGCACCGGCACCAGGTGGGCGTACTCCGTGGCCAGGGCCGCGTCGAAGAGCGCCAGACCCTGCTCGGCCGTCAGGGCGTCGCCGAGCCGGGCCGCCCGGTCGCCGAGGTGCCCGGTCATCGCGCCGGCCTCCTCCCAGACGCCCCAGGCCAGCGAGAGGCCCGGCAGCCCGAGGGCCCGGCGCCGCGCCGCCAGCGCGTCCAGGAAGGTGTTGGCCGCCGCGTAGTTGGCCTGTCCCGGCGATCCGAAGGTGCCGGCCGCCGAGGAGAACAGGACGAACAGCCGCAGGTCCGCCCCCTCGGTCAGCTCGTGCAGGTGCTGCGCCGCGTCGACCTTGGGGCGGAACACCGTCGCGATCCGCTCCGGCGTCAGCGACTCGACGACGCCGTCGTCCAGCACACCGGCCGTGTGCACCACGCCGCACAGCGGGCGCCCCGCCGGGATCGCCGCGAGCACCCGCGCCAGTGCGGCGCGGTCGGCCGCGTCGCAGGCCACCAGTTCGGCCTCCGCGCCGAGGGCCGCCAGCTCCGCCACCAGCTCGGCCGCGCCGGGGCCGTCCGGACCGCGCCGGCTCAGCAGCGTCAGGTGCCGGACGCCGTGGGCCTCGGCCAGGTGCCGGGCCACCAGCCGGCCCAGCGCGCCGGTGCCGCCGGTGACCAGGACCGTGCCGGTGAGCTCGGGCGACGGCCCGGTGCCGGCCCGGGCCCGGGCCAGCCGGGGTACCAGCACCTGCCCGTCGCGTACCGCCAACTGCGGCTCGGTGCCGGTCACGTGAGGCTGCCACGCGTCGGTCCCGGCGTCCGTGTCCACCAGCACGAAGCGGTCCGGGTGCTCGGACTGGGCCGACCGCAGCAGGCCCCAGACCGCCGCTCCCGGCAGGTCGCGCACCGCGCCGGCCGGGTCGACCGCGCCGGAGGTCAGCACCACCAGCCTGGCGGACTCGAACCGCTCGTCGGCGAGCCAGCCCTGGACGGCCTCCAGCGCCTCGGTGGCCGCCCGGAGCGCGTCGTCCGCCGCCGGCCGCAGGACCACCACCGGGGGCACCTGCGCCCGGTCGGACAGCTCCGCCCACGAGCCGACCCGATCACCCGGCACACCGGTCCCGGCCTCGCCGACCACGACCCAGGAGGAGGTGTCGACCGGGGGCAGCGCGGGCACGGGCGCCCACGCGACCGTGAACAGCCAGTCGCGCTCGGGCCGGTGACCGGTCGCGGGCAGCTGGTCGGCGGCGGTCTCGCGGAGCACCAGGGACTCGACCGACGCGACGGGAGCGCCGAGCCCGTCGGCGGTCCGGATCAGGACGCCGTCCCCGGTCGGGGTCACCGCGACGCGCAGCATCGCGGCGCCGGTGGCGTGCAGGCGCACGCCGGTCCAGGCGAACGGCACCCTGGGCGCCGGACCGCCGGCCCCGGCGAGGCCTATGACGTGCAGCGCCGCGTCCAGCAGGGCCGGGTGCAGACCGAATCCCGGCGCGGCCGCCGCCTGCTCCTCGGGCAGCGCCACCTCGGCGTAGACGGTCGCCCCCTCCCGCCAGGCCGCCCGGACGCCCCGGAAGGCCGGCCCGTAGCCGTACCCGCCCTCGGCGAGGGCCTCGTAGAAGCCCTCCAGGTCCACCGGCTCGGCGCCCGGCGGCGGCCAGGCCGCCAGGTCGTAGTCCTCCGCCCCGGCCTCGGCGCCCAGGACGCCGGTGACGTGACGCACCCACGGCGCCCCGTCCTCGTCCCGCCGCGCGTGGATCTCCACCCGGCGGTCGCCGTCCTCGCCCGGCGCGGAGACCCGCACCTGGAGCTGCACCCCGCCGGCCGGCGGCAGCGGGAGCGCGGTCTGCACGATCAGCTCCCGCAGGGTCCGGCACCCGACCTGCTCCCCGGCCCGCAGCGCCATCTCCACGAAGGCCGTCCCGGGCACCAGCACCCGGTCGAGGATCGCGTGGTCCGCCAGCCACGGCTGCGCGGCCGCGGCCAGCCGGCCCGTGAACAGCACCTCGTCGTCACCGGCCAGCGCGACCGTCGCGCCCAGCAGCGGGTGGTCCGCCGCGGCCTGGCCGAGGCCGCCCACGTCACCCACGCCCGTGCCGGGCTCCAGCCAGAACCTGGTCCGCTGGAAGGCGTACGCCGGCAGCGGCACCCGCCGGCCGGCCGGCCGGACCGCCGGCCAGTCGACGTCGACGCCGGCCGCCCACAGCCGGCCGAGCGCGCGCAGCGCCGTCCCGGCCTCGTCGTGGTCGCGGCGCAGCAGCGGTGCGCAGACGGCGTCCGCGGCGGACTGCTGCGCCATCGCGCACAGCACGCCGTCCGGCCCCAGTTCCAGGTAGCGGGTCACGCCCCGGTCCGCCAGGTGCGCGATGCCGTCGGCGAACCGGACGGTGCCCCGGACGTGGCGGGCCCAGTACTCCGGTGTGCGGATCGTCTCCGGGTCCACGACCTCGCCGGTCAGGTTGGACACGACGGGGATGCGCGGCGGCTCGAAGGTCAGGGTCCGCAGGACGGCCGTGAACTCCGCCAGCATCGGCTCCATCAGGGCCGAGTGGAAGGCGTGCGAGACGGTCAGCCGGGTCGTCCGGCGGCCCTCGGCCGTCCAGCGGGCGGCGAGTGCGTCGATGACGTCCTCGGCACCCGACACCACCACCGAACCCGGTCCGTTGACCGCGGCGACGTCCGCCGGCCCGGCGACCGACCCGACCGCCCCGACCACCTCGGCCTCGGAGGCCTGCACGGCCAGCATCGCGCCGCCCGGCGGCAGCGCCTGCATCAGCCGGCCGCGCGCCGCCACCAGGGCGCAGGCGTCCGGCAGGGACAGCACCCCGGCCACGTGGGCGGCCACGATCTCGCCGATCGAGTGCCCCAGCAGGAAGTCCGGGGTCAGGCCGCAGGACTCCGCCCAGCGGAACAGCGCGACCTCGACCGCGAACAGCCCGGCCTGGGCCCACATCGTCCGGTCCAGGTCGACGCCCTCGAACACGACGTCCTTGACCGGACGGTCCACCCACCGGTCCAGCTCCGCGCAGACGGCGTCGAAGGCCTCGGCGAACACCGGGAAGGACGCGTAGAGTTCCCGGCCCATCCCGGCCCGCTGCGAGCCCTGGCCGGTGAACAGGAAGGCGAGACGGCCCGGGCCGGTGAGGGCGCCGTCCGCCTCCTCGGCGGCGAGCCGGTCGAGCTGCCGGAGCAGGTCGTCGCCGTCCCGTCCGACGGCGACCGCGCGGTGTTCCAGTCCGGCGCGGGTGGTGGCCAGCGACCAGGCGACGTCGGCCGGTTCCGGCGCGGGCGCCGCCGCGAGGTGGGCCCGCAGGGTGCGCGCCTGCGCGCGCAGCGCGGCCGGGGTCTTGCCGGAGACGGGCCACGCCACCACGGCGTCACCCGCCGTGGCCGGCTCCACCGGGCGCGGGGCGGGCGCCGGGGCGGCCTCCAGGATCACATGGGCGTTGGTGCCGCTGATCCCGAAGGAGGACACCCCCGCCCGGCGCGGCCGGTCGGCCTCCGGCCAGGGCCGCGCCTCGGTCAGCAGCTCCACCGCACCGGCCGACCAGTCCACGTGGTGGGTCGGCTCGTCCACGTGCAGGGTGCGCGGCATCAGGCCGTGGCGCATCGCCTGCACCATCTTGATCACCCCGGCGACGCCCGCGGCGGCCTGGGTGTGGCCGATGTTCGACTTGATCGACCCGAGCCACAACGGCCGGTCCGCCGGCCGGTCCTGACCGTAGGTGGCCAGCAGCGCCTGCGCCTCGATCGGGTCGCCGAGGCTGGTGCCGGTGCCGTGCGCCTCGACCACGTCCACCTCCGACGCGAGGAGCCGGGAGTCGGCCAGCGCCTGCCGGATGACGCGCTGCTGGGACGGCCCGTTGGGGGCGGTGAGGCCGTTGGAGGCGCCGTCCTGGTTGACCGCGCTGCCCCGCAGCACCGCGTGGATCTCGCGGCCGTGCCGCAGCGCGTCCGACAGCCGCTCCAGCACCAGGACGCCGACGCCCTCCGACCAGGTGGTGCCGTCCGCCGCCGAGGCGAAGGGCTTGCACCGGCCGTCCGAGGCCAGCCCGCCCTGCCGGGCGAACTCGGCGAAGATGTTCGGACCGGCCAGCACCGCCACACCGCCGGCCAGCGCCAACTCGCACTCGCCGCGCCGCAGTGCCTGCGCGGCCAGGTGCATCGCCACCAGCGACGAGGAGCAGGCGGTGTCGACGGTGACCGCCGGCCCCTCCAGACCGAAGGCGTACGCCACCCGGCCGGACACCACGCTCATCGACGTACCGGTCAGCAGGTAGCCCTCCGCGCCGGGCGGCAGCTGGGCGCCCACGCCGTAGGTGGACGCGTAGGCCCCGACGTACACACCGGTCGGCGTGCCGCGCAGGTCCGGGGCCGCCAGGCCGGCCGCTTCGAAGGCCTCCCAGGACGCCTCCAGCAGGACCCGCTGCTGCGGGTCCATCACCAGCGCCTCGCGCGGCGAGATCCCGAACAGCTCGGCGTCGAAGCCCGCGACGTCCGCCAGGAAGCCGCCGCGCGGCGCGTACGAGGGGTCCGCGACCGGCCAGCCGCGGTCGGCCGGGAAGGCCGTCACACCGTCGTGGCCCTCGGCCAGCAGCCGCCACAGCTGCTCGGGGTCGTTCGCGCCGCCGGGGTAGCGGCAGCTCATCCCGACGATCGCGATCGGCTCGTCGAGGTCCGTGGCGGCCACGACCCCGGTCGCCGCGGGTACGGCGCCGCCCCGGTCCGACAGCGCCTCGGCAAGGTGGTCGGCCAGTCCCTCCGGGGTCGGGTAGTCGAAGACCAGGGTCGCGGGCAGCCGCAGCCCGGTCGCGGAGTTCAGCGCGTTGCGCAGCTCCACCGCGGTCAGCGAGTCCAGCCCGAGGTCCTTGAACGCCTGCTTGGCACCGACCGCCTCCGCACCGGCATGGCCGAGCACGGTCGCGACGTGCGCCCGTACCAGGCCGAGCAGCCGCGCCCTGCGCTCCTCGGCGTCCAGTGCCCGCAGCTGGGCCGGCACCACGGCCCGGCCGCCGGCGCCACGCTCGGCGGCGCGGCCGATCGGGGCCCGCACCAGCGCGCGGAACAGCGGCGGGATCCCGCCCGTCCGACGGGCCCGGAGATCGAGCGTCACCGGCAGCAGGTGGGGGACGGGCAGGGTGATCGCCCGGTCGAACAACGCCAGCGCCCGCTCGGTCGGCAACCCCGCACCCGCCCGCGCCGCCGCCAGATGACCCGTCAACGCACTCGCCTGCTCCCACAGACCCCACGCCAACGACTGACCCACCAACCCCGACGCCACCCGACGCGCCATCAACGCGTCCAGGAACGCGTTCGCCGC
>NZ_JBIVVS010000052.1:0-18630 GCF_044768625.1 Kitasatospora sp. NPDC091207
CGAGTACGAGCTTGGACGTGCCACTGTGCTACTTCCCTCGATTCCTTACAGGACAACCCTATTGGGTCCCTGTCCGGGATCTTCGGGGCCCCTCAATACCTCCTTCACGCAGCTGTCCTTTACTTACTTGGAGCGACCTCGTGTCGCACACGGAGCGCCGTAGTTTGCGAGTGATCGTTTAGAGCCCGCTGGTTGGCGCAGTGGCGGTGCATCGTGGTTTGCGAAGCCGGAGCATGACACCTTGCGAGGCGGGGTCGTCCGGGTGTGGCGGCCGTCTCGCCGTTGGACCGTGCGGCCGGGTGCATTGTCAGCTTTCGGCTTGGTCGGGTTCTTCCGCTTCGGTGGGGATGGTCCAGCGCAGCAGGGTGGTGGTGCCGGCCTGTTCCAGGGTGACGGGGTAGGCCTGGTTCCAGGTTCGTTCGCCTCGGTGGCGCATGGAGTGGTCGCCGGGGTCCCAGCCCAGGCCCAGGACCTGGCATCCGTCGATCTCGATCTGCCCTGCCAGTAGGGGGTGGATCTGACCGGCTCGGTCGAGCAGGTGGAAGTGGCTGTGCGCGTCCACGGAGACCATCAGGCCGGCGCGGGGCCCCCAGCTCCGGATCCGGTCGGCGAACTCGTGGGCTTCGCGCAACGGGAGGTCGAGCCGCCCGTAGGGCCCCTGGCCGCCGTACTGGGGTGTCCGTTCGCCGCCGAAGCGGGCGTGGGCGTCGTCCGCGTACTTCCCCCAGTAGGTGACGTCGGCGAGTCCGTCGACGGATTCACCGTTCAGTCCGACGAACGAGTCCAGGGCGCGCGCGTCCCCGAGGACCATGCCGCACCGGTCGACAGGCAGGTCGCCGAGCCGGATCGGCTCCCCGCTGCGGTTGCTCGGCCAGGGCAGGCCGAGGTCGACTTCCAGGACGGAGATCACCGGCCCGTCGTAGGAGACCCACGGTTCGGCGCGCACCTTCAGCGGCCGGTCGGCTGCGGCCGGCACCGCGACCGCCTCACACCACCATTCGCTGCTGGGGCCGTCCACAGGCTCGTGGAAGTGGCCGCCCCCGGACCCTGCCGAGGCCAGCGCCCGCACGGACAGCGGATCGCCGGTTTCGGGCCACTGGTCGATCGAGCCGGCCATCCCCAGCACCAGCACACCGGACGGCGCGGTGACGACTCCCAGGTCGACAGAGGTCTCACTCATCCGCCGATCCAACCAGGTGTGGATCAGGTGGCTCACAGGGCCCTCGCGGCCTGCAGAGGTTCACCAGGCTCTTCGTGTGACCGATGCGGTCATGATGCGATGCATATGCGATTAACAAAGTTGCGATAGGCGAGATTTTGTGTGCTACCTTTCTTGCGTGGAGGTATGTGATGAGTGAGATCTTTGCGGCGGTCGACGCGCTGCTTGCCAAGGCCAGGGACGGTGGGGACCTGCCGGAGCCCGCTGAGCGGGAGCGGCTGCGTAAGGCGGCCGGCCTGACCCAGGTGGAGGTGGCCGCCGCCTTGGACACCCGGCGGGAGACCTTCGCCAAGTGGGAGGCCGGCGCTGCCCAGCCGCGGGCCCCGAAGCGCGGCGCGTACGCCTTCCTTCTCGCGGGCCTGGCCGATATCCACGGCACCCAGGGCCCGGACGGCTGGCTGACCCTGGCCCGCCGGGCCCGCCCTCTCGACGCCGACGCCACGGATGGAGAGTGAGGATCTGATGGACCGAAAGTCGTACACCGCCGAGCTCGCCTCACTGCGCGAGCTGCGCACCGAGATCACGGCCGCCGAGAAGACGGTCGCGGCCGCGCGGAAGGAGCTGGACAAGCTCACCGACCGGCGCTCGCGCCGGGTTGCCGGGCTCGCGGCGTACGAGGGCGCCCAGGCGCCGGCCATCGCGAAGGCCTCCGGGTTGTCGGTCGGCGACGTCGTGCGGATCGCGCCGCTGCTGGACCCGACCCCGGCCGCCGTCCGGGCTGCCAAGGATGACGACCAGGCCGCCGCCGTCGCTGCGCCCGCCCCGGCGCCTGCGGTCGAGCCGGTCGCCGAGCCCGTGAGCGTGAGCGTGGTCGCTCCGGCGCTGACCCGCCCGGCCCCCGTCGTCGAGCAACCGGCCGCGGCCGCCGTGACGGCAGAGGCGTCGCGCGAGGCCGAGGACCAGGCCGCCGTCGAGCGGCCCGCCCCGGCCGCGCCTGCCGTTGCTGCGCCGGTTGTCCCGGCGGCCTCGGTCGGTCCGGTCGCTGCCCCGGCGCGTCCGATGGTCGAGACTGGTCCGCGTGAGCTGCCCACCCTCCCGGAGGGCCCGGCCGGTGCCCGGTTCGAGGCGGTGACGACGGGCCTGGTGTCCAAGCGCCCGCCCTACACCCAGCAGGCCCGCTCCACGGTGTTCCTGGACGCCGCGACGGGCGACCTCGCGGTCCGCGACCAGGTCGTCCGGGTCGACCTCGGCACCCGCACCCCGGGCGAGATCCTGGACGCCGCCCTCACCACCGCGCCCGGCACCGAGCGTATCTACATCACCGCCGGCGCCCCGTGGCATGACGGCGCCGAGCGCTACTCCACGCTCAAGGACGCGGTCGCGGCCTGGCTGAACACCCCGAGCGAGCGGTGGACGACCGCGGTGGGCTCCGGTCGGGACAAGCTGGCCGGGCACTTCGTGCACCAGCGTCAGCCCGTCGGCCGCTACGCCCCCGCCGCCGCCCTGGACAGCGGTACCACCGAGATCCGCTCCATGGGGGAGTGGTTCGATGCGGACGGCGCCGACGTGACGACCTGCCGGGACGCGTTCCGGCTGCTGTGGCAGGCGCTGCGCCGCCACTGGGACGACGTGGTCCTCATGGGCTCGCCCAGCCAGACCGGCCGGGACCTGTGGTCGCGCACCATCCCCACCACCGGCAAGTGGGCCGGCGGCTACCCGGTCCTGTCCGAGGAGCTGCGGGGGCTGTTGCACGCGACCGGCGGGCAGGGCCGTACCGAGCTGATCCTGCCGCCGCGTGTGCCGGAGCAGCTGCCCGCGCTGGTGGAGTACGACAGGACCTTCGCCTACGCCAAGCACCTGTGGAAGTCCCCGGTCGGCACGCCCCGGCGGATCACCGCCGCCGCGTTCGCGGCGATGACCGAGCAGGAGCAGACCAAGGCCCTGATGTCCTGCTCGCACTGGAACGTGCGTGTCACCGTCCCGGCCGGCTGGAACCACATCGGCCTGCTGCCCGCCCCCGTCACCGGAGATCGCGCCTGGGTCTACCCGTCCGAGCCCGGTACCACGTTCACCACGTGGGCGGGTGGCGCGGAGGTCCACCTCGCACTGTCGAACCACCTGATGCCGTGGCGGATCGAGATCCTGGGCGGCTTGGTCTTCGAGGACGGCAAGCCGCTCGACGAGTGGGGCAAGCGACTCAAGGCCGCCTGGGCGGACCTGACCAACTTGTCCCGTATCCACGGGGACGAGCGCCAGCGGCAGGCGGCCTACCTCGCGTCCCGCGCGGTCCGCTCCGTGTTGCTGTTCGGCCTGGGCGGCTTCGCGCAGCGCCCGCGCCTGGTCTCCGGCACCACCCCGGTCGGCGAGGCGCTCCCGGCCGGGGTTGAGATCCTCGGCCAGGACGATCAGGTGGTGACCTGGCAGCGGCAGGCCGGGTTCTCTCGCGACCCCTATGCCCACCCCGAGTGGGCCGCCTACGTCTGGTCCGGGGCGCGGGCGGCGCTGCTGGACATGAAGTACCGCCAGGGCAAGGAGGTCATCGGCTACGCCGGGGCCCTGCACGCGAAGCCCGGAAGCGTCGTCTACTTCGGCACGGACGGCATCGCGCTGACCGAGCGCCAGCCCTGGCCCTACCGCGGCGAGCCCGGGGACTACCTCCTCAAGGGCCACCTCACCGGTCCGGTCGAGCACCCGACCAGCCAGGAGCAGTACCTGAAGCTGCGCGGCCAGGGCCGCGCCGAACTCGCCGCGAAGGGAGCTGAGCAGCAGTGAGCCCGGGAACGCCGCAGGACCCCAACGAGGCCGCGCGCCTGACCCAGGAGCTGATCGACCAGGGCTACACCAAGCGCCAGGTCGCCAGGATGCTCGGCCGCGACGCCTCCCTGGTGTCGCAGTTCTTCACCAAGGGCAAGGGCGCCAGCATGGTGGGCGCGCTGCGCCAGATGGTGCGGGCCGTGCGCGGCGGCGAGCGCGACGAGGAGGCGTTGGCCGGCATCGCCGAGGCGAACACCACCCGCCGCCGCACGAGGACGGGGCAGAAGGCCCGGGTGCGCGGCAAGGACGTCATCGGCACCCCGGGCGGGTCGATGGCCGGCCGCGCTGGGAAGCAGGCCATCAAGACCGGGGCCGCGCACCTGGCCGCCGTCATCCACGCGGCCGCTGCCGCCGACGGCCGGGTCGCCCTGACGGTGCGCATGCGCGCCCGCTACTTCACCCTGTCCGCCGGGTCGAAGGCCGACTCGGCCGGTATCCGGCGCGGCGTCCTCCCCCGCGCGGACGGCACCGAGGAGCGTACCTACGGCTCGTCCGCCACCGGCGGCTTCCCCGCCACCGAGTGGTCGCGCCGGGTGGCCGACTCCCACGGCGACGTCGTCCACGCCGTGCAGACCTGGCTGATCGAGACCGGCCGCGCCGTCCCCGAGGCGGAGATCGTCTACCTGGAGATCCGCACCTGGACCCCCGACGGCCACCAGACCTCGGAAGTCCTCATCAACGGGTAAGAACCCCGGCTCGGCCCGGCGTTTCCCGCTCCCGTCGGCAAAAGGCCGCCCCCGCCCGCCCCGCGCACCATCCGGATGACGAAGGAGACACCCGCGCCGTGGACACCACGACCACCACCGCCACCGAGGACGTCCCGGCCGGGCTGCGCGCTCAGACCTCGCTGCCCGCCCAGGCCGAGCCACCCACCATGGTCGTGAACCCGCTGCCGCTGCACTGGTTCCAGAAAGACGCCGTGGCCGCCGCGGTGAAGGCCGTCAAGAACGGAGGCCGGGCGACGATCGTCGCGGCCACCGGCTCCGGCAAGACCCTCATCGCCGCCGGCTGCGCCCGCCGCCTGGCGGCGAAGGGCCGGGTGCTGGTGCTGGTCCCGACGATCGAGCTGCTGGAGCAGACCGCCGCCTCCTGGTCGCTGAAGGGCGGCCGCCGGGGGCTGGCGGTGGCGGCGTGTTCGCGGGCGGAGGCGTTGGAGAGCGCGGAGGCCGGCGGCCGCGTCGAGGCGCAGGTGTCGACGCAGGCCGCCCGGATCGCCGACCTGGTCAAGGGAGCCCCGGACGGCCAGCCGGTGACCGTCTACGCCACCTACGCCTCCCTGGAACGCATCGTCACCGCGCACAAGGACTTCGGCCTCCCGGCCTGGGACGTCGTGATCATCGACGAGGCCCACAGGACGGCAGGCTCCGAAGGGAAGGCGTGGGCGGCGATCCACTCCGACGACAAGGTCCCCGCCGCCCGGCGCTTGTACTTCACCGCCACCCCGAAGATCGCCGACGACTCCAAGGCCAAGCCGGGCCTGGCCGACCTCACCGACGGCCAGGAGCTGCCCGCGCTCTGCTCCATGACGGACACCCGCATCTACGGCGAGACCGTGTTCACCTGGACGCTCGGCCAGGGAATCGAACACGGCTACCTCGCCGACTACCGCGTCCTGGTCCCCGTCGTCACCGACGAGGACCTGCGCGAACTCCTCAACCTCCCCGCCGTCGCCGACCTCCGATCCCAGAGGTCGAACGAGGAACTCCTGCGCCTGGCACTGCAGATCGCGGTGCTGCGCGCCATCGCGGACCTGCAACTGCGCCGGGTCATCACCTTCCACTCCCGGGTGCAGGCGGCCCGGGAGTTCGCCGCCACCATGAACACCACCGCCGAGCTGCTCCCCGTCGGCGACCGGCCGGAGCGGGTGACCGCCCTCGCGGTCGCCGGCAGCGACCGCCTCTCGGAGCGCCGCGCGGCGTTCGCCACGTTCACCGCCTCCACCGGCGAGCGGCCCGGCGAGGAGGGCGAGGAGTGCTGCATCATCTGCAACTCTCGACTTCTGAACGAGGGCATCGACGTGAGAAGCGTGGATGCGATCGTCTTCGCGGACCCGAAGTCCAGCGTCATCGACGTCGTCCAGGCCGTCGGCCGGGCCCTGCGCCAGGCCTACCGGCAGGGCAAGGTCTCCTGGGTCATCATCCCCGTCTACCTTCCCACCCCCGAGGTCGGCGACGACACCGCCACCGCCGACCCGGCCGAGATCCACGAGGCCGGGGAGGCCGTGAAGGCGGAGGCCGACGAGGAGATCGAGGCGTCCTCCTTCCGCACCATCTGGCGCGTCCTGCGCGCCCTGGCCGCCCACGACGCCCGCGTCGTCGGCCGGATCACCGAGCTGCGCACCCGGCGGGTCGGCGAGAAGGGCCAGGACACCATCACCGAGTCCGAGGTGGGCGAGGAGTCCGGCGAGGCCGGGGACGCCGAGCAGCCCGCCCAGGAGTCGCCGGTGGAGTGGCTGCGGATCAACGCCCGCAAGCACGCCGCCCGGATCCTCCAGACGGTGAAGCTGCGGGCGTTCAACCCGCGCGCCACCGAGTGGCAGCGCATGTTCGCCCTGGCCGCCGCGTTCCACACCGGGCACCACCACCTCGACCCCACCGACAAGACCCGGGACGGCGCTCTGATCTCCTGGCTCGACCGCCAGCGCTACCTCAAGGGCGCCGGCCTCCTCGCCCCGGTCCGCATCCACGAACTCGACCAGCTCGGCATGATCTGGGACAAGCACGCCCACTCCTGGGACCGCGGCTACGCCCACGCCCGCGCCTGGGCCGAGACACACGGGCACCTGGCGATCCCGGCCGCCGAGAAGCTGGACGGCCACGCGGTGGGCGCGTGGGTAGGGCGGCAGCGCAAGAACCCGAAGCTCACGGCCGCTCAGGACGCCAGGCTGACCGCGCTGGACGCGATGTGGCGCATCGAGCCGGACTGGAACCGCTCCTACCGCCGCCTGCTCGCCTACCTCGCCGCCGGCGGCACCCTGGACGGCCCGGCCAACCGCACCGGCGGCGAAGCCGACCCGACCTTCCGGCCCGGAGCCTGGCTGCGCAAGCAGGACAAGGCCCGTGCCGAGGAGAAGCTGACGGCCCAGCAGGCCGTACTCCTGGACGCACTGCCCGCTGCCCTCGCCGAGCAGCAGGACCAGGGTCCGGCCGAGGGCACGGTCACCTGGACCGCCGAGTGGGCGTGCGGGGCGTGTGGAGACGGGGGCGACGCCCAGTTCGAGGACGGCGCCAGCGTGGACGCCGACCACGACTGCGACCAGGATGACGGGCCCGAGATCGGCTGGGAGGGCCGGGCCGCGTGCTCCGCCTGCGGCTGGTCGATGGAGACCGACTTCACCGACGGCGAGTACGTCGAATCCGACCACGACTGCGCAGGCGACCAGTAGCGGCACACCACCCACCAGGGGCGGCCCGGCCATCGGGCCGCCCCCGCCCGACCGTCCGACGAAGGAGACCCGGATGCGCGACGACCAGCACCACCAGCCGTTCCCCCTGGTGCTCTACCGGCACGACGGCGAGCTCATGATGCCCGCCACCCACGTCACTGCCCTGCTGCGCCACACCGCCGAGACCTTCCGGCTGTGGCGGGTACGGGGCGAGGTGCGGATGGACCTGGAAACCACCGCCCGGCTCTACGACTCCCTGGTGCGCTACGCCGCCGACCTCGACACCAGCATCACCTCTGCCGACGCACACGGGCAGCCCGGGCCCGCTCCGGAGGCGGACCGCGCACGGGCGGACGACGTCGCGCAGGCCCTGGCCGAGGTGACCGCCGCCTGCCTCGCCGCAGACGAGAGCACGTCCGAGCCCGCGGCCGGCTGACCCGCAGCGTCCTGGGCGACATGGCCGCGGCCTGGCCGCACTGCAGCTGACCGGCCGTCAAGCGGTCCGCCCCGCCCCTCTTCCTGTCGGCCCGGAAGGCAGCACCCGCGATGACCGATACCACCCGCCCCGACCCCGCCGCAGTGCCCGTCCCGCTGGACCTGTCGGCCACCCGCAGCCGGCCGCTGCCCGCACGCCGTGACCTGGGCCGGGCGATCCTCGACTCGGCGCTGGTGCGCGGTGCGATCTGGCTGCGCTGGTCCGGCCACGACGGCATCCGCACCCTCCACCACGGCGCCGGCCTCGCCCGCGGCTGGGTGGAGAAGGACATCGACGGCTTGGCTGGGTGGGCGGCCCTGGTCGACGGTCGGCTCGTCGTCACTCGCGACAGCGCCGGCCGCACTCAGCCGGTTCTGCACCCCGAGTCGTGGGAGGCCGGAGTCACGCTCCACGCCGCCCTCGCCCAGCACCCCGCCCACCCGGACGACGACCAGAGCACCGACGAGGACGAGGGCCAGGGCCCCGAGGACGGCCTGCTCGGCGAGAGGCGCACCCGCATCCGCCGCAAGGCCGCCGGCCTCACCCTGGACGCCATCGACCAGGCCCTCAACGGCGCCCACACCGACCTGCGCGCCGCCGGCCGGTACCCGGACGCCGAAGACGAGAGCACCCTTGGCCACGCCGCGCTCGCCTACCAGGAGTGGCAGCGCATCCGCGACGAGGCCGCCAACAGTGGCCGCGAGACCTACGATCAGGACCACGACCTCGGCCTGCGCCGCGCCCAGACCGCCGCCCGCCACCGCCAGGACGTCGCCAACTGCGTGCGCGAGGCCACTCGGTGCCGGCCCGGTTCATCGGCCGCAACGTGAGGGTGTCGCTGCGGGCGGACGAGGTGGTCGTCTTCGACCGGCACGAGATCGTCGCCCGCCACCCGCGCCTGTCGGGCCGCTGGGGCTACCGGGACCTGCTGGACCACTACCTGGAGATCCTGCGGGCCAAGCCCGGCGCTCTGGAGGGCTCGACCGGCCTGAAGGCGGCTCGCGCGGACGGGTCGTTCACCCCGGTCCACGATGCGTTCTGGGCCGCCGCGCGAGAGGCGCACGGCTCGCAGGCCGGCACCCGCGCGCTGATCGAGGTCCTGCTGCTGCACCGCCGCCTGCCCGCCGAGGCCGTCCTCGCCGGGATGAACGCCGTCCTGGAGGCGGGTTCGGTCTCGCCGGACCTGGTCGCGATCGAGGCCCGCCGGGCGCTGGCGGCCGGCGACGGCCCCGCACCCGTCGTGATCGCCCCGCCCGCGGTCGTCCTGGACGAGGCCGAGGACATCGTGGCGGCCCGGGTGGTCTCGCTGTCCGACAGACGTCCCTCCCTCCCGCCGGACACTCGCCCGGCGCCATCGCTGGCCGCCTACGGCCAGTTGCTCTCCCTCCCCTCGAAAGGCTCAGCATGACGCAGAGCACCGCCCAGGCCCCGCAGCAGCAGGGGCCTCGGGCTTCCTCAGGGCTGCCCGGACAGCGGTCCCAGGACGCGGGGGTGGCCATCGACACCGCCTGCCGGACCCTGGGCCTGACCACGATCCGCGGCCGTTGGGAGGAGATCGCCGCCCAGGCCCTGCGCGAGCACTCCTCCTACAGCGACTTCCTCGCCGAGCTGTTGGAGAACGAGTGCGAGGACCGCGACGAGCGCCGCAAGCTCCGCCGGGTCAAGGAAGCCAATTTCCCGCGCCCGAAGCGGGTCGAGGACTTCGACTTCTCGAAGAACCCGAACGTCCCGCCGGAGGTCGTGAACACCCTCACCACGATGGGCTGGGTCCAGTCCGGCCAGCCGCTCTGCCTGATCGGCGACTCCGGCACCGGCAAATCACACCTGCTGATCGGAATCGGCACCGCCATCGCCGAGGCCGGCGGCCGGGTCCGCTGCACCACCGCGGCGAACCTGGTCAACGAACTCGCGGAAGCCGCCGACGACAAGCAGCTCGGACGCACCATCAAGAAATACGGGCGCATCGACCTGCTCTGCCTGGACGAGCTGGGCTACGTCAAGCTGGACCGGCACGGCGCTGAGCTGCTGTTCCAGATTTTCACCGAGCGCGAGGAGCGCCACGCGATCGCGATCGCCTCGAACAGGCCGTTCACCGAGTGGGACCAGACCTTCACCGACAAGCGGCTCTGCCAGGCGATCGTCGACCGCCTCACCTTCGAGGCCCACATCATCGAGACCGGCACCGACTCGTTCCGCCTCGCCGCCACCACCGCGAAGCGCAAAGCCGCCATGTCCTGACCGCAGGAGCCCCGCATCGGGGTAAGCCGACCGGGACCACACCGCTCGGCGGCTGGTGGCTGGTCAAGTCGTCGGATGCCCGGGGGAAATACTGTGCAGTTCAGGACTATTCGGCCATATGGTCGTGATGCTGTGTTCGATGATCGACGGGAAGGACGTGGGCGGCATGGGCGTGGAAGGTCAATGTTGGACTCGGTCGGGGGTTCGGTTGCGCCCTGTCGCAGAGACTGAGGGCCGGTGGAACTGGCTGTTCGTCCCGGGCGGCCCCGGCCTGGGGGCGGAGTCCGTGCTGGAGCTGGCCCGCGCTACCGAGGTGCCGGGCACGGTCTGGCTGGTCGACCTGCCGGGGGACGGTTCCAACCGCGGCCTGCCGCAGGTTCCCGAAAATCCCTACGCGCTCTGGCCGCAGGTCCTGGCCGAGACGCTGGACGAGCTGGACGATGTGGTCATGGTCGGCCATTCCACCGGCGGGATGTTCATGCTGGCCACACCCGAGCTGGAAGGTCGCCTGGCCGGCATGGCCCTGGTCAGCAGCGCACCGCACGCGGGCTGGCGCGACGCCTTCGGACAGTGGGCCCAGGCCCACCCGCTGCCCGGACTCGAGGAGGCGGCCGCGGCCTACGGACAGGACCCGAACGACCAGACGCTGCGCGCGCTCACACTGACCGCCGCGGCATGGAACTTCACCCCCGCAGCCCTGGCCGCCGGCCGCACCGTGCTGGAGGGCCTGCCCTACTGCAACGACGCGGTGGCCTGGGCCGACGCCCACTTCGACGACACCTACCAGGCGCGCTGGACACCGGCAGCCAGCGGAATTCCGACGCTGATCATCAGCGGCAGCGAGGACCACGTGGTCGACCAGAGCCTGTGGCAGCAGGACACCGCATTCGACCAGCCTCACGTGCTGCGGAGAACCATCGAGAGCGCGAGCCACTTCCCCTGGCTCGAGAACCCCCACGCGGTCCGCACGGCCTTCGCCGACCTGAGCACCCTGTTGGACTCCGCCCGATAGCCATACCGCTCCGGCACCCGCGTGAAAACGAACAGAAGAAGGGGAGACATGACTGCGGCAGACAGCCCCCGCGAGGTGGCCGCCAGACTGCTCGAAGGACTCGGCAACCAGGACTGGGACACCCTGCGCGACCTCTACGCCGAGGACGTCGTCATCGACTGGCCACTGGCCCTGCCCACCCCAGCACGCGTGAGAGGCAAAGACGCACTGCGCCAAGCCCTGCAGAAGGGCTGGGCGATGCTGGACCTGCGCCTTTCCCTCACGCGGCTCCACGAGACCACTGACCCCGAGGTCGTCATCGCCGAGTACGACTACGCCGTGACAGGTGTCGGCGACGGCTGAAAATGGGTTCTGACTCACTTTCCGTGCCAGGGCCACGGAGGGTCACCCAAACCGCGATCATGATCGGCTGTGGGCGACGTGGTGTCCGGGGACCTGTGGTTCCCCCGAGTCGATGGTGTTCTGGTCGAAGGTGTCTTGGTAGAAGCGGAGTTGGTAGTGCTTCGAGTCCGAGCTGAGACCGTTGGGGTGGCGTGCCCGGACTGCGGGTCCGTTTCGAGTCGGGTGCACAGCAGGTACGTGCGGCGGCTCGCGGACAGCGCGGTGGGTGGCCGTCCGGCGGTGATCGAGTTGCGTGTGCGCCGGTTCCGCTGCCTGGACGGCAGCTGTCCTCGGGTGACGTTCGTGGAGCAGGTGGCCGGGCTGAGCTACCGGCACGGTCGGCAGTCGGTCGGCTTACGGGCGGTGCTGGAGAGCGTGGCGTTGATGCTGGCGGGTCGGGCCGGGGCACGCCTGGCAGGCTCGCTCGCGGTGGCCGCGAGCCGGTCGACGATGCTGCGGCTGATACGCGCCCTGCCCGACCCTGTCCCCAGCACGCCGCGCGTGCTGGGCGTTGACGAATTCGCCCTGCGCAAGGGGCATGTCTACGCCACGATCCTGGTGGACATCGAGACCCGCCGCCCTGTCGACCTGCTGCCCGACCGGACCGCGGCGACGGTGGCCGGCTGGCTGGCGGAGCATCCCGGCGTCGAGATCATCTGCAGGGACCGCTCGCCGGCCTTCGCCGAAGCGGGTCGGCTCGGCGCCCCGGAGGCGGTGCACTGCGCGGATCGCTGGCACATCTGGCACAACCTCGTCGAAGCCGTGGAAAGGACCGTTGTCCGCAACCGGGCCCTGCTGCGTGAACCACCGGACGAGGAACGAGCAGGCACGCAGTCGACCCTGGACACGGCAAAACTCACGACGGCCGTGCCGGCCGAGCCACGCCGATCCGGTCGCCTCTCCGACCGCGTCCGCCAACAGCACGCGGCCGTCCACGCCCTCCTGGGACAAGGGCGCGGCCACAGGCCCATCGCCCGCGAACTGGGCCTGGCCCGCAACACCGTGAGCCGGCTCGCCAACGCGGCGACCCCCGACGAGTTGCTCGTCGGGCGGTGGACCGGCCGCACCAGCATCCTCGACCCCCACAAGCCGTACCTCCACCAACGGTGGCAGGAGGGCTGCACCAACGGCACCCGCCTCTTCGCCGAACTGTGCGAGCTCGGCTACCAAGGCGGCACCACCGTGGTGAGACAGTATGTGCGCCAGCTCCGCGAGGCGTTCCCGCTGGCGGATCCACCACGCAGGCCCACGTCGGTGCGAGACGTGACCAGCTGGCTCACCCGCCACCCCGACAGCCTCACCGAGGAGCAGAGCCAGCAGCTCAAGGCGATCCTCGCCCGATGCCCCGAACTCGACCGGACCGCCCGACACATACGGTCCTTCGCCGAGCTGATGAACAACCGCCACGGCCACCGGCTCATCCGGTGGATCGCAGACGTTCGAGCCGATGACGTCCCCGCACTGCACACCTTCACCGCCGGCCTCCACCAGGACCTCGACGCCGTGACCGCAGGACTGAC
This sequence comes from Kitasatospora sp. NPDC091207, assembly GCF_044768625.1. Taxonomy (NCBI): domain Bacteria; kingdom Bacillati; phylum Actinomycetota; class Actinomycetes; order Kitasatosporales; family Streptomycetaceae; genus Kitasatospora; species Kitasatospora sp. NPDC091207. The sequence goes on from NZ_JBIVVS010000052.1 coordinate 12,985, forward strand.
CATGCCCTACAGCTCCGGCGCGGTCGAGGGCCACAACAACAGGATCAAGATGCTCAAGCGCCAAATGTTCGGTCGCGCCAACTTCGACCTGCTCCGCAAGCGCGTCCTCCTCGCCGCGTGACGGGCCGATCATGATCGCGGTTTGGGTGACCCTCCGTGGCCCTGGCACGGAAAGTGAGTCAGAACCTCGTTTCACCCGTTGCCGACAACAGGCCGCACGACCGGGCGGACCTTCCGCACGGCCAACATCCTGGTCCTCACAGTCCGCGGCGGACGCGTCGTCGCTGCCCGGGGCTACCACCATCACGTGGCTGCAGCGGCTGCCGTCGGCAACCTCGACGAGACCATCGCCGAGTTCACACGGACCGCCGATTGACGCCAAGGCGAAATATCCGAATGCGAAATCCACCACGGCCTCAGCCAGTGGCCACGGCCCCGATGGCTGAGAGGGACGCCTTCGGCGCGCGCCTACCCCCCCCAGGATGGGCCTGGCGGACATTGACGTCGATGCTCTCGCAGGCCGCAGAAACCCGGCGCTCCGGGCTGGAAGGCAGGAGGTCGACTGGGCCGTGATCGGCGACCGCTTATCTTCCGCGAGCGGCATAGACCGGGCGGGCACCAAACAACGGTGCCCGCCCGAAGACATCCTGTCGGGGATGCAGACCTGGCGGGCGCACAACTACACGCTACCGGTCACATCCGGGCCATCGCGGCCACGACTACCGCCACACACAGCAAGCGGCGCAAAGCTCACCCGATCGAGGGGGTGGGGCCACCCCAGCCTGGAACTATTCAACACCGCCTTCTCCCGTCACCCGTCCAGTTCAACGGTGGGGCCACTCGAACCCGGAACGGTGGGGCCAGAGAAAGCCGGAAGAAACACACCCAGGAGGCTCGGCTGCGGACCGACGCCGCGCACCGCCAGCTCGCCGGAGCAGCGGCCGAACCCCTCTACACCTCGCTGGCCCGGGCCGGACTCCACAATCTGACCGAGGGCGACCACCAGGCGGTGCGCGAGCTCACCCGCCACCTCGACCCGGCCACCGTCCGGCAGGTCGTGACCTGGCTGGAGCGCACCCGCTCCACCGCCATCGCCCTGACCGCTGGCCAGGAGCGGCCGAGTCGGCCCGTCGTACGCCGCAGCGGCTTCTGACTCTTCGCCCGGCCCGGGCAGGGCGTACGACAGCGGGCCCCGGACTTCACGTCCGGGGCCCGCTGTCGTTGTCCCGGCCGGCCGCCGGAGTCTGGTGCAAGCAGGTGGTGGCCGGCCAAGTCGGGGCTCCGCCCGCGGGCAATGGTGTGCGGGAGGAGCGCCTCCGATCCTGTCACGCCCCAGGAGAGCGGCCGACATCCGCGGGGCGGCCGTGGGGTTCGAGGAAGAGGCCGAGGAGGCTGGCGGGTACGGGCTGCTGGCCGGGGCCCGCGCCCGGCCCGCGTCCGGCCGGGCGCGGGCCGGGACTGGCTGCTTCGCCGCCCGCTACGGACCGGGGGCCCGTCCGGTCGGGCGGTACACCAAGCGCCCCGCACAGGGCCGTCTGGTGCTCGGCTACGGTCCGGGCGTGCCGGACGACCAGGGCGAACTGCTCACCGTCCATCGCCGCCAGCCGCTCCGGCACGTCGGCTGCCAGTTCCGGGTTGATGCCCTCCAGTAGCTCCCGGGCCTCCTCTCGAAGCCTCGGGGCCTGCTCGGCCAGGCGGCGCCGGCGCAGAGCGGCCTGGCGGCAGGCCTGCCCGCAGTAGAGGCCGGGCCGCCCCGTGCGGGCCGGGTCGGGAAGTCGCCGCCCGCAGTGGGGGCCGGCACATACTGGGGCCGTCGGTTCCGTCACTGTCACACCGTGACGGAACCGGAGGGGCACCACAAGCTGCCCCGCTGTGGGGGGTGGTGGCTGTCCGGCCGGGCCGGGTCGGGCCGGCCGGTGTGCGGTGGTTGGCCTGGTTGTCGGGTTTGGGCCGGGGGCTGGTCCGCCTCTCGCAGCGGGGCTGACGTGCTGCGGGGTGTCGGGGTGGACTGGTCGGCCGGGGTTGCCGCTCGGGTAGTCCACCCGGCCCGCCCGCCCTGCCCACCCGGCGCGTCCCGTCCCGGCTTGGCTGGTTCCGGGCGGTCCTGTCCCGCACCGGGTGTCTGTCGGTAGGGGTGCTGGCTGGGGGGTTGCGTGACACGCGGGTTGTGACGGAACTCTGCCCGTCCGGCCCCGGCCCGCCCCCGGCTCGCCCGGCCCGGCCTGGTGCGGGGCTGTTCCGCTCCGGTTCCGGTCTGTGACCTCGCTGCGTTTCTCGCGTCCTTGTCGCCTTCCGGTAGACCAATCCGGGCGGGTGGTCGGCCCCCGTCCGGCGGTCTGGCGGCATTCCGGGACGTGCCGGTTTCGGTGACGGCGTGTGGCCACCTCCCCGGCCGGTCGGGGTGTCCGACGGGCCGTTCGGGGGTCTGGGCCGGGGCGGGGTGTTCCGGCGAATTGACGGCCTGTCGGAATGCCGCCGGAAATGCCGCCGGTTTCCGTCCTGGTTTTCCTCGTCGATTCGGCCGGAACTACCGCCGGTCGGGGCCGTTTCGGCGGGTCGTGAATTTCGTGCGGGAGTTCGCCGGGGGATAGGGGCGGGGGAGCGTTGCGCGCCCCGGGTGCTCCGGGGTTGGCGTGGGGGCCGTGGCCGGGAGGGGGCTGGGTCGCCTGGCGGGTACGGGGCGACGACAGTTACGGCCCGCGCCGGATCGCTCCCGACTGGCACGCGCAGGAACTGCTGGTGGCTCTGGTCCGCGCTGCGGGTGGTGAGCTGGTCTTCGACGGCGAGCACATGCTCACCACCTCGACCCGGGCGGTCGACGGGGCGATCAGGGACGTCCTCTACGAGCCGCTGCCGGACGGGACGGTGCGGCTCTCGCTGGCCTGACCGCACCCGGCGCCGGCCGCCGTGCCGGGGCTGTGGACGCCCTGTCGCGGGGGGTGTCGCGTTGGGGTGCTGTCGCGGTGTGTGACGTGCGTGCCAGGCCCGGATCCCCCGTGTGCGGGCGGCCCGCGACAGCCATCGCGACAGGGGCGCGGCGGTGCCCCCGTCCGGCTGCTCCCCGCCCGGGAGGGGCCGGCCCCACCCGGGCGCCCCGGTTCCTCGACTCCGGCCAGGGTGCGGCTGCAGGGGCCGCCGAAGCCCGCCGGGGCAGTCACCGGGCTGCCGCTGCGCCGCGTCCGGTGTCGAGCAGCTGCTCCTGGCCGCCGTCCACGGGGCCGCTCCCGCCCGCCTGCCGTCGGCCGCCAGGACGTCGCCGTGTCGGCCGCAGGGCCCCGGACCGTGGCCCGGACCGGGGTGCTCCCCACCCCGGCCCGGGCCCGCGCATTCACCTCTGACGGCGGGCATGCAGGAATCCCGGAAGAACCCGGAAATTCCCTCGCCCGCACAGCCCGTGGATTCGCTCGCCGGGCTGCTCGCCGATGCCGTTCCGCGTCCGGCCGCAGTTCAATCCGGTGGTCCCGAATTCGCGGCACGGGACAGCGGCCGATGGCACCCCTTCCGACACCGGTCGTTCCGCCCGGCCGAACGCGCTCCGGCGGTCTCCGGAACACCTCCGGATTCCGCCGCACCGAACCCCTGATTTCCCCGCCGGAATGATCAGCTGGAACGGCCCCGTCGATCCGCCTGATTCCCTCGCTCACCCCGGCCGTGTTCGGCCTACGGCCACCGGTCCGACCGCCGCCGTGTTCAGCATCGGAATCACGGCCGATTTCACCCCTGCGCGCACCTCCGGATTCCCCGGCGGAACGCCTTCCCGCACGGCCTTGATCCGCCGCCGCGCCGGTCGCCGGATTCGCCCGCCGTCCCGGCCTAAATCACCCGCGGGCCGCACACCCCCGCCCCCGCTGCTCCCGCCCCGCTGCTCCCCGGAGCGACAGGCCCGGCAACCGGGGGCCGCGCACACCCCGGGAGGACACCCACAGGGGTGTGCCGTCGCCCCTGGGGGCCGCAGGCCGCACGGCCCGGCCACCCCGCGCACCGACACCACCAAGCCCCGGCCGTGCCCGCTGTGCCCCCGCCAGGGGGCCGCAGGCCACCGCCACGGACCCGCCCGCCACCCCGGCCGGCGCCGCAGGCCCGGCCCCGCACCCACGCGCTCCCGGGCCGCCAGGCCCGCACCCCCGCCACCCACGGTCCGGCCGCCAGGCCGGCACCCCCGCCGCGGCCGCAGGCCGCCCGAGAACAGGCGGCTTGTGGAGGGCGGGGTGATGGTGCCCAACTGCGCCCCGGCCCGCGTTCACCCCCCGCCCGCCGACCGGGCGCTGCTGCTCCCCGTGCCGCCTCTCCGGGGCCGGGGGGTGAAGTCCCTGACAGCTCTTGCATCTGGACCCCAAGTCGGTGACACCTCTTGCATGTTCGTCCTGCCGCAGGCCGGAGGGCTGCCGGTGCGGTCCACGAAGGGGGTGGCGGCAGGCGCCCGGGGCGGGTTCGGTGCCCGACCCAAGGGCGTCCGCCGCGCTCTGCCGAAGGCCTGCGCCGCACCTGCCCGGCGCCGTCGCCGCGCTGCGCCGGTGGCCGCCGCCAACCCCTCGGGAACGGGCGCCGTGAACCCGGCTGCGCCCCCTGTGGGGCCGTCCCCGGCCACGCCGGGAGTCGGGCCGACGCGGGCCTGCGGTGGTGCCCGGTGGTCGGCTCGGCGGCCCCCGGGCGCACCTCGCCGTCCCGCCGATGCCGGGGCCGGCCTTCGCCCGCCGCACACCAGCACCCGCCGCCGGTGCCACAGGCCGCCGCCCTCCAGCACCTGCCGCCCGCTGCTCCCGGCCCTGCGGAGCCCGCAGGGCCCCGCCCCCGGCACACCCCTCCCTGGAGGCCGTAGGCCGCCTCACGGGCCGCCCAGGTGCGAGTCTGCGGTTTGCTGTCACTGGGGGAGCGGGTGGTGTCACCGGTCCTGGAGGCTGGTGATGCCTGGGCTCGGTCTGGGGACGGGGCTGTTGGTGTCACCTGGGTGCGGATGCGTGGTGGCATCTGGTGATGTCTCTCGGTGACGGCCCCGTGCACCGCCAGGGCGCCGCCCAGCCCTGCCCCCTCCCTGGAGGCCGCAGGCCGCCCGACGGGCCACCACGGGGCCGCAGAACACCTGCGCCCTGCCGCTGCGCCCCGAGGCCGATATCGGGACTATTGCTCTACCGAAAATTCGCGGGATATCGTGAACGGAGCCCCTCCGGATTCCGCCGTCCCGTCAGGGATGGCCCCTCTACCGGCAATTCACGCCACATCGTCAACGCCCACTCGGACACCCCGCCAGGGGAGGCCCCTCTACCGGCAATTCACGCCACATCGTCAACGCCCACTCGGACACCCCGCCAGGGGAGGCCCCTCTACCGGCGATTCACGCCACATCGTTAACACTCCCGGCCGCAGGACGGAATGGACCCAAAGGCGGGCCGCAGGCCCGTGCCGCTTTGACGCTCATCACCCACTGAGTTGAGGCCCCGCCAGGGGCCACCCCGGGCAAGCCAATTCGCCGCAGGCGAATTGCCCCCGCCACTCACCCGCCCCGCCCGGCGCAGCCGGGCCCCCGAGGCGCAGCCTCGGGCCAGCAACCACGCACGGTGACGGCGCAGCCGGCACCCCCCGCGCCTGACGGCGCGCCAGCGCCGCTGCAGCGCCGCCAGGCGCTGCTCAAGCCGCAGGCTTCCGCCC
>NZ_JBIVVS010000053.1:0-18404 GCF_044768625.1 Kitasatospora sp. NPDC091207
CGGCCCAGCAACAGCTCGTCGCCCAGCGCCTCCGCCAACGACCACGACACGAACGGCGCCAACGCCGCCTCGCACTCCGCCAACCGCGCCGCGAAAACCGGCGAGGACTCCGCGAGTTCACGGGCCATCCCGACCCACTGCGAACCCTGCCCCGGGAACACGAACACCACGTCACCCGGCACCACCCGGCCCCGGACCACACCCTCACCACCGAGCACCGCCAGACCGTCCACCAATCCGGCCCGCTCACCACCCAGCACCACCGCGCGGTGCTCCAGAGCGGCCCGCGACAGCAGCGACCGGCCGACCTGCGCCGGCGTCAGCCCGGTCCGCCCGGCCACGAAGTCCCGCAGCCGCTCGGCCTGCGCGCTCAACGCGGCCGGCGTCCGGCCCGACAGCAGCCACGGCACCGGGCCGGCCACCGCCGGCGGCTCCTCGGCCGGAGCGGCGACCGGCACCTCCTCCAGGATCAGGTGCGCGTTGGTGCCGCTCATGCCGAACGAGGACACACCGGCCCGACGCGGCCGGCCGGCCTCCGGCCACGGACGCGCCTCGGCGAGCAGCTCCACCGCACCCGCCGACCAGTCCACCTCCGGGGACGGCTCGTCCACGTGCAGCGTCGCGGGCAGCACCCCGTGCCGCATCGCCTGCACCATCTTGATCACCCCGGCCACACCCGCGGCGGCCTGGGTGTGCCCGATGTTCGACTTCACCGACCCCAGCCACAACGGCTCACCGGCCCGCTCCCGGCCGTAGGTGGCCAGCAGCGCGTGTGCTTCGATCGGGTCACCGAGACGGGTGCCCGTGCCGTGCGCCTCCACCACGTCCACCTCGGCGGCCGACAGCCCGGCGTTGGCCAGGGCCTGCCGGATCACCCGCTCCTGCGACGGACCGTTCGGCGCCGTCAGCCCGTTCGAGGCACCGTCCTGGTTGATCGCGCTGCCCCGGATGACCGCCAGGACCTCGTGCCCGTTGCGCCGCGCGTCCGACAAGCGCTCCACCATGACCAGGCCGACGCCTTCGGCCAGGCCGAAGCCGTCCGCACCCGAACCGAAGGCCCGGCAACGACCGTCCTCGGACAGTCCGCGCAGGCGGCTGAACTCGATGAACAGCCCGGGGGTGGACATCACGGCGGCGCCACCGGCCAGGGCCAGGTCGCAGTCGCCGGCCCGCAGCGCCTGCACCGCGAGGTGCAGGGCCACCAGCGAGGAGGAGCACGCCGTGTCCACGGTGACCGCGGGGCCCTCCAGCCCGAGCGCGTACGCCACCCGGCCGGAGGCGACACTGCCCGCGCTGCCGGTGACCCGGTAGCCCTCGTAGGCCTCCAGGGCGTGGTCCATCCGCGGGCCGTACTCCTGGGTGGCGACACCGGTGAACACGCCGGTGGCGCTGTGCCGCAGCGTCGCCGGGTCGATCCCGGCGCGCTCGACGACCTCCCAGGCCGTCTCCAGCAGCAGCCGCTGCTGCGGGTCGGCGGCCGCCGCCTCACGGGGTGAGATGCCGAAGAACGCGGCGTCGAACCGGTCCGCGTCGTGCAGGAAACCGCCCTCGCGGGTGTACGAGCGGCCCGCCTCGTCGGGGTCCGCGTGGTAGAGCCGGTCGAGGTCCCAGCCGCGGTTGGTCGGGAGCGACGAGATCACGTCGCCCCCCTCGGCCACCACCTGCCAGAGCTCGCCCGGCGAGCCGATGCCGCCGGGGAAGCGGCAGCCCATCGCCACGATCGCGATCGGCTCGCCCGGGGCGGCGGCCGCGGCCCTCGCCGTCGGTGCGGCGCCGTCGGCGGCGCCCGTCCCGTCGGTCAGCAGGGCCAGCAGGTGGTCGGCGAGGGCGCCCGGCGTGGGGTGGTCGAAGGCCACGGTGCTGGGCAGCCGCAGGCCCGCCGCCGCGTTGAGCCGGTTGCGGAACTCCACGGCGATCAGCGAGTCGAAGCCGAGGGCCTTGAACGCGCCGTCCACCGCGATCCCGGCCGGGTCGGCGTGGCCCAGCGCGGTCGCGGCGCTCGACCGGACCAGGTCCAGCAGGGTCCGGCGGCGGTCGGCCGCGGGCAGCGTGGCCAGCCGGTCGGCCAGGCCGCTCGCACCCGTGGCGGCCGAGGCCCGGCGCAGCGGGGTGCGGATCAGGCCGCGCAGCACGGCGGGCGGCGCCTCGGCGCGGGTGGCCGCCTCGGCGACGGCGATCCGGGCCGGGGCGATCAGCGGACGGCCGTCGGTGAGGGCCGCGTCGAAGAGGGCGAGGCCCTGGTCCGCGCTCATCGGCGCCAGGCCGCCGCGGACCAGGCGGGCCCGGTCGGCGTCGCCGAGCCGCCCGCCCATGCCCTCGCCGTGCGCCCAGAGGCCGGAGAGCAGGGCCTGGGCAGGCAGCCCGAGGGCGTGCCGGTGCTGGGCCAGGGCGTCGAGGAAGGCGTTGGCCGCGCCGTAGCTGCCCTGGCCCGCGGCGCCGACGGTGCTGGCCAGCGAGGAGAAGAGGACGAAGGCGGTGAGGTCGAGGTCGCGGGTGAGCCGGTGCAGGTTCCAGGCCGCGTCGGCCTTCGGGCGCAGCACCGCGTCCAGCTGGTCCGGGCGCAGCCGCTGCACGGAGGCGTCGTCGACGACACCGGCGGCGTGCACCACGGCGGTGAGCGGGTGCGCGGCGGGGAGGCCGGCCAGCAGGGCGGCCAGGGCGTCCGGGTCGGCCGCGTCGCAGGCCGCGGCGGTGACCTCGGCGTCCAGCCCGGCGGTCAGCTCGGCGAGGTCCTCGGCCGGCAGGCCCCGGCGGCCGACGAGCAGCAGGTGCCGGACGCCGTGCGCGGTGACCAGGTGCCGGGCGAGCAGGCGGCCGATCGCGCCGGTGCCGCCGGTGAGCAGGACGGTGCCGTCCGGGTCGAACGGCGAGCGGGTGGGCTCGGCCGCCGTCCTGGCCAGCCGGGGTGCCAGCAGACGGCCGTCGCGGACGGCGAGCTGCGGCTCGTCGGCGGCGAGGGCCGCGCGGAGGGTGTCGTCGGCGACGCTCTCGCCGTCGTGGTCGACGAGCAGGATCCGGCCGGGGTGCTCGATCTGGGCGCTGCGGGCCAGGCCGAGGACGGCGGCCGCGGCCAGGTCGCGGACGTCCTCGGCCGGGCCGGCGGCGACGGCCCGGCGGGTGAGCAGGACGAGGCGGGAGTCGGCCCGGGCCTCCTCGGCGAGGAAGGCCTGGATCAGGCCGAGGGCGGCGCGGGTCAGGGCGTGCGCGCTCTCGGCGGGTGCCTGCGGGTCGCCGGCCAGCGGGACGACGACGGCCGCGGGCACCGGGCCGCCGTCGGCCGGCGGCAGGCCCTGCGCGATGCCGTCCAGGACGGTCCAGGAGCCCGGCCCGGTGGGCTCGGCGGTCGTGCTCCCGGCCGGTGTGATCCAGTCGAGCCGGTAGAGCGGGTCGGTGGCGGCGGGTGCGTGCTGCCCGGGGTCGACCGGGCGCAGCACGAGTTCGTCGATGTCCAGGACGGCGGCGCCGGCCGGGTCGCTCAGTGCGACGGAGACGGAGCCGTCGGGGCCGGCGGGCGTGACCCGCACCCGGACCGCGGTCGCCCCGGCGGCGTGCAGGCGGACGCCGGAGAAGGAGAAGGCGAGCCTGGTCCGCGCCGCTTCGCCGTCGACCAGCAGCACGTGCAGTGCGGCGTCGAGCAGCGCCGGGTGGATGCCGAAGCCCTCGGGCTGGAGGGTGCCGGGGAGGGTGACCTCGGCGAACAGCTCGTCGCCGCGCCGCCAGGCGGCCGTCAGGCCCTGGAAGGCCGGGCCGTAGGCGTAGCCCCGGTCGGCCAGCACGGGGTAGGCGTCCCGGACCGCGAGCGGGACGGCGCCGGCGGGCGGCCAGGCGCCCGGCGCGGTGGGTGCGGCGGCCGGCCCGGTGCTCAGCGCTCCGGTGGCGTGCCAGGTCCACGGGCGTTCGTCGTCGGCCGGCCGCGGCCGCGAGTGGACGGTGACCGGGCGGCGTCCGGCGGCGTCCGGCGGCAGCAGCACCAGCTGGACCTGGATCGCGCCGTCCGCCGGGAGGACCAGCGGGCTCTGCAGGGTGAGGTCCTCCAGGTGGGGGTACCCGCAGCGCAGGCCGGCGTGCAGCGCGAGGTCGACGAGCGCGGAACCGGGCAGGACGACCTCGCCCCGGACCACGTGGTCGGCGAGCCACGGCTGGGCGGCCGTGCCGAGCCGGCCGGTGAGGACCAGCGTGTCGTCGCCCGCGAGGGTGACCGCGGCGCCGACCAGCGGGTGGTCGGCGGCGTCCAGACCGAGCCCGGTCGCGTCGGTCGCGCCCCGGCCGGGTGCCAGCCAGAACCGCTCGCGCTGGAACGGGTAGGTGGGCAGCGGCACGGTCCGGGCGGTGGCGGGGAAGGCGTCGGCCCAGTCGACCTCGACGCCGTTGACGTACGCCTCGGCGAGCGCCCCGAGGAACCGCTCGGGGCCGCCGTGGTCGCGGCGCAGGGTGCCGAGGACCGCGCCGCCGTGCCCCTCGGCCTCCACCGTCTCCTGGATCCCGGGGGTGAGTACGGGGTGCGGGCTGGACTCCACGAAGGTCCGGTGGCCGGCCGCCAGCAGTGCGCGCACGGTGGGCTCGAAGCGGACGACCTGGCGCAGGTTGCGGAACCAGTAGTCGGCGTCCAGTCCGGTGGTCGGCAGGAGTCCGCCGGTGACGGTGGAGTAGAACGCGGTGTGGCCCTCGCGCGGGGTGATCCCGGCCAGGGCGGCGGCCAGCTCCTCCCGGAGCGGGTCGACGGCGGGCGAGTGCGAGGCGTAGTCCACCGGGACGCGCCGGGCGCGGACGCCCTGGGCCAGGCACTGCTCGACGAGTTCGTCGAGGGCGTCGCCCTCGCCGGAGACGACGGTGGCGGACGGGCCGTTGTGGGCCGCGACGCCGATCCGGCCGCCGAACCGCGCGATGCGCTCCTCCACCTGGGCGGTGGGCAGCGGGATCGACGCCATCCCGCCGGTGCCCGCGAGGACGCGCAGGTAGCGGCTGCGCAGCGCGACGACCCGGGCCGCGTCCGCCAGGGAGAGGCCGCCGGCGACGTGGGCGGCGGCGATCTCGCCCTGGGAGTGCCCGATCACGGCCGAGGGGACGACGCCGGCGTGCCGCCAGAGCTTCGCCAGCGACACCATCACCGCGAACAGCGCGGGCTGCACCACGTCGACGCGGTCCAGGGAGGGGGCGCCGGGGGCGCCGTGCAGCACCTCGATCAGCGACCAGTCGGTGTGCGGGGCGAGCGCCTCGGCGCAGGCGGTGAGCTCGGCGCGGAAGACCTCGGAGGCCGTGTACAGCTCGGCGGCCATGCCCTGCCACTGGGAGCCCTGGCCGGGGAAGACGAGCACCGGGCCGTCGGGGGCGCCCGCCGTGCCGGTGGTCAGGTTCGGCGCCGGCAGCTCGCGGACCAGGGCGTCCAGACCGGCGAGCAGCTCCTCGCGGTCGGCGGCGACCACCACGGCGCGGTGGTCGAAGACGGCGCGGCCGGTCAGCGACAGGCCGAGGTCGGCCAGGCCGGCCGTGCCGCGCACGGCCTCGGCGAGGCGCCCGGCCTGGGCGCGCAGCGCGGCGCCGCCGCGTGCGGAGAGCGGGAACGGCAGGGGGCCGGCCGGGGCGGACGGGGCCGCCGGGACCGGGGCCGGCACACTCTCGATGATCAGGTGCGCGTTGGTGCCGCTGATCCCGAAGGAGGACACCGCCGCCCGCCGGGCACGACCGCGCTCGGGCCAGGCCCGGGACTCGGTCAACAGCCGGACGCCGCCCGCGCTCCAGTCCACCCGGCTGGAGGGGGTGTCGGCGTGCAGCGTGCGCGGCAGCGTGCCGTGCCGCATCGCCTGCACCATCTTGATGACGCCGGCCACGCCGGCGGCGGCCTGGGTGTGGCCGATGTTGGTCTTCACCGAGCCGAGCCAGACCGGGTCCGCCGCGGCGCGGTCGTGGCCGTAGGTGGCCAGCAGCGCCTGCGCCTCGATCGGGTCGCCGAGGGCGGTCCCGGTGCCGTGCGCCTCGACGGCGTCCACGCCGGTCGCGGCCAGCCCGGCGCTCGCGAGCGCCTGCCGGATCACCCGCTCCTGGGACGGGCCGTTCGGCGCGGCGAGGCCGTTGGAGGCGCCGTCCTGGTTGACCGCGCTGCCCCGGATCACCGCGAGCACCTCGTGCCCGTTGCGGCGCGCGTCCGAGAGCCGCTCCAGCACCAGCAGGCCGACGCCCTCGCCCCAGCCGGTGCCGTCGGCGCCCTCGGCGAAGGCCTTGCAGCGCCCGTCGGCCGACAGGCCCTGCTGCTTGCCGAACTCGATGAACATGCCGGGCGTCGCCAGCACGGTGGCGCCGCCGGCCAGGGCCAGCGTGCACTCCCCGAGGCGCAGCGACTGGGCGGCCAGGTGCAGGGCCACCAGCGAGGACGAGCAGGCCGTGTCGACGGTGACCGCCGGGCCCTCCAGGCCGAGCACGTAGGCGATCCGCCCGGAGGCGACGCTCGCGGTGTTGCCGGTCAGCAGGTGGCCTTCGAGGTCGGCCGGTGCCTCGTGCAGGCGCGGGCCGTAGTCCTGCGCCGTGGCGCCGACGAACACACCGGTCCGGCTGCCGCGCAGCGCGGCCGGGGCGGCGCCGAGGCGCTCGACGGCCTCCCAGGCGGTCTCCAGCAGCAGCCGCTGCTGCGGGTCCATCGCCAGCGCCTCGCGCGGCGAGATGCCGAAGAACGCCGCGTCGAAGCGGGTCGCGTCGGTCAGGAACGCCCCGGCCGGGTCGTGGCCCTCGTGGGTGTGCAGGCCGGTGAGGTCCCAGCCGCGGTCGTCGGGGAAGCCGGAGACCAGGTCGCGGCCGTCGGACACCGCCTGCCAGAGGGCTTCGGGGGTGTCGATCCCGCCCGCGTACCGGCAGCTCATGGCGACGATCGCGATCGGCTCGTCGCCCGCGGCGCCGGGCAGCGGCGCGCCGGGCTGCCGGACGGCGACCGCGGCGGGCTCGCCGTAGAGCAGTCCGGAGAGGTGGTCGGCCAGCCGCAGCGGGGTGGGGTGGTCGAAGACCAGGGAGTCCGGGAGCCGCAGCCGGGTGGCGGCGGCCAGCCGGTCGCGCAGCTCGACGGCGGTGAGCGAGTCGAGGCCGAGTTCGCGGAAGGTGAGCCGGGCGTCGACCTCGCCGGGGGTCTCGTAGTCGAGGACGGCGGCGACCTGGGCCCGGATCTGCCGCAGCAGCGCCCGGTCGTCCCGTCGCTCGGCGACCGGCTCGTCCGCCGCCGGCGCCGCCCGGACGGCCGGGGCGGTCGCGGCGGCCGGACCCGCGGCGGTGTCCAGCCAGAAGCGGCGGCGCTGGAAGGCGTAGGTGGGGAGGTCGACGGGGCGGGGGTCGTGGCCCGCGAAGACGGCGTCCCAGTCGGGCCGCGCACCGGCCGTGTAGAGCCGGGCCACGGCAGCCAGCAGGGTCTCCGCGTCGTCGCGGTCGCGGCGCAGGGCCGGGGCGAGCGTGCCCCGGGCGCCGCTCTGCCGGGCCATCCCGCAGAGCACGCCGTCCGGGCCCAGTTCGACGAACCGGGTCACCCCCTGGTCGTTCAGGGTGGCGACACCGTCGGCGAAGCGGACCGCCTCACGGACCTGACGCACCCAGTAGTCCGGGGTCGACAGCAGACCGGGCTCGGCAACGGCCCCGGTCAGGTTGGAGACGATCGGGAGCGTCGGCTCGGCGAAGGTCAACTCCGCCAGGACGGCCGAGAATTCGGCCAGCATCGGCTCCATCAGCACCGAGTGGAAGGCGTGCGACACCGTCAGCCGGTGGGTCTTGCGGCCCTGGGCGGCCCAGCCGGCCGCGAACTCCTCCACCACCTCGGCGGGGCCCGACACCACCACCGAAGTCGGCCCGTTGACCGCCGCGACAGCCAGCCGGTCGCCGATCTCCGCCCGTACCTCGGCCTCGGACGCCTCCACGGCCAGCATCGCGCCGCCGGCCGGCAACGCCTGCATCAGCCGGCCGCGCGCCGCCACCAGGGCGCAGGCGTCCGGGACGGACAGCACGCCTGCGCAGTGCGCGGCGGCGACCTCGCCGATCGAGTGCCCGAGCAGCACGTCCGGGGTCACGCCCCAGGAGGTGAGCAGGCGGAACAGTGCCACCTCGACGACGAACAGGCCCGCCTGGGTCCAGCTCGTCCGGTCGAGGTCGGTGCCCTCGAACACGGCGTCCCGGACCGAGCCGCCGAGCCGCGGGTCGAGTTCGGCGCACAGCTCGTCGAACGCGGCCGCGAACACCGGGTAGGTGGCGTGGAGCCCGCGGGCCATCCCGGCGCGCTGCGAGCCCTGGCCGGTGAACAGGAACGCGGTGGCGCCCCCGGCCGTCCCGGCCTCGTCCGTCCCGCCGTCGTCCGCCTCGCCGGTGACCACACCGCGCACGGGCTCCCCGGCGGCCAGCGCGCCGAGCCGGCGCAGCAGTTCCTCCCGGGTGCGCCCGACCACGGCCGCCCGGCGGCCGAAGGCCGTCCGGGTGGTCGCGAGGGAGTGGCCGATGTCCGCCGGGTCGGCGCCGGGGGCCGCCTCCAGGTGGGCGCGCAGCCGGGCGGCCTGGTCGCGCACCGCGTCGTCCGTACGGCCGGAGAGCGGCCAGAGCACCGGCGCGTCGGGCCCGGCGGTCCGCTCGCGCCCGGCCGGGGCCCGGCCGGGCCATTCGGCGAGCACCACGTGGCAGTTGGTGCCGCCCATGCCGAACGCGCTCACGCCGGCGATCCGCGGGCCCTCGGGCCAGGGTTCGAGCGCGGTCTGCACCCGCAGGCCGAGTTCGTCCAGCGGGATCCGCGGGTTGGGGCGTTCGAAGTTCAGGCTCGGCGGAAGCTGCCGGTTGGCCACCGCCAGGACGGCCTTCAGCAGGCCGGCCGCGCCGGCCGCGCCTTCGAGGTGGCCGATGTTCGTCTTGGCGGACCCGACCCGCAGCGCCGTGCCGGGGGTGCGGCCCGCGCCGAGGACGCTGCCGAGGGCGGCCGCCTCGACCGGGTCGCCGACGGCGGTTCCGGTGCCGTGCAGCTCGACGTAGCGCACGGCGTCGGGCGCCAGGCCGGCCCGGCGGTAGGCGGCGCTCAGCACGTCGGCCTGCGCCTCGGGGCTGGGGGTGGTCAGGCTCGCGCCGCCGCCGTCGTTGTTGACCGCGCTGCCGCGGATGACGCAGTAGATCCGGTCGCCGTCGGCGACGGCCCGGGCCACCGTCTTGAGCGCGACGACCACACCGCCCTCACCGCGGACGTAGCCGTTGGCGCGCTCGTCGAAGGTGTAGCAGCGGCCGTCCGGCGAGAGCGCGCCGAACCGGGCCGCGCCGACCGTGCTCTCCGGGGCGGCGATGAGGTGCACGCCGCCCGCCAGCGCGAGGGTCGCCTCGCCGCGCCGCAGGCTGTCGGCGGCCACGTGCACCGCGACCAGGGAGGACGACTGCCCGGCGTCGACGGTCATGCTGGGCCCGCGCAGCCCGACGGCGTAGGAGACCCGGTTGGCGATCAGGCCGCGCTGCAGGCCGGCCAGCGAGTGCGGGCCGAGCTGCGCGGTGCCGCCGCGCTGGGCGAGGGTGGCGTAGTCGGAGGCCATCACGCCGACGAACACGCCCGTCCGGCTGCCGCGCAGGACGTCCGGCACGACCCGGGCGTCCTCCAGCGCCTCCCAGCTCAGCTCCAGCATGAGCCGCTGCTGCGGGTCCATGGCGGTGGCCTCGCGCGGCGAGATGCCGAAGAAGCCCGGGTCGAACCCGTCGATCCGGTCGAGGAAGCCGCCGCGGCGCGGCACGTCCTCGCCGGCGAGGTCCCCCCGGTCGAGGGGGAGGTCGCCGATCGCGTCCACGCCGTCGCACAGCAGTTTCCAGAAGGCTCGCGGTGTCGCGGCGCCCGGCAGTCGGCAGGCGAGTCCTACGACGGCGATGGCAGCGTCATCGGCATGAACCTCAGGCATGGGACACCTCAACACTTAATGCGCCGGAAATAGCCGTACGAAGAGCACAGGTGGCACGCCGAGGGCGTCGACCTGGAGGATCGGGCGTTTCGCAAGGGCCATCGGGTGGGGCCGGGAGGTGTGCCACTTCTCACCTGATGGCGCATCGTCCGCGAGCCTAGGGAGCGAACCCATCGGCACCAACCCCTAAGCGGAGCGGGCGGCGACCCCCCGGTCCCGGCCCCGCACAGTTAGGGGTTCGGTCCGGGGACGTTCGACGGGCCCGGCCGGTTCACCGGTCCTTGCGCTGGAACGAACGGATCGACAGCGGTACGAAGACCACCAGCAGGCCCACCGACCAGAGCACCGTCGCGGCCACCGCGTGCTCCAGCGGCCAGGCCTGCGAGCCCGTCACCGTCCCCGGGTTGCCGAACAGCTGGCGGCAGGCGGCGGTGAGCGCGCTGAGCGGGTTCCACTCGGCGATGAAGCGCAGCCAGGCGGGCATCCCGTCGGTCGGCACGAACGCGTTGGACAGCATGGTGACCGGCAGCACCAGCAGCGACAGCTGCTGGGCGACCTGCTCGTTGGCCACCTTCAGCCCCGAGTAGCAGCCGGCCCAGCTCAGGGCGTAGCGCATCAGGACGAGCAGGCCGAACCCGCCGAGGGCGGACAGCAGGCCGTTCTCCGCGCGCCAGCCGACCAGCAGGCCGGCGCCCGCCATGATGGCCATCCCGAGCAGGCCGCCGATGATGTCGGAGGCGGTGTGCCCGAAGGCGACGGCGACGCGCGACATCGGCATCGAGCGGAACCGGCTCATCAGCCCCCGGGAGACGTCGGTGGCGACCCGGCCGATCACCGCGACCACCGAACTGGCCGTCACCATGGCGAACAGCCCCGGCATCAGGTAGGCGCGGTAGTCGCCGCCGCCCGGCACCTGGATCGCGCTGCCGAAGACGTAGCCGAACAGCAGCACCATGACGGCGGGGAAGATCAGGGCGGTGATCAGCTCGCCCGGCTCCTGCCGGAGCCGGCTGAACTCGCGCCCGACCAGGACGGAGCCGTCCGCCAGGGCCCAGCGCAGCCGGGTGACGGGGGACCGGCGGGAAACGGAGGTGGTCTTGACGGTCATCAGGCGTTGTCCTTGACTCGTTCGTCGGCGGCCGATCGGTCGGTGAGACGCAGGAACACCTCGTCGAGGGTGGGGCGGCGCAGGCTGATGTCGGCGACGCCCACACCCGCCCGGTCCAGCTCCCGCACGACGTCGGCGACCCGCACGGTGCCGCCCGCGGTCGGCACGCTGAGGCTGTTGTCCCCGGTGGTCGCCGGTTCGGCCCCGGCCAGCCGGTGCAGCACGGCGACGGCGTCCGGCAGCAGCGCCGAGTCCTCCACGACGACGTCGAACCGGTCGCCGATCATGGACTTGAGCTCGTCGGGAGTCCCGTTGGCGATCACCCGGCCGTCGTCCACCACCGCGATGTCGTCGGCCAGTTGGTCCGCCTCGTCCAGGTACTGGGTGGTGAGCAGCACGGTCGTGCCGTCGGCGACGAGTTCGCGCACGCAGTCCCAGATCTCGCCGCGGCTGCGCGGGTCGAGTCCGGTGGTCGGCTCGTCGAGGAACAGCACCTGGGGACGCAGGATGAGGCTGGCGACCAGGTCGAGCCGACGCCGCATGCCGCCGGAGTAGCCGCGCACCTGCCGGTCGGCCGCCTCCATCAGGCCGAAGCGCTCCAGGAGTTCGTCGGCCCGCTGGTGCACCTCGCGCCGGGGCAGGTGGTACAGGCGACCGAACATCCGCAGGTTGCCGCGTCCGGTCAGCTTCTCGTCGACGGCGGCGTACTGGCCGGCCAGGCCGATCAGCGAGCGCACCCGGTCGGCGTCGCGGACGACGTCCAGCCCGGCGATCCGGGCGTGCCCCGCGTCGGGGTCCATCAGCGTCGCGAGGATCCGCACCGCGGTGGTCTTGCCCGCGCCGTTGGGGCCGAGCACGCCGCAGACCGTCCCGGCGGGGACGCTGAGTTCGAGGCCGCGCAGCGCGTGCACCTCGCCGAAGCGCTTGTGCAGTCCTTCGGCAAGGACGATCGGGTCCGCCATCATTCCTCCACTGGGTGTGCCGTGGGCGAGGGTGTGCCCCGGGCGCGTGCGTGCCGTGCGCGGTCGTGCTCCGGTCGCGGCCGCCCCGGCGGGAGCCGTGCGCTGCCGCGGGATCAGCTCGCCGACAACGGGAACTCCCGCAGTCCGCGAATGATGAAGGAGCCCCGTCTGCGGACCGGGCCGGCCTGCCGCAGCCGGGGCAGGCGGGTGACCAGGGTCTGGTAGGCGACCTCCGCCTCGAACCGGGCCAGCGGCGCGCCGAGGCAGTAGTGGATGCCCGCCGAGAACGCCAGCGTGTCGTTGCGGCTGACCCGGGTGATGTCGAAGCGGGCGGGGTCGGTGAAGACCTCCGGGTCCCGGTTGGCCCCGGCGGCCACGATCGCCAGCTCGCCGTCGACGGGCAGGGCGACGCCCGCCAGCTCGACCGGCTCGTGCGCGATCCGCCGGTAGGTCTGCACCGGCGGGTCGTGACGCAGGGTCTCGGAGACCACGCCCTGGGCCAGTTCGGGGTTCTCGGCCACCATCCGCCACTGCTCGGGGTGGCGCAGCAGTGCCAGCACGCCGTTGCCGATCAGGTTGACGGTCGTCTCGGTGCCCGCGAGCGGCAGGAACATGCACAGGGGCAGCAGCTCCGCCATGGTCAGGCTGCCGTCGTCGACCATCGGCAGCATCCGGCTGATCATGTCGTCGCGCGGGTCGGCCCGGCGCTGCTCGACGACGCGGGTGAACAGCTCGGTCATCCCCGCGAGCGCGGTGTCGACGCCGCGCGCCTTCTCGTAGGTGACCACACCGTCCAGCAGCGGGACGATCTCCCGGCTGAGCAGGTGGAACCGGTCGCGGTCCTCCTCGGGGATGCCGACCAGGTCGCCGATCACCGCGGTCGGCAGGTGGTGGGCGAAGGCGGTCATCAGGTCGAACCGGTCGCCGCCCGCCAGGATGTCGTCGATCAGCCGGTGGCAGATCTTCTCCGCCCGGCCCCGCCAACGGTCCACCATGCGGGGGTTGAGCGTGGGCATGGTCAGCCGGCGCAGCCGGGTGTGCTCGGGCGGGTCGAGGCCGAGCATGGAGTTGTCGAAGTTCATGAACTCCGGCACCTTCTCGCCGTTCGCCTTCCGCACGCCGAACCGCTTGTCCCGCAGTACCTGGTTGGCGAGTTCGTGGTTGGTGGTGACCCACGTCCCCAGCGGACTGCGGTAGAGCGCGCCGCGCGCCCTGATCTCCTCGTAGGCCGGGTAGGGGTTGTCCGGGGCGCTCAGCACCTTCGCGTAGGGATCGCCCTGGGCGGCGAGCTTGCGCACCAGATCGTGGAAGAAGCGCATCTGCGCCCGGAGTTGCCGCTCGTTGGACTCCACCGTCACGTGCTCCTCCAGCCTCCCGCAACCTCCCGCAGACGGGGCCGAGCGTAGGCACCGGCCGCCCCGGGCCGACACCCCTAACCGGGGCCGCCGGCGCCGAAATAGGGGCCGGGCCGGGAGTGTCGGGGCGGGAGTGCCGGGGCGGCGCGCCGACGACCGGCGGGCGGGTGCGGCCCTCCGGGTGTCAACCGTTCGGTCGCGGGAAGTTCCACCGTACGGATATCACCGGGTCGATCCGCGCGACGCGCTGCGGGCCGGACACTGGTCGGACCTCAGAGAACGGAGAGCGACACCGTGCCAGCGATCGTCGTATCGAACCTACGGATGCAGTACGGCCAGAAGGTCGTCGTGGACGACATCTCGTTCGAGGTCGAGGAGGGGGAGATCTTCGGGATCCTCGGTCCCAACGGGGCGGGGAAGACCACGACGGTCGAGTGCATCGCGGGCCTGCGCAAGCCGGTCGGCGGCAGCGTCTCGGTGCACGGCCTCGACCCCCGGCGCGACGCCACCGAGCTGCGCCGCATCCTGGGCATGCAGCTGCAGAAGAGCGAGATGCCGGACAAGTTGCGGGTCTCCGAGGCGATGGAGCTGTACGCCTCCTTCTACGAGGACCACGCCGACTGGCGCGAGCTGCTCGCGGAGCTGAACCTCCTGGACAAGATCGACAGCCCGTTCCACAGCCTCTCCGGCGGCCAGAAGCAGCGGCTGTCGATCGCCCTGGCGCTGGTCGGCAACCCGAAGGTCGCCGTCCTGGACGAGCTGACCACCGGGCTGGACCCGGCGGCCCGCCGGGACACCTGGGAGTTGATCGAGCAGGTCCGCGCGCGCGGCATCACCGTCGTCCTGGTCACCCACTTCATGGAGGAGGCCGAGCGGCTCTGCGACCGGCTGGCCCTGATCGACGGCGGCAAGATCGTCGCGCTGGACTCCCCGGCCGGCCTGGTGGCCGGGGTGGGCGCCGAGCAGAAGGTGCGCTTCCGGCCGACCTCCCGGCTCGACGACGAGATCCTCACCTCGCTCCCGGAGGTGACCTCCGTGGAGCGGCACGGCTCCCAGGTGGAGGTCACCGGCACCGGCAACCTGGTGTACGCGGTCACCTCGGCGCTGGCCCGCAACCAGATCGTCGCCGCCGACCTGCGGGCCGAACTGGCCAGTCTGGAGGACGCGTTCCTCGCCCTGACCGGTCGCCGGTTCGACCACCCCACGCGCTGACCTCCCGGCCCCCGAAGCAGACCCCCGACCCCTCAGAAGGAGACCCCCCGTGCGGGCGATGAACCGGCTCACGGCCGTGGAGTTCAAACTCTTCCTGCGAGACCCAGCCGCGTACTTCTGGACGCTCCTCTTCCCGGTCGTCCTCGTGGTGATCATCGGAAGCATCCCGTCCTCCCGTGAGATCAACGTGGAGCTCGGCCAGCGCGGCATCGACTACTTCACGCCCGTCCTGGTGGTGCTGGCCTTCGCGCTGACCGGCCTGTTCATCACACCGACCTACCTGGTGAGCTACCGCGAGAAGGGCATCCTGCGCCGGCTCTCGACGACGCCGGTGGGCCCGGCCCGGGTGCTGGTGGCCCAGCTCGTGGTCCAGACGACCGTCGCCGTCGCCACCACGATCCTGGTGCTCGCCACCTCGCGCGTGCTCTGGGACGTCAAGCTGCCCGGCAACCCGGCCGGCTTCGTGATCGCGTTCCTGCTCTCGGTCACGGCGGTGCTGTCCATCGGGCTGTTCCTCGCGTCGGTGATCAAGACCAGCAAGGCCGCCACCGGCGCGGGCAGCATGCTGTTCTTCCCGCTGATGTTCTTCGCCGGCCTCTACGTGCCCCGGGAGCAGATGCCCGACGCGCTCGTCAGGATCGGTGACTACACCCCGCTCGGCGCCTCCGTCCAGGCCTTCGGCGACGTCGCCAAGGGCCACTGGCCCGGCCTGACCGCCGTGCTGGTCCTGCTCGCCTACTCGGTGGCCTTCGGCGCCGCGGCGGCGCGGCTGTTCCGCTGGGAATAGGCTGAGTTCGTGATCGCGTACGGTCGCAGCGCACCCGGGGGGCCGATGACCAGCACGACCGGCACGACCGGCGACGAACCGGGCGACCTGCGCCGCTTCCTGACCCCGCTCCCCCTCGCGCTGCTGGGCGTGGCCACCGTGCTGTGCCTCGTCCAGCCCGAGGAGGGCGCGGCGAACGCGCGGGTGACCGTCGTCCCGCTGGTCGTGGTGACCGCCGCGTGGACCCTGGCCATGTACACCCTGCGGTCACCGGCGTGGACCGGCCGCACCGGGCCGATGCTGACCTACGTGGCGGTCCAGCAGGTGCTGGCCGCGCTGCTGATGACGCGGCACCCGATCTTCTTCGTGTTCGCCGTGATCGGGTTCGTCCAGGCCTACGACCTGCTGCCGCGCCAGTGGGCCTTCCTCAGCGTCGGCGCCACCTCGCTGATGATCAATCTGATCCCCGGCGGGGTGCCGGACACCTCGAAGCGGATCGCGATCGCGGCCGCGTCGGTGTGCCTGCAGACCTGCCTGATCGGCCTGTTCGGCAACGTCTCGCAGCGGTTCAACGAACGCAGCGAGGAACGCCGGCGGCTGGTCGCCAAGCTGACGGCGGTGATCGCGGAGAACAACGGCCTGCACGCCCAGTTGCTCACCCAGGCCCGGGAGGCGGGCATCCAGGACGAGCGCCAGCGGATGGCCCGGGAGATCCACGACACCATCGCCCAGGGGCTGGCCGGGATCATCACCCAGCTCCAGGCCGCCGACCGGGCCCGGCCGCAACCCGACCGGCACGAGTGGCACCTGGAACAGGCCCGGACCCTGGCCCGGGAGAGCCTCGCGGCGGCCCGCCGGTCGGTGGCCGCGCTCCAGCCGGTGGAGCTCGACGAGGCCCACCTGCCGAGCGCGATCCACGACCTGGCCCAGCGCTGGTCGGCCCGCGAGTCCGTCCCGTCCTGCGTCGAGGCCACCGGCGACCCGGTCCCGCTGCTGACCGAGATCGAGGTCGCCCTGTTCCGGGTCGCCCAGGAGACGCTCGCGAACATCGCGAAGCACGCCGGTGCCAGTAAGGTCAGGCTGACCATTTCCTACCTGGAGGACACGGTCATGCTGGACGTTCACGACGACGGTGTCGGCTTCACCGTGACCGAGCACGACGACCCGCCGGCGGCGGACGGCGAGGGCGGCTACGGGCTCCACGGTCTGCGCCGACGGCTCGACCGGGTGCTCGGGACGCTCACCGTCGAGAGCACGCCGGGCGCGGGCACCGCGGTCAACGCGAGCGTGCCCGCGATCCGCCGGGGCGGCGACGCATGACCGGACAGCCCGCCCGGGTACGGCTCCTGATCGTGGACGACCACCCGATCGTCCGCGACGGCCTGCGCGGCGCGTTCACCGGCAGCCCCGAGTTCGAGGTGGTCGGCGAGGCCGGCAACGGCGCCGAAGCCCTCGACCTGGTCGCCGAATTGGATCCCGACCTGGTGCTGATGGACCTGCGCATGCCGGTGATGGACGGCGTCACCGCGATCCACCGGCTCGGCGAGACCGCCCCGCGGGTCCGGGTCCTGGTGCTGACCACCTTCGACACCGACAACGACGTGCTGCCCGCGATCGAGGCCGGCGCCACCGGCTACCTGCTCAAGGACGCGCCCACCGAGGAGCTGCTGCGCGCGGCCCGGGTGGCGGCGCGCGGCGAGGCGATGCTCTCCCCCACCATCACCAAGCGCCTGATGGACCGGGTCCGGCGGCCCGGCAACGGCGTGCTGAGCGCGCGCGAGCTGGAGGTGATGCGCCTCGTCGCCCACGGGTCCTCCAACAAGGAGGTCGCGAGCGCGCTCTTCATCACCGAGGCCAGCGTGAAGACCCATCTGCTGCGCATCTACGACAAGCTCGGGGTGCGGGACCGGGCGGGCGCGGTCGGCGAGGCGTTCCGGCGCGGTCTGGTGACCTGAGCCGGGACGCCCGCCGACCGGCCCCCGAACCGCGGCGGCGGTCCGGGGGCCGGGGCCCTCAGCCCCCGAGTTCGTCGTCGATCAGCGCGAAGATGTCCTCCGCCGTCGCCGACTCCAGATCGCTGTCGTCGTGGGCGTCGAGCGGGCCGTCGGCGTCCCGCAGCCGGTCCAGCAGCAGCTCCAGCCGGGTGCGGATCCCGGACCGTTCCGCCCCGGCCAGGGCGACCAGTTCGGCCTCCATCCCGGTCAGTCTGCCGAGCAGGTCCTCGGCCGGGCTGACGACGGGCAGCAGGCTCTCCCGCAGGTAGCGGGCGAGCGCACCGGGGGTGGGGTGGTCGAAGACCAGGGTCGGGGGCAGCCGCAGACCGGTGGCGGTGTTCAGCCGGTTGCGCAGCTCGACCGAGGTCAGCGAGTCGAACCCGAGGTCCTTGAACGGCCGGTCGGCCGCGACGGCGTCCGCCGAACCGTGCCCGAGGACCACCGCCGCGTTCCCGGTGACCAGGTCGAGCAGCACCGCGTCGCGCTGCGCCTCGGCCATCAGCGCCAGCCGCTCGGACAGGGCCGGACCGTCCGTGCCCCGGTTGTCGGCGGCCCGGCGGGCCGGGCCCTGGACCAGGGCGCGCAGCAGCACGGGCACCGGGTGGGCGCCGGAGCGCAGCACGCCCAGGTCGAGGTCGACCGGCACGAGGTGCGCCCGCCCCGTGCCGCGCGCGCGGTCGAACAGCGCGAGCGCCCGGGGGGTGGACAGCGGTGCGCTGAGGCTGCCGGCCCTGGTCTGGTCGACCCGTCCCAGGTGGCCGGTGAGGGCGCTCGCCTGCTCCCACAGACCCCACGCCAACGACTGACCCACCAACCCCGACGCCACCCGACGCGCCATCAACGCGTCCAGGAACGCGTTCGCCGCCGCGTAGTTCGCCTGACCACCCGAACCGAACGTCCCCGCCACCGACGAGAACACCACGAACAACGACAGATCCACACCCGCCGTCAACTCGTCCAGATTCACCACCGCGTCCACCTTCGGACGCAACACCCCCGACAACCGCTCCGCCGTCAACCCACCGAACACACCGTCGTCCAACACCCCCGCCGCATGCACCACACCCGTCAACGCACGCCCAAGACCACCCAACACCCCCGCCAACGCCGACCGGTCCGCAGCGTCACA
>NZ_JBIVVS010000054.1:0-10937 GCF_044768625.1 Kitasatospora sp. NPDC091207
GGCCACGCGCTACGACAAGCGCGGCCACGTCTTCCTCGGCACCGTCACCCTCGCAGCGATCCTCATCTGGCTCCGCTCATGATCGGAGAGACATCGCCTAGCCGGCTGGCTGCAAGGTCCAGTGGTGCGGTTCGATGGGGGCCGGCCTCACCACGAGCCGGCCGGTCACGCCGGGATCGTCGACTAGCTTCCCCCACGAGGCGGACCGGTCGCCGGGGGTGTGCTCGATGTCGGCCCACACCGTGCTGCCGGGCCCGGCGGAGCCGTAGAAGACGGTCCATTCGGCGTACCGGTCGCAGTTGTCGCTGATCCCCACCTTGTGGTCGTCCGTCAACCTCAGGCAGCCGCGCGGGGCCGAATTCGGCACGGAGACGTTCATCGTTGCGTTGGGCCGTTGCTGTACCTGCCAGTTCGCCGAGGTGTACGTGCTGTCCGTGCAGTCGCCCAGTGACACTGTGCCGACAGGTCCGTGCAGCTTGGGCCAGACCAGGCACTTGCCGTCCGTGAGGGCCGCGAACCGGTAGACCCCGTCGATGAGCGGGGCGGCGTGGGCGGGCTGCGCGAGCGCCGAGGTGGCCGCGATGGCGGCGGCCATGAGGGCGATGACTCGTGAACGCATGGGACGGACTCCTCGAACAGCCGTGGTCGAACCGATCGCACGGCACTGACACGGTTTGCACGCAATCCGCCGGAGACGGCGACGGCACCGATCCTGGAACACCGGCCCGCCCGGGTAGCAGTCGACGGTCGCCGCTGTCACTCGCCTGGCCGAGTCACGTCACCCGACGGTGTGGTGGCTCGGGCTGCGGGTGTCGTACGCCAGTGGCCCAAGGACGGGCAGGTATCGAAGTGATGTTCGGGGGCGATCGGCCCTCGGGGGCCGGTGCGGACGGTCGGGGGGGAAGATGTCGAGTCATATTCGTTCATGATGTGACCAATATGAAAAAGTAGGGCCGGTCCATACTTACCGCACCTTTACCCTGATCGACGGACCGGTCTGACGACTCGTCAGTCCGGCTGTCGATCAGAGGTGGAGAACCAGTGCTGAGAAGCCCGCGTCCGCCCATGCCGATCACCGCCCGAAGCCGCCGCACCGGCCGCCGTCCGCTCGGCGCCGCCACGGCCGTCGCCGTCACCTCCGCGCTCCTGCTGCTGGGCCTGGGGGGCGTCGCCCCCGGGGCCGGCGCCAGCCCGGCCGACACCGCCGTCGGGGCGTCCGCGCTGGTGAAGACCGTGCAGAACGCCACCCACCCGGGCGCCGCCACCGCCGAGCACGGCGACACCCTGAACTGGGCCGTCACCTACCGCGGCGGCACCTTCGGCGGCGCCGCCGCGCCCGCCGTCGTCACCGACCCGATCGCGGGCGCGGGCAACTTCCAGACGTACGTGCCCGGTTCGCTGAAGGCCCCGCCCGGGTGGACGCCGTCCTGGTCGACCGACGGCAGCACGTTCGGCGCCACCGACACCGGCACCGCGACCACCGCCGTCCGGGCCGAGAACCCGGTGCTGCGCGGCGTCGGCACCGGCGTCTCCCCGCTGCTGCTCGCCCCCGTCCAGCCGACCGCGCAGTCCACCGGCGGCGACGGGTTCACCCCGATCCTGCACCGGACGGCGTCCGGCGAGATCCAGTCCTGGAATATCTACCACCACGCCGCGCGTGGCGCCCCGCAGGTGGTCTGCCTCAGCCTGACGGCCGGTCAGCCCTGCACCGGCGGCCCCTGGCCGCGCCCGCTGAACACCACCGTCGGCCCGCTCGGCAGCGGCGCCACCGGTGACATCGGCAGCCCGCTCACCCCGCAGTACGTGTTCGACCCCGCGCACCCGAACCAGGTGCTGTACCCCGCCGTCACCGCCGCCGCGGTCGGCGTCGGCTGCCTGGACCTCGACGCGCAGGCGAACTGCGGCTTCACCGCCCTCACGCCCACCGGCGGCTCGCCCAGCAGCGTCAACAACCTCGCGGGCCTGGTGAGCTCCGGCGACAACCTGTACGGCGTCGCCAGCGACGGCCGGGTGCTCTGCCTGGCGCTCGCCACCCGCACCCCGTGCGCCGGCCAACCGTACGCGCCCGTCGCCCCCGGCAACCGTGACCTGCCGAGCACGCCCACCGCGCTCTACTTCGGCGCGCTCACCGCGGTCGGCGACAAGGTCTTCGTCTCCAGCTCGCCGCAGGCCGGCACCTCCACCGTCCCCGGGCCGCCCGCGCTCGGCTGCTTCGACACCGCCGCCCTCACCACCTGTGCGGGCTGGGACACCCAGCACCCCGCCGGGCCGAACGCCAACTACTACACCTACAACGCCTACACCGCGTACGACACCGCCGGGCACCCCGACGGCGTCTGCACCAGCACCGTCGGCGGCGCCAACGTCCTGACCACCTGCTACGGCCTGGACGGCTCCGTGCACGCCGCGCCGAGCAGCCTCGGCGCGCTGGCCGGCAACGTGCTGACCTTCAACCCCGAGACCGTCACCACCGATACCGGCACCCGCAGCTACTTCCCGATCTGGGGCGGGGGGGTGGCCGGCGCGACCGTCTGCCACGACTGGGCCACCGGCGGCCCGTGCGCGGGCTTCCCGCTCCCGGCCGGGCACCCGAGCGCCCACGGCGGCGACACCCGCGACTACGGCTACAGCTACGACTCCACGACCCGTTGCCTGATCGGCCTCGGCGACGCCGGCGTGCTGTTCTCGCTCGACCCGACGACCGGCGCCAGCCCCTGTGTGCACAGCGGCGCCTCGGTCACCCTCGAACCCGGCGACTTCTACTGCGACGGCGCGAGCGGCCACGTCCAGGGCTACGACAAGGTCCGGCTGACCGACATCGACCTCTCGCACATCACCCTGTCGGCGTCCCGGGTCCTGGTCACCGACCCCGACGGCACGCCCGTCGCGACCCCGGCGCTGGGCGCGGACGGCACGGTCGACCTGTCCGGCATCTCCGTCACCGGGCACCCGGCCCTCACCGTCACCGCGCAGCTGGTGCTGACCACCTCCGCGGACTTCGCCGACGGCAACCACCCCTCCCTGGTCGTCGAGTACCGGGGTGACGGGCCGCAGGTCTGCTTCCGCACCACCGTCGCGGCCGCCTGCACCGCCACCGCCGTCACCAACACCGCGAACGGTAGCGACGCGAACGGCGCGCTCACCTCCAACACTGTCACCACCGCGGTCGCGCCCGGCACCGGCTGCCAGCCCCGGGTCACCGTGGAGAAGGAGATCTGCGGCTCCGCCAACTCCCACGACTGTCTGCCCGGCGGCCCCGGGCCCTGGGCCAAGACCAGCCCCGTGGGCCTGCTGGGCCTGCTCGGCACCGCGCACTGGCGGATCACCGTCAGCAACGCCGGACCGGTCGACGCCGCGTCCGTCACCGTCAACGACGCCAGCACGCCCGCCTGCCGGCAGGCCGCCGGCACGTTCGCCCTCGCGGCCGGCACCAGCCGCGCCGTCTACTGCGACTCCCTGCTGCTGGCGCTCCCGCTGAGGAACACCGCCTCCGCGAGCTTCGTCGCCGCGAACGCGCCCGCCGGCACCACCCCCACCACCACCGCCCCGTCCGCGGCGGTGGCCTGCTCCCTGCTCTGCATCCTGGCGGTGCCCGGCAAGGACTGACCCCGCCCCCGATCGGTACGCACGACGCCCCGCCCCCGAACAGGTGGATTCAACAACTCGTCGCAACGCGGCGGGGTTGGGAAGGTCTTCAGGCAGCTCGAAGAAGCGCTTGGCCGGGGTGTCCCAGCCAAGCGTCTTCCTGGGCCTGGGGTTGAGTAGACGTCAGAGGGCGGTATGTCCATTTCTGGATGATCTGGTGCCGCCCGTTCGTGGGTGCGGAGTCGTTCGGGCTGACGTGCATGTCGTGCGCATGATGCGGTCGCGGCATGAAACGGATGCCGTACTCAACGGATTTGTCCGACGGGCAGTGGGCCTTGGTCGAGCCGCTGCCCACGGCCTGGAAGCAGGAGCGGGTGTCGCGCTCGGCGACCCGGGACCCGGGCTCCTGCGACCTGCGCGAGGTCGTGAACGCGCTGCTGTACCGGAACCGGACGGGCTGCCAGTGGCAGCTCCACCTGGGAGCTGCTGGCCGCCGCAAGGTGCGCCCGGATGCGGTGTGGGAGGCCCCGGAGACCGGCGTGCCGGTGCTGATGGTGGAGGTGGACCGCTCCACGATGTCCCCGGTGCTGGTGGCGGCGAAGTTCGCCGGCTACCGGGAGCTGTCCCGCGCCAAGTCACGGGACAACGACCCGGTGCCGGCCGAGGAGTCGGCGTCGGAGCGGATGACGCACTGGTGGCGCAGGGCCTACCCGGGACCCGCCCGCGAGAGCTACCCGCCCGTCGCCCTGGTCCTCGCGGACGCCAGCGCGAAGCCGCTGAACAACCGGGCCGCCATGATCCGCGACCCGACCGCCGAGTTCTGGCGCGGCCGGCGCCGCACCGAGGACTACTCGACGGACAGCTGGCTCGACTACGGCGACTCGATTCCGATCCTGGTCGCCTCGCTCGACACGCTCACCCGGCTCGGCCCGATGGGCGAGGTGTGGTGGCGCTACGGCCGCGACGGCCTGCTCTCCTTGACCGACGCTCTCGACAACCCGGGGGACCACGCCGCCTACAAGCAGCGGCAGGCCGACCGTCTGGCCGAGGAGGAACGCCGGCACCGGGAGGCGATGGAGGCGCTGGCATGCGTGGACTGCGGCGCGGTCCCGGAGCGGAAGGCGGTGTGGACCCAGGAGATCCGTGGGTACTGGACGAACCGCGAGGGCGGCACCTGCCACCCCTGCCACCAGGAGCGCGAGGCGGCCCGGGGCGGGGTCCCTCGCAGGGCTGCGGGTGTGCGGTGGCCGTCGGCTCCGGCGGCTTCGCGTAGCCGGTCCGGGAGAGAGCCCGGCCGCGGGGCACCGGCGGCAAGGATTGCTGTGGGTCTGCCCAGGTCCAGGACCCGGGGTGGGGTAATCCCCACCCCGGGTTCGGGGGAAGACCTGTGATCGTTTGGGGGGTGTGCCTCGTGTCGGCGGGCAGGTGGGGGCGCCTAGCGTGGTGGTCACGAGATCGAGGCAACGCGCCGCACCCGGCAGGGTGGCGCCGCAGTGGAGCCGCAAGGGTGCTCCGTACCGGGTGCCTCGGCGACAGGGGTGCGGGACAACCATGCGTTCGTCCGTCAGGACTCCGCTGCGCTGCGCGGCGGTCGCGGCCGTGTCGATGGCCCTGCTGGCCCCGGTGTCGGCGCAGGCCGATGCCGCGCCGGGCGGGACCGCGGACCGGATCGCGGGGGTGGATCTGGACCGGGTGACGATTCCGGGCCTGCAGCAGGCGATGGAGCGCCACCGGCTGACCTCCGAACAGCTGACCGGGCTCTACCTCGACCGGATTCGCCGACTGAACCCGCGCCTGCGGGCGGTGGTCACCGTCAACCCCGACGCGCCGGCCATCGCGCGTGCGAGCGACCGCGCACGGCGCGTCCACGGTGCGCGCGGACCGCTGGAGGGCATCCCGGTCCTGCTCAAGGAGAACATGGACACCGCCGACCGGCAGCCAACCACAGCCGGTTCGACAGCGCTGTCGGCGGCGAAGCCCGCCCAGGACGCGGAACTGGTCCGGCGGCTGCGCGAGGCCGGGGCCGTGGTCCTGGGCAAGGCGAACATGACGGAGTGGGCCAACTTCCGCTCCCCGATGGCCGTCGCGGGCTGGAGCGCGGTCGGCGGCCAGACCCACAACCCGTACGTGCTGGACCGCAGTACGAGCGGTTCGTCCAGCGGATCGGCGGCGGCCGCGGCGGCGAGTCTGGCGGCGGTGACGATCGGCACCGACACGGGCGGCTCGATCGTGGACCCGGCGGCCACCACGTCGACGGTGGGCGTGCGCCCCACGCTCGGGCTGGTGAGCCGCGCCGGCATCGTGCCGATCACCAGCCGCCAGGACACCGCCGGCCCTATCGCCCGCAACGTCACCGACGCCGCGCTGACCCTGTGGGCGATCCAGGGCCCGGACCCCGCGGACCCGGACACCGCACCCGCCGCGGGCACGCTCCCGGCCGACTACCGCACGGTGCTGGACCGGGGGGCGCTGCGCGGCAAGCGGATCGGCGTCTGGCGCGAGGGGCACACGGGCATCAGCCCCGACGTGGACCGGGTCTTCGACGCCACCGTCCGGCGGCTGAAGGCACTGGGCGCCACTGTGGTCGAGGGCGCGGACGTGCCGCAGCCCGAGAAGCTCCACGAGCACCTGCTCCCCGCCCTGACGACCGAGTTCAAGCATGACGTCAACGCCTACCTCGCCGCCACGCCGGGCTCCCACCCTGCCGACCTCGCGGGCCTGATCGCCTACAATAAGGAGCACGCCGACATCGAGGACATGGCCAGGTTCGGACAGGAGTACTTCGAACTGGCGCAGCAGACCGACGGCAACGTGAACGACCCGCAGTACCGGGCCCACCGCGCCGCCGCGGTCGACCTGGCCCGGCGCGCCATCGACGACACCCTCGCGGCCCACAAGCTCGACGCGATCGTCACCCCCACCACGCTCCCCGCCACGCCGGTGGACTTCCAGCCCGACGCCCCCAGCCCGTTCGCCGGCACGACCGACAACTCAGTGGTGGCCGGCTACCCCCAGATCACCGTACCGGCCGGCTACACCGACCAGGGACTGCCGCTCGGGGTCTCCTTCCTCGGGACCCGCTCCAGCGACGCCCGCCTGCTCGGCTACGCCTACGCCTACGAACAGGCCACCCAGGCCCGCCACGCCCCGAACTACCTCCCCACCCTTCCGTAGCCCGCCCACGGCCCGTGCGGGGCGTCGGGCGCCTAACCTCCGAACCCCCGGACGGCCGGGCAGGTGATGCGGCCGGCCTCGTGATGTTCGGCTGCGGTGTCAGCGGGAGGCGGTTCCACGTCAGCGTCCGTCTGAAGGAGGAGCCGCAGGTGAGGCTACGCGGCTGGGTCGGAGCCGATGTTGGTCCGGACCTCCGCCGCATCCTCGTCTGCGGGGACTGTCAGGCCGGACCGGACCGCGAGAACATCCGCATCACATCTGACCGCGCCGCGAACACGTGGGAGTTCTGCCTGGCCGCCGCCGACGGCCTGGTCCAGGGCGAGGCGGTCCGCGGCTCACCGGCCCAGCCCGTGCCGGTGCCCCGGATGCCGCCGGCTCGCTCCGCTGCTCCTCCCGCCCCAGACCGTCGCCAGCCACCCCGATCGTCGTCATCTGCTCGTCGAGAACGGGCCACGCCAACCATCGACGGTCGGCCGATGTCCTCCGACCCAGACCCGCCTCACCACCACGCCGTAGGGCCCCGGCAGCCGCCAGTGCTGAGTGGCAGCGCGTCCGCGACGCCACCGCCGGCTCTATGACGAAGCGCTACGACCAGGACCAGGACCTCGTCCTCCAGCGCGCGCTGCGCGATGCACGCCACCGCCAGGACATCGCCGACCGCGCCCGCGAGGCCGCCCACCAGGACGGCAGTGCAATCCTGGACGTCCTCGACCTGGAGACCGACGACGACCAGGCCGAGCACTACCGCGAGGGCGAGTACGACGGCGGCGAACCGGACGACCACCGCGATCGGGACGACCAGGACCCCGAGGCCCTCTTCGTGGGCGCCACTCGCAGGAGCCTCCTTTCTAGCCCCTCCCCGGGGTGGCCGGACCACCTGGCCGCCCCGGCCCCGAGCAGCCACCGCCGAGTTGCTCCCGGACAAGGATCGTCCGGAGCGGGTGACGGCGCTCGCGGTCGCCGGTAGCGACAAGCTGAAGGACCGCCGGGCGGCGTTCGCCACCTTCTCGGCCTCCACCGGCGAGCGGCCCGGCGAGGAGGGCGAGGAGTGCTGCATCATCTGCAACTCGCGCCTGCTGAACGAGGGCATCGACGTGGCCGCCGTGGACGCCATCGTCTTCGCGGACCCGAAGTCGAGCGTCATCGACGTCGTCCGGGCCGTCGGCCGGGCGCTGCGGCTGTCCTATCGGCAGGGCAAGGTGTCCTGGGTCATCATCCCCGTCTACCTGCCCACCCCCGAGGTCGGCGACGACACGACGGCCGCCGACCCGGCCGAGGTGCGCGATGCCGGGGAGGCGGCGCGGGCCGAGGCCGACACCGAGATCGAGGCGTCCTCCTTCCGCACGATCTGGCGCGTCCTGCGCGCCCTCGCCGCCCACGACGCGCGGGTGGTCGGCCGGATCACCGAGCTGCGCGCCAAGCGGGCGGGGGAGAAGGACCACACCGCGGTGTCGGAGGCCGGCGCGGGCGAGGACGTCGAGTCCGGGGCGGGCGACGCGGAGCGGCCGGCTCCGACGGAGTCGCCGGTGGAGTGGCTGCGGATCAACGCTCGCAAGCACGCCGTGCAGATCCTGCAGACGGTGAAGCTGCGGGCGTTCAACCCGCGCGCCACCGAGTGGCAGCGCATGTACGGCTTGGCGGCCGCGTTCCGCGCCCTGCACGGCCACCTCGACGCCTCCGACAAGACCGTCGACGGTGACCTGGTGAGCTGGCTGGACCGTCAGCGCTACCTCAAGGGTGCCGGCCTCCTCGCCCCGACCCGTGTGAACGAGCTGGACCGGCTGGACATGATCTGGGACAAGCACGCCCACTCCTGGGAGCGTGGCTTCGCGCACGCCCGAGACTGGGCTGCCCGGCACGGTCACCTGGCGATCCCCGCGGCCGAGAAGCTCGACGGCCACGGCGTCGGCGCCTGGATGGGCCGCCAGCGCAAGAACGCCAAGCTCACCGCCGTCCAGGATGCGAAGCTGACCCGCGGTGGACGCGATGTGGCGGATCGAGCCGGACTGGAACCGCTCCTACCGGCGTCTGCTCGCCTACCTCACCGCCGGCGGCACCCTCGACGGCCCCGCCAACCGCACCGGCGCCGAAGGCGACTCGACCTTCCGACCGGGTGCGTGGCTGCGCAAGCAGGCGGGGGCCCGCGCTGGCGGGAAGCTCAGCGTCCAGCAGACCGTACTCCTGGACGCCGTGCTGCTGGCCGGCGCCGAGCAGGCCGGCACCTGACCCGACCCGCCGGCCCCGGCCGCCAGGCCGAGGTACCCCATCTTCCGAGGAGTGACGGTGACGAACCAGACGAACACCCCCGGGCCTGATTGGGACACGCTGCTGTACAAGCTTGTCGACCGGATCCGGTGCGGCGCCGGTCTCGCTCGGCACCTCGCCGACCTGGTTCAGCATCTCGTCGAATGGGCCAAGGAGTTCAGCCGGCTGGTCGGGGCCGGTCCGCAGCCGGCCACCTGAACCCGACTGTGACGGGCCTACGTTGGGAGGCCACGTTCGACGTTGCCCAGGCGCTTCTCGGCCGGCCCCACGCCGCCCGTGTCTCCTGGAGGCCGCCGAGAGCCTGGCCGTCATCGTTCTGAGAGCCTGTCCCATCCCAATCCAGAAATCTCAACGGCCACCCACGCAAGACGCTCGACCGGGGATTCCCAGTCGAGCGTCTTGCGTAAATCTCTTGCGGCCCAACCGGCAGGGCAACCGTGTGTTGTGACGATTGCTAAAAGCCGCGGTGCCGATGTTCCCTTCCCATTCCGGGTGGGATCAGTACCAGCGCTGGTTATCGTTGTTCCAGTCGGTCCCGTTCACGTAGACACCCCCCCAGCCTCCGTTGCCACTGTTGTCCAGGAACCCGCCGGTCTGGACGTTTTGGAGCTTGAAGCCGGAGCCGGTATTGATCTCACGCCACCGCTGCCACGTGTTCGTTCCGTCACGGCCGGAGTTGCAGTCCTCCGTGTAGGCCTGGTTGCCATATCCCGTCAGGCATCGTCCATAGGAGTCGACCTCATTCCAGGTGCCGTCACTGTTCTGGATATCATGCCAACCGAAGCGGTAGTTCGTGGTTGCGACACCGCCGCCGGCTGAGTTCGAGATGAGGTAGAGGCCGGATCCGCCACTGGTGTGGGAGGGGTTGCCGACTCCGTTCTTCCAGGTGACGTTTCCGTCTGCCGAGGCAGGTCCGGCAAATCCGATTGCCAGGACAGGGACAGTCGCGGCGGCTGCCAGGATGTTGAATATTCGGGCCTTGGTCATTAGAAATCCCCCCAATGAAGAAGACATTTTCCGTGCAGAGAGTCGTTCTGCTTCTCCGAACGGCTTGACAATATCACTAGATCGCATAGAGAAGTGTCCTGCAGTGTCTTCTTTTGTCTGAATTCAGTTCGAATCTTTACGTATGTCTATCTGGGCAGGAGATGGTGCTGGCACTCCGGCGGCGGTTCGCTATTTTGGCTGGTCAGAGGGCCGTATCTTGAATTCAACGATTGACGTGGCGCCAGTGGTGGGTCCGATGCAAAAATCATCCGGCAGGATGGTTTATGGGTGGGCGTGATGCCTCCGGCCAGCCTTCTTGGGTGATCGAGGATCTTGTGGCAGAGCAGGGCAGGGGGAGCTCGAGGAGTTGTTCTCACGGGTTGGTGGCAGGTTCGCCCGGAGGGGCGGGGACGCGGCAAAGCGTCCCCGCTGCCTGACCGGCCGGCGTGTCCAGGCCGGTGTCAGCACATCAGCCTGACCATGCCTTCCTCGCCGCAGTGACCGCCGACGCGGCGGCAAGGGGGCCGCGGAAACGGTTCCCGTGACCTGACGTCGCCCGCCGTGGCGGAAGCCCCGCCGGCTCCTGGCAACTGTCCACCAGACAGGGCAACTTCACTGCCAAGCGCTGAGGCGCCCACTCTCCTGGTCGCTCTGGCGGCTCCGGCGCCAGGCCGTCGCTCGCGGCTGCCAACGCCACCCCGCCGGATGCTCTCCGCGCCGGACCCGCCCCTGACGCCACGCCGGCCGCCGAACCCAGAACACGACCGCTGACCAGTCGAAACAGTGAGCAGTTACTGAAGCACTAGACATCAGTGGGGGGGGGGCCCCGGCCCCCCCCGGGGCCCCCCCGGCCCCACCGCCCCGTGCGGGAGAGGACACCGCCACGCGCGCGGGGCGGGGCGGTGGCCCAACCCCCGGCGGGCGGA
>NZ_JBIVVS010000054.1:10945-16047 GCF_044768625.1 Kitasatospora sp. NPDC091207
GCGCCGCCCCCCCCCCCCCCCCCCCGGCGGCTCCCCGGCCCACTGGTGTCGTGTTGCGCCCCCCCCGGCCGGGGGGGGGGCCCCCCCCGCGCCCCGGGGCCCCCCCCCCACTGTCTACGGGCCGAGATGCTAGATGGACACGAGTCCGGACTGGTCGAAGTCGCTTGCCCATTCCCGGATGATTCCGATCATCTGGTCCCAGGCGCCTGTCAGCAGTAGGGCTCCTACGAGAACCAGCATGCCGCCGCCCAGTCTCATGACCAGGAGGTAATGCCGTTTCACCCAGCCGAATGCCCCCAGTGCGCCACGGAAGGCGACCGCCGTAACCAGAAAGGGGAGGCCCAGGCCAACGCAGTAGGCGGCGCTTAGTAGGGCTCCACGTCCGGCGCTCGCCTGTTCCATGGCGAGCACCTGTACCGCGCTGAGTGTCGGTCCCAGGCATGGCGTCCAGCCCACGCCAAAGACCACGCCGAGTACGGGTGCGCCGATCAAACCGACGATCGGCCGTCGATGCAATCTGAACTCGCGCTGAGCAAATTTGGGCAGCAAGCCGGCGAACGTCAACCCCATGAGGATCGCAAACACTCCGGATGCTTGCTGAATAATGCGCTGATGCTCCTGGAAGACATATCCGAATGATCCAAATAATGCTCCTGTAGATACGAATACAATGGTGAATCCTGCAACGAAGAGGGCAGCGCCAAGCAGTACTCGACCACGCTTTCGGCCCTCGGCATCGGCAAGGTCCGCAGCGGAGAATCCAGTGACATAGGACAAGTATCCAGGAACAAGAGGGAGGACGCATGGAGAGAGGAACGATACAAGGCCCCCGAGCATCGCCACCGGTATTGCCAGAACCAGGGCACCGGAAAAGATGGTCTGACTCCCATCGAAAGCCAGAACGACTCGCGCAGTCTCGCTCACGGTGCCACCGCGATCACGGCACAACGCACCTCTTGTCGGCAGCCGGGCAACGAGACGAGCGCGTGAGAGCGCTGAATCAGAGTGCAGCACATGAGACAGAGCCTCTCACGCACTTGAACGCAGCTTGACCGCAGGGCCGACCCCGCTTGGCCAGGACCAGGACAGTGGACGCATGCCTGCTCCACCGACTCCTGTAACGCGCCGGTCAGACCCGCGCCTTGACCTCGCCGACCAGGACAGTCGGCTTCTGGCGCCCGCCGCCCGCCCACGCGGCAGGGAAGCCGTACCCCAGGGGTCCCGTATGCCCGGATGACGGTCGAGTGGGTCGTGCCCCGCCAGGCGCTACAGGGGCCGGGCTCATCAAGGTATCGGCGTCCTCGCAGGTCAGGGCCGTGCCGTCACCCCGAAGGTGGTCACGGCGGTTGCACCGGCTCCGGCCGGGCGGCCAGGCTGCCCGGGTGACCACCACCACCACCAGCTGCGCCGCCGCCCACCAGGCCGAGGCCGCCACCGTCGACCGGCTGCGCGCCGAGTTCACTACCTCGCTGCGCACCGCTGCGCCCGGGTCTCCCAGGGGCTGTTGGTCATCCCCACAGACAGCGCCTCGGCGGAGCAGGGCGCGAAGTACCTGGACTACGCCCGGAGCCGGCTCCCGCGCACCGCCGCCCCGCAGGGGCCGGCGCGCACGATGTTCGCGGCGGACCTGGTGGGGACGTTCGTCGAGATCGCCGAGCTGTACGCCCACGCCGCGTTCCGGGAGGTCGACGAGGTCGTCTTCGCGTTGCCGTTCACCTTCGGCCACCGGGACTACGTGCAGATCCTCACCGGCATCGCGACCCGACTCGCCCCCGCGCTCGGATGGCAGCCGGCCGTCTGAACCGGCGCCGTCCCGGCCGGGACGGCGGGCGCGACGCGCTACGGCCGTGACAGGCAGCGTCGCACGAAGGCGCGGCGAGCCTGCCGAACGAAGTCGGCCTATTCTCCCGCCTGCGGCCGGGGGTGCTCACCACGGCCGGCCGGTGCCGGCTACCGGGGCCGGGCCGCCGTGGTGGTGGCGGGTGACGGCCTCGAGCAGCGCGGTGCGGGCCTGGTGCCATCGGATGTCCTCGGTGCGGCCGGCGTCTGCGGCCCACGCGGGCAGCGGCCGCTCCCGCGCGGCCGCGGTGAGGTCGCGGCCGAGCGCGTCGATCGTCCGCTGCCACTCGGTCAGCTGGAGCAGCAGGCCGCGCACCAGGGCGTCGACGGCACCATTCGGGTCGGTTCCGAAGGCCCGCGCCTCGGCGGCGGCTTCCGCCAGGACGTCCTCGTCCAGGTCCTCGAAGGCCTCGCGCCGCGGCGCGGCTGCCTCCTCGTAGGCGTCCAGGACGCCGCGCAGCCCGGCGTCGAGAGTGGCCGGCGACCACGGGGGCGGAGTGCGGGGCGCCCGGACGGTGTCGGTCAGCACCCGGGCGGCGCCGGGCCCGAGCGCCCGGCGCCTGGTCGTGCTCACCTGGCGGAACCGGTGGCCGCGGTGGCGGCGCGGCCGGCGGCGGTGGCGGCGTCCAGGTCGTCGGCGAGCAGGGTGAGCTCGCGCGGCAGGTCGCCGAGCACGCAGGACGGCATGGCGGCCGCGAGCGCGCACATCGCGACCAGCGGCATCCGCTCGCCCGGCGCGAGGTCGGGCAGGGTGGCGGTGTAGGTGGCGCCGAAAGCCCTCCCGCACCCCTGACCGGACCGGCAACCTGGCCTACAGCCGCGGGCGGAGCCACAGATTCTGCAGGCTCCGTCGCGCGTCCGGTGCCGCGGCGACTGGCACATTCTCGGAGTTCCACTCGTCGGCGGCGGGCTGCGCGCTGCCGGCACCGGGTCTCGGAGGTGCGGGGGTGTGCCGTGGGTCGCTTTCCTCCGAGGTGACGACCCACGGCACGTACGGTCACCCGCTACGGGGTGGTGACTCTGCTCCAGGTGGAGGCGGGAGCGGTGGTGGCTGCGGCGAACGTGGACGTGTCGAGGTCGATGTCGGCGTAGAAGACGCCGAGGTCATAGCCGTCGCCCCCGACCTGTCGAAGCATCATTGGAAGGACCAGGACGAGTACGCCCAGGTACGCCGCCTCGGGGTGGTCGACGACTACACGGCCGGCCAGGTCGACCGGGCCCGTGGCCGGGCGATCGGCATGCTGGACGACCACGTCGGACCGTTCGCCGCCGGCTGGCCCAGCTGGGCACCGGACCCCTCCTGGCCGCTGCCGGCGCTGCCGCCCGGCGCCGACGAAGCGGCCCCTTCGGCCATCCCGTACAGGCCGTGACGGGCAGCGGCGCGACTCCCGGGTGGCTACGCGGCCGCGGGCTTCACCGACTCGTCGGTGTGCTGGAGGCGGCTGCGGGCGGCGACCCGGTCCTCGCCCGACAGCCCGGCCCAGTACTCGTCCGCTCACACCAGGTGGGCGGCCTGGCGCTCGGCATCCTCCAGGCGCGCCGACTCCGTCAGCAGTTCATCGGCGAGCCCTTCCCAGGCAGCCTCTAGATCACCGCTCCAGGCCGGCAGCGCGTCCAGGTGCTGCGCGAGATCGGCAGGTCCGGCAGGCCGATGATCCGCGCGGTGGTCGAGGGCCACTACAAGAGGCCGGCGCAGCGGCTGGGCGCGCAGCGACGGATCCTGAACGGGCCCGGGTCTCACGGAGATGGACAGCTGGGCGGCCCCTGCGCCCGCGCGGGCGGGAAGGGCCCGAACCCACCTCGCATTCGGGCCCTTCCCGGCACACACCGGTGGTCCTGCGTGCGCAGGCGGGCCGAAGGCGAGGCCACCCGAAGGAGCCCCGCCTCTGGCGCACACTTACTGAGGATTTCGGGTTGTCGTCGGGTAGTGACGGTTCATGATCCCTGCGGTATGCCGTTGGTGTGAGGTATCCGGAGGGTGGGGGCCTGACCGCTGAGCGTCGGGCGTTTCGTGAGGGGATCCGGTTCCAGGCCGGGATGCGGTTCGCGGTGGGTGAGAAGACCACGGTGATCGCAAAGGATCTGCGGGTGAGCGTGCGGTCGGTGGAACGCTGGCGCCGTGCCTGGCGCGAGGGCGGGATGGAGGCACTGCGTTCAGCGGGGCCGGCCAACTCCCCGACTGTCACCGACGCCCAGTTCGCCGTGCTTGAGGAGGAACTCGGCAAGGGGCCGACCGCGCATGGTTTCGCGGATGAGCGGTGGACGCTGGCCCGGGTGCGGAGCGTGATTCAGCGTCGGCTGCAGCTCAGTCTTTCGGTCCCGACGGTGTGGCGGCTGCTGAAACGGCACGGCTGGTCCTGGCAGGCACCCGCCCGGAGGGCCCTCGAGCGCGACGAGCATGCGGTGGAGCTGTGGAAGAAGGAGGTGTGGCCGCGGGTAAAAGCATCGGGGCGGCGTGTGGGGGCTGGATCGTCTTCGAGGACGAGGCCGGCTTCTCCATGACGCCGCCCCGCGCCCGCACCTGGGGCCGGCGCGGAGACACCCCCGTCGTCCGGGTCCGTGGCAGATCCCGACGCAGGACCTCGGTGGCCGCCCTGTGCTGCTATCGCCCGGGCGAGAGCCGGCTGATCTACCGGCCCCGCAACCATCTCCTCCTCAAGGGAGCCCGCAAGAGCTTCTCCTGGAAGGACTACCGCGACCTGCTCGTCCGGGCCCACATCCAACTCGGCGGACCGATCGTGGTCGTCTGGGACAATCTCAACACCCACCTGTCAGTAGGGCTGAAACGGTACGAGGCCGAACACGACTGGCTCACCACAGTCCGTCTCCCGCCCTATGCACCCGACCTGAACCCCGTCGAGGCCTCTGGTCACTCGTGCGCAGAGCGATGGCGAACACCGCCTTCGGGACGCCCGACGACCTCGACCGCACACTCCGCCGCGAGTTGCGCCGAATCCAACTCCGACCCCACCTGATCGACGGATGCCTGACCGCCACCGGCCTGACTCTCAGACCACCGACCCCACCCTGAAAACCTCAGTAGTTCGTCACGGCCAGATCCTGATCGCTTCGAGAGCGAGGTTCCGCTCGGTGGTGCCCAGGCGAACCCAGTCCCTGTACTCCGCGGGCAGCCAGCCGATGTCCTGGACATGCGCCTGGCCGCCGGTGTGAGGGGCCGCGCGTTTTCCGGACGGGGATTTGACCGATCAATTCATGCGGCGAGTCGCAGATCCTCGAACTCGGCATGGACCTCGCGGGGAGGA
>NZ_JBIVVS010000055.1:0-15548 GCF_044768625.1 Kitasatospora sp. NPDC091207
GTCTGCGACGGATCAGCCCGCTGCGCCTGCACTGGCACGGCCTCCACCGGCGCGGGGGGCCCCCCGGGGGGGGGGGGCGCCCGCCCCCCCCCCCCCGCCCCCCCCCCGCCCCCCCCCCCCGCCCCCCCCCCCCCCCCCCCGCGCGGCGGCCCCCCCCCCCCCCCCCCCCCCCCCCGCGGAAACCGCTGACCGGGCGTCAGCCGGTGATCGCCTGGAAGATGCTGAAGCCGGCCATCAGCACCATGATGCCGGCCGCCACCCGGATGATGATCTTCATCGGGACGTGCTTCAGCAGCTTC
Organism: Kitasatospora sp. NPDC091207; assembly: GCF_044768625.1. Lineage (NCBI taxonomy): Bacteria > Bacillati > Actinomycetota > Actinomycetes > Kitasatosporales > Streptomycetaceae > Kitasatospora > Kitasatospora sp. NPDC091207. Next base: position 300 of record NZ_JBIVVS010000055.1, read on the forward strand.
TGGCCGCCGAGGATCGCGATCCCGGCGACGGCGCAGAGCGCCAGCCAGGCGCCGAGGCCGACGGCGAGCGGGTCGGCGTACTTGGCGGCCAGGTTGGCGGTCATGATCTGGGTGAGGTCGCCGAACTCGGCGATCGCGACGACCACGAAGCTGGCCCCGGCGACCTTCCAGAAGCTGTTCGCGGAGGGCTCCTTGGCGGCGTGGCCGTCCTCGTCGTCGCCGCCGTGGAAGAGCAGCATCGCGGCCCCGGCCAGGAACAGCAGGCCGGTGACGCCCTCCACCCAGCGGTGCGGGAGCAGCGAGAGCAGGTGCCCCGCGACCAGGGCGATGCCGACCTGGAGGGCGAAGGCGGCGGCGATGCCCGCGAAGACATAGCTCGCCCGGTACTTGGCGCCGAGCATCAGGCTGGCCAGGGCGGTCTTGTCCGGGAGTTCGGACAGGAAGACGATGCCGAAGGTGATCGCGGCTACGGTCAGGCTCATCGGGGGTTCGGTATCCCTCGGGGTCGGGCTGTCCGGCCGCGGCAGCTCCGTGAGGGGTCGCTCCGGCCCGACAGCGCTGGTCAGAACATCACAGCACTGCGGCCGAAGGTCTCGCCGGCACCCGCTCGCGGATGCCCCGGGCGCCGGGCCCCGAGGGGCCAGTATGTCGACGGTCCGGTGGAGGGCTACTCCCCTTCAACGCGCCAAGCCTACCCGATCCCGCCGGGCGGCGCGGTGCCCACCAGCCCCCGGGCGACCAGTTCCAGCACCACGAGGACCGCCACCGACTCCACCACCAGCAGCGCGATCAGCACGAACAGCTGCACCGCGCCCGCCTGCACCGGGGAGGCCCCGCCGAGCAGCATGCCGACGAACGCGCCGGGCAGTGTGACCAGGCCCACCGTCCGGGTCTGGTCGAGGGCCGGGACGAGCGAGGTCGCGGCGGCGGTCCGGCAGATCTCCAGCCGGGCGTCCCGTTCCTCGAAGCCCAGCGCGAGCGCCGCCTCCACCTCACCGTGCCGCTGGCGCAGCTCGTCCAGGGCGCGCCGGCCGGCCAGCGAGGTGGCGGTGAGCGCGCCGCCGATCAGGATGCCCGCCACCGGGATGATCGACAGGCCCTTCGGCGGCAGCAGTCCGACGCCCAGCAGCAGCGCCAGCACCGGCAGCACCCCGGCGCCGATCGGCGCGGCCGCCCGGATCCACTGCGGTCCGGCGGTCATCCGCCGGCCGGCCGTGCGCACCGCGACCGCGAGCATCAGCAGGACGAACAGCGCCGACCACCAGAGCGAGCCGACCACCCAGGTGATCACCAGGGCGACGGCGGCCAGTTGCGCCACCGCGCGCAGCCCGGCCCGCAGCACCGCGTGCCCCTGCCCGAGCAGGCCCCAGCCGGCCACCGCCACGGCGGCGGCCAGCAGCACGGCGGTCACCACCCCCAGGGCGGGAGTGACCGGCAGCAGCTGGTTCTGCGCGGCCGCCGAGAGCGTCACGCCTCAGATCCAGCTGGTGAACCACATCCGGTCCTGCCAGGACGTCATGGGGATCACCTCCGCCGTGTAGAGCGGATAGAAGAAGGCGAAGCAGGCCACGATCGCCAGCACGATCAGCCCGGCCCCGGCCGCGCCGACCCGGCGCCGCTCGGGCGAGCAGCCCGGCGGCCCGAGCATCGCGCCCAGCATCTGCGCGACGGCCAGGCACAGGAACGGCACCAGCACCACCATGTAGAAGGAGAAGACCGTCCGCTCCTGGTACTGGAACCAGGGCAGGTAGACGCCGGCGACGCCGCAGAGCACCGCGCCCGAGCGCCAGTCCCGGCGGAAGAACCAGCGCCAGAGCAGGTAGACCAGGGCGAAGCAGGCCGTCCACCAAAGCAGCGGGGTGCCGAGGCCGAGGATCTGCGCGGCGCAGCCGCCGGAGGCCGTACAGCCCTGCTGCCCGTTCGGCACCTGCTCCCAGTACATGGAGACCGGGCGGCCCTGGACCAGCCAGCTGAACGGGTTCGACTGGTAGGTGTGCGGGGTGCTCAGGCCGGTATTGAAGTCGTACATCTGTGCGTGGTAGTGCCAGAGGCTGCGCAGCGGGGCGGGGACCCAGCTCATCGGGACCTGCGGCAGCGGGACGCCGAGGAAGCTGTCGGCGGAGAGGCCGGCCCGGTTGTCGGCCCAGTGCCGGTCGTACCCGCCGCCGCTCCGGCCGCCGGCGGCGAGCCAGCCGGCCCAGGAGCCGACGTACACCACCAGGGCCGAGCCGACCATGGCGAGCAGGGCGGGCAGCGCGTCCCGGCGCAGCATCGAGCGCCAGGGGCGGCGGGCGCCGGCCCAGCGGCGGCCGGACTGGTCCCAGAGCACGGTGAGCAGGCCGAAGGCGGCGAGCACCATGACGCCGTTCCACTTGACCGCGCAGGCGGCGCCGAGGGCGACACCGGCGGCGATCCGCCAGGGACGGAGACCGAGCCGGATCCGGTCGCCGTCCGGCTCCGCGCCGTCGCGGGCGGCCGCCAGCCGGGCGCGGGTGCGGTCGCGGTCGATCAGCAGGCTGCCGAAGGCGGCGAGCACGAAGAACATCTGGACGCCGTCCAGCAGGCCGACCCGGCTCATCACCAGTTGGAGGCCGTCGACGGCCATCAGCAGCGCGGCGGTGCACCCGATCAGGGTGGAGCCGAAGAGCCGGCGGCCGATCCGGGCCAGCATCAGCACGGTGACGGTGCCGAGCAGCGCGGTCATGAACCGCCACCCGAAGGGGTGCAGGCCGAAGCCCCACTCACCGAGCGAGATGACCCACTTGCCGAGTGGCGGGTGGGCGATGAACTCGGGCGAGGCGGTGAGCGGGATGTGCTGCGGGACGCCCAGGATGTCGGCGTTGGCGCTGTCCGGCCAGGTGCCCTCGTAGCCCTGCCGCAGCAGCGACCAGGCGTCCTTGGGGTAGTACGTCTCGTCGAAGACGAAGGCGTTGGGGTAGCCGAGGTTCCAGAACCTGAGCAGTCCGGCGAAGAGCGCCACGCCGATCGGCCCGAGCCAGCCGGCCCGTTCGGCCACCCAGCGCGGCAGCCCCCGACGGGCCGGTGCGGGGGCTGCCGGGGCCGCTGGTGCGGGTGGGTGCGTGAGCGCCGCTTGCGTCATAGCCTCGCCGATTCGCCTGTCTCGCCTGTGCCGGCCGGGGCCGGGCGGTCAACAGCCACTGACACTATGTGCCGGTGGTCGCGAATCCAAGCGCGACAAGCGCCGTCCAGGTGACCCGGACGGCGCAGTCGTGGCATGTCGGAGCGGGTGTCACGCGGCGGTCTGCAGCTCCCGGACCGGCAGGGTCGTGTGGACGACCGCCGGAGCGGCGTTGTCCTGGACGGCGGTGAGGTACGGCCGCAGCCGCAGCGCGAGGACCACGATCAGCACGGTGGAGCCGGCCATCGCCGCCAGGTAGAGCGGCCAGGTGCCGGAGCCCACCAGCAGCACGCCGACGGCCGGGCCGACCGCGATCGCGATCTGCTTCACCAGGGCGTACCCGGAGTTGTAGGTGCCGAGCAGCCGGGCCGGGGCGAGATCGGCGACGATCGGGCCCAGAGTGGGGGCGAGCAGCGACTCGCCGACCCCGAACAGGGCGTAGATCGAGACGATCGCGACCGTGGCGGCCATGGTCTCGGTCCGGATCAGACCGGCCACCAGGGCCATCGCCCAGGCACCCAGCCAGACCACGCCGGCCGCGGCCATCGCGGTGGTGCGCCGGCGGCGGGCGGTGATCCGCACCACGAACATCTGCAGCACCACGATGGTCAGCGCGTTGGCGCCGATGGCGATGCCCAGGGTGGAGGGCGCGGTGCCGACGGTGTCGGTGGCGAAGGCCGCGACGCCGGACTCGAACTGGCCGTAGCAGGTGAAGAAGATCAGCCCGGCGAGCACGCAGAGCCGCAGCATCGCCTTGTCGGCGACCAGCGCCCGCAGGCCCTGGGGGCCCTGCGGCTGTCCCTGGACCAGGACCGGGGCGGCGTTCGGGATCCGGGCGCTGCCGGTGACCAGGGCCAGACCCAGGAAGGTGACGGCCTCGATGGTGAACAGCCGGGTCAGGCTGGCCGGGTCGGCGACGTCCACGATCTGGCCGCCGACCAGCGCGCCGATGCCCATGCCCAGGTTGACCAGGGTGAACTGCAGCGCGAAGGCGTGCGACCTGGTCGCGGCGGTCGAGCAGCGGACGATCATGGTGGCGAGCGCCGGCTGGCAGGTGGTGACACCCGCGCCGAACAGGAAGGAGGAGACCAGCAGCCCCGGCGTCCCGGTGGCGTGACCGAAGGCGAACGCACCGGTGGCGGCGAGCGCGGCGCCGGCGAGCAGCACCGGGCGCGGGCCGTACCGGTCGATGCCGCGGCCGGTGAACGGGAGCACGGCGAGCGCGGCCAGCGCGAAGACGGTGAACACCATCCCGGCGGCCAGCGAGCCCAGACCCCGCACCTGGTCCACGTACACGAACATGTACGGCATCGTGAACCCGCTGCCGAACGCGCTGAGCGCGTTGCCGATCTGGACGCGGCGCAGCGGGCCGCCCGCCCCATGACGCCGCTGCCTCTGCTGCTTCACCGTGCCGGTCACCGTGCACACCCCTTCACTGGGTTTCGATGGATACTCTTAAGGCCGGAAGATTTAAGACCTAAAGTCTGCCGAGATAAAGTCTTAGCAGCAGAAGACTGTGGAGTCAAAGGCTTAAGGTGTGCACCCCGCCGTGCGACACTGGTCGGCATGACAGCAGACAAGCCCGCGCCGGCCGCCCCCGACGAGCTGGGCATCGCCGAGCAGGTGGCCGTCTACCAGCGGGAATTCCCCACCGTGGACCCGCAGGTGGAGACCATCGTGCAGACCCTCTCCCGGGTCTCCCGGCGGATGGGCGTCGCCTACGGCCGGCAGCTGACTGTGCTCGGAATCACCCCCGCCGAGTGGGAGGTGCTCAAGGCCCTGGTGGTCGCCGGCAGCCCCTACCGGCTCGGGCCGGGCGAGCTGGCCAAGCGGCTCGGGCTCACCCCGGCCGCGATGACCCACCGGATCGACCGGATGGTCACCGAGGACCTCGTCACCCGGGAGCGGGACGAGAACAACCGGGTCCGGGTGATCATCGAGCTGACCGAGAACGGCCGCGACAAGTGGCTGGAGTCGATGCGGATGGCCGCCGTCTTCGAGGAGGAGCTGCTCCAGGACGTCGTCGGCGAGGAGCGCACCGTCCTGTCCGGGATGCTGGCCCGGATGCTGCGCCGGATCGAGGAGAGCCAGCCCGACGCCCTCGGGCGCACCGACGACCTGGCCTGAGCGGCCCGGAACGCGGAAAGTCCGGCCCACCGGGGGATCGTCCCCCGGCGGGCCGGACTCGTAGGGCGCGAGGGTCCGTCAGGCCCTCGGGTCTCTCAGGTGCTCGGGCGCTCGCGCACCCGGGTGTTCAGGTACTCGGGCACTCGCGCACCCGGGTGTTCGACCGGTACGGCCTCAGCAGGGGCCGTTGTCGGTCCAGACGCCCCACTGACCGGTGGTGGCGGGGTCCTCGCCCTTGGTCCACCACTTGTTGGTGTAGTAGTGGCCCTTCCAGGCGACCTTGGTCGAGGTGGCGTAGGTGGTGGCCGCGTCCCAGCCCGGGGCGGCGGAGCAGCCGGCCGGAGTGGTCGGGGTGGCGGTCGGGGTCACCGTCGGGGTCGCGGTGGCGGTGGCCGTCGCGGTCGGGGTCGGCGTGGGGGTCACCGTCTGGGTCGGGGTCGGGGTGGGGCTCGGCGCGGCCGGGCAGGCGGCGGCGGAGCCGTTGGTGGCCTCGACCATCTTGTCGAACAGCGCGGTCTTGGTCCCCAGGTCGTACAGCGAGAAGGCGAAGGAGCCGCCGAGGCCGTTGCAGTGGGCGTAGTCCACCTTGGCCTGGATCGAGCGGGCGTCCTCACCGGACCAGAAGGTGGTGCCGTCGTAGAAGTACGTGGTCTTCGCGGTGTCGTCCCAGAAGGTCTTCGCCGGGTTGTCGACGAAGCCCGCCAGCTCCTTGTACATCTGGATACCGGGGACGCTGCCCGACATCGAGGCGCCGGCGGCCGGGCCGGTGGCCGGCTGGAAGAGGCCGTTCTTGCCGTTGTTCTGGACGCCGGTCCAGCCGCGGTAGTAGAACGGCACACCCACGTTGATCTTCTTGGCGGGGAAGCCGCCGGGGATGCCGTAGTCGGTGTCACCCGCCGTGTACGCCTTGATCGCCGCGTCCACCGAGTACTTCCCGTTGCCCGGCTTGGCCGGGGTCATCGGGTCGTCCGGGCCGGAGTAGATCGGGGCCTGGTGGTTGGTCGGGCCCTTGGCGTCCCAGGCACCGTGCATGTCGTAGGTCATGATGTCCAGGAACGTCAGGTACTGACCGATCTTGTCGGTCTCCACGTTCCGGATCTTGTCCTGACCGGCACCCACGGCCGCCGCGGTGGCGTAGGTCTTGCCGTCGACCTTGCCCTGCGCGTCCAGCTGCTCGCGCAGCTCCTTCAGCAGCAGGGTGAAGTTCTGCTTGTCGTTCGGGCTCTCCAGGTTGCCGGTGTGGCCACCGCCGCCCGGGTACTCCCAGTCGATGTCGATGCCGTCGAAGATGCCCGCCGCCGAGCCCGCGCCGCCGTAGCCCGCGTCCACCGGCAGGTTGCCCTTGATGAACATGTCGATGCAGGACGAGACCAGCTTCTTGCGCGAGGCGTCCGTGGCGGCCGCCGCCGAGAAGTACTTGGAGTACGTCCAACCGCCCAGCGAGATCAGGACCTTGAGGTTGGGGTTCTTCGCCTTCAGCTTCTTCAGCTGGTTGAAGTTGCCCGCGATCGGCTGGCCCCAGGCGTCGCCGACGCCGTCGACCGCGATGTCCGGACCGAAGCTCTTCTGGTAGTCGGCGAACGCGTCGCCCGCACCGTCACCCGCGTTGGGGTTGTTGTCGTCCTGGCTCGCGGCCTTGGTGGCCTCGAAACAGTTGAGGTTGGTGGGGTGGATGTTGGCGAACGAGTAGATCAGGTAGTCCAGCTTCCCGGCGACGCCGGTGTCCTGGATCGTCTTCGGGTAGTACGCGTTCGCGTAGATCGACCACTGGTCGAAGTACGCGACCTTGATGCCACCGCTGGTGGCGGGCGCGCCGGTGGAGTTGGTGACGGCCGCGCTGGCCGAGGCGCCACCGGTGAGGGCGAGGCCCGCGCCGAGCAGCAGGGACGCGGTCGTGCCGACCGCGATGGCGGCCAGGCTCTTCGGGCGCCGGCGGCGGCCGCCGTCCGGGGCCGGGGTCCCGGCCCTTTCGATACGTGAACGGAGCATGGGTGCGTGACTCCTGGTTGTGGGGGATCCGCCGCGCCTGGCGGGCTCGTACGGGGTGGGGCCGTACGACCAGGGCATGACAGAACGGGGGAAGGGAATCGAGCGGGAACATGCCTTGACGGACACCGGGATATGCCGAACCGGCGCCCGCGGCCGTAGACCGCTGACGCCGGTTCAGGGGCTCCCTGCACCTGTGGATTAAAATGGACTAGACCAACTCCCCCGTCAAGGGGTGATGTTGAGGCTTGAGTCGCCCTTAAGGTTGCGCCCCCGCCCCGCCGGCCGCGCTGACCTGCGGATCAGTACCGGACGGCATTGGCCACCACGACCTTGACCGAGCCCGAGAGGTCGCGGTTGCTGCGCGCGGTGGCCTGGGCACTCTGTCCGGCGGCCACGTCCGGGACGGTCACCGCGGTCGCGTCCAGCACGTTGCCGGAGTCGTCGGTGAAGTTGACCTGGATCACGTACCGGTCGGACTGCTGCCCGTGGTTGGTGACGGTGAGAGTCGCCTCGGCCTTGCCGTCCGAACCGATCGTCACCGTGCCCGCCGTGATGTCCCCCTTGGCGTCCAGGCCGCCCTTGACATGGGAGACCGCCGAGGAGGCCGCCGCCTCCGCCGAGCCGGCCGCCGACGCCACGGCCGAGGAGACCGCCGAGGAGAGCCCGCCCGCGACGGAGGACGCCGCCGAGGCGGCGGCGGAGGCCACGGCCGAGGCTCCCGACCCCACCGCGGCGGCGGCCGAGGAGGCGACCTTGCTCGCCGTACCGCTGGAGGAGCAGCCGGCCAGCGCCGCCGCGCCCAGGACGGCCGCGGCCAGCGTGCCGGCCACGGCCCGGCGCGGGCGGCGGACCGCCGGGGCGGTGACGTCCTGGGCGGTGGTACGGGTGGGGCGGCTCGCCCCGGTCGGCGGCTGGCGGTCCATGGTGTCCTCGTTTCTGCGCTTCGGGGTCGGCGCGCTTCGGGATCTGCGCTTCGGGGTCTCCGCGCAGCGGTGTCCGCGCAGCGGGGGTCTCTGCGCTCCGGGGTCCGTGCCGCCTCGGCGGCTCCGCGCCCCGGTTCGGTGCCGGGCTGCCCGGCACACCTCACGGCCACCCTCCGGGGCCACGGCCGGGCCCGCCAACAGGGCTGATGCATCCGGGTGAGGCTCCTGCCGGCCGCTCCCCCGGGCCGCTCCCGCGGCGGTGCGCGCGCACCGCCGGGGGAGCGGTTTCAGGACAGCCCCGAACCCTCCTGCGACTGCGCCTCCACGGCGGCCCGTTCCTCGCGCAGCCGCACCACGTGCCGGCGGCGGGCCACCACGCCGTAGGCCGAGGCCGCGCTGGCGGCGAACGCCAGCACGCCCACCCAGGGCTGGTCGAAGGCATGACCGGTCAGGTGGTCCAGCGAGTACCGCCCCGGGCCCGCCAGGCCCAGCGCGAGCCCGGCCGCCCCCAGGAACGCCGGGTACTCGTAACCGCCCGAGGTGACGAAGAAGCCGGCCGGCGCGTGCACCGCGACCGCGCCCGCCATGGTGCCGGCCACCACCGCGCCGGCCGCCGGGGTGGCCAGCCCGGCCACCAGCATGGCGCCGCCGCCCGCCTCGCCCAGGCCCGCCGCCAGGGCGCTGCGGCGGGCCGGGTGGAAGCCCATGTGCTCCATCGCCTTGGTGGTGCCCTCCAGGCCGCCACCACCGAACCAGCCGAACAGCTTCTGGGTGCCGTGCGCGATCAGTACCCCGCCGACGGCGCCGCGCAGGGCCAGCAGGCCGAGATCCTTACGGTTCAGACACATGTCGAGTCCTCGTTCCAGCGGAGGTGATCCGGTTTCCATAGGAGCCGAAAGGGCGAGCCGGTTCGACCCGGGGCCGCCATCCGGGCGAATGCCGGACCGCCGGGCCATGGCGGACCGGCGTCCGGGGCCCGGCCCGCCCGACCACCCGCGCACCGGCCCGGACGGCAGCCCCGGACCGCCCGGCCGGCCGCGTGCCGCGCACCGAGGGCGTGGCGGTCCACCGGCGCCGATCGCCCCGACCATGCTTGGCCCATGTTCGTCTTCAACCTGAGCAGCGCGTTCATCGCCTTCTTCGCCGTGGTCGGCCCGCCGAAGGTCCTGCTGTCCTTCGCCCGGCTGGCCGCCACCCGGAGCACCCACGAGCTGCGGCGGCTGGCGGCCTGGAGTTCACTGATCTCCGCCTTCATCGGCCTGGTGCTCGCGTACAGCGCGGACTTCGTCACCTCGCTGTTCCACATCAGCGACCAGTCGCTGCAGCTGGCCGGCGGGACGATCTTCTTCGTCTACGCCGTCGCCCTGGTGCTGGGCATCCATCTCGGCGCCGGCGCCGACGACGACGACACCCACCTGCCGAACCCGATGGTGGACGGCATCCGCGAACTGCTGCTCCCGTACATCGCGAGCCCACTGGCGGTCACGGCGGTGCTGGTGGGCTCGCTCAGCAAGGACGACTGGGGCTGGCGGACCACCATCGTCGGGGCGTACGTCGCCGTGGTGGTGATCAACTACATCTGCGTGGCGGCGCTCGCCCCGCTGATGCGGCGCACCCACCGGACGTCGCTGGAAGTACTCTCCCGGCTGCTCGGGCTGCTGCTGGCGGCGGTCGGCGTGGAGCTGTTCCTCAACGGCCTGGCGGGACTGGGCCTGCACCTGCCCGAGGCGCACTGAATCCGGTCCGGCGTCAGGGCGCGACCACCGGCCGCCAGGGCACCGGGCTGGAGAGGATCATCGAGCTGGCCGGCTGCCCGTACCCGCCGAGGCGGTCGATCAGCGCCTCGAAGGCGGCCATCGCGGGCACCGCGACCAGCAGCACGCAGCAGGCCCCGCCGGTCACCCGGTGCAGCTGGAGGACCTCCGGCCAGCGGGGCACCTCCGGGTCGCGCAGCACACAGCGCGGGCCGTAGCACTGGAGCTGGACCAGCGCGGTGATCGGCAGCCCGGCCCGGGCGGGGTCGACGTGGGCGTGGTAGCCGCTGATCACCCCCTCGGCCTCCAGCCGGCGCACCCGTTCGGCGACGGCGGGTGCGGAGAGGCTCACCCGGCGGGAGAGTTCGTTGTACGAGAGCCGGGCATCGGCCTGCAGTTCGGCCAGCAGGCGGCGGTCGACGGCGTCCATGGCGGCTCCCGGTGGGGTTGATCGACTGGCTGGATCCCGCTCTTTTGCGATCGTAAAGAGATCGGTGGGAAGACCTCTCGATCGCCAGGCCCGGATGCGGTTGCCGTGCCCGGTGCCCATTCAAGTGGGGGCAGTGACCGCCGCACAATGGGGCCCCGGCCACGACGGACCACACAGGCGGCCGGGTCATCGGGCGGGCGGGCCACCCGCCGTCCGGGTCATCAGGAGGAATCGGGATGGGGCACGACACGGTGGAGACACCCAACCTGTCGTTCGGTCGGGGCGCGGAGCCGGGTCAGGGCACCCCCTACGCCCGGTACGCGCGTCTGGACGAGCTGCACAGCCTGCAGCAGCCGCGCAGCAAGGTGCCGGCCGAGCTGTCGTTCATCGTCAGCACCCAGGTGATGGAGCTGCTCTTCGACCTGCTGCGGCACGAGTGGACGCTCGCCCAGCAGGCCCTGCGCGAGAACGACCTGCCGGCCGCGCTGGCCGCGCTCCGGCGCGGCACCCACGTGCAGAACGTGCTGGTGGAGTCCTGGGACCTGCTGGCGACCATGACCCCGCAGGAGTTCAACGCCTTCCGCTCGGTGTTCGGCGAGGCCTCCGGGTTCCAGTCCTCGGCCTTCCTGCACCTGGAGTTCCTGCTGGGCAACAAGAACGCCGCCCTGCTGCGGATGTACGACGAGGTACCGCGGACGCGGGACGAGCTGACCGCGGCCCTGCGCGCCCCCGGTCTGTACGACGACGCCCTGGCCCTGCTCGCCCGCCGCGGGCTGGCGGTGCCGCACGAGCCCTCCGAGCAGCGCCACCGGGCCGACCCGGCGGTGGAGGCGGCCTGGCGGCAGGTCTACACCGACCCCGCGTACGCGGAGCTGCAGCCGCTCGCCGAGGTCCTGCTGGACGTCGCCGAGCGGGTCACCCGCTGGCGTCAGCGGCACCTGGCGGCGGTCCGGCGCGCGATGGGCGCCAAGCCCGGCTCGGGCGGCTCCAGCGGCCTCACCTGGCTGCGCAAGGCCGCCGAGCAGGACGTGTTCCCCGAGCTGTGGACCGTCCGGGACGAACTGTGAGCGAGAAGAGCGAGCGAGAGGGCAGGACGTTGGGCACGATCACGCGCGAGGAGTGCGCGGCGCTGGACGGCGCCGACCCGCTGGCGGGGTTCCGCGAGGAGTTCGCCCTGCCCGAGGGCGTCGTCTACCTGGACGGGAACTCGCTCGGCGCGCTGCCGGCCCGCACCCCGGAGCGGGTGCGGCAGGTGGTCGAGGAGGAGTGGGGCCGCGAGCTGATCCGCAGCTGGAACGAGGCCGGCTGGTTCGAGCAGCCGTACCGGCTGGGCCGGCGGATCGCGCCGCTGGTCGGGGCCGGCCCGGACGAGGTCGTGGTCTGCGACACCACCTCGGTCAACCTGTTCAAGGTGCTGTCGGCCGCCCTGCGGCTGCGCCCCGGGCGGCGGACGGTGCTCGGCGACGCCGCTGCCTTCCCGACCGACCTCTACATCGCCGAGGGCGTGACCGGGCTGTTCGAGGGCGCGCGCAGCGCGCTGGTCGCGCCCGAGGAGCTGGACCGGCACCTGGACGAGGACGTCGCCGCCGTCGTCCTCTCGCACGTCGACTACCGCACCGGCGAGCTGCTGGACATGCCCGGGATCACCGCCCGGGTGCGGGCGGCGGGCGCGCTGATGATCTGGGACGTCTGCCACTCGGTGGGCGCGCTGCCGATCGAGCTCGGCGCGAGCGACGCGGACTTCGCGGTCGGCTGCACCTACAAGTACCTGAACGGCGGCCCCGGTTCGCCGGCCTTCCTGTACGTGGCGCGGCGCCACCTCGCGGCCGGCCCGCGGCAGCCGCTGAGCGGTTGGTTCGGCCACGCCCGCCCGTTCGCCTTCGAGCCCGGGTACGACCCGAAGGCGGGTATCGGGCGGTTCCTGACCAGCTCCCCCTCGCTGCTCGGCCAGGCCGCGCTGGACGCGAGCCTGGACGTCTGGGAGCGCGCCGACCTGGGCGCGGTACGGGCGAAGAGCCTGGCGCTGACCGACCTGTTCGTCTCACTGGTGGAGGGGCTGGACGGGATCGAGGTGGTGACCCCGCGCGAGCACGCCCGGCGCGGCAGCCAGGTCGCCCTGCGCCACGCCGACGGCTACCCCGTCGTGCAGGCACTGATCGAGCGCGGGGTGATCGGGGACTTCCGCGCACCGGACCTCATGCGCTTCGGCTTCACCCCGCTGTACCTGTCGTACGTGGACGTCTGGGACGCGGCCGGGCAGCTGGCCGAGGTGCTGGAGACCGGCGAGTGGCGGGCGGAGCGGTTCGGCCGGCGGGGCGAGGTCACCTGAGCGCCTGAGCACCCCGCCACCGGGCCCTCCGCCGGCGGAGGGCCCACCGGCCGGTGCCGTACCGGGACTTGCCGTTAATAATGCCCAGTATTAAAGTCGTCCGTATGGCAAGGACGTCGGCGGGCCACGAGACCCGCGAGAAACTGCTCCGGGCCGCGGAGGAACTCTTCGCCGCCCGAGGCGTGGAAGCCGCCCTGACCAGGGACATCACCCGGCTCGCCGGGCAGAGCAACCCGTCCGCCGTGCAGTACCACTTCGGCTCCCGCGAGGGCCTGCTCGACGCGATCATGGCCGGCCGCCAGGAACGCACCGAGCAGGCCCTCGCCCTGTTGCTGCCCGGGCTCGGCTCCGCCGACCCGGCCGGGCTGCTCGGCGCCCTGGTCGCGGCCGAGGCCACCGAGCTGCACAGCGAACAGGGCCGGCACTGCCTGCGGATCTCCGCCCAGGTCAGCCACACCAGCGGCGTCCGCACCCGGACCCCGCACCCGACGCTGGCGGGCGGCGGCTACTGGCGGCTGATCGAGCTGCTCGAGGACCGGATCCGGTCCGTGCCGGAGCCGATCCGACTGGAGCGGATCGACCTGGTGCTCACCCTGATCGGAGCGGCCCTGGCCGACCGCGCCCGGCAGTACCTCACCGGAACCACCCCGTTGACCGACGAGGAGACCTTCCTCGCCGACCTGGTGACGATGTCCGCCGCCATGCTCTGCGCACCGATCCCCCCGAGGAGCACGTCATGAACGACCTGACCGGCAAGACCGTCATCATCACCGGCGGCGCCCGCGGCCTGGGCGCGGAGGCCGCCCGGCTCGCCGTCGCGGCCGGAGCCAACGTGGTGATCACCGACGTGCTGGAGGCGGACGGCAGGGCCACCGCCGCCGGGCTCGGTGACCGGGCCCGGTTCATCCGCCACGACGTGACCTCGGAGGAGGACTGGCAGCACGTGGTCGACTTCGCCGAGGCCGAGTTCGGCGCGGTGCACGGCCTGGTCAACAACGCCGGGATCGCCACCGGTTCGCTGCTGACGGACGAGAGCGTCGACCACTTCCGCAAGGTGGTGGACATCAATCTGACCGGCGTCTTCATCGGGATGAAGACGATCGTCCCGGCCCTGCGTTCGGCCGGCGGCGGCTCGATCGTCAACATATCCTCGGCGGCCGGCCTGATGGGCCTGGCGCTGACCGCCGGTTACGGTGCCTCCAAGTGGGGCGTCCGCGGCCTGTCCAAGATCGGCGCCGTCGAGCTCGGGGCCGAGCGGATCCGGGTCAACTCCGTGCACCCCGGCATGACCTACACCCCGATGACCGCCTCCGTCGGCATCCGCAGCGGTGAGGGCAACTACCCCAACACCCCGATGGCCCGGGTCGGCGAGGCCCCCGAGATCGCCACCGCCGTGGTCTACCTGCTCTCGGACGACGCCTCCTACGTCACCGGCGCCGAACTCGCCGTCGACGGCGGCTGGACCACCGGCCCGACGGTCAAGTACGTCATGGGGCAGTGACCGGGGCGGTGACGTCCGCCCCGGGCCGGTGAGGTACGCCACCGGCGGGTGATCCCCCCACCCCGCCCCCCAGGGTTCGACGTCAACCCGGCCGGGCAGCAACCTCCATGACGGGACATCAGCTCATAGGGGGAACAGATGAACCTCGCATTCAGTCCTCTGCGGCCCGAGCCCGGCGAACTGATCGTCGGCCTGATCTGCTTCCTCCTCATGGTCTGGGTGCTGGGCAGCCGGGTGCTGCCGCGGATCGAGCGGCTCCAGGCCGATCGCCGGGACGCCACCGAGGGCGGTGCCGAGCGGGCCGAGGCCCTGCAGGCCGAGGCGGAGCGCACCTACGAGGCCTACCGCGAGGAGCTGGCGGACGCGCGGCACGAGGCGGCGCGGATCCGGCAGGACGCCGCCGAACAGGGTGCGGCCGCCATCGCGGCGGCCCGTGAGGAGGGCGTCCGGGAGCGTGACCGGCTGGTCGCCGAAGCCCACGCCCGGATCGCCGTCGACCAGGCACTCGCGGCGGTCACCCTCCGGCGAGCCGTCGGCGAGCTGGCGGTCGAGCTGGCCGGCCGGGTGGTCGGCGAGCCGCTGGCGGCCGTGGCCGCCGACCGCCGCACGGTGGAACGCTTCTTCGACGAGCGCTGAGCCGGTCGGGCACCGCGCCTCCGCGCCCGTCGGCCGGCGGAGGACCCACCGGGCGGTCCCGGCGGAGAACCGGCGGGGCATGGTGGCCGGAGATCCGGCCGGGACCCGCCGGGCCCGCGTCGAGGCGGCGGCCGAGGAGGCCTTCGGCCCGCTGCGGTCGGGGCTGGACCGGCTCCCGGCCGGCACGCCGGCGCGTTGAGCACGCCCGATCGGGGCGGCGGGGGCCGGCGACGAGCGCGGCCCGCGGTACCGGACACGGGTCGGGGGGGGGGGGGGGGGGGGGGGGCGGGGGGGGCGCGGGGGGGGGGGGGGGGGGGGGGGGGGGCACGGGTGTGGCGCAGCCGGTGTTGTTCGTGTTCGAGGTGGCGTTGTACCGGTTGTGGCGTTCGTGGGTGGCGGTGCCGGAGGTGGTGGCGGGTCA
>NZ_JBIVVS010000056.1:0-15349 GCF_044768625.1 Kitasatospora sp. NPDC091207
CGCGCTGTTGGCGCTGTGTGCGGCGGGGGAGGTGCGGGCCCGGCGGATTCCGGTGGACTACGCCTCGCACTCCGCGCAGGTGGAGCAGGTCCGGGGGCGGATCCTGGAGGATTTGGCGGGAATCGTTCCGGCGACGTCGACGGTGCCGTTGTTCTCGACGTTGACGGGTGCGCCGATCGACACGGCGGGGATGGACGCGGGGTACTGGTTCGACAACCTGCGGTCGCCGGTGCGGTTCGAGGAGGCGACGCGGGCGCTGGTGGGCAGTGGTCGGTCGGTGTTCGTGG
The DNA here is from genome assembly GCF_044768625.1 of Kitasatospora sp. NPDC091207. Classification (NCBI taxonomy): domain Bacteria; kingdom Bacillati; phylum Actinomycetota; class Actinomycetes; order Kitasatosporales; family Streptomycetaceae; genus Kitasatospora; species Kitasatospora sp. NPDC091207. The sequence goes on from NZ_JBIVVS010000056.1 coordinate 288, forward strand.
AGTGCAGTCCGCATCCGGTGCTGACGGTCGGTGTGCTGGAGACGGCGGAGTCGGTCGGCGTCGAGGTGGCGGTGCTGGGGACGCTGCGGCGTGGGCAGGGTGGTCCGGAGCGGTTGCTGGTGGCGTTGGCCGAGGCCTGGACGGCCGGGGCGCCGGTGGACTTCGGGTCGCTGCTGCCCGGCGGTGGCCGGGTGGAGTTGCCGACGTACGCGTTCCAGCGGGAGCGGTTCTGGTTGGAGCCGGTGTCGGTGGTGGCCGAGGGTGACCCGGGTGAGGCGCGGTTCTGGGACGCGGTGGAGCGCGGGGACCTCGCCGAACTCTCGGACGCCCTGCGCCTGGAGGACACGCCGGAACTGCTCGACTCGGTGCTCCCCGCCCTGGCCGACTGGCGGCGCCGCCGCCGGGACCGTTCGACGCTGGACTCCTGGTGCTACCGGATCGGGTGGAAGCCGGTCGACGGTCCGCGCGGCGCGGTCGCCCTGGCCGGCACCTGGCTGGTGGTGGCCACCGAGGAGGCGTCCGCCGAGGAGGTGGTCGCGGCGATCCGCGCCGCCGGCGCGGAGACGGTGACCCTGGTCGTCGCCGACCCGGCCGTCGACCGCGCGGCACTGGCCGAGGCGATCCGCGGGACGGTCCCGGCCGCCGGCCCGCTCGCCGGGGTGGTCTCCCTCACCGGCCTGGCCGAGGAGCCGCTGCCCGGCACGGTGCTGCCCGCCGGCCTGGCGGTCGCGCTGACCCTGGTGCAGGCGCTCGGCGACGCCGCGGTCACCGCGCCGCTGTGGACCCTCACCCGGGGCGCGGTGTCCACCGGCCGGGCCGACCGGCTGGACCACCCGGTCCAGGCCCAGCTCTGGGGCTTCGGCCGGACGCTGGCCCTGGAACACCCGGACCGCTGCGGCGGCCTGATCGACCTGCCGCCCGTGCTCGACGAGCGCGCGGGCCGGCGCCTGGTGGCCGTCCTGTCCGGCGCGACCGGTGAGGACCAGACGGCGGTGCGCTCCTCCGGGACGTTCGCGGCCCGCCTCCTGCGCGCCCCCGAGCCCGCCCCGGCCGGCGAGGGCCGGCGGCTGTCCGGGACCGTCCTGGTCACCGGGGCGGACGGCGCCCTCGGCCGGCAGGCCGCGTGGTGGGCGGCCGGGCGCGGCGCCACCGGCCTGCTGCTGGTCGGCGCCGAGGGCCCGGCCCCCGAACTCGCCGCCTTCGCGGCCGAGCTGACCGAGGCCGGCACCCCGGCCACCGCGGTCACCTGCGACCTCGCGGACCGGGCCGCGCTCGCCGCGCTGCTGGCCGAGCACCCCGTCGCGGGCGTGGTCGTCACCGCCGAGGCCGGCCCGACCGAGGCACTGGACCGGACCGGCCCCGCCGGGTTCGCGGCCGTCCTGGCCGCGAAGACCGGCGCCGCCGCCAACCTGCACGCCGCACTCGCGGACACGCCGCTGGACGCGTTCGTGCTGTTCTCCTCGATCGCCGGGGTCTGGGGCAGCGGGGGCCAGGCCGCCTACGCGGCGGGCAACAGCTTCCTGGACGCCCTGGCCGGGCACCGCCGCTCGCTCGGCCTCCCGGCGACCGCCGTCGCCTGGGGCCCGTGGGCGGGCGGCCCGGACGGCCCCGGCCAGGACTACCTGAGCCGCCGCGGCATCCCGGCCATGGACGCCCGGCTGGCCCGGGCGGCGCTGGACCGGGCCGTCGACCGGGACGAGCCGGCCGTGGTCGTCGCCGACGTCGACTGGCCGGCCTTCACCGCCTCCTTCACCGCGGCCCGGCCGAGCCCGCTGCTCGCCGACCTGCCCGGCCCGCGCCCGTCCGGGGCCGACGCCGGCGCCGGGTCCGCGGTCACCGGACGGCTCGCCTCGCTGTCCGCCGCCGAGCGCGAGCGGGAGACGCTGGCCGTGGTCCGGGCCGAGGTCGCGGCGGTCCTGGGGCACGCCGACCCGTCCGGCCTGGAGACCGGCCGGACGTTCAAGGACCTCGGCTTCGACTCGCTGACCGCGGTGGAGCTGGGCAAGCGCCTGGCGGCCGGCACCGGCACGTCCGTCCCCGCCACGGCCGTGTTCGACCACCCGACGATCGGCGAGCTGACCCGCTTCCTCGTCGGCGGGCGCGTCGCCGGCCCGGCCGCGACGGCCACGGCCGCCACCGACGAGCCGATCGCGATCATCGGCATGAGCTGCCGCTTCCCCGGCGGCGTCGAGGACCCCGAAGGCCTCTGGCGGCTGATCGCCGCCGGCGGGGACGCCATCGGCGACTTCCCGGCCGACCGCGGCTGGGACGTCGAGGGGCTCTACGACCCCGACCCCGACCGGCAGGGCCGGACCTACGTCCGGTCGGGCGGCTTCCTGCACGACGCGGCCGGGTTCGACGCCGGGCTGTTCGGGATCTCGCCGCGCGAGGCGCTGGCGATGGACCCGCAGCAGCGGCTCCTGCTGGAGGCGTCCTGGGAGGCGTTCGAGGATGCCGGGATCGACCAGGGCACCGTGCGCGGCAGCCAGGGCGGCGTCTTCGTGGGCATGACGTCCTCCGGCTACGGGCACGGCGCGGTCCTGCCGGACGGGGTGGAAGGCCACCTGCTGACCGGCAACACGACGAGCGTCGCGTCCGGCCGGCTGGCGTACACCTTCGGCCTGGAGGGCCCCGCCGTCACGGTGGACACCGCCTGCTCCTCGTCGTTGGTGGCCCTGCACCTGGCGGCCGGGGCGCTCCGTTCCGGCGAGTGCACGATGGCGCTCGCGGGCGGGGTGACCGTGATGGTGGCGCCGGACTCCTTCATCGAGTTCAGCCGGCAGCGCGGGCTGGCCGTCGACGGCCGCTGCAAGCCGTTCTCGGCGGCGGCGGACGGCACCAGCTGGTCCGAGGGCGTGGGCATGCTGCTGGTCGAGCGGCTCTCCGACGCCCGGCGCAACGGGCACCGGGTGCTCGCCGTGCTGCGCGGCAGCGCCGTCAACCAGGACGGCGCCTCCAACGGCCTCACCGCCCCGAACGGCCCCGCGCAGCAGCGGGTGATCCGCCAGGCGCTGGCCAACGCCCGGCTGGAGGCCGCCGAGGTCGACGCCGTCGAGGCGCACGGCACCGGCACCCGGCTGGGCGACCCGATCGAGGCCCAGGCCCTGCTGGCGACGTACGGTCAGGACCGTCCGGCCGACCGGCCGCTGTGGCTGGGCTCGGTGAAGTCGAACATCGGGCACACCCAGGCCGCCGCGGGCGTGGCCGGCGTGATCAAGATGGTCATGGCGATGCGCCACGGTGAGCTGCCCGGCCTCCTCCACCTGGACGCCGCCTCCCCGCACGTCGACTGGTCGGACGGCGCGGTCGAGCTGCTGGCCGCCGCGCGGCCGTGGCCCGAGCGGGGGCGGCCGCTGCGCGCCGGTGTCTCGTCCTTCGGCGTCAGCGGCACCAACGCCCATGTGATCCTCGAAAGCGCCCCGGCGGAGGAGGACGCGGCGCCCGACGCGCCGGCGGACCTCGCCGGGCCGCCGGCCGACGTCCCGGTCCCGTGGCTGCTGTCGGCCGCCGACCCGGCGGCGCTCGCCGCCCAGGCCGAGCGGCTGCGCGGCTTCGCCGAAGCGGGCACCGAACCGGTGACCGAGGCCCGCACCGAACCGGCTACCGAGGCCGGCACCGAACCGCGTACCGCGCCGGGCACCGCCGACATCGCGGTGTCGCTGGCCGCCGGGCGCACCGGTCTGGCCCACCGCGCCGTGGTCCTGGCCGCCGACCGGGCGGGCCTGCTGGACGGCCTGACGGCGCTGGCGACCGGCGCCGAGGCGCCCGGTGTGGTGCGGGGGGAGCGGGCCGACGGCCGGTCGGCGTTCCTGTTCTCCGGCCAGGGCTCCCAGCGGCCGGGCATGGGCCGCGCGCTCCACGCGGCGTTCCCCGTCTTCGCGGACGCCCTCGACGCCGTCTGCGCCCGGCTCGACACGGAGCTGGACCGCCCGCTGCGCGAGGTGATGTTCGCCGAGGCGGGCACCCCCGACGCGATCCTGCTGGACCGGACCGTCTTCACCCAGGCCGCGCTGTTCGCCTTCGAGGTGGCGCTGTACCGGCTGCTGGAGGACTGGGGGGTGCGCCCGGACTTCCTGCTGGGGCACTCGATCGGCGAACTGGCCGCCGCGCACGTCGCGGGCGTGCTCTCGCTCGACGACGCGACCGCCCTGGTGGCGGCGCGCGGCCGGCTGATGCAGGCGCTGCCGGCCGGCGGCGCCATGCTGGCCGTCGAGATCGACGAGGCCGGGGCCGCCGAGGCGCTCGCCGCGTTCGACGGCGCGGTCGACGTCGCCGCCGTGAACGGGCCGCAGGCGGTCGTGGTCTCCGGACCGGAGGACGCGATCACGGCGCTGGCCGCGCACTGGCGCGCCGAGGGGCGCCGGACCAACCGGCTGCGGGTCTCGCACGCCTTCCACTCGGCGCTGATGGAGCCGATGCTCGCGCGGTTCCGGGCCGTCGCCGAGGGCCTGACGTACCACCCGCCGCGCATCCCGCTGGTGTCGAACCTGACCGGCACCGGTGCCGACCCCGAGGAGATCCGCACCCCGGAGTACTGGGTGCGGCACGTCCGGCAGGCCGTCCGGTTCGCCGACGGCGTCGGCTGGCTGGCCCGGCAGGGCGCGAACCGCTTCCTGGAGGTCGGCCCGGACGCGGTGCTCACCGCGATGGCCCGGCTCACCCTGGACACCGCCCCGGACACCGCCGGCCCGGACACCGCCGTGCTGGTACCGGCGTCCCGGGGCGACCGGCCCGAGGCACGGACCCTGCTGCACGGGCTCGCGGCGCTCTGGGCGCGGGGCACCGCGGTGGACTGGCCGGCCGCGCTCGCCGACCGCGGCGGCCGGCGGATCGGCCTGCCCCCGTACGCGTTCCAGCGTCAGCGGTACTGGCTGCGCCCCGGCCCGGGCACCGCCGACGTGTCCGGCGCCGGCCTGCTGACCACCGAACACCCCCTGCTGACCGCCGCCGTGCCGCTCGCGGACGGCGCCGGCGCGCTCCTGACCGGGCGGCTGTCGCTGGCCGCGCAGCCGTGGCTGGCCGACCACGCCGTCCGGGGGACGGCGATCCTGCCGGGCACCGGCTTCGTGGAGCTGGCACTGCGCGCCGGCCGGGAGGTCGGCTGCACCGCGCTCACGGAGCTGATGATCGAGGCGCCGCTGGCCGTCCCCGCCACCGGCGGCGTCCGGATCCAGGTCCGGGTGGGCGACCCGGACGGCACCGGGGACCGCCCGGTGTCCGTCCACGCCCAGCCCGACGACGCCGCCGGCTGGACCAGGCACGCCTCCGGCTCCCTGACCGCCCGGCCCGACACCGAGCCCTACGACCTCGCCGCCTGGCCGCCGCCCGGCGCCGAGCCGGTGGACCTGGACGGCTACTACGACCGGCTGAGCGAGGCCGGCTACGGCTACGGGCCGGCGTTCCGCGGCCTGCGCGCGGCCTGGCGGGGCGAGGAGGCGGTCTACGCCGAGATCGCCCTGCCGCCGGCCGCCGCCGAGCAGGCGGCCGCGTTCGGCGTCCACCCCGCGCTGCTCGACGCGGCGATGCACGCGGCGACCGTCGGCGGGTTCCTCGACGACACGGGGGCGACGCCGCTGCCGTTCGCCTGGTCCGGCGTCTCCCTGTACGCGACCGGCGCCTCCGTCGCGCGGGTCCGGCTCGCCCCGGCGGGCCGGGACGCGCTCTCGATCCGGGTCGCCGACGCCACCGGCGCGCCGGTGGTCGACGTCCGGTCGCTGACCCTGCGGCCGGTGCGGACCGGCCGGTCGGACACCCGCCGTGCGGAGGCCGGCGACGCGCTGTTCGCGGTCGAGTGGACGGCGCTGCCCCGCCCGGCCGCCGAGGGGCCCGCCGGCCCGGCGGACGCCGCCGTCTCCCTCCTGCTGCACCGGCTCGACACCGCCGGTCCGGACGCCGCCGGTTCGGACGCCGCCGCCCGTGCGCGCAGCGCGACCGGCGAGGCCCTCGACCTCGTGCGGAGCCGGCTCGCCGGCGACCTCGACGAGGCGTCCCGCCTGGTGGTCGTCACCCGGGGCGCGGCCGCCGTGCACCCGGGCGAGGACCCGGCCGACCCGGCCGGCGCCGCGGTGTGGGGCCTGCTGCGGTCGGCGCAGGCCGAGCACCCGGACCGCTTCGTGCTGCTCGACGACGACGGCACGGCCGACCCGGAGCTGGTCCGGCACGCGGTGGGACGCGGGGAGAACCAGCTCGCCGCGCGCGGCGGCGAGCTGTACGCGCCCCGCCTGGTGCGGGTCCCGGCGTCGGCCGCCCTGGCCGTCCCCGACGACACGGCCGGCTGGCGGCTGGACGTCACCGAGCCCGGCACCCTGACCAGCCTGCGTCTGCTGCCCGCCGACACCGCCGAGCGGCCGCTCGGCCCCGACGAGGTGCGGGTGGGCGTCCGGGCGGCCGGCGTGAACTTCCGTGACGTGCTGCTCGCGCTCGGCCTCTACCCGGAGCGCGCCGTGATGGGCTCCGAAGGCGCCGGCGTCGTCCTGGAGGTCGGCCCGGAGGTCACCGACCTGTTCCCCGGCGAGCGGGTCTTCGGCCTGTTCCCCGGCGGCTTCGGCCCGGTCGCCGTCGCCGACCGGCGCCGGCTGGCCCGGATCCCGGCCGGCTGGTCCTTCACCGAGGCCGCCTCGATGCCGGTCGCCTTCGTCACCGCGTACTACGGTCTGGTCGACGTGGCGGCGGCGCGGCCGGGGGAGGCGGTGCTGGTGCACGCGGCCGCCGGCGGGGTCGGGATGGCCGCCGTGCAGCTCGCCCGGCACCTGGGCCTGGAGGTGTTCGGCACCGCGAGCCCCGGCAAGTGGGACGTGCTGCGTTCGCTCGGCCTGGACGACGCGCACCTCGCCTCCTCGCGCGACCTCGCCTTCGAGGAGCGGTTCCGCGCGGCCACCGGCGGACGCGGCGTCGACGTGGTGCTGAACTCGCTGGCCGGCGAGTTCGTGGACGCCTCGCTGCGCCTGCTGGCCGACGGCGGCCGGTTCGCCGACATGAGCCGGACGGACCTGCGGGACGCCGAGCGGGTCGCGGCCGACCACCCGGGCGTGCGCTACCGGGCGTTCGACCCGTCCGAGGCCGGCGCCCGGCGGATGGGCGAGATCCTGACCGAGGTGCTCGGCCTCTGCGAGTCCGGCGCGCTGCGGCTGCTGCCGATCACCACCTGGGACGTCCGCGAGGCGACCGCGGCGTTCCGGCACATCAGCCAGGCCAAGCACGTCGGCAAGAACGTGCTGACCGTGCCCACCGCGCTCGACCCGGCCGGCACCGTCCTGATCACCGGCGGCACCGGCACCCTGGGCGGTCTGACGGCCCGCCACCTGGTGGCCGGGCACGGCGTCCGGCACCTGCTGCTGGTCAGCCGCGGCGGCCCGGGCGCCGCGGGCGCCGACGGGCTGGTCGCGGAGCTGGAGGCGGCCGGGGCCACCGTCACGGTCGTGGCCTGCGACGTCGCCGACCGGGAGGCGCTGGCCGGCGTGCTGGCCGCGATCCCGGCCGAGCACCCGCTGACCGGCGTCGTGCACACCGCCGGCGTGGTCGACGACGGCGTGGTCACCGCCCTCACCGCCGAGCAGCTGGCGACCGTGCTGCGCCCGAAGGCGGACGCCGCCCTCCACCTGCACGAGCTGACGGCCGACCGCGACCTCGCGATGTTCGTGCTGTTCTCCTCCGTCGCGGCGGTGCTCGGCCCGCCCGGACAGGGCAACTACGCGGCGGCGAACGGCTTCCTGGACGCGCTGGCCGCGCACCGGCGGGCCCGCGGCCTGGCCGCGACCTCGCTGGCCTGGGGCCTGTGGGCGGAGTCCAGCGGCATCACCGGCCACCTGTCCGGCGCCGACCTGGCGCGGGCGGCCCGCGTCGGCGCGCCGCTGTCCGGCGCGCAGGGCACGGCCCTGTTCGACGTGGCCCGGACGCTGCCGCGCGCGCACCTCGTCACCTCCAACCTCGACGTCGACGCGCTGCGGTCCGACCCGTCCGGGCCGCCGCCGATACTGCGCGCGCTGGTGGGCGGCGCGCTGCGCCGGGCCAGTGACGCGCCGACCGCGGCGAGCCTCACCCAGCGGCTCGCCGCCGTCCGGCCGGAGGGCCGGCTCCCGCTGCTGGTCGACCTGGTCCGCGAGCAGACCGCCCTGGTGCTCGGCCACGCCTCCCCGGACGCCGTCGCGGCCGGGCGCGCGTTCAAGGAGAGCGGCTTCGACTCGCTGACCTCGGTGGAGCTGCGCAACCGGCTGCGGGCCGCCACCGGTCTGCGGTTGCCCGCGACCCTGGTGTTCGACCACCCGACCCCGGCCGCGCTCGCCGAGCACCTGCTCGGCGAACTGCTCGGCGGCCCCGGCCTCGCGGCGCCGGTCCGGGCCGCCGCGGTGGCCACCGACCAGGACCCGATCGTGATCGTCGGGATGAGCTGCCGCCTGCCGGGCGGTGCCGACAGCCCGGAGCGGCTGTGGGGGCTGCTCGCCGACGGCGGCGACGGCATGACGGACTTCCCCGCCGACCGCGGCTGGGAGGCCGAGGTCGCGGACGCGCCGTACGCGCTGCGCGGCGGCTTCCTCGCCGACGCCACCGAGTTCGACGCGGCGCTGTTCGGCATCAGCCCGCGCGAGGCGCTGGCGATGGACCCGCAGCAGCGGCTGTCGCTGGAGGCCGCCTGGGAGGCCTTCGAGGCCGCGGGCATCGACCCCGTGGCGGTGCGCGGCGAGCAGGTCGGCGTGTTCCTCGGCGCGGGGACCTCGTACTACGGGATCGGCACCGACCTGTCGGTGACCGCGGAGGGGCACGTCCTCGCCGGCACCTCCAACAGTGTGATCTCCGGCCGGGTCGCGTACTCGTTCGGTCTCGAAGGACCTGCCATCACGGTGGACACGGCGTGCTCCTCCTCGCTGGTGGCCCTGCACCTCGCGGCCCAGGCGCTGCGCGGCGGCGAGTGCGCGATGGCGCTGGCCGGCGGTGTCACGGTGCTGGCCGGACCGGAGATCTTCGCCGAGTTCAGCCGCCAGGGCGGCGTCGCCGCCGACGGCCGGTGCAAGCCGTTCTCCTCGGAGGCGGACGGAACGGGCTGGTCCGAGGGCGTCGGCTTCCTGGTGCTGGAGCGGTTGTCGGACGCGCGGCGCAACGGGCACGAGGTGCTGGCGGTCGTCCGGGGCAGTGCGGTCAACCAGGACGGTGCGTCGAACGGTCTGACGGCGCCGAACGGTCCCTCGCAGGAGCGGGTGATCCGGCAGGCGCTGGCCAATGCCGGGTTGTCGGCGGGTGACGTGGACGCGGTGGAGGCGCACGGCACGGGCACCCGGCTCGGTGACCCGATCGAGGCGCAGGCGCTGTTGGCGACCTACGGCCGGGAGCGGGCCGGTGAGCCGTTGTGGCTGGGGTCGGTGAAGTCGAACATCGGGCACACCCAGGCGGCGGCCGGTGTGGCCGGGGTGATCAAGATGGTGCAGGCGATGCGGCACGGCGTGCTCCCGGCCACCCTGCACGTGGACGAGCCGAGCGCGCACGTGGACTGGTCGGCGGGTGCGGTGGAGCTGCTGGCCGAGGCGCGTCCGTGGCCGGAGGCCGGCCGTCCGCGTCGGGCCGGTGTCTCGTCCTTCGGCATGAGCGGCACCAACGCGCACGTGATCCTGGAGGCCGCGCCGGTCGTCGCTGAGCCGGCCGCCGCGCCCGCACCGGAGCCGCGGAGCGGTGCCGGAGCGGTGCCGTGGTTCCTGTCGGCCCACACCCGGGCCGGTCTGGCGGCGCAGGCCGCCCGGCTGCGCGACTTCGTGGCCGGACGGACGGACGTCACCCCGCTGGAGGTCGGCCGGGCGCTGCTGTCCCGCGCCGACCTGGACCACCGCGCGGTGGTCCTCGGCACGGACCGGACCGCCCTGCTGGACGGTCTGGACGCGCTCGCCGCGGAGACGGCCCGGGCCGGGGTCGTCACTGGTGTCGCGCAGGAGCGCGACGGCCGCTCGGTGGCCTTCGTGTTCCCGGGGCAGGGTTCGCAGTGGGTCGGGATGGCGCGTGAACTCGCCGACTGGTCGCCGGTGTTCGCGGCACGGTTGGCGGAGTGCGAGGCGGCGTTGGCGCCGTTCGTGTCGTGGTCGTTGACGGAGGTGTTGCGGGAGGCCGGGGACCTGGACCGGGTGGATGTGGTCCAGCCGGTGTTGTGGGCGGTGATGGTGTCGCTGGCCGAGGTGTGGCGGGCGCACGGGGTGGAGCCGTCGGCGGTGGTCGGGCATTCGCAGGGGGAGATCGCGGCCGCGGTGGTGGCGGGTGCGTTGTCGGTGGCGGACGGCGCGCGGGTGGTGGCGTTGCGCAGCCGGGCGCTGGTCGAACTGGCCGGTGGCGGTGGCATGGTGTCGCTGGCGGCGGGTCGTGCCGTGGTCGAGGAGCTGATCGGCTCCTTCGAGGGCGGTTCCTTCGCGGGTCGGCTGTCGGTGGCGGCGTTCAACGGTCCGTCGTCGACGGTGGTGTCGGGTGAGCCGGCGGCGCTGGACGAACTGCTGGCGCTGTGTGCGGCCGGGGAGGTGCGGGCCCGGCGGATCCCGGTGGACTACGCCTCGCACTCCGCGCAGGTGGAGCAGGTCCGGGAGCGGATCCTGGCCGAGCTGGCGGGGATCACCCCGACGACGTCGACGGTCCCGCTGTACTCGACGTTGACCGGTGCGCCGATCGACACCGCGCGGATGGACGCCGGGTACTGGTACGACAACCTGCGCTCCACGGTGCGGTTCGAGGAGGCCACCCGCGCGCTGCTCGCCGACGGCCGCTCGGTGCTGGTGGAGTGCAGCCCGCACCCCGTCGTCTCGGTGGCCCTCCAGGAGACCGCCGAGGACGCCGGCGTCGCCACCACCGTGGTGGGCACGCTCCGGCGCGACGACGGCGGCCCGGAGCGGTTCCTGACGGTCCTGGCCGAACTCTGGACGGCCGGCGTACCGGTCGACGTCACCGGCGTCCTGGCGGGCGGCCGACGCGTCGCCCTGCCCACCTACGCCTTCCAGCGCGACCGCTACTGGCCCAAGCCCCTCACGGCGCACGACGCCACCGCCGTCGGCCAGGTCACGGCCGGTCACCCGCTGCTGCGGGCGGCGATCCCGCTGACGCACGACGGCGTGCTGCTGACCGGGCGGCTGTCGACGACGACCCACCCGTGGCTGGCCGACCACGCGGTGCTCGGCCGGACCCTGGTGCCCGGCGCGGCGTTCGTCGAGATGGCCCTGCGGGCCGGCGAACAGGCCGGCTGCGCCCTGCTGCGGGAGCTGGTGCTGCAGTCCCCGCTGCCCCTCTCCGGGCAGGACGGGGTCGCCGTCCAGGTCGCCGTCGGTGCGCCCGACACCGCGGGCGACCGCACGGTGGAGATCTCCTCCCGCGCCGGCGAGGACGGGCCGTGGGTGTGCCACGCGACCGGCCTGCTGGGCGCGGCCGCGCCCGGCGCCGACTTCGACCACGCGGTGTGGCCGCCGTCCGGCGCGCAGCGCGTCGACCTCGCCCGCTTCTACCCCGGGCTCGCCGAGGCCGGCTACGGCTACGGCCCCGCGTTCCAGGGCCTGCGGGCCGCCTGGCGCGACGGGGACACCGTCTACGCCGAGGTCGCGCTGCCGGAGGGCACCGAGGCGGACGCCGGCTCCTACGGCGTGCACCCCGCGCTCCTGGACGCCGCCCTGCACGCCGCCGCCCTCGGAGCCGGGCCCGGGACCAGGCTGCCCTTCGCGTGGACCGGCGTCTCGCTCCAGGCCGTCGGGGCCACCGCGCTGAGGGTCGCCCTGACCCCCGCCCCCGGCGGGATCACGCTGCGGGCCGCCGACCCCACCGGCGCACCGGTGCTGACCGTCGACGCCCTGGCATCCCGCGAGGTCACGCCCGAGGCCCTCGCGGGGGACGGCGGACCCGGCGTCTCCGACGCGCTGTTCGGCCTGGACTGGGTGCCCACGACGGCCCCGGCCGGCCGGCCGGACACCCAGGACCGGACGGACACCGCCGACTGGACGGTGCTCGGCCCGGACGACGCCGGACTGCCGCACGCCACCCGCCACCGGGACCTCGCCGCGCTGACGGCCGCCCTCGACGCGGGCCTGCCCGCCCCGGCCGTCGTGGTGCTGCCGGTGCCGGCCGGCGCCGACCCGGAGGCCGTCCTGCGGACCGCGTCCGAGACCCTCGGCCTGCTGAACGCCTGGCTCGCCGAGGAGCGCCTCGGCGCCTCCCGGCTGGTGCTGCTGACCCGCGGCGCCGTGGGCGACACCGGCGACCTGGCGGGCGCGGCGGTCCACGGCCTGGTGAGCTCGGCGCAGGCCGAGCACCCCGGCTGCTTCGTGCTGGTCGACCGTGACCCGTCCGGGGACGACGGCAGCTGGCCGCCCGCCGTCGGCACGGAGCCGCGCACGGCGGTGCGCGACGGCGCGGTCCTCGTCCCGCGCCTGGTCCGCACCCCGGTCACCGACCCGCCCCGGCTGCCGGAGACCGTGCTGATCACCGGCGGCACCGGCACCCTGGGCGGCCTGGTCGCCCGGCACCTGGCGTCCCGGCACGGGGTGCGCCGGCTGGTGCTGCTGAGCCGCCGGGGCATCGACAGCCCCGGCGCGGCCGACCTGGTCGAGGACCTGCGGGCCCTGGGCGCCGAGGCCACGGTCGTCGCCTGCGACGCCGCCGACCGGGACGCGCTGGCGGCCGTCCTGGCCGCCCACCCGGTGGAGGGCGTCGTCCACGCGGCCGGGGTGATCGACGACGGCACGGTCACCTCCTACGACTCCGCCCGGCTGGCCGCGGTGCTGCGGCCGAAGGTGGCCGCGGCCGTCCACCTGCACGAGCTGACCGCCGACCGTGACCTGGGCCTGTTCGTGCTGTTCTCCTCCGCGGCCGGCACCTTCGGCCCGGAGGGCCAGGCCGCCTACGCGGCGGCGAACGCGGCCCTGGACGCCCTGGCCGCGCGGCGCGCGGCGGCGGGCCTGCCGGCGGTCTCGCTCGGCTGGGGCCTGTGGGCCGGCGCCAGCGGGATGACCGGCCACCTGTCCACCGACCAGGTCGCCCGCGCCACCCGCACCGCCGACTCGCTGAGCGACACCGACGGACTCGCCCTGTTCGACGCGGCCGTGGGCTCGGACCGCCCGCACCTGCTGCCGATCCGGCTGCGGCCGGCCGCGGGCCCGGACGGCGAGGTGCCGCCGCTGTTGCGCGCCCTGGTCCGCCCGACCCTGCGGCGCGCCGCCGTCGAGACCGCGCCCGACGCGCTCGCGCACCGGCTCGCCGGCCTCACCGGGGCCGAGCAGATCCGGATGGTGACGGAGCTGCTCGCCACCGAGGTCGCGGCCGTCCTGGGCCACGCCAGCGCCGCCGCGATCGCGCCCGGCCGGGCCTTCAAGGACCTCGGCTTCGACTCGCTGCTCGCCGTCCGGCTGCGGAACCGGCTCCAGGAGGTCACCGACCTGCGGCTGCCCGCGACGCTGGTGTTCGACCACCCGACCCCGGCCGCGCTGGCCGAGTTCGTCCGCGACGCCCTGGTCGGCCACCGGCCCGGCGGCCCGGCGGTCACCCCAGCCGCAGCCGCAGCCGTAGCCACGGCCGCCGCCGACGAGCCGATCGCGATCGTCGGCATGAGCTGCCGCTACCCCGGCGGCGTCACCGACCCGGAGCAGCTGTGGGCCCTGCTGGCCGCCGGCGGGGACGGCATCACGTCCTTCCCGACCGACCGCGGCTGGGACGTCGGCGCGGTGTACTCGGGCGACGGCGCGAGGACCGCGACGGTCTTCGAGGGTGGCTTCCTGCACGACGCGGCCGAGTTCGACGCCGGGCTGTTCGGGATCTCGCCGCGTGAGGCGCTGGCGATGGACCCACAGCAGCGGCTGCTGCTGGAGGCGTCCTGGGAGGCCTTCGAGAGCGCGGGCCTGGACCCGACCTCGCTGCGCGGCAGCCGGACCGGCGTCTACGCGGGCCTGATGTACCACGACTACGCGACCGGCGGCGGAGCCGTTCCGGAGGAGGTCCAGGGCTTCCTGGGCACGGGGAACGCGGGCAGCGTCGCCTCCGGCCGCGTCGCCTACACCTTCGGCCTGGAGGGGCCGGCGGTCACGGTGGACACGGCGTGCTCGTCGTCCCTGGTGGCGATGCACTGGGCGGCGCAGGCGCTGCGCTCCGGCGACTGCACCCTGGCGCTGGCCGGCGGTGTCACCGTGCTCGCCACGCCTTCGGTGTTCACCGAGTTCAGCCGGCAGGGCGGCCTGGCCTCGGACGGGCGGTGCAAGGCGTTCGCGGCCGCGGCCGACGGCAGTGGCTGGTCCGAGGGCATCGGCATGCTGGTGCTGGAGCGGTTGTCGGACGCGCGACGGCTCGGGCACGAGGTGCTGGCGGTGGTGCGTGGTTCGGCGGTGAACCAGGACGGTGCGTCGAACGGGCTGACGGCGCCGAACGGTCCGTCGCAGGAGCGGGTGATCCGGCAGGCGCTGGCCAATGCCGGTCTGTCGGCGGGCGAGGTGGACGCGGTGGAGGCGCACGGGACGGGGACCCGGCTGGGTGACCCGATCGAGGCGCAGGCGCTGTTGGCGACCTATGGCCAGGGGCGCGGCGAGGACCGGCCGTTGTGGCTGGGGTCGGTGAAGTCGAACATCGGGCACACCCAGGCGGCCGCGGGTGTGGCCGGGGTGATCAAGATGGTGCAGGCGATGCGGCACGGCGTGCTGCCCGCGACGCTGCACGTGGACGCGCCGTCCCCGGAGGTGGACTGGTCGGCCGGTGCGGTGGAGCTGCTGACGGAGGCGCGGCCGTGGCCCGAGGCGGATCGTCCGCGTCGGGCCGGTGTGTCGTCCTTCGGGATCAGCGGCACCAACGCGCACGTGATCATCGAGGGCGTTCCGCGCCCGGTCGAGCGGGCCGAGGTTCAGTCCCCGCCGGCCGGACCGGTGCCGTGGCTGCTGTCGGGCCGGACGCCGGCCGCGCTGGGCGCGCAGGCCGAGCGGTTGCGGGACTTCGTGGTGGGGCGTTCGGACCTCGCGGTGGCGGATGTGGCGTCGTCGCTGCTGTCGCGGGCCGCTCTGGAGCATCGTGCGGTGGTGCTGGGTGGTGAGCGGGCCGGGTTGGTGGCCGCGCTGGGCACCTTGGACGGTGAGGGTGTG
>NZ_JBIVVS010000057.1:0-15068 GCF_044768625.1 Kitasatospora sp. NPDC091207
CGGGCCCTCGCCATGCTCGCCCACAGAAGCACCCACCCGGACAAGCAAAAACGGCCCGCCAGCCAAGCTGACGAACCGTCATGCAAGATCGAGGCTAGGGAGGGCCGGAAGGCGTGTCTACGCCGACTCGGCAACATTCCCGTGCTGGACTAAAGATCAAGCTCGGCGGATGCCATGGGCCATGCGATCGGGGCCTCGGCCTTCACCAGCAGAATGCCCCAAGCGCCGGCTTCCGGGGCCGGGAGGACCTGCGCGTCGATCCCCGTGAAGCCATGGCGCTTGAGCAGGTCCGTCCACTGCTCGGCGGTGTACTGCCGGCGCAGGAGCGTCAGCTCCGTCCCAGGCCAGCCGACCGCTTTCCGCCCACAGGCCGAGATCTACAGCTGGAGTAGTACTAGGTTCACCATGAGATCGGATACAGGTTTCATGGCACCGTCCTCCTGGGGTGCCCTAGCGTCGTGCCATGACGATTCCAGCTGGACTGAGACGCGCGGTCCTCCGGGCGCGGCGGGACACCGGCTTTCTTGCCGCCGGTGTGCTGCCGCACCTGGCGCTGGTGCCCGTGTGGGCCTGGGCGGCGACCACTACCGCCAGGACGGGGAACTGGCTCCTCACGGTCTCCGTGTCGGCCGCCCTGGTCCTGCTCGGCACCCCGGTGCTGACGGCCGTTCAGCGGACTCGCTACCGGGTGCTCATCGGTGTGGACGTCCCCCGGCTCACCCCCACCGCGCCGGAGCAGCGGACGTGGGCCTCGACCGCCCGGTGGCTCGCGGCGACGCGGCCTTGGCGCAAGATCGGCTACCACCTCCTGCTGGGCCCGCTGCTCGCGCTGCTGGAGCTGCTGGTGCTCGCGGTGGCAGCGGCGTGCCTGGCGGGCGCCACCGCCTGCGCCTGGTCATGGGCGCTGCCGACCGGAATCCGCCAGGACTGGTTCGGCCACCTGACCCAGCTGCCGGCTTACACAGCGGCTGGACTCCTCCTCCTGTGCGCCCTGCCCTGGACCGCGCGGGCCGTAGCCGGGGCCGAGGCGCGGCTGGCGTTGGGCCTGCTCGGGCCCAGCCGGGCGCAGCGGCTCCAGGAGCGGGTCGATCAGCTGGCCGTGAGCCGGACCGACTTGATCGAGGCCGTCGACGTGGAGCGCCGCCGGATCGAGCGCGACCTGCACGACGGCACCCAGCAGCGGCTGGTGTCTCTCGCGGTCAACCTGGGTCTGGCCGTTGCCACCCGCCCGGACCTGCCGAGTGATGCCCGCGAGGTGATCGCGAGTGCGCACCTGGAGGCGAAGGAGGCGATCGCCGAACTCAACGACCTGGTGCGGGGGCTGCACCCGGCCGTGCTCGAAGACCGAGGTCTGGACGCGGCGTTGTCCGGGCTGGCTGCCCGCACGCCCCTGCCGGTGCGGCTGCGGGTCGATCTGGAGGAGCGGGTGGCGCCCAACGTGGAGTCGGTCGCGTACTTCGTGATCTCGGAGGCGCTGACCAATGCGACGAAGCACGCCGGCGCGATGCGTGCCGAGGTGATCGTCCGGCAGGTCGGCGAGGTGCTGCGCGTGCGCGTGACCGACGACGGGCTGGGCGGAGCCGACGCCGCCGCCGGCACGGGGCTGACCGGGCTGGCCAAGCGGGTCGGCTCCCTCGACGGGGCCTTCCACGTCAGCAGCCCCGTTGGCGGGCCCACCACCATCACCGCGGAGCTGCCGTGCGCGCGGTGATCGCCGAGGATTCGGTGTTGTTGCGGGTCGGCCTGATCAAGGTGCTGGAGATGGGCGGGTTCCAGGTCGTCGCGGAAGCCGGCGACGCGGAGGGGCTGTTGGCGGCAGTGGCGGAGCACCGGCCGGAGCTCGCCTTGATCGACGTCCGGATGCCGCCCGGCTTCACCGACGAGGGGGTGCGGGCGGCGATGGAGATCCGTCGGCGCTGGCCGGGGACGCCGGTGATGCTGCTTTCGCAGTACGTGGAGGAGCGGTACGCGGCTGACCTGCTGGCTGCGAACATCAGCGGTGTGGGCTACCTGCTCAAGCAGCGGGTCGCCGATGTCGCCGACTTCGTGGCGGCGGTCCGGCGAGTGGCGGACGGGGGTACGGCCCTGGACCCGCAGGTCGTCGCCCAGTTGCTGCTGCGGCGCGACAGCGACCCGCTCGCGCGGCTGACCCCCCGCGAACGGGAGGTGCTCGGCCTGATGGCCGAGGGGCGCTCCAACGCCGGCGTCGCGCAGGCGCTGGTGGTCAGCGAGAGCGCCGTGGCGAAGCACATCAACAGCATCTTCGCCAAGCTTGACCTGCCCGTGGTCGACGCGGACCACCGCCGTGTCCTGGCCGTGCTGCGGTTCCTCGGAGCGTCCCGGGCCTGACCTTCCGATCCGTGATCACGATCGACGGCTGGAGTATCAGCCCTATGGAGTCAGTGGCAGTTCGAGCCGGGGCTGTACGGACCGCACGTGGCGTAGTCCGCCTCCCACCGTTTCCAGTCGTCCTCGTACCCGTTGTCCGCGATGATCTGCGCCGTGTGCTCCACGGAGCCGTCGACGGGTGCGCACCGCGTGCGCGAGGGCCCGCGCGCCGTGTGCGAGTTCGGCAATCCCGGCGCGCACGGCCTGATGCCCGCACCGCATGGGCCGGCGAGCTTGACGGGCCTGGGAGTGGGAAGTCGGACCCGCCGACTTCCCACTCCGCTCGCTCGGCTCAACCCGGTCGTTACAGACCCACCAGCGTGTCCGGGGCCGGGTGAAGGGTCCGAGATCTGGTGGCCCGGCCGTCACGGCTCAGGCGACCTCGTCCTCGCGGGTGACGGCGAGTTCGCGGACCGCGTCGGCGACGGCTCGGAAGTCGTGGCGCAGGATCTTGGAGTGGTTGCTCGCGACCTTCGCGCTGACCCGGATGTTCGGGTGGCGGGCGAGCACCGGGTCGAGGTTGGCGCGGATCTGTTCCATCAGCTTTGCGTCGCCGCCCAGGTTGCCGCCGGTGGCGAGCACGTACCGGGTCGGCACGGTCAGCCGGTCGAAGACCGGGTCGAGGACGGCGGGCGCGCAGAGTTCGTTGGCCTCGATGTTGATCTCGGCGTGCTGCGCGGCGCTCATCCGCGCGGCCAGGCCGAGCGGGCGGGCGATCGGGAAGAGCGGGCTCAGCCGGCGGAACAGCTTGCGGATCTGCTCCTTGTTGGCGTCGGTGAGCCACTCGTGCGGCAGGGCGCCGTCCACGGACACCGCTCCCACGGCGCGGTCCGGGTTCCGGGCGGCCCAGTGCACGGCGAGCATGGCGCCGTAGGACCAGCCCACCAGGATCGGCCGGTCCACGCCCCGGGCGGTGAGCACGGCGTCGAGGTCGCGCAGGCACGCCTCGAACGAGTAGTCCTCGGCCCGCTCCGACTTGCCGCGGGCGCGCTCGTCGTAGGTGATGTGCCGGTAGTCGCCGCCGAGCTCGGCGATGACGCGCCGCCAGTGCGACTGGTCGGCGTAGGAGCCGTTGAGGTAGACCACGGGCCGGCCGGCCCCGCCGGTGTCGGTGACGGCCAGCGCGGTGTCCTCGATCGCCACGGTGCCGGTCCAGACGGACTGCTTGCTGCTCATGGTGGTGCCTTCTTCCGGGAACGGAGGTGGATCAGGACGGGGTGCGGGTCGCGCGCGTCGGCGGGCGTCCCGGCCACGGCGGGCCGGGGGCGGTTCAGAGGCTGCGGGCGGTGATGTCGCCGTAGGCGGTGGTGGCGTGGATGGTCAGCGCGGGGGTGCCCTCGGTGTTCTTGAGCGCGTTGTGGATCCGGCCGTGGCCGGTGCCGGCGTCCAGGGCGGCGGAGACGCCGCGGGCGGCGTCGACCGAGATCGCGCCGGCGTCGGTGCGCAGGGTGACGGTGCCGCGCTGGGCCTCGGTGATCCGGATGTCGCCCTGCTTGGTGCTGATCCGGGCGGGGCCGCTCAGTCGGCCGATCGTGATGTCGCCGTCGAGGACGGTGAGGTGGGCGCTCGCGGCCTCGTCGAGCTTGACCGTGCCCTGGGCGCTCTCGAAGGTGACGTCGCCGAGCCGTCCGACGCCCCGCAGCTCGGCGCCGGCCGCCTTCGCCTCGACGTGGGAGCCGGCCGGCAGCTGCACGGTCACCTCGACGGAGCCGGAGGGGCCGAGGAGCCGGTTCTTCGCCGGCGCGGCCTCGATCCGCAGCACGCCGTTCTCGTAGGCGACGGTGACCTGCTCCGCGGCCTTCACGTCGCGCCCCTTCGCGGCGTTCGCGGGCAGGACCTCGACCGTGGTGTCGGCGCGGTCGGCGGCGATGAACCGGATGTGCCCGCCCGGGATGTCCAGAACGGCGGCGATCGGGGCGGTGGTGGCGAACTTCTGCATCGTGCTCTCCTGCGACTCGTTGTTTCTGACTTCGCAAAAGCTACGTTGCGTTCGATGATCTGGCAACAAGCTCGTTGCGCATATTTGCTTTTCGTGCAGGTAGAGGCTGCGGAATCGTTGCAGTGGAGGTGGAATTAATGCAACGACAGTCCACTTGTTCGTTGCAATGAAGTCGAGTGAACGCCATGCTGGAGGCCTGGCGGACGCGCGGAGGAGAGGCCCGGCCGGGGCCGGTCCGCCACCCGGGGCGGAGCCCGGTCGGTGCTCCCGGATGGCTGGGGATGGCTGGGAACCCGCTGGGAGTTCGGCCAACAGCTGACCGGGTGGCGGCCAAGCGGACGGCTCCAACCGGGCGGACCGTGCCGGAATGCCCGGATTCGGCCGGTCAGCCTTCTCCCAGCTCGCGCCCAGGACTCCGCAAGAGCGCCCCGGAAAGCTGTTCGCCATGAAGGTGCTCCCGCGACGGCGTGGTGCCGTCCTCGTCAACTCCGCGCTCGGCGTGGCCCTGCTGGGCGGCGCCGCCCTGGTGTACACCACCCTGGACAGCGGTAGCAGCGTGGCGGCCGGAAAGACCCAGGTCCGTACCGCGACCGTGGCCAAGGGCACGGTCCTGGCCACCGTGTCCGGAACCGGCACGCTCGCCTCGCCGACCGACGCGGCCCAGGACTTCGCCACCGGCGGGCGGCTCACCGCCGTCAAGATCGCGGTGGGCGACACCGTGACCAAGGGGCAGGTGCTCGCCACCGTCGACACCACGGCCGCCCAGCAGCAGGTCGACGCGGCGCAGTCGGCGCTCACCACGGCCAATGCCAACCTCACCAAGGCTCAGGCGGGGGTCACCACCACGACCACCCAGCAGATCCCGGGGAGTTCGGGCAGCGGCTCCGGCAGCGGCTCCGGCAGCGGCTCGTCCGGCGGCTCAGGCGGCGGCTCCGGCAACGGCTCGTCCAACGCTTCCAACGCCTCCACCGGCGGTTCCGGTGGTTCCGGTGGCGGGGACCGGGGAGCGGGCGCGAGCAGCGCGCCCGCTCCCCAGACCGCCGCCCCGGCCCCGCAGACCACCACCGTCACCACCACCAAGGTGGACCAGGCGGCCGTGGCCCAGGCCCAGCAGCAGGTGGCCACCGCGCAGACCAACCTCGCCAACGCCCAGACGGCGCTGGCCGGGACGACGCTCACCGCCTCGGTGGACGGCACGGTCGCGTCGATCGCCGGCAAGGTCGGCGACACGGTGGGCGGTGCCTCGGGGAGTACCACCGGCACCACGAAGTCCACCGGTGGTTCCACGGGTTCGGGCGCCCCGAGCGGCTTCGTCGTGCTGACCAACCCGACCGGGATGCAGGTCACCGCCAACTTCTCCGAGCTGGACTCGCTCAAGCTGAAGAAGGGCGAGTCGGCCACCGTCGCGCTGAACGCGCAGTCCGACACCAAGCTCAACGCCACCGTGCTGTCCGTCAGTTCGCTGCCGGTGAGCAGCGGTGGCACCGGTGGCGCGGCCGCCGTCCAGTACGCGGCGACCCTGCAGATCACCGGGGACACCAGCAAGCTGCGGACCGGTCTGAGCGCGACCGTCTCGGTGGTCACCGGAGAGGCCGACAACGCGCTCTCGCTGCCCACCGCCGCGCTGGCCGGTACCGGTGCCAGCCGGACGGCGACCCTGGTGCAGCCGGACGGCTCCAGTGAGCGGGTCACCGTCGAGGTGGGCGTCGAGGGCGACACCACCGTGCAGGTGGTCTCCGGGCTGAAGGAGGGCGACAAGGTCGAACTCGCCACCACCAGCGGCACCAACGGCTTCCCCAACGGCTCCTTCCCGGGGCTGAACGGCGGCCAGGGCGGCGGCCAGGGCGGCCGGGGCGGTGCGGGCTCGGGTGGCGTCGCGGGTGTCGGCGCGGCCGCGGGCGGCTCCGGCGCGGGCTCCGGCCGGGGCGGTAATCGCTGATGGGCCGCCAGACATCCGCCGTCCCGGCGGGGCCGACGCCTCCGCCGGTCATCCAGATCCGCCGGCTCACCAAGGCCTACGGCCACGGCGACGCCACCGTGCACGCGCTGCGCGGCCCGTCGGACCCGGCCACCGGCGAGCCGCTGGGCGTCACCCTGGACATCGCCCAGGGCGACTTCGTGGCGGTGATGGGCAGTTCGGGCTCCGGCAAGTCCACCCTGATGAACATCCTCGGCTGCCTGGACGTGCCCACCGCGGGCCGCTACCTGCTGGACGGCATCGACGTCGGCCACCTGGACGAGCGGCAGCTCTCGCTGGTCCGGAACCGCAAGATCGGTTTCATCTTCCAGTCCTTCAACCTCGTCCCCCGCACCACCGCGCTCGCCCAGGTCGAGCTGCCGCTCGCCTACGCGGGCGTGCGCAGCGCCGAGCGCCGCCGCCGGTCGCTGGCCGCGCTCTCCCTGGTCGGTCTCGCCGAGCGCTCCGGGCACCGGCCCAACGAGCTCTCCGGCGGCCAGCAGCAGCGCGTCGCGGTGGCCCGGGCCCTGGTCACCGCGCCCGCGATGCTGCTCGCCGACGAGCCCACCGGCAACCTGGACAGCCGCTCCACCGACGAGGTGCTGGCCCTCATCGACGGCCTCAACGCGACCGGCCGCACGGTGGTGCTGATCACCCACGAGGACGAGGTCGCGCGGCACGCGAAGCGGGTGATCCGGCTGGTCGACGGCGCGATCGTCGACGACGTCCGGCAGGCCCCGGTGGACGGGCCGCCGCCCGCCCTGCTCCCGGCCGCCGCACTCCAGGGGGTGCTCGCGTGATCCTCTGGCAGATGCTCCGCTTCGCCGTCGGCGGCCTGGCCGCCAACAAGGTGCGCTCCGTCCTCACCATGCTGGGCGTGCTGATCGGTGTCGCCTCGGTGATCCTGCTGCTCGCGGTCGGCAACGGCTCCTCGGTGGCGGTCAAGGAGTCGATCACCTCCCTCGGGACCAACTCGCTGACGGTCACCGCCGGGTCGTCCTTCGGCGGCTCGCGCACCGCGTCCACCGCCAAGAAGCTCACCGTCGCGGACGCCAAGGCGCTGGCGAGCGACTCGGAGTCGACCGCGATCAAGTCCGTCGCACCGGTGGTCACCACCAGCGGCACCGCGCTGTACGGGGACATCTCCTACAGCCCCGGCTCGATCGTCGGCACCTACCCCGCGTACTTCGAGACCGCCAACCTGAAGATCGGCCACGGCGAGTACTTCACGGCCGACGACGTGCTCGGCTCCCGGAAGGTCGCGGTGCTCGGCGCCACCACCGCCAAGCAGCTGTTCGCCACCGCCGACCCGGTCGGCCGGCAGATCACCGTCGGCGGCACCCCGCTCACCGTGGTCGGCGTGCTGCAGGCCAAGGGCGGCACCGGCTTCACCGACCCGGACGACGTGGTGATCGCGCCGCTGCCGACCGTGCAGAACGCCTTCACCGGCTTCGGGCCGGTCAGCCAGATCCTGGTGCAGGCCACCTCCGCCGAGACCACCACCGCCGCGCAGGCCGAGGTCACCCGGGTGCTGCTCGGCACCCACGCGATCGCGGACCCGAGCAAGGCGGACTTCCGGATCGGCAACCAGGCCTCGCTGCTCACGGCCCGGGAGTCCACCACCAAGACCTTCACCGTGCTGCTCGGCGCGGTGGCCGCGATCTCGTTGCTGGTCGGCGGGATCGGCATCACCAACATCATGCTGGTCACCGTCACCGAGCGGACCAGGGAGATCGGCATCCGCAAGGCGCTCGGCGCGCCGCGCGGGGTGATCCTCGGGCAGTTCCTCGTCGAGTCCACCCTGCTGTCGGTGATCGGGGCCGGACTCGGGGTGCTGGCCGGGCTCGCCGGGTCGCACTTCTCCGTGGTCGGCATCAAGCCGGTGGTGATTCCCGAGTCGGTGCTCGGCGCCTTCGGCATCGCCGTCGCCATCGGCCTGTTCTTCGGCAGCTACCCCGCCAACCGGGCCGCCTCGCTGCGCCCGATCGACGCCCTCCGCCACGAGTGACCAAGGACCCGCAGACCATGAGCAACGAGATCGAGCCGCGCACCCCCGCCGAGCAGGTCGTCCTGCTCTCCACCGCGCCGGACGCCCGGGACGTCGCCGCCGAGCTGGCCGCGCCGCCGCGTCGCCGGCTGCCGTGGCCGACCCTGGTGCTGGCCGGCGCGGTGATCGCCACCGCGGCGTTCGCGGGCGGCGTCTGGTACCAGCAGGACCACGGTTCCGCCGGCTCCGGCAAGGCGTCCGCCGCCGGGCAGCAGCCCAGGTCGGCGGCCTCCGGCTTCGGCGGCGGCCAGAACGGCACCCGCCGGGGCGGTCAGGGCGCCGGCCAGGGCGGTCAGGGCACCGGCGGTCAGGGCGCCCAGGGCGGCTTCACCCGGGGCACCGTGAAGGCGGTCGACGGCACCACCGTCTACCTGACCGACGCCAACGGCAACACCGTCAAGGTGACCACCGGCGACGCCACCAAGGTGCAGCTCAACAAGGAGGGCAAGGTCACCGACCTGCAGCCCGGCCAGAGCGTCACCGTGGTCGGCACCCCGGCCGCCGACGGCGGCTACGCCGCCACCCAGCTCGTCGAGGGCGCGGCCGGCTTCGGCGGCGGCGGCTTCGGGGGAGCCGGCGGGGCCAGGGGGACCCAGAGCCCGTCCGGCGGCTGACCCCGCGGCCCCGGACGACCGCGCGGCCCGGCCGAACCTCCTCCGGCGGCCGGGCCGCGCGCTGCCCGGACCCGGGCCGGGCACCGTTCGCCGCCGGGGCCGCGCGCCACCCGGACGCCCGCCGGTACGCTGCCCGGGCGCCCGCCGTGCCGGGGCGCTGCCGCCCGCCGGTACGCTGCCCGGACGTCCGCCGTGCCGGGGCGCGGGGCCCGTACGCACACCATCCAGCCGGACCGCGCGGGCTCGTTCGCCCAAATCCGCCCGATAAGGTGTTAATCCAACATTCATCGATGGCGCATAGCCTCCCCGGGCTAGCCTCAGCTGAACGCCATCGTCCGACCGGGAGGCGGAACCCCCGTGCAAGGCACTGTGTCCACACCTGGCAGCTCCGCCGTGGGCGGCGTCCCGGGGGAGGCGTTCCTCCTCGTCGTCGACGACGAACCCAACATCCGGGAGCTGCTCTCCGCCTCCCTGCGCTTCTCCGGCTTCCGGGTCGCCTCCGCCGCCAGCGGCACCGAGGCCCTCGAACTGATCGCCGCGGAGCGACCCGACCTGGTCGTCCTGGACGTGATGCTCCCCGACCTCGACGGCTTCACCGTGGTCGAGCGGCTGCGCGAGCAGACCACCCGGGGCCAGATCGCCGGACCCGCCCACGGCCACCCCGGCGACCACCTGCCGGTGCTCTTCCTGACCGCCAAGGACGGCGTCGGCGACAAGGTCCAGGGCCTGGCCGCCGGCGCGGACGACTACGTCACCAAGCCGTTCAGCCTGGAGGAGCTGATCGCCCGGATCCGGGCGATCCTGCGCCGGGCCGGCGGCCCCGCCGAGGACGGCCGGCTGGTCGTCGCCGACCTCACCCTCGACCCGGTCGCCCACGAGGTCACCCGCGGCGGCGTCCCGGTCGCGCTCTCCCCGACCGAGTTCAAGCTGCTGCACTACCTGATGGCCAACGTCGGCCGGGTGGTCTCCAAGGCGCAGATCCTCGACCACGTCTGGGCCTACGACTTCGGCGGCGACCTCTCCATCGTCGAGTCCTACATCTCCTACCTGCGCCGCAAGCTCGACTCCGGCCCCGCACACGGTCCCAAGCTGATCCACACCGTCCGCGGCATCGGCTACGCGCTGCGCCGGCCGCCGCAGAACTGACCGCCCCCGTGTTCCCCCGGTTCTCGCTGCGCGTACGGCTGCTCGTCCTCGTCCTCGCCCTGGTCACCACCGGGCTCGCGGTCAGCGACGCCGTCGTGCTCGGCACCGTGCGGGTGCAGTTGGTGCAGCGGCTCGACGACCAGCTGCAGCGCTTCGCCGAGCCGCTCTCGCACCGCGTGCCCGGCCGGGTGACCTGGCCGGACAGCAAGCAGCCGTCGGTCAGCGGCAAGCGGGCCGCCCCCAACTACCTGGCGGCGCTGCCCAGCCAGTACCTGGTCCAGTACCTCTCGGCGGACGGCAAGGTCCAGCAGGTCGTCCGGCAGCCGGTCTCCGAGAACGACCCGGCGCCGCAGCTGGCCGGTCTCGACCCGGCCGCCGCCGCCCCCGACATCCCGTTCGACCTGCCCGACCAGCGCGGCCGGCGCAGCTGGCGCACGCTCGTCCTGCCGCTCCAGCGGCCGCCCGCCCCCGCCAGCGCCTTCGCCGTGCCGGCCCCCACCCCCGCGTACCTGATGGTCGCGGTCTCCCGGGAGGACATCGACGCCACGGTCGGGCGGCTGCGCGCCTCGTTCCTGGCGATCGGCGGCGCGGTGCTGGTGCTGATCGCGGCCCTCGGGTTCTTCGCCGTCCGGGCCGGGCTGCGGCCGCTGCGCCGGATCGAGGAGGGCGCCGAGCGGATCGCCTCCGGCGAGCTGTCCCACCGGATGCCCGAGCTCTCCACGCGCACCGAGGTCGGCCGGCTCTCCGCCGCCCTCAACGCGATGCTCGCCCAGATCGAGGCCGCGTTCGCCGCCCGGGCCGAGTCCGAGGCGCGGATGCGGCGCTTCGTCGCCGACGCCTCGCACGAACTGCGCACCCCGCTGGCCGGCATCCGCGGCTTCGCCGAGCTGTACCGGATGGGGGCGCTGCCCACCGAGGCGGACGTCAAGCGGACGATGTCCCGGATCGAGAGCGAGGCCGTCCGGATGGGCACCCTGGTCGAGGACCTGCTGGTGCTCGCCCGGCTCGACGAGGAGCGCCCGCTCGACCTCGCCCCGATGGACCTGCGCACCCTCGCCGCGGACGCCCTGCACGACCTCACCGCCCTCGACCCGTCCCGCCCGGTCGCCCTCACCGGGCCGTCCGGCACCGGTGCGCCGGGCCCGGCACCCGTGCTCGGCGACGAGGCGCGGCTGCGCCAGGTGGTCACCAATCTGGTCGGCAACGCCGTCAAGCACACCCCGCCCGGCACCCCGGTCCGGATCGGCGTCGGCACCTCACAGGGCCTGTGCCTGCTCGAAGTCGCCGACTCCGGCCCCGGCCTCACCGAGGAGCAGGCCGTCCGGGTCTTCCACCGCTTCTACCGCGTGGACGCCTCCCGCAGCCGCCACGACGGCGGCGGCGCGGGCCTCGGCCTCGCCATCGCCACCGCGCTCACCCACGCCCACGGTGGCGCGCTCACCCTGCACACCGCCCCCGGCACCGGCGCCACCTTCCGCGTGGAACTCCCCCACCAGCGCTGAAACCCCCCGGTTCGGGTGAACCGGTGATCGTTCCTCCCGTCGGCTGCCCGGTCGTGTGCGACCGTGCGGCTGCGGCCCGGTGCGGGCCGACCACGCTGGACGGGGAGAGGTGTCTTGATGACCGCGCTCGTAGCCGAGGAGACCGTCATGGACCTGGACCAGGCGCTGTGGCAGGTGTGGAAGGCGATGGACGTCCCCGAGGGCTTCAGGGCGGAGATCATCGAGGGGGCCATCACGATGTCGCCGACCGGCGGGGTCCGTCACGTGACGATCGATCGCCGCATCGCGCTCGCTCTTCACGATCACCTGCGAGGAACGGGCTGGGCTCCAGGGAACGACGGCAACGTCATCCATGGCCTCAAGGTCGTGATCCCCGATGTCTACGTGGCACCTGACGACCTGGAGGAGATCGAGCACCCCGAGGGCCTGGGAATCCTCGCTTCGGGCGTCGCGATGGTGGTCGAGACGGTGTCGCCCGGACGTCGGAATCGAGAGCGGGACGTGGTGCTCAAGCACCGCGCCTACGCCGCAGCGGGCATTCCGGTCTACGCGATCGTCGACGACTTCGACGACGGCGGCGCCGTCACCGTCCTCACCGGACCCGATCCCGAACGTCGGGCCTTCGCCCGCTCCGTCCGCACGCCGTACGGCGAGGAGGCCGTGATCCCGGAGGGACCGGCGAAGGGGTTCGTGATCGGCCCGGAGATCACCGGGGAACGCCGGGGCTGACCGCCTCGTCCAGCAGGCCCCGGGCCAGCAGGCCGGCCTGGAAGCGGGAGCCGGCGCCGAGGGTCGTCATCAGCTCGGCGACCCGGCGGCGGTAGGTGCGCAGCGAGAGGCCGAGTAACCGGGCGCCGGTCTCGTCGGTGTGGCCGGCGGCGAGCGAGCGGAGGATCTCCCGGGCCTGGTCGGTGAGGTGCGGCGGGGTGGCGCGGTCGGCGAGGTCGGTGGCACTCTCCCAGGCGGCGCGGAACAGCGAGCGCACCCCGTCGACCACCTCCGGCGACCGCACCACGGTGTACGTCCGCACCCCGCGCACGGGGGCGCCGGCCAGGATCGCGGTGCGCCGGTCGATGATGATCGCCTCACGCGCGAGCGGCCCGTCGCTGATCCGGATCTCGACGCCGGAGGCGGCGATCCGCAGCAGCCGCCGCTCGGACTCCGGGTCGGCCAGCGCGCGCCGGGTGTACAGCTTGCGCATGGTGAGCCCGGGGACGAGGTGCGGCCGCTTTCCCTCCGCGAACGCGGCGTTGACGCCGGTGGACCAGGTCAGCAGATCGGTGGCGGCGACCAGGAACTCCTCCCGCGAGGCGACGAAGAGGTGGCCGGCCCGCCGGACGAGTTCCTGCTCGCCGTGCAGGGTGATGATCGGGTCGGTGGTCATGGCAGTAACCTGCCAGATCGGTCGGGCCGGCGGCGAGCAGGGCCGAGGCTTATTGACATGACGATCACCCCGCACTCCTCCGCGCCCGACTCCGTCCACGCCTCCGCCGCCGGGTCCCTCCTGCTCGGCGGGGACCTGCCCCTCTCCCGGATGGGCTTCGGCGCGATGAAGCTGCCCGCCCGGGACTGGGACGGCCCGGCCTGCGACCCCGTGCAGAGCGTCGCGGTGCTGCGCCGGGCGGTCGAGCTCGGCGTCGACCACATCGACACCGCCTGGTTCTACTTCCACGAGGACGTCTCCGCGAACGGGCTGATCCGCGAGGCGCTGCACCCGTACCGCGACGGCCTGGTGATCGCCACCAAGGTCGGCCCCGGCCGCAACCCCGACGGCAGCTGGCAGGACCCGGCCGGCCCGGCGGAGGTGCGCGCGGCCGTGCACCGCAATCTGCGTGAACTCGGGGTGGACCGGCTCGACCTGGTCTACCTGCGGCGGATGCCCAGCCAGAAGTCGATCGCGGAGGTCTTCGCGGCCCTGGCCGAGCTGCGCGAGGAGGGGCTGGTCCGCCACCTCGGGGTCAGCAACGTCGACGCGGCCCAGCTCGCCGAGGCGGAGGCGGTCGCGCCGGTGGCCGCCGTGCAGAACCGGTTCAGCGTGCTGGAGCACTCGGCGCAGGACGCGGCGCTGCTGGCGGACTGCACCGCCCGGGGCATCGCCTTCGTCCCGTTCTTCCCGCTCGGCGGCTCGGGGGTGCCCGCCGATCCGGCGCTCCAGCGGGTGGCGGACCGCCACGGCGCCACCCGGGCGCAGGTGATGGTGGCCTGGCTGCTGGCCGTCTCCCCGTCGATCCTGGCCATCCCGGGCACCTCCTCGCCGGCCCACCTGGAGGAGAACGTCGCGGCCGCCTCGCTGCGGCTGGGCGCCGAGGACCTCGCGGAGCTGGCGGCGTCGGCCGGGGCCTGATCCGCCTGCCGGGACGGCGGTGTGACGGTCCGGCAGATCCTTGCGTAGTCCGGCCGGTGGCGGTGCGGCCGCCCCCGCCGGGGGCCGCTGCCCGCTCCGCTGCCCGCTCCGCTGCCCGCGCAGGCCGGCAGCCGGTCAGCGGCCCCCGGCGGGTGCCCGCAGGGCGGCGACGGTCTCGGAGACCAGGAGCCGGGCGTCCGCGACCGTCGCGGCCAGCTCCTCCGGCGTGCCGCCCGGGGCGGCGAGCAGCCGGCGGGCCCGGGAGCCGAACCCGGCCGGTGCGCCGGGCAGGGTCGCGGCGACGGCGAACGCGCCCTTCTCGTTGAGGCACCAGCGGCGGGCGTGCGCGAAGAGGGCCTGGACCAGTACGCCGACGGCGCGGGAGAGGCAGAGCGCGACGTACAGGACATCGGCCCGGGCCACGCCCTTGGCCGCCCCGTCGACCAGGAACTCCGCCTCCCAGGCGGCCGCGACCAGCGCCGTCCGCAGTGCCTCGGGGTACTGCGCCAGCTCGGCCCGAAGCTCCGTCAGTTCGCCCGCCGGGTCGGCCAGGACCCGGCCGAGCGCCAGCTCGCCCGGGTAGCAGGGCGACCAGAAGCCGAGCGGGTGCCCGGCCTGCACGCCCACCTCGTAGCGGCCCGCGCGGCAGTCCGCCCAGATCCGTTCGACCCGGTCCAGGTCGCGCAGGATCCAGTCCACCGCCACACCGTCGACGGTGAGCCAGGCCCCGCCGTCGACCCACGGGCCCCAGCCGCCCGGGCCCGCGACCTCGACCCCGGGCCCGGCGAGGCTCCGCAGGGCGTCGAGGTCGAGCCCGCCCCGGTAGTAGATGCCGAGGTCCCAGTCCGAATCGGGCCGGTGCTCGCCGCGGGCCCGGCTGCCGCCGAGCACCACGCCGACCACGCCCGGGACCCGCGCCAGTCGTCGCGGCATCGACTCGGTGACCGCTCGTTCCGTCTGCACGGGGCGAGTCTGGCACGGGCCCCGCGCCCGCTCCCCGGGGCCTCGGGGGCTGGCCCGTCGGTACCGGTACGACCTAGGGAGCGTATTTGGTCGTGATCAAGGGGTCTTGGTGAGGTCTTTGATCCAGATCATCGAGGCGCGGAGGTGGAGGCCGGCGAGGTAGCTCTC
>NZ_JBIVVS010000058.1:0-12223 GCF_044768625.1 Kitasatospora sp. NPDC091207
TTCCTGGGGTCGGTGAAGTCCAACATCGGGCATACCCAGGCGGCCGCGGGTGTGGCGGGTGTGATCAAGATGGTGATGGCGCTGCGCAGTGGTGTCCTGCCCCGGACCTTGCACCTGGACGAGCCGAGCCCGTATGTCGACTGGTCGACGGGTGCGGTGGAGTTGCTGGGCGAGGCCCGGGAGTGGCTGCCGGGTGAGCGGCCGCGTCGGGCGGGGGTGTCGTCGTTCGGGATCAGTGGCACGAACGCGCATGTGATCCTGGAGGAGGGGGATCCGGCGGAGGCCGTTGCCGGTGATCGTGTGGGGATGCCGGTGGTGCCGTGGGTGGTGTCGGCGCGGTCGGTGGAGGCGCTGGACGCGCAGGTGGCGCGGGTGGCGGAGCTGGCGTCCGAGGATGGTGACGGCAGCGGTGTCGATCCGGTGGATGTCGGGTGGTCGTTGGTGTCGTCGCGGGCGGTGTTCGAGCACCGGGCGGTGTTGCTGGGTTCGGGTCCGGCTGTGATGGCCGTGCCGGGCGCGGTGCGCTCCGGTGTGGGGTTCCTGTTCGCGGGCCAGGGTGCTCAACGCGTCGGCATGGGCCGTGAGTTGTACGAGGGTTTCCCGGTGTTCAGGGAGGCGTTCGACGAGGTGTGCGCGGGTCTGGACGCTCCGGTGGCGGAGGTGATCGCCTCGGGTGAGGGGTTGGGCCGGACGGGGTTGGCGCAGCCGGCGTTGTTCGCGTTGGAGGTGGCGCTGTTCCGCCTCCTCTCTTCCTGGGGTGTGACGCCGAAGGTCCTTGTCGGTCATTCGGTGGGGGAGATCGCGGCCGCGCATGTGGCCGGGGTGCTCGACCTGGTGGACGCCTGCCGGTTGGTGTCGGCGCGGGCGCGGTTGATGGACGCGTTGCCGGCGGGTGGGGTGATGGTGGCCCTGGAGGCCGAGGAGCACGAGGTCGTCCCGCTGCTCGCCGGTCTGGGCGGTACGGGGATCGCGGCGGTCAACTCGCCGACCTCGCTGGTGGTGTCCGGCTCTGAGGACGAGGTCCGTACGGTGGTGGAGGCGTTGCCCGGTCGTCGGACGAAGCGGCTCGAGGTGAGTCACGCCTTCCATTCCCCGTTGATGGCGCCGATGTTGGCGGAGTTCCATACGGTGGTGGCGGGTCTGGCCTTCCACCCGCCCCGCCTCCCGGTGGTCTCCACGGTCACCGGACGTCCGGTCGACGAGGAGTGGTGCGACCCGCGGTACTGGGTCGACCATGTGGCCCGTACGGTCCGTTTCGCCGACGCCATCAGCGCGGCCGAGACGGAGAGTTGGGTCGAGCTGGGCCCCGATGCCGTCCTCGCCACTCTCGTCGACAACGGCATGCCGATGCTGGGTGCGGACCGTCCGGAGTGCCGGCAGGCGGTGACGGCCCTCGCGCACGCCTTCGTGCACGGTGCCGACGCCGACTGGGCGGCGCTGTTCGCGGGGCAGGAGGCGCGGCGGGTCGAGCTGCCGACGTACGCCTTCCAGCGCGAGCGCTACTGGCTGGAGCCCGTCGCGGGTGATGTGGCCTCGGCCGGGCTCACCGACGCGGCGCACCCGTTGCTCGCGGCCGTGGTCGAACTCCCGGACGGGGGAACGGTGCTGACCGGCCGGATCTCCCTCGGCACCCATCCCTGGCTGGCCGACCACGTCGTGCCCGGGGGCCTGCTGCTGCCCGGCGCGGCCTTCGTGGAGCTGGCGGTCGCCGCCGGTGACCGGGTCGGCGCGCCCCGGATCGAGGACCTGACGGTGACCGCGCCGCTGACGCTCGCCGAGCACGGCGTCGCGCTGATCCGGGTGACGGTGTCGGCCGCGGACGCCGCCGGGCGCCGGGACCTCACCGTCGACTCGCGGACCGACGCCGAGGAGGAGTGGACGCGCAACGCGAGCGGCCTGCTCGGCCGCGCGAACGCCACGTCGTCCGGCGGGCCGTCCGCCGCCGGTGCGTGGCCGCCGCCGGAGGCCGTCGAGGTCGACACGACGGACGTCTACCGGCGGCTGGCCGAGCACGGCTACGCCTACGGCCCGGCCTTCCAGGGCCTGCGGCGGCTCTGGCGGGCCGGTGCGGGACTCTGCGCCGAGATCGAGCCGGCCGCCCCAGCCGGCGCGGACGCCTTCGTCGTCCACCCCGCGCTGCTCGACGCCGCCCTGCACCCGTGGCTGCCCGGCGCTGCCACCGGCGACGGGCCGCGCCTGCTGCCGTTCGCCTGGCAGGGCGTGGAGGTCCACGCGACCGGGGCCGGCCGGCTGCGGGTCCGGATCACCCCGGTGGGGCCCGACGCGGTGGCCCTGCACCTCGCCGACGCGGCCGGCCGGCCGGTGCTCACCGTCGACTCCCTGACCTGGCGGGAGGCGCGCGGCGCCGCCGACGCCTCGGCCCGGCACCTCTTCCAGGTGGACTGGACACCGGTCGGGGCCGGCTGGGCCGACGCCGGGCAGTGCGCCGAGCTGCCCTGGGACGCCGATCCGGCCGAGCTGCCCGATCCGGTGCCGGCGCTCGTCACGGTGTCGGTACCGGCCGGCGGGCCCGATGTCGTCGCGTCGGCCCACGTGCTGACCCGGGGGGCCCTGCGGCTGGTCCAGGGCTGGCTGGCGCAGGACCGGTTCGCCGACGCCTGCCTGGTGTTCGTGCTCGACGAGAGCGATCTGGCCTCCGCCGGGGTGCGTGGGCTGATCCGGTCGGCGAGCACCGAACACCCGGGCCGCTTCCGGCTCGTCGCCGTGACCGGCCGGCCCGATCCGGCGGCCCTGCCGGTGGCGGTGCCGCTGCCGACGTCGGGGTCCGCGGAGCCGGAACCGGAGCTGGCGCTGCGCGACGGTGTCGTCCTGGCGCCCCGGCTGGCCCGGCTCGCGCCCGAGGCCGACGCGCCGGAACTCCGGTTCGACCCGGCCGCGACGCTGCTGCTCACCGGCGGCACCGGTGAGCTGGGCGCCTCGCTGGCCCGGCACCTGGTCCGCGTGCACGAGGTCCGGCGGCTGCTGGTGCTGAGCCGCAGCGGTCCGTCGGCTCCCTCGGCGGCCCGGCTGCGCGACGAACTCGCCGAGCTGGGGGCCGAGGTGACCGTCGTCGCCTGCGACGCCGCCGACCGGGCGGCACTGGACGCCGTGCTGCGCGACGTCCCGGCCGCGCACCCGGTGCGGGCGGTCGTCCACGCCGCCGGGGTGCTGGACGACGGCATCGTCACCGCCCTGACCGGGGAGCGGGTCGACGCCGTCCTGCGGCCCAAGGTCGACGCCGCCTGGGCGCTGCACGAGGCGACCCGGGCGCTGGACCTCACCGCCTTCGTGCTCTACTCCTCGGTCTCCGCCCAGATCGGCGCGGCCGGGCAGGCGAACTACGCGGCGGCCAACGCCTTCCTCGACGCGCTGGCCGAGCACCGGGTCCGGGCCGGTCTGCCGGCCAGCTCCCTGGCGTGGGGCCTGTGGGCCCAGGCCGGCGGCATGGCCGACACCCTGACGGACACCGACCTGGCCCGGATGGCCCGGACGGGTGTGCTGCCGCTGCCGCACGACACCGGGGTCCGGCTGTTCGACCTGGCGGTCCGGCAGAACCGCGCGCTCGTCGTGCCGATGCGCTTCGACACCGCCGCCGTCCCGGGTGCCGCGGTGCCGCCGCTGCTGCGCGGCCTGCTCCGCCCCGGGACCCCGGTCCGGCGGAGCGCGGGAGCCGGGCCGCTCGCCGGGGCGGCGGCGCTGCCGGTCGCCGACCGGGCGGCCGCGGTGGCCGCGCTGGTGCGGGACACCACGGCCGCCGTGCTCGGCCACGCCGACCCCGACGCCCTCGACCTGGACCGGACCTTCCAGAGCCTCGGACTGGACTCGCTGACCGCCGTCGAGCTCCGCAACGGGCTGGCCGCCGCGCTCGGGTCACGGGTGCCGACCACGCTGGTCTTCGACTACCCGACCCCCCGGGCCGTGATCGGCCATCTGCTGGCCGAGCTGACCGGGGAGCCCGCGGCCGTCACCGCACCGGGCCCGGCGGCCCGGGCCGACGAGCCCATCGCCATCGTCGCGATGGCCTGCCGCTACCCGGGCGAGGTGGACTCCCCGGAGGCCCTGTGGCGGGTCGTCGCCGAGGAACGCGACGTGGTGTCCGGCTTCCCCACCGACCGGGGCTGGCCGGCGGACCTGTTCGACCCGGACCCGGACCGCCCCGGCCACACCTACGCCACCGGCGGCGGCTTCCTGCACTCGGCGGCGCTCTTCGACGCCGCGTTCTTCGACATCTCGCCGCGGGAAGCGCTGGGCATGGACCCGCAGCAGCGCCTGCTGCTGGAGACGGCGTGGGAGTCGCTGGAGCGGGCCGGGATCGACCCGGCCACCCTGCGCGGCAGCCGGACCGGCGTGTTCGCCGGGCAGATGTACCACGACTACGCGCCCAGCGTGGACCGGATGCCCGAGGACCTCGAAGGCATCCTGCTGACCGGCAACACCGGCAGCGTGCTGTCCGGCCGGCTCTCCTACGTATTCGGGCTGACCGGCCCGGCGATCACGGTGGACACCGCCTGCTCCTCGTCCCTGGTGGCGGTGCACCTCGCCGCGCAGGCGCTGCGGGCGGGGGAGTGCACGATGGCGCTGGCCGGCGGGGTGACGGTGATGTCGACGCCCGGCACCTTCGTCGAGTTCGCCCGGCAGCGCGGCCTGGCCCCCGACGGGCGGTCCAAGCCGTTCTCGGCCGCTGCCGACGGGGTCGGCTGGTCGGAGGGCGTCGGCGTACTCGTGCTGGAGCGGCTGTCGGACGCCCGGCGCAACGGGCACCCGGTGCTGGCGGTGGTGCGCGGCAGTGCGGTGAACCAGGACGGCGCGTCGAACGGTCTGACGGCGCCGAACGGTCCGGCCCAGCAGCGGGTGATCCGGCAGGCGCTGGCGAACGCCGGGCTGACCCCGGCCGACGTGGACGTGGTCGAGGCGCACGGCACCGGTACGAAGCTCGGCGACCCGATCGAGGCGCAGGCGCTGCTCGCCACCTACGGGCGCGAGCGGGAGGGGGACCGGCCGCTGTACCTCGGGTCGGTGAAGTCCAACATCGGGCACACCCAGGCCGCCGCCGGGGTGGCCGGCATCATCAAGCTGGTCATGGCGCTGCGACACGAGGTGCTGCCCCGGAGCCTGTACGCCGAGGAGCCGTCACCGCACGTGGACTGGATGGCGGGCGGGGTGGAACTGCTCGCGGACAGCCGGCCCTGGACGGCCGACGGCGCCCCCCGGCGCGGCGCGGTCTCCTCGTTCGGCATCAGCGGCACCAACGCCCATGTGATCGTCGAGCAGGCCCCGGCCGCCCCGGCCGCCCTGGCCGCCCTGGCCGCCCCGACGGCTCCGACCGCCCCGGCCTCCGGCGTCGTGCCGTGGGTGCTCTCCGCCCGGAGCCTGCCCGCCCTGCGGGCGCAGGCCGCCCGGCTCGCCGAGCGGCCGGCGGACGACCCGGCCCGGGTCGCCGCCGCGCTGGTCGCCACCCGGTCGGCGTTCGAGCACCGCGCCGTCGTGGTCGGTGCCGGCCCCGAGGACCTGGACGCGGCCCTGCGGGCGCTGGCCGCCGGTGAGCCGCACACCCGGGCGGTGTTCGGCGAGCGGACCGAGGAACCCGGTGAGGTGGTCTTCGTCTTCCCCGGCCAGGGCTCCCAGTGGATCGGGATGGCCCGCGAACTGGTGGCCACCGCCCCGGTGTTCGAGCAGGCCCTGGCCGCCTGCGACCGGGCGATCGGCGACCTCACCGGCTGGTCGGTGCTGGACGTCGTGACGGGCGCCGAGGGCGCGCCCCCGCTGGACCGGGTGGACGTGGTGCAGCCCGCGCTGTTCGCGGTGATGGTGTCGCTGGCGGCGCTCTGGCGGTCCCTGGGGGTGCACCCCGCCGCCGTCGTCGGGCACTCGCAGGGCGAGATCGCGGCCGCCCACGTGGCGGGCGGCCTCTCGCTCGCGGACGCCGCCCGGATCGTGGTGCTGCGCAGCCGGGCCCTGACCGAACTCGCCGGCTCGGGCGGCATGCTGTCCGTCCCGCTGCCCGCGGCCGAGGTGACGGCAGCCCTGGCCGGGCGGGACGGCCGGCTCTCGGTGGCCGCGGTGAACGGGCCGCGCGCGACGGTGGTGTCCGGCTGGGTCGACGCGCTGGACGCCTTCGAGGCGGAGCTGCTCGCGGCAGGGGTCCAGGCGCGCCGGATCCCGGTCGACTACGGGTCGCACTCCGTCCAGGTCGAGCCGCTCCGGGAGCGGCTGCTCGCCGAACTCGGGTCGGTCGCCCCGGTCTCCGGCACCGTGCCGATGTGGTCCACCGTCACCGGCGGGCCGGTCGACACGGCGGAGCTGGACGCCGGCTACTGGTACGAGAACCTCCGCCGCACCGTCCGGCTCGACGAGGTGGTCGGCGAGCTGCTGGCCACCGGGCACGGCGTGTTCGTGGAGTGCAGCCCGCACCCGGTGCTCACCGTCGGGATCCGTGACCGGGCCGAGAGCGGTGACCGGGCCGGCGTCGCGGCCACCGGATCGCTGCGGCGCGACCGGGGCGGCCTCGACCAGTTCCTGGGCAGCGCGGCCGAACTGTACGTGCGCGGGGTCCCGGTGGACTGGACCGGCGTCGTCGGCCCCGTCGCCGGCCCGCCGGTCGACCTGCCCACCTACCCCTTCCAACGGGAGCGGTTCTGGCTCGGCCCGGTCGCCGCCGACACCGATGTCACCGCCGCCGGGCTGGCCGGCACCGGCCACCCGCTGATCGGGGCCGCCGTCGACCTCCCGGACGGCGGTCTGGTCCTGACCGGCCGGCTCGCCCTGGACACCCGGCCGTGGCTGGCCGACCACACCGTGTTCGACCGTGTCCTGGTGCCCGGGACGGCCTTCGCCGACCTGCTGACCGCGATCGGCGACCGGGTCGGCGCGCCCTGCCTGGAGGAGGTGACCATCACCGCCCCGCTGATCGTGCCGGAGCACGGCGCCGTCCTGGTCCGGGCCGTGGTCGCGCCGGCCGACGAGGAGGGCCGCCGCCGGGTGACCGTCCACTCCCGCGCCGGGACGGACGACACCGCGCCGCCGTGGACCGACCACGTCGAGGCGGTGCTCGGCTCGACCGGCGGCCTCCCGGTCGAGCTGCGCTCCTGGCCCCCGGCCGGCGCCACCGAGGTGGACCTCGACGGGGTGTACGAGCGGCTCGCCGCCGACGGCTACCGGTACGGGCCGAGCTTCCGGGGGTTGCGCCGGCTCTGGCGGCTGGGCGCGGACCTCTACGCCGAAGCCGTGCTGGACGGCGAACAGCCCGACGGGCACCTCGTGCACCCGGGCCTGTTCGACAGCGCGCTGCACCCCCTGCTGTTCGCCGACGACCGGGAGGGCGGGCTGCCGTTCGCCTGGCGGGGCGTGCGCGTGCACGCCTCCGGTGCCACCCGGGTCCGGGCCCGGATCAGTCCGGCCGGCGCCGACGCGGTGTCGGTGGCACTCGCCGACGGCACCGGCGCGCCGGTGCTGACCGTCGACTCGCTGGTGCTGCGGCCGGCGGCCCGGGAGGCGCTCGCCGCCGCCGCGGGGACGGCCGACGCCCTGCACCTGGTCGACCTCGTCCCGCTGCGGCCCGCGCCGGCGGACACCGACACCACCGGCTGGGCCGTGCTCGGGGCGCTGCCCGCCTGGTGGCCCGCCGACCTGGGCACCCCCGTCCCGTTCCCCGACCCGGCGGCGCTGGCGCAGGCCCCCGGGCCCCGGCCGACCGTCGTACTGGCCCCGATGGACCTGCCGGCGGACCCGGCGACCTTGCTGACCCCGGCGGACCCGGGGGCGGACGTCGCGGGCGGCGCCCGCCGGGCCGTCCACCGGGCGCTCGACCTGGTCCGGTCCTGGCTCGCGGACGACCGGCTGGACGGCACGGAACTCGTCGTGGTGACGGTCGACGCCCTCGCCGCCGACCCGGTCCAGGCCGGCGTCCGGGGCCTGCTGGCCACCGCCCAGACCGAGAACCCCGGCCGGTTCCGGCTGGTCGACCTCGACGGCGAGGCCGCCGCCCGGTCCCTGCCCGCCGCACTGGCCACCGACGAGCCGCAGCTGGTGCTGCGCGGCGCCGAGTCCTTCGTGCCCCGGCTGGTGCCGGCCGCGAGCAGGCCGGCCCTCCCGGTGCCGGACACCGCCGCCTGGCGGCTGGAGATCCCGGAGGCCGGCACGCTGGACAGCCTGGCGCTGGTGCCCGCCGACACCGCCGACCGGCCGCTGGAGCCGGGCCAGGTCCGGGTCGCCGTCCGGGCGGCCGGGCTGAACTTCCGCGATGTCCTGATGGCGCTCGGGATGTACCCGGGCGAGATCGTCCTCGGCAGCGAAGGGGCCGGGATCGTCACCGAAGTGGCCCCGGACGTCACCGGGTTCGCGCCCGGGGACCGGGTGGTGGGGATGTTCTTCCACGCCTTCGGCCCGGTCGCGGTCGCCGACCGGCGCATGATCGCCCCGATGCCCGCCGGCTGGTCGTTCGCGCAGGCCGCGTCGGTGCCGGTCGTCCATCTGACCGCCTACTACGGGCTGGTCGACCTCGCCGGGCTGCGCGCCGGGGAGCGGGTGCTGATCCACGCGGCCACCGGCGGCGTCGGCATGGCGGCCGTCCAACTGGCGCGCCACCTCGGGGCGGAGGTCTACGGCACCACCAGCCCCGCCAAGCAGACGGTCCTGCGTGACCTCGGCGTCGACGAGGCGCACCGCGCCTCCTCGCGGTCGCTCGACTTCGAGGACCGCGTCCGCGCCGCCACCGGCGGCCGCGGGGTCGACGTCGTCCTCAACTCGCTGGCCCGCGAGTACGTCGACGCCTCGCTGCGGCTCACGGTGCCGGGCGGCCGGTTCGTCGAGATGGGCAAGACCGACATCCGGGCCGCGGCCGACGTCGCGCGTGACCACGACGGCGTCGCCTACCGCGCCTACGACCTGGTCGACGCCGGACCGGAGCGGATCGGGCAGATGCTGCGCGAGATCCTGGACCTCTTCCGGGCCGGTGTGCTGACCCTCTCCCCGGTCCGGGCCTGGGACGTGCGCAGGGCCAAGGACGCCTTCCGGCACCTGCGCGAAGCCCGGCACGTGGGCAAGAACGTCCTGACCGTGGCGCCCGCGCTCGACCCCGACGGCACCGTCCTGGTCACCGGAGCCACCGGCGTGCTCGGCGGAATGATCGCCCGCCACCTCGTGCACGCGCACGGCGTCCGGCACCTGGTGCTGGCCAGCCGCAGCGGCGCGGCCGCCGACGGCGCCGGCCGACTGGCCGCCGAACTCGGCGCGGCCGGCGCCCGAGTGACCCTCGCCGCCTGCGACATCGCCGACCGCGCCGCACTGGCCGACCTGCTGGCCGGCATCCCGGAGAAGCACCCGCTGACCGGCGTCGTCCACGCGGCCGGCGTCCTCGACGACGGCGTGCTCACCTCGCTCGACGCCGGCCAGGTCGACCGCGTCCTGCGGCCGAAGATCGACGCCGCCTGGCACCTGCACGACCTCACCCGCGACCTCGACCTGGCCGCCTTCGTCCTCTACTCCTCCATCGCCGGCGTCAACGGCGCCGCCGGCCAGGCCAACTACGCCGCCGCCAACACCTTCCTCGACGCCCTCGCCGGGCACCGCGCGGCGAGCGGCCGGGCCGGGCTCTCGCTCGCCTGGGGCCTCTGGGAGGACGCCAGCGGGATGACCGGACACCTCGCCGAGGCCGACCGCGCCCGGATGGCCCGCGGCGGGCTGGTGCCGATGACCGCCGCGCAGGGACTCGCCCTGTTCGACGCGGCGCTCGCCGCCGGCGAACCCGTCGTCGTCCCGGCCCGGCTCGACACCCGCGCCCTGCGGGCCGAGCCCGCCGGGGTGCCCGCGCCGCTGCGGGACCTGGTGCGCACCGCCGTGGTCCGGCGCACCGCGGCGCTCGGCGGCGACGGGGCGCAGTCCCTCGCCGACCGGCTGGCCCCGCTCTCCGCCCAGGACCGGCGCGACACGCTGCTCGACCTGGTCACCGCCCAGGTCGCCGCCGTGCTCGGCCACTCCGACCCGGCCCAGGTGCGGAACGCCCGCGCCTTCAAGGAACTCGGCGTGGACTCGCTCACCGGGGTCGAACTGCGCAACCGGCTGGCCGCCCTGAGCGGGTTGCGGATCCCCGTGACCCTCGTGTTCGACCACCCCAGCCCGGCCCGGGTCACCGACCACATCCTCGGCAGGCTCGCCCTCCCCGAGGACGACGAGGACCCGGTGATGGCCGGCCTCCGGGCGGTCGGCGACTCCCTGTCGGGGGTCCTCACCGACGACGACGCCCGCCGACGCGTCACCGCCCGCCTGCGGGAACTGCTCGACGTCTGCGCGGTCCCGGACCCGGTCGCGGACGGCGACGACCCCGAGGACCTGGACGACCTCGACGCGGCGACCGACGACGAACTGTTCGCACTGGTCGACCAGGACCGGCCGTAGTCCGCCCGTTCCCTGCCGCTGCTCCACTGCCCCGCTGCTCCACTGCCCCGTTGATCCACCGCCCCGTTGATCCACCGCCCCGCTGATCCACCGCCCCGCTGATCCAGTGCCTGCTGTGCCCTTGCCCGACGTTCCACCGCCCTGCCGTATGTGACCCGACCAGGGAGTGACCTCGCGTGTCCGACGAATCCAAGCTCCGCGAATACCTCAAGCGTTCGATCGCCGACGCGCGTGACGTGCGGAGGCAGCTCGAAGAGGTCCAGGACAAGGCGAACGAGCCCATCGCCGTGGTCGGGATGGCCTGCCGGTTCCCCGGCGGGGTCGGTTCGCCGGAGGACCTGTGGCAGCTGGTCGCCGACGGCGTCGACGCCGTCGGGGGGCTGCCGACCGATCGCGGCTGGGAGCTCGACCGGCTCTACGACCCCGACCCGGAGGCAGCCGGCCGCAGCTACGCCCGGGACGGCGGATTCCTCTACGGCGCCGCCGACTTCGACGCGGGCTTCTTCGGGATCTCGCCGCGCGAGGCACTGGCGATGGACCCGCAGCAGCGGCTGCTGCTGGAGACGGCGTGGGAGGCGTTCGAGCACGGCGGCATCGACCCGGTGGCGCTGCACGGCAGCCGCACCGGCGTGTTCGTCGGCGCCAGCGGCCACGAGTACGGCCCCGGTGTCGACGAGACCCCGGCCGAGGTGGAGGGTCTCGTCCTCACCGGCAGCGCCCCCAGCATCATGTCCGGCCGGGTCGCCTACACCTTCGGCTTCACCGGTCCGACGCTGACCGTCGACACCGCCTGCTCCTCCTCGCTGGTGGCGATCCACCTGGCGGCGCAGGCCCTGCGCAACGAGGAGTGCCCGCTGGCCGTGGCCGCCGGGGTCACGATCATGTCGACCCCCCGGACGTTCGTGGAGTTCTCGCGGCAGCGGGTCGGGGCGCCGGACGGCCGGTGCAAGTCCTTCTCGGCGGCCGCCGACGGCGCGGGCTGGTCCGAGGGCGCGGGCGTGCTGCTCCTGGAGCGGCTGTCGGACGCGCGGCGGCTGGGGCACCGGGTGTTGGCGGTGGTGCGTGGCAGTGCGGTCAACCAGGACGGCGCGTCGAACGGGTTGACGGCGCCGAACGGTCCGTCGCAGGAGCGGGTGATCCGGCAGGCCCTGGCGAGTGCGGGCCTGTCGGCGGCGGATGTGGACGCGGTGGAGGCGCACGGGACGGGGACCCGGCTGGGTGACCCGATCGAGGCCCAGGCCCTGCTGGCGACCTACGGCCAGGAACGGGCGGCCGGGCGGCCGCTGCACCTCGGGTCGGTGAAGTCGAACATCGGACACACCCAGCACGCGGCGGGGATGGCCGGCGTGATCAAGATGGTGCTGGCGATGCAGCACGGTGAGCTGCCCCGGAGCCTGTACGCGGAAGACCCGTCGCCGTTCATCGACTGGTCGGCGGGTGCGGTGGAGTTGCTGGGCGAGGCGCGGGAGTGGCCGCCGGGTGAGCGGCCGCGTCGGGCGGGGGTGTCGTCGTTCGGGATCAGTGGCACGAACGCGCATGTGATCGTGGAGGAGGGGGATCCGGCGGAGGTCGTTGCCGGTGATCGTGTGGGGATGCCGGTGGTGCCGTGGGTGGTGTCGGCGCGGTCGGTGGAGGCGCTGGACGCGCAGGTGGCGCGGGTGGCGGAGCTGGCGGCCGGTGGCGGTGACGGCAGTGGCGTCGATCCGGTGGATGTCGGGTGGTCGTTGGTGTCGTCCCGGGCGGTGTTCGAGCACCGGGCGGTGTTGTTGGGTTCGGGGCCGGCTGTGGTGGCCGTGCCGGGTGCGGTGCGCTCGGGTGTGGGGTTCCTGTT
>NZ_JBIVVS010000059.1:0-9891 GCF_044768625.1 Kitasatospora sp. NPDC091207
GCGGGTCGAGCTGCCGACGTACGCCTTCCAGCGCGAGCGCTACTGGCTGGAGCCCGTCGCGGGTGATGTGGCCTCGGCCGGGCTCACCGACGCGGTGCACCCGTTGCTCGCGGCCGTGGTCGAACTCCCGGACGGGGGAACGGTGCTGACCGGCCGGATCTCCCTCGGCACCCATCCCTGGCTGACCGGTCACACGGTGCTGGGTTCGGTGCTGCTGCCCGGTGCGGCCTTCGTGGAGCTGGCGTTGACGGCCGGACGGCGGGTCGGGTGCCCGAGGCTGGAGGAGCTGGTGCTCGCCGCGCCGCTGGTGCTGCCGCGTTCGGGGGCCGTCCAGCTCCAGGTGGTGGTCGAGGCGCCGGACGGGTCCGGCGGCCGGGCCGTGGCGGTGTACTCGCGGCCGGCCGCCGATGACGCCGATCCCGAGTGGACCCGGCATGTGACCGGTTCGCTGGGCGTCGGCGAGGCCGATCCCGGGGCGGGCTTCGACCGGCCGGACGGCGATGCGGCGGAGCGTGATCTGACCTTCCTGTACGAGGGGTTGGCCGAACGGGGCTACGACTACGGTCCGGTGTTCCAGGGCCTGCGCAGGCTCTGGCAGTCCGGGGACGAGGTCGTCGCGGAGATCGAGCTGCCCGCGGGCCGCCCCGGTGCGGCCGGCGACTACGTCCTTCACCCGGCGCTGCTGGACGCGGTCGTGCACCCCCTGCTGCCGGGCGTCGTGGACGACGAGCGCGGGGCCGGGCTGCCGTTCGCCTGGAGCGGGGTGAGCGTGTTCGCGCCGGGGACGTCGCGGCTGTGGGTACGGATCGCGCCGGTCGGCCCGGACACGGTGTCGCTGCACATGGTGGACGAAGGCGGTCGGACGGTCGCCCGGATCGACTCCCTGACCTGGCGGGAGGTGAGTGCCGACGCCGTCCGGTCCACCGGTCACGAGTCCCTGTTCGCCGTGGTGTGGCAGCCGGTCGAGCCGGCTTCGGGGGACACCGCCTCCTGGGCGGTGCTCGGCGCGCCACGGGCCGAACTCCCCGTCCACTACGCCGATGTGGCCGCTCTCGGCGCGGCTCTGGACGCCGGGGCGCCGCTGCCGTCGGTCGTGCTGGCGCCGCTGGCCGCCGGGGACGCGGCCGATCCGTCCGCCACGGTCGGTGACGCGCTGGAGCTGGCGCAGGCCTGGCTGGCGGACGAGCGGCTGAGCGGGGCCCGGCTGGTCGTCGTCACCACCGGCGCGGCCGGGCCGGACCCGGCGGATCTCGCCGGGGCGGCCGCCTGGGGCCTGCTGAGGTCGGCCCAGACCGAGCACCCCGACCGGCTGGTGCTGGTCGACGTCGACGACCTGGACCGGGCCCTGCCGCTGCTGCCGGGGGCGGTGGCCTCGGGCGAGCCGCAGCTGGCCCTGCGGGCCGGCGCCGTCCTGGTGCCCAGGGTGGTCCGCCCGGCGGCCGGGGAGAGCGACCCGGTGCCGTTCCCGGCGACCGGGACGACGCTGATCACCGGCGGAACCGGCGTGCTGGGCGGGATGTTCGCCCGCCACCTGGTGGGCGCCCACGGGGTGCGCCGGCTGCTGCTGGCCGGCCGGCGCGGGCCGGACGGTCCGGGCGTCG
Source organism: Kitasatospora sp. NPDC091207 (assembly GCF_044768625.1). Classification (NCBI taxonomy): domain Bacteria; kingdom Bacillati; phylum Actinomycetota; class Actinomycetes; order Kitasatosporales; family Streptomycetaceae; genus Kitasatospora; species Kitasatospora sp. NPDC091207. The sequence goes on from NZ_JBIVVS010000059.1 coordinate 1,602, forward strand.
CCGAACTGGTCCGGGAGCTGCGGGAGTCGGGCGCCGAGGTGGACGTGGTGGCCTGCGACGTGACGGACCGGGCCGCGCTGGCCGGCCTGCTGGCCGCCGTGCCCGCCGAGCACCCGCTGACCGCCGTCCTGCACCTGGCCGGGGTCGCCGACGACGGCGTCATCGGGTCGCTGACCCGCCACCGGGTCGCCGAGGTGCTCGCGCCCAAGGCGGACACCGCCCGGCACCTGCACGAGCTCACCCTCGACCTGGACCTGTCGGCGTTCGTGGTGTTCTCCTCGGTGGCGGCCACCTTCGGGGCGCCCGGCCAGGGCAACTACGCCGCCGCCAACGGCTACCTCGACGCGCTGGCCCTGTACCGGCGGGCCCGGGGCCTGCCGGCGCTGGCCCTGTCCTGGGGCCTGTGGGCGCGGGAGAGCGGGATCACCGGCCGGCTGGGCGCGGCGGACCTGCGGCGGCTCGCGCGGGCCGGGGTCATCGCGCTGGACGACGCGACCGGCCTCGACCTGTTCGACGCGGCCCTGGCGACGGGGCGGCCCTGGCTGCTGCCGATGCGGCTGGACACCAAGGCCCTCCGGGCCCAGGGCGAGGCCCTGCCGGCGGTGCTGCGCGGCCTGGCCGGCCGGCCCCGGCGGGCCGGTGCGACGGCCGGGACGCCCGGGGAGTCCCTGGTGGACCTGCTGGCGCGCACCGCGCCGGAGGACCGGGACCGGCTGATCGACGACGTGGTGTGCCGGGAGATCGCCGTCGTCCTCGGCCATGCCGGGGCCGACGGTCTCGACCGGGACCGGACCTTCGCGGAGCTGGGCTTCGACTCGCTGACCGCGGTGGACCTGCGCAACCGGCTCACCGCCCTGGCGGGGCGGCGCCTGCCGGCCACGCTGGCCTTCGACTACCCGACCCCGACCGCGCTGGTGGCCTATCTGCGCACCGAACTGCGGGACCGGGCACCGGACATCGGGCACCCCGTGCTGGACCGCCTGGAGGCGCTGGAGGCCGCCACCGGCACCGCCGACCTCGACGCGTCCACCCGGGGGCAGGCGGTGGAGCGGCTGCGCGCGCTGCTCTCCCGGTGGACGGCCGACACCGAGGCGGCCCAGGTCACCGAGAGGCTGGCCGACGCCTCCGCGGACGAGGTCTACGACTTCGTCACCAGGGAACTCGGGATCTCCCTCAGCTGAGCACGTCTGTACGCGACACCGATCGGGGCGGAAGACATGGCGAACGACGAGAAGTTGCTGAACTACCTGAAGCAGGTCTCCGCGGACCTCTACCAGGCCCGGCACCAGCTGCGGGAGTTCGAGGAGCGGGACCAGGAGCCCATCGCGATCGTCGGGATGGGGTGCCGGTTCCCCGGCGGGGTCGCCTCGCCGGAGGACCTCTGGCGGCTGCTGGCCGACGGCGGTGACGCGATCACCCCGTTCCCCACCAACCGGGGCTGGCCGGCGGACCTGTTCGACCCGGACCCGGACCGGACCGGCAAGACGTACAGCACGGACGGCGGATTCCTGCACGGCGCAGGGGAGTTCGACGCCGAGTTCTTCGGCATGAGCCCGCGCGAGGCGATGGGCGTCGACGCCCAGCAGCGGCTGCTGCTGGAGACCGCCTGGGAGACGCTCGAACGGGCCGGGATCGATCCGGCCACCGTCCGGGAGCAGCCGCTCGGGGTCTTCACCGGGGTGATGTACGCCGACTACGGGGCCCGCTTCCTGACCGCGCCGGACGGCTTCGAGGGCTACCTCGGGCACGGCAGCGCGGCGAGCATCGCCTCCGGGCGGATCGCCTACAACCTGGGCCTGACCGGCCCGGCGATCACCGTGGACACCGCCTGCTCGTCCTCCCTGGTGGCGCTGCACCTGGCGATCCGGGCGCTGCGGGCGGGGGAGTGCACGATGGCCCTGGCCGGCGGGGTCACCGTGATGTCCTCCCCGGCGGTCTTCGTGGAGTTCTCCCGTCAGCGCGGCCTCTCCTCCGACGGCCGGTGCAAGTCCTTCTCGGCCGCCGCCGACGGGGTCGGCTGGTCGGAGGGCGTCGGCCTGCTGCTGGTCGAGCGGCTGTCGGACGCCCGGCGCAACGGGCACCCGGTGCTGGCGGTGGTGCGCGGCAGTGCGGTGAACCAGGACGGCGCGTCGAACGGTCTGACGGCGCCGAACGGTCCGGCCCAGCAGCGGGTGATCCGGCAGGCGCTGGCGAACGCCGGGCTGACCCCGGCCGACGTGGACGTGGTCGAGGCGCACGGCACCGGCACCCGGCTCGGCGACCCGATCGAGGCCGAGGCCCTGCTCGCCACCTACGGGCGCGAGCGGGAGGGCGACCGGCCGCTGTACCTCGGGTCGGTGAAGTCCAACATCGGGCACACCCAGGCCGCCGCCGGGGTGGCCGGCATCATCAAGCTGGTCATGGCGCTGCGCAACGGCGTCCTGCCCCGCACCCTGCACGTGGACACCCCCTCCCCGCACATCGAGTGGGAGACCGGCGCCGTCCGGCTGCTCGACCGCGAGCAGGCCTGGGCACCGGGCGACCGCCTCCGGCGGGGCGCCGTGTCCTCGTTCGGCATCAGCGGCACCAACGCGCACGTCGTGCTGGAGGAGGCGCCCGAGGAGGCACCCGGGCCCGCGCCCGAGACGGCACCCGGGCAGGCGCCCGAGGAGGCGCCCGGGGTGCCCGACGAGCCCGCGACCGCAGCGCGGCCGGCCGGCGGGGCGGACCGCACCCCGGCGGCCGTGGTGCCCTGGGTGTTCTCCGCCCGCAGCGCCGCCGCCCTGCGGGCGCAGGCGGCCCGGCTGGCCGGCTGGCCCGCCCCCGACCTCGCCGACGCGGGCCGGGCGCTGCTCTTCACCCGCACCGCGTTCGAGCACCGGGCGGTCGTCCTCGGCACGGACCACGCGGAGCTGACGGCCGGGCTGGCCGCCGTGGCCGACGGCTCGCCGGCGGCCGTCACCGGTACGGCCGGCGCGCCCGGCGGCACGGTGTTCGTGTTCCCCGGGCAGGGCTCGCAGTGGCTCGGCATGGCCACCGAACTGCTCGGCGAATCAACGGCGTTCGCCACCGCGATGGCCGAGTGCGACGAGGTGCTCGGCGAGCTGACCGGCTGGTCCGTCCTCGACCTGCTGGCCGAGACGGAGGACGCGTCCTCCCTGGACCGCGTCGACGTCGTCCAGCCCGCCCTGTTCGCGGTCATGGTGTCGCTGGCGGCGGCCTGGCGGGCGATCGGGGTGTCCCCGGCCGCGGTGATCGGGCACTCGCAGGGCGAGATCGCCGCCGCCTGCGTGGCCGGGGCGCTGTCCCTGCGCGACGCGGCCCGCGTGGTGGTGCTGCGCAGCCGCGCCCTGACCGAACTGGCCGGCCTCGGCGGCATGGCGTCCGTCCCGCTGTCCCTCGCCGAGGTCGAGGAGCGGCTCGCCGCGTACGGGGCGGAGCTCTCCGTGGCGGCCGTCAACGGCCCCCGGGCCGTAGTCGTCTCCGGCTCCACCGGCGCGCTCGACGAACTGCTCGCCGCCCTGACCGCCGAGGACGTCCGGGCCCGCCGGATCCCGGTGGACTACGCCTCGCACTCCGCGCACGTCGAGGGGATCCGCGGCCGGCTGCTGGCCGAACTCCGCGACCTCGCGCCGCGTCCGGCCGACACCCCGCTCTGGTCCACGGTGACCGGCGAGTGGCTGGACACCGCCGGGATGGACGCCGACTACTGGTACGAGAACCTGCGCCGCACGGTGCGCTTCGCCGACGGCACCGCGGCCCTGCTGGCCTCGGGGCACAGCACCTTCGTGGAGATCAGCCCGCACCCGGTGCTCACCCCGGGCATCGGGGAGACGGCCGAGGAGCGCGGCGCCGGGCACGCCGTCGTGGTCGGCTCGCTGCGCCGCCACCACGGCGGCCTGCAGCAGCTGCTGTCCAACGCGGCCGCGCTGCACGTGCGGGGCGTGCCGGTCGACTGGGCGGCCCTGTTCGACGGCCCGCGCCGACCGGTCGAGCTGCCCACCTACGCCTTCCAGCACACCGACTACTGGCTCCGGTCCGACGGATCGGTGGGCGACGTCACGGCCGCCGGCCTCGGGCTCGCGGGGCACCCCCTGCTGGGCGCCTCGGTCGAACTGGCCGGCGGCGGCGTGGTCCTGACCGGGCGGCTGGCGCTGAGCAGCCACCCGTGGCTCGCCGACCACGCCGTCCTGGACACCGTGCTGCTGCCCGGCACCGGGCTGCTGGAGCTCGTCACCACCGCCGGTGACCGGCTGGGCTGCGGTCGCATCGAGGACCTCACCCTGACCGCCCCGCTGCTGCTGCCCGCCCAGGGCGCCGTCCAGATCCAGGTCGTCGTCGGCCCGGCGGACGAGCACGGGCAGCGCGAGGCGTCCGTGCACTCGCGGCCCGAACCGGCCGACGGACTGCCGGAGCCCGTCTGGACCGGCCACGCCACCGGGGTGGTCGGCCCCGGCGGCGTGACGCCCGCCGAGGTGGGCGCCTGGCCGCCGCCCGGCGCCGTCGAGGTGGACCTGGACGGCGTCTACGCCCGGCTGGCCGGGCTCGGCCACGGCTATGGCCCGCAGTTCCAGGGCCTGCGCCGGGTCTGGCGGCGTGCCGGCGAACTCTTCGCTGAGACCGCGCTCAGCCCCGAACAGGCCACCGAGGCAGGCCGGTTCGTGCTCCACCCCGCCCTGTTCGACGCCGCCCTGCACCCGCTGCTGCGCGGTGTCGTCGACGACGGCCGGCACGGCGGTCTGCCGTTCGCGTGGAGCGGCGTCGAGGTGCACGCCGCCGGAGCCACTCGGCTCCGGGTCCGCCTCACCCCGACCGGGCCCGACTCCGTCGCGCTGGCCCTCGCCGACGCCGACGGCGCGCCCGTCGCCACCGTCGCCACGCTGACCTGGCGCGAGGTCGACCCGAACGCCCTGCGCGGCGCGGGCCGTGAGCACGACGACCTGTTCCGGATCGACTGGCGCCCGGCCACCGCCACCCGGCCGGCGCCCGCGCGGCCCGCCCTGCTCGCCGCCGATGAGCTGTCGGCGGTGTTCCCCGGCGGCACCGGGTACCCGGATCTGGCCGCGCTGCGCCGGGCACTGGACGACGGGGCAGCCGCGCCCGAACTCGTCCTGACCGGCCTGGCGCCGAGCGGCGGCGACCCGCTCGCCGCCACCCACGCGGCCGTGACCGGGACGGCCGCCCTACTCACCACCTGGCTGTCCGACGAGCGGCTGGCCGGCACCCGGCTCGCCGTCGTCACCCGGGGCGCGGTCGACGGCACCGACCTGGCCGCCGCGGGCGTCCGGGGCCTGCTGCGGGCCGCCGCCACCGAACACCCCGGGCGCTTCCTGCTGGTCGACGCGGACAGCGGCCCGGCGGCACCCGCGGCGGAGGCCTGGACGGCGGCGCTGACCGTCGACGAGCCCGAGGTGCTGCTCCGCGACGGCGCCGTCCTGGTGCCCCGGCTGGCCCGGGTGCCCGCCGCCGACGCACCCGCCGGCCCCGCGACCTCGACCGGCGCGGGCGCCGAAACGGGCGCCGAAACGGGCGCCGGCGCGGGCCCGTTCGACCCCGACGGCACCGTACTCGTGACGGGCGCCACCGGCGCGCTCGGCACCCGGCTCGCCCACCACCTGGTCCGCGAGCACGGGGTGCGCCACCTGCTGCTGGTCAGCCGCTCCGGACCGGCCGCGCCCGGTGCGCGGGCCCTGCGCGACGAGCTGGCCGCCCTCGGCGCCGAGGCCACCGTCGCGGCCTGCGACGTCGGCGACCGGGCCGCGCTCACCGCGCTGCTCGACGCCGTCCCCGCCGACCGGCCGCTGCGCGCGGTCGTGCACACCGCCGGCGTTCTCGACGACGGACTCGTCACCGCGCTCACGCCGGAGCGGTTCGCCGCCGTGCTGCGCCCGAAGGCCGACGCGGCCTGGCACCTGCACGAGCTGACCCGCGACCTCGACCTGACGGCCTTCGTCCTCTACTCCTCGGCCGCCGCCACCTTCGGTGGCGCGGGCCAGGCCAACTACGCGGCGGCCAACGGGTTCCTGGACGCGCTGGCCGCCCACCGCGCCCGGCTCGGCCTGCCGGTGACCACCCTGGCGTGGGGGCTGTGGGAGTCGAGCGGGGCGATGACCGGCGAACTGACCGACGCCGACCGCGACCGCATCGCCCGGGCCGGGATGCGCCCGCTCACCGACGCGGAGGGCCTCACCCTGCTCGACACCGCGCTGCGGGAGGGCCACACCTGGACCTTGCCCACCCGGCTCGACCTGCCCGTCCTGCGCGGCCTCGGCGCCGAACTCCCGCCCCTGCTACGAGGCCTGGTCCGGCCCACCGCGCGCCGCGGCACCGCCGGCAAGGGCGAGAGCGCCTCCGCGCTGACCGGCCGGCTGGCCGGGCTCACCCCCGCCGAGCGCGCCCGCGCCCTGGCCGACCTGGTCCGGGGCCAGGTCGCCGAGGTGCTCGGGCACCGCGACGCCTCGGCCATCGAGGCGGACCGGCCGTTCACCGAGCTCGGCTTCGACTCGCTGACCGCCGTCGAACTGCGCAACCGGCTCAGGAACGTGACCGGCCTGAAGCCCTCCGCCACCCTGGTCTTCGACTACCCGAGCGTGGCCGCGCTCGCCGCTCACCTCGACGCCGAGCTCGGCGGCGCGGACGCGGCGGGCCCGGTGGCGGTCGCGGTCCCGGTCGGCTCCCCGCTCGACGACGACCCCGTCGTCATCGTCGGCATGGCCTGCCGCTACCCCGGCGGGGTCGGCTCGCCCGAGGACCTCTGGCAGCTGGTCACCGACGGAGTCGACGCCATCCGGCCGTTCCCGGCCGAACGCGGCTGGAGCATCGAGGACCTGTACGACGCCGACCCGGACGCGCCCGGCAAGACCTACACCGTCGAAGGCGGCTTCCTCGACGGCGTCGACCGCTTCGACGCGGGCTTCTTCGGGATCTCCCCGCGCGAGGCGCTCAGCATGGACCCGCAGCAGCGGCTGCTGCTGGAGACGACCTGGGAGGTGTTCGAACACGCCGGTATCGACCCGCAGGCGCTGCGCGGCAGTCAGACCGGCGTGTTCGCCGGCATCAGCGGCCAGGACCACGCGGGCATTCTCGCCAAGGCCCCCGAGTTCGAGGGCTATCTGCTGACCGGCAGCGCGGGCGCCATCGCCTCCGGCCGGATCGCCTACACCTTCGGCTTCACCGGTCCGACGCTGACCGTCGACACCGCCTGCTCCTCCTCGCTGGTGGCGATCCACCTGGCGGCGCAGGCGCTGCGCAACGGCGAGTGCTCGCTGGCCCTGGCCAGCGGTGTGATCGTGATGTCCACCCCGACCCTGTTCGTGGAGTTCTCGCGGCAGCGGGTCGGGGCGCCGGACGGCCGGTGCAAGTCCTTCTCGGCGGCCGCCGACGGCGCGGGCTGGTCCGAGGGCGCGGGCGTGCTGCTCCTGGAGCGGCTGTCGGACGCCCGACGGTTGGGGCACCGGGTCTGGGCGGTCCTGCGCGGCAGCGCGGTCAACCAGGACGGCGCGTCGAACGGGTTGACGGCGCCCAACGGTCCTTCGCAGGAGCGGGTGATCCGGCAGGCCCTGGCGAGTGCGGGCCTGTCGGCGGCGGATGTGGACGCGGTGGAGGCGCACGGGACGGGCACCCGGCTGGGCGACCCGATCGAGGCCCAGGCCCTGCTGGCGACCTACGGACGCGACCGCGACGCGGACCGGCCGTTGTTCCTGGGGTCGGTGAAGTCGAACATCGGACACACCCAGCACGCGGCGGGGATGGCCGGCGTGATCAAGATGGCGCTGGCAATGCAGCACGGTGTCCTGCCCCGGACCTTGCACCTGGACGAGCCGAGCCCGTATGTCGACTGGTCGGCCGGTGCGGTGGAGCTGCTGGGCGAGGCCCGGGAGTGGCTCCCGACGGACCGGCCGCGTCGGGCGGGCGTGTCGTCGTTCGGGATCAGTGGCACGAACGCGCATGTGATCCTCGAACAGGGGGATCCGGCGGAGGCCGTCGTCGCTGATCGTGCGGGGATGCCGGTGGTGCCGTGGGTGGTGTCGGCGCGCACTCCGGAGGCACTGGCCGCGCAGGTGGCGCGGGTGGCGGAGCTGACGGCCGGTGGCGGTGACGGCAGCGGTGTCGATCCGGTGGATGTCGGGTGGTCGCTGGCGTCGTCGCGGGCGGTGTTCGAGCACCGGGCGGTGTTGCTGGGCGCTCACGCCTCCGAACTCGCCTCCGCCGAACCCGTGGTGGCCGTGCCGGGTGCGGTGCGCTCGGGTGTGGGGTTCCTGTTCGCGGGCCAGGGTGGTCAACGCGTCGGTATGGGGCGGGAGTTGTACGA
>NZ_JBIVVS010000060.1:0-9078 GCF_044768625.1 Kitasatospora sp. NPDC091207
CACACCCTCCCGGTCGGTGGTGTGGTCGTCCGCGAACCGACGGTCACCCGTCGCGTCCGGCACGTACTTCACACAGACAACGATCCTCAAGCTCACGGCCTGTCTCCTGTACTGGTCTCGTCCGGCGGCTGCGGCTGTGCAAGCGGGCGCGAACTCGGCACGCACCCGCTCCGGGCAGCGTGTTCCCGTGCCGGTCCGGAACTTCCTGGCAGCATACTCGCCGGTGGCGGAATGACACTACTGGCCAGTAGCTTACGTCGCCGAGCCCGGCCGACCGGCCCGCGGAACACCTCGCGGCGGCCCCGAAGGACCCCCGGCCCGGGTGGACCGCGGGACGGCCCGCACGGCCGTCAGCCCTCATCCTGCCCCAGCGCCGTCCCGACACCACCTGACGGGGCGGCGCATCCGGGGTGGGATTCACCACCCGGACCGCACGATCCCCGCCGGGAGCTCACCGGCACCCCGCCGGGACGGGTCAGACCGCTTCACCCAGCGCCGCGATCACGTCCGCCCGGCGCGGCAACCCGGCCGCCCGGCGCACCACCCGGCCGCCCGCGTCCAGCACCAGGACCGTCGGTGTCCGCAGGATCTCCAGCCGGCGGACCAGGTCCAGCTGTGCCTCGGCGTCCAGTTCGACGTGCGCCACCCCCTCGACCATGCCCGCCACCTCGCCGAGCACCCGCCGGGTCGCCCGGCACGGCTGGCAGAAGGCGGTCGAGAACTGCAGCAGCGTGGCCCGCTCGCCCAGTGCCTCCCCCAGGTCCGCCGCCGAGAGCCTTACCGCCCCGTCCTTGGTGCGCACCCGCAGCCTCCCGTCACGCTTGGCCCGCAGCAGCCCGAACGCGCTCGCCACCGCGAGCACGACAACGCACACCACCAACCCGGTCATCCCCCCAGTCTGCCCCGGCCCCCTCCTGGTCCGACAGAGTGGTCGACCTCCGGCACCGGGCCCGCGTACGATCGCCGGGTGGACTCCGACCGCCCCGCACAGCCGCTGCTGACCACCCGCCGTGTGGTCGACCTGTGCCGGGCCACGGCCTCGCGCTGTCACTGACGCGCCCCGCCGTCCCCCACCAGCGATCCAGACCCGGAGTCCCCGTGCAGATAGACCCCCGCGGCCCGCGGTTCGCCGCCGCCCTCAGCACCGCCGTCCTCATCGCCGTCCTGCTCAGCAGCAGCGGCCTGCTGCTCACCCTCCAGGCCGTCGTCTTCGGCCTCGGCGCCGTCGGCGGCCTGCGCCGGTCACCGTACGGCTGGCTGTACCGGACGCTGGTCAGCCCCCGGCTGGCACCGCCGACCGAGACCGAGGACGAGCGCCCGCCGCGCTTCGCGCAGGGCGTCGGCCTGGTGTTCGCCGTCGTCGGCGCGCTCGGCTTCCTCACCGGGGTGACCTGGCTCGGCCTGCTGGCCACCGGGTTCGCCCTCGCCGCCGCCTTCCTCAACGCCGCGTTCGGCTACTGCCTCGGCTGCGAGATGTACCTGCTGGTCCGCCGCTCGCAGGGCCGGCTCGACCCCGCGTCCTGACCTCCCGGGAAAGGTTCCCGGGAGGCCCATCACGGACATCACACCCCCGGCGCTCGCCCGACCGCTCGCCTCAGGTGACAGCGGGCACTCGTTCGGGGGATCATCTCCGTGTATCACCCGTGGCCGCCGCGGCGTGCCGCGCCTCCGGCGGTCGGTCCCACGGACGACACGGGTACCGCCGGACCGGGCCACCAGGGCCCGTGGGAAGTCAGGACTGACCGTGGCAGAGCTCGTGTACCCGCCGGTGATCGGCGCCGCACTGACCGTCTTCCGCGCGCTCGACGTGCGCATCAGGATCGTCGGCGCCGAACACATCCCCGCCAAGGGCGGAGCGGTACTGGTGAGCAATCACATCAGCTACCTGGACTTCCTCTTCGCCGGCCTCGGCGCCTTCCGCGGCGGCAAGCGCAAGACCCGTTTCATGGCGAAGGACGACGTCTTCAAGCACGCCGTCTCCGGTCCGTTGATGCGGGGCATGAAGCACATCCCGGTCGACCGCACCGACGGCCAGCCCGCGTACGACGCGGCGGTGCGCGCCCTGCGTGCCGGCGAGATGGTCGGGGTGTTCCCGGAGGCGACCATCAGCCGCTCGTTCATGCTGAAGAAGTTCAAGACCGGTGCCGCCCGGATGGCCGCCGACTCCGGCGCCCCGCTGCTGCCGGTCGTCCTGTGGGGCACCCAGCAGCTCTGGACCAAGGGCCGGCCGAAGACCCTCACCAAGCGCCACGTCCCCGTCACCATCATGATCGGCGAGCCGATCGAGCTGGCGCCCGGCGACAAGCCCGTGATGGTCACCCGCCGGCTGCGCGCCGCGATGGGCGAGATGCTCGACCGGGCCCAGCGCGAGTACCCGGGCAAGCCGAGCGGCCCCGAGGACACCTGGTGGCAGCCCGCCCACCTCGGCGGCACCGCGCCCACCCTGGAGGTCGCCGAGGCCGAGGACGAGGCGGAGGCCGAACGCCGCGCCGGGCGCGACTGACCGGTCCCGCGCCGGAACGCACCTCCCCCGGAACTCCCCGGAGGAGGTGCGTTCCGACCCGCCCGCCACGATGCCTCCCAGCAACGGCGGGTCACCCTCCCGCGGCCCGGCACTACTCGCGGTGCAGGAACTCCGCCTTGATACCGCGCCCCAGGGCCGGCATCGCGCTGAGACCGGCCGCCAGCGCACCGACCGCGGCGATCGCCACGATGGTTCCGAGGGCGTCGAGCGGAATGGTGCCCGGAGTTCCGCCCGTCCGGCCGTAGGCGCGGCCCGCCAGCACCGAGAGGCTCAGGGCCAGCACGATCCCGGCCCCGTACGGGACGAGGACCTGGACGAGTTGCGCACGCCGCATGGTGGCCAGCGGGACTCCGACGACGGCTTGGAGCGCGACCTCCTTACGTCGTTCGACGGCCCGGTCGATCGAGCCCACCGCGATGGTGGCGGACGAGATCGCCAGCGTCAGGAAGGTGGCGAGCGTCAGCAGCGCCTCGAAGAGCGGGAACTGGTACTGCGCCTCCAGCGCGATGTCGGGAGTGGTGACGGTCAGGCTCGGATCCAGCCGGGCCACGGCCGCGTTGAGCGCCTCGAACGTCGCGTTCCGCCCGTCGGTGACGACGAGGTACTTCTCGGCCGGAATGTCCAGACCGGCCAGGGCGGGGTCGGCGGGCGAGAGCATCATGTCCGCCGCGAGGGGCGAGGTGTCGGAGACGGCGTAGAGGTCGGGGACGGCGAGCGTACGCGTCGGAGGAGCCACGGTCACGGTCGCCCCGCCCGGCCCCCGGGGAGCGAGGGTCAGCGCGTCCTCGGCCCGGGGCGCAAGCGACTGCTGGGGCTTCGGCAGCCAGTACGGGGTATCCTCCCGGCAGTCGTACGGGGCCTGCTTGATCACCGAGGAGAGGTCCGCGCAGGACAGGACGACCGCGTTGTGCACCCGGGGCGGCAGCGGCGGGGCCGCGTCCAGCGGCGGCGCACCCGAACCGGTCGCGCCGCCCGTGACCGGTTGCCCCTGGGGAACGGGGGTGGCACTCAGCGGGGTCTGGAGTCGCCGGACCGGGACGACGCCGCGCACTCCGGGGACGTCCTTCAGCACCGACGGCGACACCCCCGCGCCGTCGGCGGTGCGGGCCGGTCCCTGGAACACCCCGGGGGCCATGACCTGGGCCCAGGACTCGGTGTGGGCGCGGGACTGGATCGCGGCGAAGACCGACTGTCCGAAAGCGCCGGCGAAGACCAGCAGGACCAGGCCGGTGACCACCCGGGTGACGGCGGCGGCTTCGATCTCCAGCCGTCGGGCGCCCAGGAGGACGGCGATCGAGCGGGTGACGCGCCCCAGAACGACCCCGATGCTCCTCGCGATCAGCGGTGTGGCCACCGCGAGACCGATGAAGACGAGCATCAGCCCGACCGCCGTGATCAGGAGCATCGTGGTGTTCGGGTCCCCCTTGTCCGGCGGCTGGCTCGCGGCAGCATAGCCGCTGACGACGGTACCGACGCCCAGGGGAGCCAGCCGCCACACCGAGAGCGGCTTGGGCGCGGCATCGGCCCGCCCCGCCCGAATCGCGCCGGTGACGCGACGCACCGCGGCAGCACCCACGCACACGGCCAGGACCGGGACGGCCAGGATGAGGAGGGAGATCTGCCACAGCGGCGGCTGGAGGTCGGCGGAGTACCAGCCGTAGCCGGCGACGGTCCAGCGGGAGGTGAACGGAAGGAGCGCCTCGAAGACCGCCAGCCCCAGGAGTGCCCCCAGGGCCGAGACCACCGCGCTCTCCCCGGCGTTGACGACCTGGGTCTGCCGGGGTGTCATACCGAGCAGCCGCAGGCCGGCCAGGCGCCGGTCCCGGGTCGCGGCGGAGAGCCGGGCACACGAGGCGAGGAAGAGCAGGACGGGGGTCAGCACCACGATCACGCCCACCGCGAGCGTCAGCGTGTTCTTCCGGGCGTCCGCGACAGCGCCGGCTTCGGCGACCACCGGCGGGCCCGTCACGTGGTGCGCCTGGGGGCCGTACCCGGCGGGCTTCTGCGTCGGCGCGCCCGGGGTCCGCTCGACCCCGACATAGGCCAGGAGCTCGTCGGGCTGGAGGAGACCGTCCGCCGTGACGGTCTCGGTGACCCGGCCCGGGAGCCTGTCACGCAGAGCCTGGTTGTCGGGGGCGTCGTAGAACGCCTTCAGCGCCGGTGAGAGGGCGACCTCCCCGGGGCCGGGCAGCCTCGTGAGGCCGGGCGGCGGAGTGACGGCGCCACCCGCGGGGACCAGCTGGCGCTGCAGAGCGCGGCCGTGCCAGGAGTCGAACACGCTCTCCCCGAGCAGTCCGCAACCGGCCGCCGGCTGCTCGCCGTTCGCCGCGCAGACGACCGTCCGCGCGTCGGCCCGGTCCGCACGGTGCTGCAGCATCCCGGGGACGGCGACCGCCAGCAGCAGCACGACCACGCCGAGCGCGGTACCGCCCGCCATCAGACTGACCCGGGCCCACCCCGCACGACCGTAGCCGCGGACCAGCCTGACCCCCAGCAGCAAGGGGAACGACCAGGCCCGCATCACACCCGCCCCTTCACACCGGCGACCTTGCCGTTGCTCATGACGACCTCGCGGTCCGCGCAGGCCGCCACCCGCGCCTCGTGGGTGACGATCACCACCGCCGCACCCTGCTCACGGGCGGCCGTGGTGAGCGCTGTCAGGACGCGTTCGCCGTTGACGGTGTCCAGCGCCCCGGTCGGTTCGTCGGCGAAGACCACCTTCGGGCGGTGGACCAGGGCCCTGGCCACCGCGGCCCGTTGGGCCTGGCCACCGGACACCTGCGAGGGTCGCTTCTCGGCGAGGTCCGCGATCTCCAGACGTTCCAGGGCCTCGACCGCCTGCCGACTCGCCGACCGTCGGGTCGCACCCGTGAGCCTCAGCGGCAGCGACACGTTCTCCAGAACGGAGAGTTCGGGAATCAGTTCGCCCAGCTGGAACACGAATCCGAAGTCCTGGCGACGCAGTGCGCTACGGCCGGCCTCGGGGAGATCGTCGATGCGTCGCCCGTCCAGGTGAACCGTGCCGCCTTCCGGTCGCAGGATCCCGGCGAGACAGTGCAGGAGAGTGGACTTCCCCGACCCGCTGGACCCCGTGACCGCAACCACTTCACGTGGTGCGACCTCGAACGACACCCCGTCCAGCGCCTGGGTCGTCCCGAAACTGAGCCGTAGCTCCTCGGCCACCAGAAGATTCATCGCAAGCCCTCCCACGCTTTCACGCCTCCGTTGCGGATCAGCGCGATCATCTCATCTGCCGCCAGTTCCAGTTGCCAATCCCACAACCGGACCAAAGGCTTCCGCTATGGCGCGGAGAACCCGGCCAGATCGCTGAACACCTCCCGGTACACCCGGTCAGCCTCCTGTGAGCACGAGAAGGTCGCGACAGCCGCATCAATCTCCTTGCGACTGAACTCCTGATATCTGGGGTCACTCTTCGCCTGCGACTCCATCTCATCTTGCGAAAGAACTCTTGCAGCTCCACTTCTGCTGTTTATCTCCTGCATCAGAGTATGATATTCGGCACGCAGTTCCATAATAAAGGCGGATCGGGACGAATGATCATATCCATTACTCTTCGCACAGGCCGACCAGGCTTTCTCCGCAACTCGGTAGCGCGAGTCCGAGCGCACTTTTCCGTCGATCCTGTTGTAGTCAGAGTTTCCTCTCCTGACCCCAAACTCGCGATCAGCCAACTGGCTGGACGACATGGCGCACGACTCGAGGATCGCGTTGTAACGGGACAGGCTGGCCCCGGTCAGAGCTGACGTGTAGGCATCGTTCTCGTGACTCGGAGCGAACCTCGGCCAGGCGGCGATCCCGAAGCCCTTTCCTTGCGCATAGACGAGGCTTGAGAAGTCCGTGGAAGTCTCGGTGTCGACCAGGCTGCGAGGATCCTTGGGGATGTACTGAAGCCCCTTGGTCGACATGCAGGCCGCAATGAGCCCCTCGCTCCTCGCCGCGAGCTCAAGGTCGAACCGACTGCCCTCACTCTTCGGAATCAGACCCGCCAGGATCAGCGTGAGGCGGCGCGCTTGCGCCGCCTGGACAGGGGTCTCCTCGGTGGCGTCGGACCGCAAGGCGTACACGGCTCCGGCGCCACCGAGGAGGACCACCGCCACCAGCACCAGCAGGAGGGACCTGTTCAACCCAACCATGACTCTCCTTCTGAGCAGCTGGTGCAGCGGTCAGGTGCAGCAGTCCGACCTACTGCCGGCCTGCGGGATCAGACGTCCACTGTGAACGCTCAGAAGTCCGCACCAACACCGACGAGCGCCCTGTTGTAGGTTCCGTTCGCAGAGCAGTCGTAGTGCGAGGTCCCGCCACCGCTCGCGCGGATGGTCGACTGGTACCAGTTCGTCTCGCCATTGCCCCGCTGGCACTGGGCACGGTCCTGGGCGCTACCGTTCCCGGTGACCCTGATGATCGACTGAAGGCCACCCTGCCCGGTGTAGAACTCCGCGTAGGTGCCGTAGTAGTTGTACGTGAACCCACCGGTTGAACCCGGGAAGTTGACGACCTGGGTGGCCGAAGCCTGTGTTGCACCAAGGCCCAGGGTAGCTACGGCCACCGCGGCGCCGGCCATAGCCGTCCGGCGAATGATTGCTGAAAGGATCACGGTATTGCCCTTTCGCTCGTAGTCGCGCAGAACAGATAGATCGCGCATATATCTCGCACTGTCGACGAATCAAGCCGGCCGGACGTCTCCGAATTTGAGAACAGCTTGAGTTCAAACTCGTCGATTTGCAGGAAGCCGCCCATGGTGCAGCCCCCTTAAATGAAGACTCTAGACACAAACTCGACCGCAGGCCAACAATCGAATGAAGAGTGATGTGGATCACATGAGGATGTCCGACTTGGCCAACATTTGGTGAAATATATACCGTGGCGTTTATCCGGAGCGCCCACTGCCATATTTCGCCAGCGCGAATTATGGACATGCCGGTACCGTCTTAGCAAATTCAGATGTTCGGCCAAAAATCATTGCACAGCGGACGCACGCACCTGCCGTCCCAGGGGCCCCATCAGCCAGGCCGGGGTGGCCGCGCTGTCAACCGCACAATCCACTCTTCATACTCCGTGCGACCGAGGCATCACGGACCGTCGCGTGTCGGGGGCCCGACCGCTTGCCCGATCTGACACAGTGACAGCTCCCCGGGGGCCTGGACCTGCTTCAGAGACGGAGATGACACAGCGATGACCGGTACACGGCCGCTGCCGCTCACCACCACGGCCCGCACCCGCGCTCACGCCGGTGCGGGTCTTCTACTGGCGGGCACCGCCCTGCTCACCGGGTGCGGTGCCCAGCCCGGCGAGATCCCGCTCAGCGAGATCCGGGCGGAGTCCCCGTCCGCCGTGCCCACGGCCGAACCCGCCGTCGCCAACGCGACCCCGGGCGTGATCGGAGCCGCGGCCCCGGCCCTCCCCGTCATGGCGCACAACGGCCTGATCGCCAGCCGGGTCTTCCTCGACCCCAGCCGCCTCACCAGCGCCGTCTTCACCGTCACGGCCGACGGCGGGGCCCTGCAGCAGCTCACCCGGCCTCCCGGCGAGGGCCGCGACGACCACCCCGACTGGTCCCCCGACGGCACCACCATCGCCTTCGACCGCACCGAGACGGAGAACGGCACACCCCGGCTCTGGACGGTGACCGCCGACGGCGAGGAGGCTCACCAACTCGGCCAGCTCTGCGAACCCGACGCCGCCGACTGCACCAACGAGCAGGAGAGCGGACCGGCCTTCTCCCCCGACGGGAAGCAGATCGCCTTCAGCCGCGCGTGGGGCACGCTCGACCCGACCGACAACAAGCAGATCCAGTACTCCGACCTGTACCTGATGAGCCCCGACGGCACCAACGCCCAGCGGCTGACCTTCCTCACCAACGACAAGCCGTATTCCGGCGACGTCCGCAACCCGAGCTGGTCACCCGACGGCAAGCAGCTCGTCTTCGAGTACCGGACCAGTTCGACCGGCCAGCCCGCCGCGGGCCGGGCGCTCTACATCGTCAACACCGACGGCACCGGCCTGCGCCGGCTGACCCCCTGGGAGCTGCGCGCCGGCGAGCGCGCCAGCTGGTCCCCCGACGGCACCCGGATCGTGTTCACCACCTATCCGGCCGGCCCCGACTACAGCCCCGGCGGGGGCATCTACACCGTGCAGCCCGACGGCAGCACCATCGACGCCCTGACCCCCGGCCCGTCCAACGACTTCTACGGCGCGGCCGCCTACTCCCCCGACGGCACGTCGATCGTCTTCGCCCAGGCCCCCGCCGGAGGGACCTCCGACCTGTACCGCATGCAGGCCAACGGCACCGGCGTCACCCGGATCACCGACACGGCCGACCAGTGGGAAAGCCGCCCCAGCTGGGGCACGGCCGCGCCGCGATCCTGACCACCCGCGGCCACCGGCCGAGATATCCGCACCTGAATATCGGCACAACGCAAAGAACCCCCCGATCCGAAAGGATCAGGGGGTTCTTCACAATGATTGTTCGGCGGCGTCCTACTCTCCCACAGGGTCCCCCCTGCAGTACCATCGGCGCTGTGAGGCTTAGCTTC
>NZ_JBIVVS010000061.1:0-5286 GCF_044768625.1 Kitasatospora sp. NPDC091207
GACACCCCCGTCATCACCCTCGACGCCCGACGACGCGACAGCGCCAAGAGCGCCCTCATCACCCTCGTCGAACACGCCCTCCTCGCCCGCCTGCGCTGAGCGGAACCCGCAGGTCGGCGGCCCCGGCACCCCACCGTCACGGTCGGGCGCCGGGGCACCTCCGGCTACGGGACGGGTGTCCTCCGGGCGGCCCGCGCAAGACCCCCACATAAGCGGCGGATAACAGTTCGGTAGGCATTTTGTGATCAACAATGACCATGTGTAGCGATTTAGCATCGCTCAGCGCCAGAAGACCACGGTTTTGCTCCACGATGTCGGCGAATGTCCGAATTGTGCATCAGCGGGCCAGTACCGACACCTGTTTGTCCCCCATCCCTGCACGTGCTGAAATTCCAGCTACCCCTAAATCCATTACGGCAGTCCCACCCAGCAGCGGGCCGCTGCCAGGGGTAGCGCTGGATTGATCCATGGCCGCCAATCGGCCGAGAGGTTGTTGTCGAGTGAGGCGTAAGCAGCAGGCCGCCCCGCAGCGGCGCTCCGAGCCCCGCCAGAGCGAGCCGAACGGTAACGCAACGGACCAGGCCGGATTCTCCGCGTTCACGCCGGTCGAGGAGCGCCCGCCGGCCCCCGCGCCGAAGTCGCCGACCGCCTCCGCGGAGCACCGTGGCGGCGGTTCCGGGGACGACGGGAGCGGCGGCAGGGCCAACAGCCGGTACGACTTCCTCCGGCCCCGCAACTGGCGCGTGCCGGCCCGTCTGATAGCCATCCTGCTGATCCCGGTCATCATCGGCCTGGTCTTCGGCGGTCTGCGCGTCAACACCTCGGTCGACGGCTACGTCAAGGCCTCGCGCGCCGAGAAGACCGCCCGCCTGGCCAAGGCGGCCACCGAGCTCGCCGAAGCGCTGGAGAACGAGCGCGACAAGACGCTCAGCCCCCTGCTGACCGGCCAGGACCCGAACGGCGACGTCGCCAAGACCCGCGCCACCACCGACGCCGCGATCAAGGCGTACAACGCGGCCTACGAGGCGACCGACAAGTCCGCCGAGCTGCCCCACCGGCACGCGGCCTTCCAGAGCTCCGTCGTCTTCCTGCCGCACCTGCGCGACACCGCCTACAAGCCGGAACTGTTCGCCACCGCGACCCAGTCCGCCTACTCGGTGATGCTCGCGCCGCTGCTGGCCTACGACAACTCGGTCGGCCTCGGCAGCAGCAACATCACCAGCAAGGGCCGCGCGATCTACGCCATGTCGCTGGCCAAGGCCTCGGCCTCGACCCAGCGCGCGCTGATGCTCCACCTGCTGGTCGGCATCTCGGCCCAGTCCACCACCCGGTACGAGAACACCGACCTGATCCAGCAGCTCCTGGTCTCCCAGAAGCTGGAGCAGGTCTCGCTCTCCGAGTTCAACACCGGCAGCGCCCCCGAGGACGCCAGTCGGTACGCCGACGCCCAGGTCGCCCAGGCCGCCGCCGACCAGCGCGCCGCCTACCGGATGCCGAACGGCAGCGCGCCGACCATGACGGGCCTGCTGGGCCTCGGCGCCGCCTACACCCAGGCCGCCGCCGAGGGCCAGTCCAAGGGCAAGGCCGCCGCCGACGCCGCCTACAAGGAGGCCAAGGACTCCGGCCTGACCAAGGAGAACTGGGAGCAGGCCTCCAACACCCACATCGCCAGCCTGCGCGCCACCGAGGTCGCGCTGCTGGACGACGTCCTCCACGACGCCGCCGACCTGCGGGACAACGCGCTCTACGACGCCATCCTCAACTCGGCGATCGTGCTCGCCGCGCTGGTCCTCGCCGGTGTCCTCACCGGTTACGTGGCCCGCTCGATGATTCTGGGCATGCGCACCCTGCGCAACGCCGCCCTGGAGATCGCCGACCACCGCCTGCCGGACCTCGTCGAGAAGCTCTCCAAGACCGACCCGGACCGGGTGGACACCTCGGTCAGCCAGATCCCGCTGCACGGCAAGGACGAGATCGGCGAGGTCGCCCGCGCCTTCGACCAGGTCCACCGGCAGGCGGTCGCGCTGGCCGCCGAGCAGGCCCTGCTGCGAGGGAACGTCAACGCGATCTTCACCAACCTGTCGCGCCGCAGCCAGAGCCTGATCCAGCGCCAGCTGGCGCTGATCACCGACCTGGAGAACAACGAGGCCGACCCGGACCAGCTGGAGAACCTCTTCAAGCTGGACCACCTCGCGACCCGTATGCGCCGCAACGGTGAGAACCTGCTCGTCCTCGCGGGCGAGGAGGCCGGCCGCCGCTGGAACACCCCGGTCCCGCTGGTCGACGTGCTCCGCGCCGCCGCCTCCGAGGTGGAGCAGTACGAGCGCGTCGAGCTCTCCGGCATCCCCGAGGCCGAGGTCGTCGGCGCCGCCGTGACCGACCTCGTCCACCTGCTCGCCGAGCTGCTGGAGAACGCCACCTCGTTCTCCAGCCCGCAGACCCGGGTGCTGGTCAACGCCACCCGCCTGCCGGACGGCCGGGTGCTGGTCGAGATCCACGACAAGGGCATCGGCCTCACCGCCGAGGACTTCGCCGAGATCAACGAGAAGCTGGCCGAGCCGCCCACCGTCGACGCCACGATCTCCCGCCGGATGGGCCTCTTCGTGGTCGGCCGGCTCTCCCAGCGGCACGACGTCCGCGTCCAGCTCCGCCCCTCGGGCGAGTCCGCGGGCACCACCTCGCTGGTCATGCTCCCGCCGTTCCTGACCCAGATGGGTCCGGCCCCGGAGCCGGAGGAGCAGTTCACCGTCTCCCGGATCTTCGCCGACCAGGAGCCGTCCGCGGCCGACTGGGCCGCCGAGGTCCAGAACCAGCCGCGCAGCGCCGCCGAGCTCGGCTTCGACGACCACCTCACCGGCAACGGCAACGCCGGCTCCAGCGGCTTCAGCCCGGCCCTGGAGGCCGTCCAGCGCTCGCAGCGGCTCGACCAGGTCCGCCGTGCGGCCCTGGAGTCCGGCCCGCACGGGATGTCCGAGCAGCCGGTGGTCGACGCCGAGGTCGAGGACGAGTACCCGGCGTACGGCCGGCGCAACGACGACGGCTACGGTCCGGATGGCCAGGACGGCCAGGACGGCCAGTACGCCCAGCAGGGCTACGACGGCTACGCCGACGGGCAGTACGGCTACGGCCAGGACGGGTACGCCCAGGACGGGTACGCCGGGACCGAGTACGGGCAGAACGACTACGGCCAGGACGCCTACGGCCGTTTCCCGCAGCAGGGGTACGGCGACGACCAGTACGGCCAGGGCCCGAACCAGGGCCAGGGCCAGGGCCAGGACGACCAGTACGGCCAGTACGCCCAGCAGGGCTACGACGGCTACGCCGACGGGCAGTACGGCACCGAGGAGGCCCCCGCCGGCCACCCGTACAGCCCGGAGCCGCCGGCCCTGCCCGCCGCCACCCTGCCGTCCGGGCTGCCGCAGCGCCGCCCCGGCCAGCAGTTGGCCGGTGGCGGTCCGGGTACCGCGCCGCAGCAGAACGGCGGCCAGGACACCGGCGAGACCCCGAACTGGTTCGCCGGCGCCAAGGACACCTCGGGCCCCACCGAACCGCGTGGCCACGAGGTGTCCGCGCTGGGCGGCTACGGCCCGACCGGACCGACCGGACCGACCAGCGCCGCCTGGCAGTCGCCCAACGACGGTGCCTGGCAGCGCGCCGAGCAGCTGCGCGAGCCCGCCTCCGGTGGGACCACGCCGTCCGGCCTCCCCCGGCGGGTGCCCAAGCAGAACCTGGTGGCCGGCAACGCCAAGCCCACTCCGCAGGACGGGCCGCAGGTCTCCCGCAGCCCCGAGGAGGTCCGCGGCCGGCTCACCAACCTGCGCCGCGGTGTGGAGCAGGGCCGCAGCGCAGGCAATACCGGAAGCTTCCGGATCGACCCCGATCAGGCAGACCCGTCCGGCAACGGACAGCAGAACCGTACCGATCTCTTCGGCGGCTCGAACCACCAGGAGCGTTGAGTTGAGTCAGATGAGCCAGGCCGCACAGAACCTGAACTGGCTGATCACCAATTTCGTGGACAACACCCCCGGGGTGTCGCACACGGTGGTGGTCTCCGCGGACGGCCTCCTGCTGTGCATGTCCGAAGGTTTCCCCCGCGACCGCGCCGACCAGCTCGCCGCCGTCGCCTCCGGCCTCACCTCCCTCACCTCCGGCGCCAGCCGGATCTTCGAGGGCGGCGAGGTCAACCAGACCGTCGTCGAAATGGAGCGCGGCTTCCTGTTCCTGATGGCCGTCAGCGACGGCTCCTCCCTCGCCGTCCTCGCCTCCCCCGACTCCGACATCGGTCTCGTCGGCTACGAGATGGCACTGCTCGTCGACCGCGCCGGCGCCGTCCTCACCCCCGCACTCCGCGCAGAACTCCAGGGCAGTCTCCTGCACTGACGGTTCGTCGGATACCGTCCTGGTATTCGAAGCACCTCCACGCCCGTCCCGGGCCCGCTTCGGCGGGCTCGGGTTCGGACGTTGTACGGCCTTCGCACCACCGGCTCCGGACCTGTGCCAGAGCTCGCACCGCACCGCCGCACCTTGTGAGGAGAGGAACCGTGACACCGCCCGACGACCGCAGCGGCCAGTACGGCGTTCCGTACCCTGGCACAGGCCATGACGCCTTCGGAGCACCCGGCGTCGGCCACGGTCAGCCGTACGGCCAGCCGTACGACCAGCAGCAGTACGGCCAGCCCTACCCACAGGAGCAGTACGGGAACGGCCAGTACGGCCGGCAGCCCTCGTACGACGCGCCCCCGCCCGGCTACCCGGCACCGGGAGGGACCACCGGCCACCTGCGCGGCCGGCACTCCGCCCCCGGCCCGCAGCACGGCCGGCACGGCCCCGGTCAGCACGGCCCCGGTCAGGTGCCGGCCCAGGACCCCGGGTACGTCGAGGAGTTCGAGGACGACTACGACTCGGGCCCGCTGATCCGGCCGTTCGCGATGACCGGCGGACGGACCAGGCCGCGGTACGAGCTGGCGCTGGAGGCGCTCGTCTCGGCCAACGTCGATCCGCAGCGCCTGGCCACCCTGCTCCCCGAGCACCAGCGGATCTGCACCCTGTGCACCGAGGTCAAGTCCGTCGCCGAGGTGTCGGCGCTGCTCTCCCTGCCTCTGGGGGTGGCCCGCATCCTCGTGGCCGACCTGGCCGAAGCCGGCCTGGTCGCCATCCACCAGCCCGCTTCCGGCGGCGAATCCGGAAACCAGCCCGACGTCACGCTGCTCGAAAGGGTCCTCAGTGGACTTCGCAAGCTCTAACGCGGCCGCCCCCACCCGCGCCACCACCTCCGCGAAGATCGTC
>NZ_JBIVVS010000062.1:0-3179 GCF_044768625.1 Kitasatospora sp. NPDC091207
CTGAGGACAAGCCCTCGGCCTATTAGTACCGGTCAACTCCACCCCTTACAGGGCTTCCATATCCGGCCTATCAACCCAGTCGTCTACTGGGAGCCTTACCCTCTCAAGGAGGTGGGAGTGCTCATCTCGAAGCAGGCTTCCCGCTTAGATGCTTTCAGCGGTTATCCCTCCCGAACGTAGCCAACCAGCCATGCCCTTGGCAGGACAACTGGCACACCAGAGGTTCGTCCGTCCCGGTCCTCTCGTACTAGGGACAGCCCTTCTCAACACTCCTACGCGCACAGCGGATAGGGACCGAACTGTCTCACGACGTTCTAAACCCAGCTCGCGTACCGCTTTAATGGGCGAACAGCCCAACCCTTGGGACCTACTCCAGCCCCAGGATGCGACGAGCCGACATCGAGGTGCCAAACCATCCCGTCGATATGGACTCTTGGGGAAGATCAGCCTGTTATCCCCGGGGTACCTTTTATCCGTTGAGCGACGGCGCTTCCACAAGCCACCGCCGGATCACTAGTCCCGACTTTCGTCCCTGCTCGACCCGTCAGTCTCACAGTCAAGCTCCCTTGTGCACTTACACTCAACACCTGATTGCCAACCAGGCTGAGGGAACCTTTGGGCGCCTCCGTTACTCTTTAGGAGGCAACCGCCCCAGTTAAACTACCCACCAGACACTGTCCCTGATCCGGATCACGGACCCAGGTTAGACATCCAGCACGACCAGAGTGGTATTTCAACGACGACTCCACAACAACTGGCGTTGCTGCTTCAAAGTCTCCCACCTATCCTACACAAGCCGAACCGAACACCAATATCAAGCTATAGTAAAGGTCCCGGGGTCTTTCCGTCCTGCTGCGCGAAACGAGCATCTTTACTCGTAATGCAATTTCACCGGGCCTATGGTTGAGACAGTCGAGAAGTCGTTACGCCATTCGTGCAGGTCGGAACTTACCCGACAAGGAATTTCGCTACCTTAGGATGGTTATAGTTACCACCGCCGTTTACTGGCGCTTAAGTTCTCAGCTTCGCCTGGACGAATCCAAGCTAACCGGTCCCCTTAACGTTCCAGCACCGGGCAGGCGTCAGTCCGTATACATCGCCTTACGGCTTCGCACGGACCTGTGTTTTTAGTAAACAGTCGCTTCTCGCTGGTCTCTGCGGCCACCCCCAGCTCAGAGTGCAAGACTCATCACCAGGAATGGCCCCCCTTCTCCCGAAGTTACGGGGGCATTTTGCCGAGTTCCTTAACCATAGTTCACCCGAACGCCTCGGTATTCTCTACCTGACCACCTGAGTCGGTTTGGGGTACGGGCCGCCATGAAACTCGCTAGAGGCTTTTCTCGACAGCATAGGATCATCCACTTCACCACAATCGGCTCGGCATCAGGTCTCAGCCTCAATGAGTGACGGATTTGCCTATCACTCGGCCTACACCCTTACCCCGGGACAACCACCGCCCGGGCTGGACTACCTTCCTGCGTCACCCCATCGCTCACCTACTACCCTGTTGGGTCACCGGCTCCACCACGTCCCTTTGTCCGAAGACTCCAGGCCGGCTTCACGGGCTTAGCATCAAGAGGTTCGACGTTGGCGCTTCAAAGCGGGTACGGGAATATCAACCCGTTGTCCATCGACTACGCCTGTCGGCCTCGCCTTAGGTCCCGACTTACCCTGGGCAGATCAGCTTGACCCAGGAACCCTTGGTCAATCGGCGCAAGAGTTTCTCACTCTTGTATCGCTACTCATGCCTGCATTCTCACTCGTGTACCGTCCACGACTGGTTTCCACCGCCGCTTCACCCGGCACACGACGCTCCCCTACCCATCACAGCAGGCGTTGGCCCTATATGCTGCAATGACACGACTTCGGTGATGTGCTTGAGCCCCGCTACATTGTCGGCGCGGAATCACTTGACCAGTGAGCTATTACGCACTCTTTCAAGGGTGGCTGCTTCTAAGCCAACCTCCTGGTTGTCTCTGCGACTCCACATCCTTTCCCACTTAGCACACGCTTAGGGACCTTAGTCGGTGTTCTGGGCTGTTTCCCTCTCGACCATGGAGCTTATCCCCCACAGTCTCACTGCCACGCTCTCACTTACCGGCATTCGGAGTTTGGCTAAGGTCAGTAACCCGGTGAGGCCCATCGCCTATCCAGTGCTCTACCTCCGGCAAGAAACACGTGACGCTGCACCTAAATGCATTTCGGGGAGAACCAGCTATCACGGAGTTTGATTGGCCTTTCACCCCTAACCACAGGTCATCCCCCAGGTTTTCAACCCTGGTGGGTTCGGTCCTCCACGAAGTCTTACCTCCGCTTCAACCTGCCCATGGCTAGATCACTCCGCTTCGGGTCTTGGGCGTGCAACTCAAACGCCCTATTCGGACTCGCTTTCGCTACGGCTACCCCACACGGGTTAACCTCGCTACACACCGCAAACTCGCAGGCTCATTCTTCAAAAGGCACGCAGTCACGAGACACACAGCAAGCTGCATGTCCGACGCTCCCACGGCTTGTAGGCACACGGTTTCAGGTACTATTTCACTCCGCTCCCGCGGTACTTTTCACCATTCCCTCACGGTACTATCCGCTATCGGTCACCAGGGAATATTTAGGCTTAGCGGGTGGTCCCGCCAGATTCACACGGGATTTCTCGGGCCCCGTGCTACTTGGGAATACTTCAAACGAGCCGTACAGATTTCGTCTACGGGGGTCTTACCCTCTACGCCGGACCTTTCGCATGTCCTTCGACTACCCATACGGTTTCTGACTCGTCGACCGGCCGGCAGACCGATCAAGAAGAATCCCACGACCCCACAATGGCAACCCCTGCCGGGTCTCACACCATCGCGGTTTAGCCTCATCCGGTTTCGCTCGCCACTACTCCCGGAATCACGGTTGTTTTCTCTTCCTGCGGGTACTGAGATGTTTCACTTCCCCGCGTTCCCTCCACATACCCTATGTGTTCAGGTATGGGTGACAGCCCATGACGACTGCCGGGTTTCCCCATTCGGAAACCCCCGGATCAAAGCCTGGTTGACGGCTCCCCGGGGACTATCGTGGCCTCCCACGTCCTTCATCGGTTCCTGGTGCCAAGGCATCCACCGTGCGCCCTTAAAAACTTGGCCACAGATGCTCGCGTCCACTGTGCAGTTCTCAAACAACGACCAGTCACCCACACT
>NZ_JBIVVS010000063.1:0-4197 GCF_044768625.1 Kitasatospora sp. NPDC091207
CAAGCAACGCGCCAAGCACCACGACGTCGGCAAAACGGTCAAACGCGCCGAGTCGATCAAGGAACACCAGGCCCGCCGAGGTTAAACGTCAAGCTAAACGATCACTCGCAAACTACGGCGCTCCGTGTGCGACACGAGGTCGCTCCAAGTAAGTAAAGGACAGCTGCGTGAAGGAGGTATCGATCGGCTGAACTTCGGGCCAGTGTCCAAGGCCCGTCCCCGTGCTCCCATGCGTCGCTGGCAACGGCGGGGTGTGAAGCGGAGCGTTCAAGTCCAAGAGCATCCGGGCCATCCGGAAGCCACAGGCGAGGGGAAGGCTGGACGGGCGAACGCAAGTGAACCCTCGATGATGCCCCGTGATCCGTAAGACCGCGCTGATGGCATGCGAGCGGCGGTCACAGGACCCGGTGCTGTGAGGCACCAAGCGACCTTCGGGTAACTGAGCCCGGAGGGAGGACACCGCTGGTCCCGGGGTAGAGGGGGCGCCCACCCCAGCCGCGTCTTACTGGTGCGGAACGTGGCAACCCCGTCGTGGTCCAGGCGATGAGCCTGGTAGGCCGACCGCAAGGAGAGCTGAACTCCCCGGCGGGAGAAGGATGATCCAAGAAGCGAAAGCCGGTAGGTCGAAAGGCCAGAGGAAGCCGGGAGAACGGGACCTTCACCCGTGCCCCGCATAACTCGCCGGATACGGACCCTGGTGGCCCGGCCCGAAAGGGAGCCCACGTGGATCGGGTGAGCCTTTGAAGTCACCGCTGCAAGGACGTCAGAACCGAAGGTGAGGGGCCCCGAAGATCCCGGACAGGGACCCAATAGGGTTGTCCTGTAAGGAATCGAGGGAAGTAGCACAGTGGCACGTCCAAGCTCGTACTCGCCGGAGTTCCGCGAAGAAGCGGTCCAACTGGCCTTGAAATCCAGCAAGCCTGTCTCGCATGTCGCTCGGGAACTCGATGTGCATCCCGAGACGCTTCGCTCATGGGTGCGCCGGTATGAGCACGAGCACGGAAATCAGGCTGGCCCGCTTGAGATCGATGAGCGCGCCCGGCTCAAGGAACTCGAACGTCGAAACCGCGAACTCGAGATGGAAGTCGCCTTCCTGAAAAAGCCGCAGCGTACTTCGCGAAGGATCCCCGGTAGCGAGCACGTACGAGTTCATCGAAACGATGCGACTCGATTGTCAAGGGACAGTGGGATCTCCCCGGTGGCGGAAAGTTGATCTCCCCGCTGGTGGACAGTGAAAGTCCCCAGTGGACAGTTGATCTCCCCGGGGGTGGGGTCAGTCGAGGGAGACGACGCCTCGTCCGGTGGTCGCCTCGGCGAGGCGGTGGCTGTCGCCCTGGGTGACGACGACGTGGGCGTGGTGCAGGAGCCGGTCGACAGTCGCGGTGGCGAGGGTCTTCGGCATGATCTCGTCGAATCCCGACGGATGAAGGTTGCTGCTGACCGCCAGACTGCGGCGCTCGTAGGCGGCATCGACCAGGCGGTAGAAGCCTTCGGCGGCGTCAGGAGAGACAGGCAGGAGCCCGATGTCGTCGACGATGATCAGGTCGGTGCGGGTGATCCGAGCGATCGCCTTGGAGACGGAGTCGTCGACGCGGTGGCGGCGAACCAAGGCGCCGAGGTCCTCGATGGTGAACCACGCGACGGTCATCCCGGCGTCGACGGCGGCCTGCCCGAGTGCCTCGGTGAAGTGGCTCTTGCCCGTGCCGGACGGGCCAACCACACAAAGATTCTCGCGCCGGCCAACCCATTCCAGAGTCCGCAGCGCGGACTGGGTCGGGACGGGGATCGAGGAGGCTTCCTCGTTCCAGATGTGGAACGTCTTGCCGGTGGGAAAGGCCGCGCGAGCTCGTCGGGTGCGGAGTTGGCGGCGTCCCGGCCGGCGGCTTCCTCGGCCAGCAGGGCCCGCACGATCTCGGCGGGATCCCAGCGTCGGGCCTTTGCGGTCGGGATGATCTCGCCCATCGCCCGGCGGATGTGAGGCAGCTTCAGGCGGCGGGTCAGCGCGATCGCCTCGTCGAAGGCGGCGCCCGAGGTCGCGGCGACCGCCGAGGCGGGGGCCTGCATTCGGTGTCGTGGCGCGGGGACGGTGAGGCTGTCGTTCATGGCGGTGTGCTCCTTCTGATCGCGGCCGTCGGCGGCTCGGCGCCGTCGGCCGGGTGTTGTCCTTGTTGTCCTGGGCGTCGGGTAGGTTGCCCGGATGACTGACATGGACCCGTTGGTGCCCGTTCTTGCCGGGCTGGTCGTCGACACCGTCTGGTTCCTCGACGGCTGCGAGGACGACGAGGTGGATCCCGACTCCGCGGTGAAGATGATGGAGAGCGTGGCCGGAGTGCTGCAGCGGCTGCCGGAGGCCCAACTCGGCCGGTTCCTGCAGACGCTCAGGGGCCTGGCCGAGGCCGAGTTGGACCCGCAGCGGCGGGAGTTTTTGGAGTCGTTCCCCGGTGCTTGCGGTCTGGTTGACGACGAGGACTGAGCCCTGACCAGGGTCGGCTCAGTTCGACCCGAATCCGGACCAGGCCGAGGTGCCCGGCTGCAGGCTGTGGGTCTCGCTGCGACGGATCGGCTCGACCTGGTCGTGCTCGCCTTGGTGGTCCAGGATCGACAGCAGGTCGCTCTCGGCGAAGCGACCCACCGTTGCGGCGGTGCCGAGCGCCCGGTCGACGTCGGCGGTGCCGTGCAGCTTGGCCAGTGCGATGGCGTCGGCCATCTTCGCCCGGATCCGACGGGTGCCGGCGGCCGCGGCCTCGATGAGCCAGGCCGCCGCCCCCGGCCCGATCGCCAGGAACTGGGCCTCGGCCGGGTTGGTCGGCTTCGGCGCACGCTCCCCGCGCGGGGCATCGGGGTAGTGCTCGTCGGCGATGCGCGGGTTGCCCGGAGTGGAGCGGGCATGCCGGGCGACCTCGACCGCGCCGCCCGCGACCATCGCGGTCACGATCAGGTCGTCGCCGTGGAAGCGGACCCAGACGCTCTCCTCGACGAGCTCGTGCGGGACCGAGTAGCGCACCGAGTTGACCGAGATCGTCGAGTCCTTGCCGACCCTGCGGGTCTCGCCGAACGCGGCGGTGAACGGCTGCTCGGGCACCGGGTGCAGCCGCAGATGTTCCTCGGCCAGGAGCTCGGCGGGAATCCGGCGGGTCTCGCGGTGGACTCGGTTGTTCACCTCGGCCATGAAGGCCTCGCAGGCTTCCTGCAGCCCGGCGAAGTCGGTGTACTCGGTCCGCAGGTTCACCTGCGTGGGCACCAGGTCCCGCTTGGCGACCCGGACTGTCGACTCGGTCCCGCCCTTGGAGGCAGGGTCGGCCGGCATTCAGGTCCGCACCACGGTGCCGTAGTGGCGGGCGATCGGCACCAGCTCGGGGTTGCGGACCGCGATCCGGGCGACGTGCTCGACCGTGACCGTCTTCTCGTTGTCGGTCAGGCAGTAGGTCGGCACCCCGCCGATCGCGCGGAACGTCGCGTTCAGGCAGGCCGCCACCGTGGGCAGGGTCTTGTCGAAAACCGGGATGACCACGCGGAACCGTGACCAGGCCAACCACGCGCACCACAGGCTCGTGCGTCGTCCGCCGATGCGTGGGCCCTCGCCCCAGTCCCATTGCATCCACATCGCTGGCTCCGGGATCCAGGGTCTGAACACCCTGCGGTTCCCGGCCCGGTAGGACTCCTTCGCCGCTGCGACGGCCCGGCGGGTCGTGCGGTCGGTGCCGGTGAAACCCATCGCGACGATCTTCTTGTGAACAGCGTCGGCTCCGACCTTGCCCCGCGACCGCTCGACCAGCTCTTCGACCTTCGGAAGGAAGCCGTCGATCAGCTTCGACCGCACGGCCCGCTCGGTCGGGTCGACTCCCTGGCCCCGGAGCTGGACATAGCGCCGGACCGTGTGGTGGTCGCAGCCGGCCAGCTCGGCCGCCTTCCGGTAGCTCCCCGTGAGGTCGTACGCCTCAAGAATCTCCATGATCTCCTCATCGCTCTTCACCATGCCCACTGTGCGTTACGGGCGTGGTGGGTCGGCGGGGAGATCAGCTGTCCGCTACTGGGGAGGTCCCGTGTCCGCCAGCGGGGAGACCAACTGACCGCCGTTGGGGAGTCTGCCGCGTCCGCTGACACTCGATACAGCGGAGTACGCATACCCCGTCGAGTTCATGTGCGAACGGCTCGACGTGTCTAAATCCGGCTACTACGAGTGGAGATACCGCCCCG
>NZ_JBIVVS010000064.1:0-3658 GCF_044768625.1 Kitasatospora sp. NPDC091207
GTCATCTGGCGGCGGCGCGGGCGGGTGCGGGGTTGCCGACCGAGCGGGCGCTGGCGTTGTTCGACCGGGCGATCACCCTGCCCGTCCCCCACCTGTTGCCGATGGTCCTGGACCTGGCCGCCGCGCAGGCGGTCTCCACGCACGTGGTGCCGCCGCTGCTGCGGGGCATGATCCGTCCGTCGGCCCGCCGCGCCGCCGACCGGGGCGCGGGCGGGGAGTCCGGACTGCCGGCCCGGCTGCGGACGCTGCCGGCCGAGGAGCGCCGGGCGCACCTGCTGGACCTCGTCCGTGCCAGTGCCGCCACGGTCCTCGGCCACGCCGCCGCGGACGCCGTCGGGGCCAGGCACGCGTTCCGGGACCTCGGGTTCGACTCGCTGACCGCGGTGGAGCTGCGCAACGCGCTGAACGCCGTCACCGGGCTGCGGCTGCCGGTGACGCTGGTCTTCGACTATCCGACGCCGACGGTGCTGGCCGAGCACCTGGACGAGGTGCTGTTCGAGCGCGCCGCCCCCGCCGCTCCGGCCGTTGGGGCGGCCGTGGACACCGGCGAACCCATCGCGATCGTCGGGATGAGCTGCCGGTTCCCCGGCGGCGCGAACGACCCCGAGCAGCTGTGGCGGCTGCTGGCCGAGGGCCACGACGGTGTGACGGCCTTCCCGGCCGACCGCGGCTGGGAGATCGAGGTCGCCGACGCCACCTACACGCCGCGCGGTGGCTTCCTGCACGACGCGGCCGAGTTCGACGCGGGGCTGTTCGGGATCTCGCCGCGCGAGGCGCTGGCGATGGACCCGCAGCAGCGGCTGCTGCTGGAGGCGTCCTGGGAGGCCTTCGAGTCCGCCGGCCTGGACCCGCTGTCCATGCACCGCTCGGCCACCGGCGTGCTGGTCGGCGCCTCGGCCTTCGGCTACGGCGCGGGCATGGACCTGCCGGAGGCGGAGGGCCACCTGATGACGGGGGCCGCCACCAGCGTGCTCTCCGGCCGGGTGTCGTACGTGTTCGGCCTGGAGGGGCCGGCGGTCACCGTCGACACGGCGTGCTCCTCGTCGCTGGTGGCCATGCACTGGGCGATCCAGGCGCTCCAGCGCGGCGAGTGCGCGATGGCGCTGACCGGCGGGGTGACCGTGATGTCGACCCCGGGGGTGTTCGCCGAGTTCGATCGCCAGGACGGGCTGGCCTCGGACGGGCGCTGCAAGGCGTTCTCGGCGGCGGCCGACGGCACCGTCTGGTCCGAGGGCGTGGGCGTACTCGTGCTCCAGCGGCTCTCCGACGCCCGCCGGGACGGGCACGAGGTCCTGGCGGTGATCCGCGGCAGCGCGGTCAACCAGGACGGTGCGTCGAACGGTCTGACGGCGCCGAACGGCCCGTCGCAGGAGCGGGTGATCCGGCAGGCCCTGGCCACCGCGCGACTGTCCCCGTCCGAGGTGGACGTGGTGGAGGCGCACGGCACCGGGACCCCGTTGGGTGACCCGATCGAGGCGCAGGCCCTGCTGGCCACCTACGGTCAGGACCGGCCGGCGGACCGGCCGCTGTGGCTCGGGTCGATCAAGTCGAACATCGGCCACACCCAGTCGGCGGCGGGCGTCGCCGGGGTGATCAAGATGGTGCAGGCGATGCGCCACGGCCTGATGCCGCGCACCCTGCACGTGGACGACCGGACCCCGCACGTGGACTGGTCGACGGGTGCGGTGCACCTGCTGACCGAGGCCCGGCCGTGGCCCGCGCTCGACCGGCCGCGCCGGGCGGGCGTGTCCTCCTTCGGGATCAGCGGGACGAACGCGCACGTGATCCTGGAGCAGGGCGACCCGACGCCCGCGCCGGAACCGGTGCGGGGCGCGGGGACGGTGCTCTGGCCGGTGTCCGCGAAGACCCCGGCGGGGCTGCGGGGCCAGGCGGAGCGGCTGCGCGACTTCCTGACCACCGGGCCCGACCTGCCGGCCGCCGGGCACGCCCTGGCCGTCAGCCGGGCCGCGCTGGAGCACCGGGCGGTGGCGGTCGGTGACTCGGCGGCGGCCCTGGGCGAAGGACTGGCGGCGCTGGCCGAGGGACGGGCCGCCCAGGGTGTCGTCTCCGGTGAGGTGGCGGCGGGTCGGACGGCGTTCCTGTTCACGGGCCAGGGCGCGCAGCGGGCCGGGATGGGGCGCGGGCTCTACGAGGCGTTCCCGGTGTTCGCGGACGCCTTCGACGCGGTCTGCGCGGAGTTGGACCTGCTGCTGGACCGGCCGGTCAGGGACGTGGTGTTCGAGGGCGCCGACCTGGACCAAACCGTGTGGGCGCAGGCGGGGTTGTTCGCGCTGGAGGTGGCGTCGTTCCGGTTGCTCGAATCCTGGGGTGTGAGGCCGGATTTCCTGTTGGGTCATTCGATCGGTGAGGTGGTGGCGGCGCACTGCGCGGGGGTGTTCTCGCTGGCGGACGCGTGTGTGTTGGTGGCGGCGCGGGGCCGGCTGATGCAGGCGTTGCCGGTCGGTGGGGCGATGCTGGCGCTGGAGGCGTCCGAGGCCGAGGTCATCGCGGCGATCGGTGACCGGCTGGATGTCGCGGCGGTCAACGGTCCGGCGTCGGTGGTGGTGTCGGGGGCGGCGGAGGTCATGGAGGAGCTGGCCGGGCGGTGGGCGGCCGAAGGGCGTCGGACGCGTCGGCTGACGGTGTCGCATGCCTTCCACTCGGTGCTGATGGAGCCGATGCTGGCCGAATTCGGCACGGTGCTGGAGGGGTTGAGCTTCGCCGAGCCGCGCGTTCCGGTCGTCTCCAACCTGACCGGAGCGGTCGCCGGGCCCGGCCTGCTGTCCACCCCGGACTACTGGGTGCGCCAGGTCCGCGAGGCGGTCCGCTTCGCCGACGGCGTCGACACCCTCAACGACCACGGCGTGACCCGGTTCGTCGAACTGGGCCCCGACGCCGTGTTGTGCGGGCTGGCCGGGCAGTCGGTGGCGGACGCCGTGTTCGCGCCGGTGCTGCGTCGCGACCGGGCCGAGGTCGAGACCGCGCTGTCCGTGCCGGCCCGGTTGTGGACGGTCGGCGCCGAGGTGGACTGGCCGGTGATCCTGCCGGGCGGCCGCCGGGTGGACCTGCCGACGTACGCGTTCCAGCGGGAGCGGTACTGGCCGCGCCCGGCCGCCAGGACGGGTGACGTCGGTTCGGTCGGACAGCTGCCGGCCGGTCATCCGCTGCTCGGTGCGACGGTGCAACTGGCCGGGGACGACGGTCTGTTGATGACCGGACGACTGTCGCTGTCCACGCACCCGTGGTTGGCGGACCACGCGGTCCGGGGCCAGGTGCTGGTACCGGGTACCGCCTTCGTCGACATGGCGCTGCGGGCGGGCGCGCAGGTCGACCGCCCGGTGCTGGAAGAGCTGGTGCTCCAGGCCCCGTTGCCGCTTCCCGAGCGCGGCGGCGTACAGATCCAGGTCCGCGTGGCGGCCCCGGGCGAGGACGGCGACAGCCGGGTGGAGGTCCACGCCCGACCGGACGGCAGTGACGCGGCTCCGTGGGTCTGCCACGCGGTCGGGAGCTTGACCGCGCAGCCGGACGCGCCGGACTTCGAGCTGGCGGTCTGGCCGCCGGCCGGTGCGTCGGTGGTGCCGTTGGACGGTTTCTACGACGCGTTGGCGGACAGCGGCTATGGCTACGGGCCGGTGTTCCGGGGTCTGCGGGCGGCCTG
>NZ_JBIVVS010000065.1:0-3274 GCF_044768625.1 Kitasatospora sp. NPDC091207
ACAAAGCGCAACCCAGCCCGAACCGGGAAGTGATGTGTTTCCAAGGATTGGCCACCCCGGGACCGTCCGCGCAGATGCGTGTCCGGTGCTCCCAGTCGAGCGACTAGGAAACACTAGATCCATCCGGAGCCGGAAGCAACTCCTCGGTCATGACGCCCGCCGACCGGGTCCCCTGCCGGGAGCGGCTGCCCCTGGCAGGGGACCGTACAGACCGACCGGCGAGGCTCGCCCGCGCCTCCACCCGCTGACATGACCCACCCGGCCGGCCCGGCGCTCACACGGCTTGCTGGGCGTAATGGAGGGCGGTGACATGAACGAACCACTCGAGGACGCCCTGGAGCTCGTCCCTCTGCCGCCCGATCACCTCAAGGGGGAAGGACGGCCGCAGCTCCAGTTTGGCCTCGGCGAGCTGGATGCCGTCGATGCGGTTGAGCCGTCGAAGGAGCTCGCGGCGCATCTCGGTGTCGTCGAACGGAGGACGGCTGCGAAGGTGTTGGAACACCACCTCGACGGTGCCGAGCACCGGGTAAACGGCCAACGGCCAGATCGTCGCAGGTCCCGCTCCCGGACCCAGATTCATCGTCGGGAAGCAACTGGTCTCCGCGGCGCGGCCGTAGGTGAGCCGGCAGGCCGGATCCTGACTCGCCCAGAAAGCCATCAGATTCCGCACATCGTCAGCAACCACCGGGTGGTTCTCACGCAGCAGTTCCTCGAACCCGGCTGCTCGGCCCTGCGTCCGCGCATCGGGGAGCGCGTTCTCCGCGGTGTCCCGGGGAAGCTCCTTGTCGAGCAGGGTGGCCAGGTCGTCGGCGGACAAGCGGTGAGCGAGGTCGGCCCGGCCGGCACCGTCGAAGGGAACACCTTCGGCTGCGAGGAGCGTCCGGGGCTCGCCATGGTCCCCGTCGAGCCAACGAAAGTTGTCGGACACCCGACCGTCCGCGGTGAGCACGCGATAGGCGCCGTGCAGGCCGGCGGTGTTCGCCAGGTAGTTGCCGACTGGCACCGGGTGGCTCCCGATGAGTGCGGCCACCGCCCCGTAGGTCGTCCAGGTGCCGCTAGGAATGGCGATCAGCGCGGCCCGCAGTTCGCTCCACCCGGGCCACTCCGCCGAGACCTCCCGCTGTGCCCGGACGGGACCCGGCCAGATCTCCACCGCACGCCGGCCAAGCCGCTCCGAGCGGGCGCCGATCTCCTTGGCTCCCCAGCGGGCCTCCGCGGCGATCTCCACGTTCATCCGCAGAGCGCTGGAGTCGAGGATCTCCTGCTTGCGCTGGAAGGGGTGGTTGGAGAGCCGGCTGTTCTCGCCGGAGAGGCTGAGGTTGCCCAGCGTGTGCACCAGGAGCTCGTGCACCTCCTGCGCTGCCTGTCCGTCCTCGGCCTCCTCGGCGAGCAGGTCGAACCACGCCTGCGACGGATTCTGGGGCAGCACGTGCTCGACGGTGAGCGGCGACTTGGCGTAGTCCACCACCTCGCTGGCCCCGTAGCTCTCCTCAAGGCTGCGCAGGACGAAGAACCGCTGCTGCGACCGCCCGGCCCGGTAGAACGGCATCCGGCGGACCTCCTCCATGACCTCCGCGTCGTCCGGCCACACCCGCGCGCCGGTCCGCTTCGCCGACAGGTAGCGCCGCACGGCCTGGGCGGCCGGCAGGTCACGCTCCAGTTCCTTCGGGGCTTCCATGAACAGGCGGTTCAGGCCGGTGGTGGAGGACTGGCAGAGCAGCCGCCGTACCAGGTAGCTCTCCACGAAGCGCAGGGCCTCGGCGGCCTCGGTCGCGGTGCAGTCGCCGGCGTCCACCTGATCGAGCAGGAACAGGGCCAGCGGGTAGTGCGTCTGACCGTCCCAGCGGTCCAGTCGCTCCAGCGCGGCCCGTAGGGCCGGGTCGCACTCCCTGGAGGGGTCCACCACCCGCATGAGGCGCTGCCCTCGCTCGGCGAGCGCGGCGATCTCCGCCTGCAGGGCTTGCTCGTCGCCGGCCAGCGGCTGCAGCCGACGCTGCTGTTCCCCGTAGATGTCGGTCTGCTTGGCCCGACTGTTGCCGCGCACGACCAGGTCGAGCCAGACGAGGAGCTCGAGGTTCTTGGGGCCCAACTGCTGCTGCATGGGCAGCCATTGCTGCTGGTAGACACGCTCGCCACGGGTGGGCAACAGCATGAAGACATAGTTGCGCAACAGGTCGCTCCGACTGAGACCGACACCGGTGTTGTTGATCGACTCGAAGATCCGGAACACGTTGTCCTGCGCATCGGCGGTGATCTCGACGATGGACAGAAGTCCCCCGAGCGTCGTCACGACGGCCTCGGTCCAATCCGAGCCGTGCTGCTGGGAACCCTCCGTGTAGACGCCCCGGAAGAATCGATAGGCGGCCCCGATGTCCGCCGCCACCCGCGCGCGGGCCTCCGGAGACGCAGGCGATGAACGCGTCCCGGTCCGCCTGTGTCGGCAACAGCCGGTAGTGGTCGTTGCCGTCAAGGTACTTGTTGACCAGGTACTGGCCCTCGATCTTGTCGGCCGCCCTGGTGAACTCGCCGCCGGCCTCTCGCAGATGATCGCGAAGAGCGGTGAAAGCGAGCATCAGTGTCGTCAGGCGCTGCTGACCGTCCACCACCAGCCATCGCTGGACGCCGGCCGCAGCGAGCTGTCCCGGAGCGAGGACCACCGAGCCGAGGAAGTGCGAGGCCGGGTTCTCCCCGTCGAGCTGGGCCTCGACCAGGTCACGTACGTCGTCCCACAGCTGACGGAGCTCGGACTGTGTCCAGCTGTAGGTGCGCTGGTACAGCGGGACCTGGAACTGCTTCTCCCCCTGCACCAGCTTGATGAACGTGACCTCTCGGGCGTGCATCGGCTCCCTCTTCGAGCTGCGTACCGCCGGTTCGGCTGCTGCGCGGTCAGCCTACTGACGACCGCCGCCGACCGCGGCCGAAGCGATGCACGAGCGACCTGCTTTCCACTCAGGAGTGCTCGCGCGGTACCTCCGCCCAATCCCCGGTCCGCGGACAGCCGGTGCCAGAGCCGGCATCGCCCGCTGGCCTACCCGTGAAGCCGACTGCGGCTCGGACCAGGTTCCCCGGCTCCGACGGGCAACCGTCCGCAAACGCCAGAGAGCCCCTGCCCGGGTCCCGGGCAGGGGCTCTCTGTGAATGCAGAAAGACCCCCTCCGGAGTACCGGAGGGGGTCTTTACTGGAATGATTGTTCGGCGGCGTCCTACTCTCCCACAGGGTCCCCCCTGCAGTACCATCGGCGCTGTGAGGCTTAGCTTCCGGGTTCGGAATGTA
>NZ_JBIVVS010000066.1:0-2602 GCF_044768625.1 Kitasatospora sp. NPDC091207
TGGACCGGCGAATGCCCCACCTGCCACCGCGAGTTACCCGCCAAGCACCGGACTCGGCACCCTCCATCACTTTAGACCTAACGAAGTACTACTAGGGCCTGTGTGACGTCGTGATCAATCTTCGGGTTCTGCCCCTGCTCCGAGGCAGAGGGCGTGCGGTCGAAGGCGAAGCGCCTGGCCGCGCGCCATCCGTCATGTCCGAGGGATACGTCGGCCGCTGTGAGGGCGGTCCCCGGCGTTGCCGAACCGGTGGGCGAGGCAATCGCACCCACGAGCAGCCGAGTTGAAACCGGCAGGTGCGAGGGCGTAGAACAGCGGCAACGGGGCCTCCCTGGTGCTTCTCCGGCTTCAACACCCAGGTGCTGCGCCGGAGGCCCTGTCTTCGTGCACGGCAGGCCACAAGATCACCCGGCCGAGCCTCCGCAATCGAACAAGATCGGCACGACAGCGGCTTCCAGCGCTGGAGTATCAATCCGCTGGTGGGCGGCGAAGCCCGTCCGGAACACTGCCGCTCTGGCGGTGACGCAGCAGCTCGCACGAGTGACGACGGAGTACTTGAACTTCTGCCGGCAGGCAGCAGAGGTCTCCCCGGACGCCAACCCCCGCTGGGACCCGCCGAGGGCTGACCGGATCGATCTCGACTGGTCGCCCGAGCCCCTCCGGCGACTCCTCCAGCTGGCCCGGTTCGGACCGGCGGCAGCCGCGGCACTCGAACGGTCCACCAACGGTGATGCGCTGATCGATGTCTCTTGCCTCGACCATGACGACGCCGTGGGCACCTTCGGTCCTCCGCCCAGAGCCGTCTCCCCCGCCGCGGTAGCGGAGATCGCCAGCACACTCGCTGCGGTCGAGTGGGAGGCCGCCGTCGCGGTGCTGCCGGCGGACGACCAAGAAGCAGCAACTGCCCTGGGAATGAACATCACCGGCGACCCTCGCCTGCCACTTCGAGGCACTCCGACCGCTGGGCGGGGTACGCCCGCACCGGGGAGGAGTTCGACGTCGGGGAGGAGATGCGGAGGTTCGCACTGGACACCGTCTGGCGCGCGCTCACCGGCCGCGCGGTGGACGGGCACGCCGAAGGCGAACTCGGCGTCGTGGCCGCCGTGGTGGCGGCGCTGCCGACCCTGCCGGCCGACCCGGGCAGCGCCAGGGACGCCTCGCCGCCGGCCTGGCCAGGATCGACGCCGTGGCGCGGACCGCCATCGCCGACGCCCGGCCCACCTCGCCGCCTACTACCCGTTCGGCGTCGGCGCCCGCGCCTGCTTGGGCACCCGGTTCGCGCTCCGCGAGTCGACCGCGCTCCTCGAACTCCTCCTCCCCGCCCACACCCCCCGCTTCTGCACCACCCCGGCCGGTACCGCCCACAGCGTCACCGTTCCGCCCCGACAGGCCCACCCCGGCCACCCTTCCCCCACCAGGTGGGACGGCCGGTCCAGTCGCCCCCGGGCAGGTCCAGGACGTCCCCCACCACTCGCGGGCGAATTAAACATCCGGATTCCACGTACCAAATCCATGCCAACCGGACTCACTCCATTCAGATGAGCGATTTCTTGACTACAGAGAGATAGTGCAATATCACATAACAGTGCTGCTGGACGGACCAGGAGCTCTGCACACAGGAGAAGCACCTCATGACTCGCAAGATGCTGACGACGGCCGCCGCTACGGGTGCCCTGGCACTCGCTCTCGCCGGCGCGACCCCGGCCGTCGCTGCCGGTACCGCCGCCACCACCACCGAGACCGCCACGGAGGTCTGCGACGCCTCCGGCCTGCAGTCCGGCCTCTGGACCAAGCTCTGCTACACGGTCACTGAGGACGGCGTCCAGTTCACCGGCCGGATCGGCCTGGCCGGCCCGCCGAGCCCCGGCGGCCCGCCCCTGCGGACGAAGCTGGTCGATGCGGTCCTGACCACCGACATCGAGGGCGGCGAATCGCTCGGCACCGTGCAGCAGTCCCTGCTCTTCCGGGCCACCACGCTGGAGATCGCCGGCTACGGCGGCACCGTCCCGTGCGGCTCGACCGTCACCGCGACCTTCTCCGTCTCCGCAGACGGCTGGTACACCGCCCCGATCAGCACCAGTGTGGTGGTGCCCTGCTGATGCCCAGAGCGATACGGGCCCGAAGACGGCCGGGCAGACCCCGGCCGCCGGTCCCGCATCAGCCCCGAGCCCGTTCCGCAGGACCCGGCCACGGTGTGATCAGCGGGTGGCGCGGCAGGAGCTGCGCCACCCGCCTCCCGGCGGGCCCCCGCGCGAACGGCGACCGCCGGCCTCCGGGGGGCCGGAGCCGTCGGACCGTGCCCGCTCCGCGTCAGGTACCGGAGCCGCTTGCGCCGGACTCGATGCGCGCGGTGAGCCCGTCCAGCAGGGTCGTCCTGTGGTGGGACTGAGTCCGGCCCGGAACACGACGAGGGTTCAGCTTCTGCGGATCGACCTCACCGGCTTCGGTGCGGCTTGGACTCTCGTTCGATCGGCAGGCCTCGTGATCGGTATGACAACGGCTTCTCGGCTTGACGTTTAACCTCGGCGGGCCTGGTGTTCCTTGATCGACTCGGCGCGTTTGACCGTTTTGCCGACGTCGTGGTGCTTGGCGCGTTGCTTGT
>NZ_JBIVVS010000067.1:0-2559 GCF_044768625.1 Kitasatospora sp. NPDC091207
CCCCGCGCCGCCACCAACACACACGCGTCCGCCAGCGAGAACACCCCCGCGACATGCGCCGCCGCCACCTCACCGATCGAATGCCCCAACAGGAAATCCGGCGTCAGACCCCAGGATTCGAGCAACCGGAACGACGCCACCTCCAACGCGAACAACCCCGCCTGCGCCCACACCGTCCGGTCCAGATCATCGGCGCCCTCGAACACCACATCGCGAACCGGCCGATCCAACAGCAGGTCGAACTCCGCACACACCGCGTCGAACGCCCCCGCGAACACCGGGAACCCCTCGTAGAGCCCGCGCCCCATCCCGACCCGCTGCGCCCCCTGCCCCGTGAACAGGAACGCCGAACGCCCCTCCACCGCGACACCCGACACCACCCGGGCCGAGGGCCGCCCCTCCGCCAACGCCGTGACACCCGCCCGCAGCGCCTCCCGGTCACCACCGAGCACGACCGCACGGTGGTCCAGTGCGGCGCGGGACACCAGCGCCCCGGCCACCTCCTGCGGCGCGAACTCCGGCTTGCCGGAGAGGAATGCCGAGAGTCGACCGGCCTGCGCCGAGAGCGCGGCGGCCGACCGCCCCGAGACCAGCCAGGGCAGTACGCCCTCGACGGTCGCGGGCTCCTCGGCCTCCGCCGCCGGCACGGACTCCAGGATCACGTGCGCGTTGGTGCCACTGATGCCGAAGGACGAGACACCGGCCCGGCGCGGCCGATCCAGCGCGGGCCACGGCCGCGCCTCCGTCAGCAGCTCCACCGCGCCCGCCGACCAGTCCACTTCCGGGGACGGCTCGTTCGCGTGCAGCGTCGCCGGGAGCACCCCGTGGCGCATCGCCTGCACCATCTTGATCACCCCGGCCACACCGGCGGCCGCCTGGGTGTGCCCGATGTTGGACTTGATCGAGCCGAGCCACAGCGGCTCACCGGCCCGCTCCCGGCCGTAGGTCGCCAACAGCGCCTGCGCCTCGATCGGGTCACCGAGACGGGTCCCCGTCCCGTGCGCCTCCACCGCGTCCACCTCGGACGCCGACAACCCGGCATTGGCCAGCGCCTGCCGGATCACCCGCTCCTGCGACGGACCGTTCGGCGCCGTCAGCCCGTTCGACGCACCGTCCTGGTTCACCGCACTGCCCCGCACCACCGCCAGCACCTCGTGCCCATTGCGGCGCGCGTCCGACAACCGCTCCAGCACCAGCACACCGACGCCCTCGGACCAACCCGTCCCGTCCGCGGTGGCCGAGAAGGCCTTGCAGCGGCCGTCCGCCGCCAGCCCGCCCTGCCGGGCGAACTCCGCGAAGGCGGTGTTGGTGGACATGACGGTCACGCCGCCGGCGAGCGCCAGCTCGCACTCCCCGCGCCGCAGCGCCTGCGCCGCCAGGTGCAGGGCGACCAGCGAGGACGAGCAGGCCGTGTCCACCGTCATCGCCGGGCCCTCCAGCCCGAACGCGTACGCCACCCGGCCGGAGAGCACCGACGCGGCGTTGCCGGTCAGCACGTGTCCGTCGACGTCCTCGTCCGACGTCGCCAGCAGACCGCCGTAGTCCTGACCGTTGGTCCCGACGAAGACCCCGACCGAACCGCCGTGAACGGAAAGCGGGTTGGTGCCGGCCGACTCGAAGGCCTCCCAGGACGCCTCCAGCAGCAGCCGCTGCTGCGGGTCCATCGCCAGCGCCTCACGCGGCGAGATCCCGAACAGGGACGCGTCGAAGTCGGTCGCGTGGTGGAGGAAGCCGCCCTCCGGCGCGTACATCCCGACCTCGCGATCGAGGTCCCAGCCGCGGTCGGTCGGGAACGGGCCGACGCCGTCCACGCCGTCGGTCAGCAGCTGCCACAGCTCGGCAGGAGTCTCGACGTCGCCGGGGAACCGGCAGCTCATGCCGACGATCACGACCGGTTCGTCCGCCTCGGCCGGCGCGGGCGTCATCGCCTCGGCCAGCAGGGTCTCGTCGCCGAGCATCATGCCGAGCAGGTGATCGGCGAGCCGGGTCGGGGTCGGGTGGTCGAACACCAGGGTCGTCGGCAGCCGCAACGTCGTCTCGGCACTGAGCCGGTTGCGCAGTTCGACCGCCGTCAGCGAGTCGAAGCCCAGCTCGCGGAAGGCCCGGGCGGGCGCCACCGCATCGACGGAGGCGTGGCCGAGCACCGAGGCGGCCTGGGCGCGGACGACATCGAGCAGCAGCTGCCGACGCCGGCCCGTCGGCGCCGAGGCCAGCTCGGACCGCATCGGCGCGGGGGCGTCCGCCGCGGCCGGAGCGGGCCGCACGGCGGCTTCCGGCAGGTCCGCGAGCAGGGGGCTCGGGCGGGAGCCGGTGAAACCTTCGACGAACTGCGGCCAGTCGATGTCCGCGACGCTGACCTCGGTCTCGTCGCCGTCAACCGCCTTGGCCAGGGCCTGGATCGCCAGCGCCGGATCCATCGGGACCACACCACCGCGCCGCAACCGCTCGACGACCACCTCGCCGGTGGCGAGGCCGTCCTGCGCCCAGGCGCCCCAGGCGATGGACAGCCCGGCCAGACCGCGGTCACGCCGCTGCTGGATCCAGGCGTCGAGGAACGCG
>NZ_JBIVVS010000068.1:0-2554 GCF_044768625.1 Kitasatospora sp. NPDC091207
GAACAGTCGGGTAGCTCCGGCGCATTGCTGCGCCGGAGCCCCCTCAGAACCGGGCGTGCCCGCTTTCCGGGCACCACGGCTCAAGCAAGCCCTGAAGGCCTGCGGACGTGCAGAGTTGATGCTTTGGGTTCGCTGCCAGCGGTGTTGTGCTGCTGGCAGGTGGCGTGGACGAGACGGAGTTGTGTTCCGTCCGGCGTGCCGACTCCGTGGTAGGTGATCATCCGTTCGGTGATCGCCTGGCGGGTCGCCCGCAGCCATGTCTCCCACTGGGTGGGGTCGGCTGGTGGGCGTTCGGCGGGCAGCAGCGGCCTGCGGCAGATCTGACAGCGCCCGTCCTGCGCGTTGAGCAGGCGCAAGGTGGCGCGGTTGACCAGCGAAGGTGCGCTTTTGCGTCGTCGATCGGCCCAGTACTCGGTCAGGTCGGGGTCGTCCGGGGACGCCCCGTTCTGGACCATCTGGTGTCGGAGGATGCTCGTCCAGGCGAATTTCAGCAGGTAGGCGCCACTCTGGCGGTCGCCGAACACCCACTGGTCCTGCCGGGACTTGTTGAACCTGCCGAAGTAGCGGGCGGTGACCCAGTGCTTCGGTTTGTTCGGGTGGGCGCGGGTGGCCCACTTGTAGGCGAGCTTCCACATGTAGTCGTCCAAGGAGGCGAAGACCTCGCTGGAGACCACGCTCCGGTAGTAGGCAGCCCAGCCCCGGATGATCGGGTTGAGCCGGTGCAGCACCGCTGCCGCGTTGGCCCCGTTCAGGGCGCGCATTTCGGTGCCGAGCCTCTGCCGGATCCGTCTGACGGCCTCGCGGCTGGGTTTGATCAGCAGCTTGCCGTGATATCGGCGGACGGTGAACCCGAGAAAGTCGAAGCCCTGGTCGAGGTGGACGACGCGCGTCTTGTCCTCGTTGAAGGCCAGACCCCGGGGCGTCAGCCACGCGGCGAGCCGTTCCTTGACCTGTTCGGCCTGTTCCCGCGAGTGGCACAGGGCGACAAGATCGTCGGCGTATCGAACCAGCAGCGGGGAGCCTGGCATCGTGTCGCCAGCGCGGCGGCCCGTCTGCCGGTACTGCACTCCCGCGGCCGTCTCCATTCCGTGCAGGGCGATGTTCAAAAGGACAGGGCTGATCACGCCGCCTTGGGGAGTTCCCTCCCCGGTCGGGGTGAGCTCGCCGTCCTCGACCACGCCGGCCTTCAGCCACCGCTCGACCGTTCCCCGGGCGGGGAAGGAGCCGAGCTGGGCCAGAAGGTTGGTGTGGTCGATCCGGTCGAACGCCGCCACCAGGTCCGCGTCCAGCGCCCACCGACGCAGGGCGCTCTTGCCCTTGGCCGTCCAGTAGATCGCCGCGATCGCGTCCTGGCAGCTGCGGCCGGGCCTGAAGCCGTACGACTTCGGCTCGAACCGCGCTTCCCACTCGGGTTCCAGTGCCTGTGAGACGCGGGCTTGCTGCACCCGGTCCACGACCACGGGAATGCCGAGCGGGCGCCTCTTGCCGCCTGCCTTGGGGATGTACACGCGCTTGACGGGTCGGGCCTGCCACGGGCCGGTGCGGTGCTGGACCCAGTGGGCCAGCTCCGCCTTGCCCCGGGAGGTCAGTACGACCTGCCCGTCGACGCCCGCCGTCTTGCGCCCCGCATTGGTCTCCGTCACCCGCCGCACGCTCATCAGCGTGTTGGCGCGTGAACGGAGCATCAGTTTCTGCAGATTGCGGACCTTCTTGAGGTCCCCTGCCCGCGAGGCCGTGAAGATCCGCTGTCGAAGTCGCCGTACGCTCTCCTCTTCGGAACGCCAGTCGATCGCGTCCCAATCGGGGAGAGTGTCCTCAGGTCCGTTCACCGCGCGGACCAGCGGCGTGTCAACATCAGTCGCCTCGATCCTCACCGTGTCCAACTTGCCCTTCGGTTCCGGAATCCTTGATCAGTCACGTTCTTCACGGGCTCACCCGGCCCACGTCAGCTCCCTTTCGGGATCGGGCAGCTGCCCGTATCCGGTCAGTTATGCGGGGCTCGGCGGAGGAGCCGATGGTCTGCCCCGGTTTCCTGCTGCCTTTCGGCGCACCGGCGTTGGCTTCTTGGGCCGTCCTGTTCCCGCTGGGGAATTGGGCCTTCCTTGCGGTCGGCTGACCAGGCGAAAAGCCGACTGGACCCCAACGGAGTTGTCACGTTCCGCACGTATGAGATGCGACCGGGGTGGGCGCCCTCATTACCCCGGGACGGTGGTGTCCTCCCGGCCGACTCGGTGTCTGCGACCGGCACCTGCCGCTTCTCAGCGGCCAGTCCTGCACCCCACC
Source organism: Kitasatospora sp. NPDC091207 (assembly GCF_044768625.1). Lineage (NCBI taxonomy): Bacteria > Bacillati > Actinomycetota > Actinomycetes > Kitasatosporales > Streptomycetaceae > Kitasatospora > Kitasatospora sp. NPDC091207. Next base: position 2,284 of record NZ_JBIVVS010000068.1, read on the forward strand.
ACTGCATTCCACCTGCGGGGCTTGCCATCACGGGGCATCGTCGAGGGTTCATTCACATTCACCCGTCCGGTCTTCTCCTTGCCTGTGACCTCCGAGTGGAGCGGAGGCCCTTGGGCTTCTTCCCGGAGCTTCGCACCCCGCCGTTACCAGCGACGCACGTCCGGGCGGAGACAGGCCATGGACACTGGCCCGGGGCTACGTCCTCGACATCACACCGACCCTCCTTCCAACGAGCCCACTCATTACGTGCGACTTCGTGTCGCACCCCCGA
>NZ_JBIVVS010000069.1:0-2473 GCF_044768625.1 Kitasatospora sp. NPDC091207
CATGCCGATGCTGGGTGCGGACCGTCCGGAGTGCCGGCAGGCGGTGACGGCCCTCGCGCACGCCTTCGTGCACGGTGCCGACGCCGACTGGGCGGTCCTGTTCGCGGGCCAGGAGCCGCGGCGGGTCGATCTGCCGACGTACGCCTTCCAGCGCGAGCGCTACTGGCTGAAGCCGGCGACCCGCACCGGAGTCGGCGGCCCGGCCTCCCGTGACTCCCTGCTCCACGAGGTGGGTTGGCGGCCGCTGGACCTTCCGCGCCGCGACACCACCGTGCCCGGGACGTGGCTGGTCCTCACACCGTCCGGGCAGGACCGGGACGATGACCTGGCGGAGGCCGCGCGGCGCTTGGCGGCCGTCGTCGAGAACGTCGTCCGCCTGGAAATCGACCCCGGTGTCGAACTCGACGAGCAGGCCGTCGCCGGTCTGCTGCGCCGGGCCGTCGGTGAGACGCCTCTCGCGGGCGCGGTGTCGTTGCTCGGCCCGCGCGCGGGGGCGCTCGTGGCGGTCGCCCGGGCCCTGGACACCGCACCGCTGTGGTGCCTCACGCGCAACGCCGTGGCGGTCGGCGCCGAGGAAACGACGGTGGATCCGGACGGCGTCGGCCCGTGGGCGGTCGGGCGGGTGCTCGCCTGGGAGCGGGCCGCGAGCTGGGGCGGCGTCGTCGATCTGCCCGCCGCGCCGAGCGAGGAGGACTGGAACCGGCTGCGTGACGTGCTGGGCGCCGGTCAGGACGCCGACGACCAACTCGCCGTGCGGGCCGGGAGGGTGCTCACCCGGCGGCTGCGACCCGCGCGGCCGGGGGGCAGCGCCGTCAGCCTGAGCGGAACGGTCGCGGTGGTCGGCGACCTCGGGACCCGGACCGGCGTGCTCGTGGACTGGCTGCGAGGCGCCGGAGCCGACCGGGTCGTCCTGGTCGGCACGGCGGACGGCGCCGGTGAGGCCGGTGGGGCCGCTGGAGCGCCCGCACTTCCGGAGGGCGTCGAGCGCGCGCGGTGGAACGCCGCCACGCGGGCGGAGCTCGCCGGAAGCTCCGTCGTCCTTCTCGACGAATCGGCCTGGGAGACGGGCGCGTTGACGGCCGGCGCGTGGCAGCGACTGGTCACCGGCCGGACCGAACAGCTGCGGGAGCTGCACGAGTGGGCCGGCGCCGGGATGCTGCTGATCCTCTCCTCCGCCGTCGGCGTCATCGGCGGCGCCGCGTCACCCACCGTCACCCAGGCCGCGGCGGAGGCCGTGGTCCAGCACCGCCGGCACCTGGGGCTGCCCGGGCTGTCGGTGGCCGTCGGCCCGGACGACGAGGGCCAGGCCGCCCTCGGGTTCCGCCCGGTCGGTCTGCGCGAGGCGCTGGGGCTGCTGAGCGCCGGGCGGGAGCACGCCGTCGTCGCCGATGTCGACTGGGAGCAGGTGGTCTCCGCGCCGACGGTGGCACGCGCCCACCGCTTCGTCGCGGACCTGCCCGAGGTCCGGGCCCTGCTCGGGGCGGACGCCCGGGCGCTGCGCGACCGGCTGGCCGGACTGGCGGCGGCGGACCGTCACCGGGCCCTCGTCGGTCTGGTCCGGACCGAGGTCGCCGAGGTGCTCGGCTATCCGGAGTCCGGGCCGCTGGAGACCGCCCGCGCCTTCACCGAACTCGGCCTCACCTCGCTGACCGCCGTCGACCTGCGCAACCGTCTGAACGCGCGGACCGGTCTTCGGCTGCCCGTCTCGCTCGCCTTCGACCGCCCCACGGTCGAGGCGGTCGCGGACCACCTGGTGTCCGAACTGCTCGGCGCGGACGACGGGGACCAGCCCGTCACCCCGGCCGCCGCGGTCACCGACGAACCGATGGCGATCGTCGGCATGGCCTGCCGCTTCCCCGGCGGGATCGGCTCGCCCGACGACCTGTGGCGGGCCGTCGCCGACGGCGCCGACATGATCGAGCCGTTCCCCACCGACCGCGGCTGGAACATCGAGGACCTCTACGACCCGGACGCCACGGCCTCGGGGAAGAGCTACACCACCGAAGGCGGCTTCCTCCGGGGAGCGACCGAGTTCGACGCCGGCTTCTTCGGGATCTCGCCGCGTGAGGCGCTCGGCATGGACCCGCAGCAGCGCCACCTGCTGGAGACGGCGTGGGAGGCGTTCGAGCACGCCGGCATCGACCCGGCGGCGCTGCGCAACAGCCCGACCGGTGTGTTCGTCGGCGGCAACGGCCAGGACTACGCGACCTCCATGACGCGGGTCCCGGCCGGCGTCGACGGCTACCTCATGACCGGCAACGCGGCCAGCGTCCTGGCGGGCCGGATCGCCTACACCTTCGGCTTCACCGGTCCGACGCTGACCGTCGACACCGCCTGCTCCTCCTCTTTGGTGGCGCTGCATCTGGCGGCGCAGGCGCTGCGCAGTGGTGAGTGTGCGTTGGGTGTGGTGGGTGGGGTGACGGTGATGTCCTCGCCGGGGACGTTCGTGGAGTTCTCGCGGCAGCGGGGGTTG
>NZ_JBIVVS010000070.1:0-2117 GCF_044768625.1 Kitasatospora sp. NPDC091207
CAACGCGCCAAGCACCACGACGTCGGCAAAACGGTCAAACGCGCCGAGTCGATCAAGGAACACCAGGCCCGCCGAGGTTAAACGTCAAGCTCAGGATCGACCGGCTTCGGGCGAGGCGGGGTCGAGGTGTTGGAGCTGGTGTTGTTGGTGTTCCGGTGCCCGGTCGGGGTGTCACAGCTGCTGCGGGCGAATGGGCTCAGAGCAAGGCCGCCGAGGAAGGAGAATTCGAACGACATACCACTGAACGCGCTCCATCCTCCCCAACCGAGCAGAGCCCCGCCGGCACCGCCGCTGACCCAGCTGTTGCCGTAGTTGGGCTGCCAGCCGCCCGAAAGGGAGCTGGTGAGGCCGTCGAGGCGGTCCTTCTGGAGCATCCTCTGCAGGTCGAATTCCTGGCGGGCCGCCAGGCCGAGGTTTGGGGCGGGTTCAGCTCAGGCGGGTAGGAGGAAGGACATGCCATGACTCGAATCCTTACACGAAATCGAGTCCCCACCGAACCCGGGGCGATTCAGATATCCCCCTCGTACATCAACAACACGGTCATCCCGATGCTCTGCCGCAAGGCCGGCATCCCGGCCGCCAATGTCCGTGGGAACATCACCAGCCACCGGGCCCGCTCCACGATCGCCAGCCGGCTCTCCAACGCCAAGGAACCGATGACCCTGTCCGAGCTGCAGGCCTGGCTCGGAAACCGCTCTTCGCAGTCCACGCAGTACTACGCGAAAAACACCCCCAATACCCTCACCAAGGCATACACCGACGCCCAGTACTTCTCCCGCAACGTCCGCACCATCGAGGTCCTCATCGGCCGCGACGTCGTCACCTCCGACGCCGCCGCGGCCGGGGAGCCCTGGCAGCACTACGACCTCGGCCACGGCTTCCGCAGTTACACCTTCTTCGAACAGTGCCAGCACCGAATGGCCTGCGCTCGCTGCGATTTCTATGCCCCGAAAGACTCCACCAAGGCACAACTCATCGAAGCCAATGACAACTTGCAGAGAATGGCCGCCGCGATCCCCCTCGCCGACGACGAACGCGCGGCCGTCGACGACGGCCAGCAAGCACTGGACCGTCCACTCGCCCGCCTCGCCGATACTCCGACGCCCGCAGGCCCGACACCACGCGAACTCGACGTGCCGGCCACTGCACGCCTCCTGCCACTCGTCGTCCTCCGGCAAGGCGGCGCAAGCGCGGCACCGGGCTGATATCGAGATGCGAACCAGCTCGGGAGAGTGCCACAGTCACTGTCGTGACCCTGATGGACGTACTCGTCGACTTCTCCCGCACCGGTCGGATCGGCCCCCTGAGCTGCGGAATGTCCCTGGCTGAAGCTGAAGACCTTCTCGGCCCGGGGCGCCCGCACCCGGCCCACCGCATGAAGGGGCCCGATATCGACGGCTACCCCTACTCCTGGGACGGGCTGCAGCTGGTGGTCACTCAGCGGTCCGTCAGTGGAATCTGGATCAACCTCTGGCCAGGTTCGACCGCCAAACTTCCGCCGCTCGTCCTTCCCGATTCCGAGTCGTTCGAGGCCACCGTCCTCCGCGAGGAGCTGATCGCCGCCCTCGACGGCGCTGGCTGCCGGCATGCGGTCAACAGCACTCTCACCTTCGGCGAGCAGTCGAGCATCCTCACTCAGCCCGCTGACGTCTGCGCGGTCTTCGGCCTGCCCGGGCGGAACAACCATGTGCCGCACCGCGACCGGCACTACCTCGACGTGATGCACAAGCACACGGCTTGACACCGCTGATTCCACGGAATGATCCGGTTGACGTGACCCTCGACGACTCCCGAATCCACGGCAGCGTCAGGCCGACGGTGACGGCCGCGAGATCCCGTTCGAGACCATCGACGAAGGCGTGGAGGCTGGGCAGGTCGTCGGCGCGGACCGCCCAGCGGACGGCGGGCACCGCCGACGCGAGCGAAGCGCGCCCGTACACCCGAACCCAGTCGCGGAGAAACCGTGACGGAAACCGTGTCGACCACGGTGTTCCGGTCGGGGTGTGGGGGGCCCGGGCGCCCCCACCCCCCCCCCCCCGGGGGGGGGCCCCCCACCCCCCCCCCCGGGCCGCCCCCGCCCCCCCCCCCCCCCCCCCCCCCCCCCCAACCGCCCCCCC
>NZ_JBIVVS010000071.1:0-2018 GCF_044768625.1 Kitasatospora sp. NPDC091207
CTGCTGGACTTCCTGGGCCGGGCCGATGACCAGGTGAAGATCCGGGGTTACCGGGTCGAGCCCGGTGAGATCGAGGACGCCATCGCCCTCGACCCGTCGGTCGCCCAGGCCGCCGTGGTGGTCCGTGAGGACACCCCCGGCGTCAAGCGCCTGGTCGCCTACCTCGTCCCCGCCGCGACGGCCGTGGACCTGGGCGCCGTCCGCAACGAACTCGCCGCCCGGCTGCCCGAGTACATGGTGCCGTCGGCGTTCGTGCTGCTCGACGCGCTGCCGCTGACCGTCAACGGCAAGCTCGACCGCAAGGCCCTCCCCGCCCCCGCCACCACCGGTACCGGCACCGGCCGTGCCCCGCGCGACGCCCGCGAGGAGATCCTCTGCGGGGCCTTCGCCGAGGTGCTCGGCCTCACCGAGGTCGGCCCCGAGGACCACTTCTTCGACCTCGGCGGGCACTCCCTGCTCGCCACCCGGCTGATCAGCCGGATCCGCGCGCTGCCCGGCGGCGCCGGGCTGACCGTCCGCGACCTCTTCGAGGCCCCCACCCCGGCCGGCCTGGCCCACCGGGCCGGCGCCGCCGACGACCCGCGCCCCGTCCTGGGCCGCCGCGAGCGCCCGGCCGACCTGCCGCTCTCGCACGCCCAGCGCCGGATGTGGTTCCTGCAGAACCTCGACGACTCCGGGGCCACCTACAACGTGCCCCTGGTCGTCCGGGTCAGCGGCCCGCTCGACCCGGCCGCCCTCGGTGCGGCCGTCCGCTCGGTGACACAGCGCCACGAGAGCCTGCGCACCGTCTTCACCGAGCGCGACGGCGACGTCCACCAGCGGATCCTGGCCGCGCCGGCCGCCGAGGCCGCCGTCCAGGTGGTGCGGTCCTCGCCCGGGACCCTGGACGCCGACGTCGAGGCCGCGGTGCGCCACGGCTTCGACCTCGCCGCCGAACTGCCGCTGCGCGTCAGCCTGCTGGAGCTCGCCCCGGAGGACCACGTGGTGGTGGTGCTCTTCCACCACATCGCGGGCGACGAGTGGTCGATGCTCCCCTTCATCGAGGACCTCACCACCGCCTACACGGCGCACACCGACGGCCGCACCCCCACCTGGGTGCCGCTGCCGGTCCAGTACGCCGACTACACCCTGTGGCAGCAGGAGCTGCTCGGTTCGGCCGAGGACGAGCGGAGCCTGCACACCCGGCAGGCCGGCTACTGGAAGCAGACGCTCGCCGGGTTGCCGGAGGAGCTTCCGCTGCCGACCGACCACCCGCGCAGGCCGGTGGCCGGCTACCGCGGCGACACCGTGCGCGGCCAGGTCCCCCCGGCGGTCTACCGCGGCCTGCGCGAGGCGGCCCGGGCCACCGGCACCACCACCTTCATGGTGCTCCAGGCGGCCGTGGCCACCCTGCTGCACCGGCTGGGCGCCGGCACGGACATCCCCCTCGGCGCACCCGTCGCCGGGCGTTCCGACAGCGCGCTCGACGGACTGGTCGGCTTCTTCGTCAACACCCTGGTGCTGCGGAACGACCTCGCCGGCGACCCGACCTTCGCCGAGCTGCTGACCCGCACCCGGGACACCGACCTGGCGGCTTTCGCCCACCAGGACCTGCCGTTCGACCGCCTGGTCGAGGCGGTCAACCCGCCGCGCGTGCCCGGCCGGCACCCGCTGTTCCAGGTGATGCTCGGCTACCAGCACAACGACGGCCAGGCGGGGCGCCTGCTCGGCCTGGAGAGCCGGATCCTGCCCTTCGAGCTGGGCGCCGCCAAGTTCGAACTCGACTTCAACTTCGAGGAGACCTCCGCGGCGGAGGAGATCGACATCGCGTTCGAGTACGCGGCCGACCTCTACGACCGCACCACCGCCGAGGCGCTGGTCGAGCGGCTGCTCGCCCTGCTGGAGCAGGTCGCGGCCGACCCGCACCGCCGGATCGGAGCCCTGGACGTGCTGACGGTGCGTGAGCGTGGGCTGGTGTTGGGGGAGTGGGCGGCGACGGGTCGTGTGTTGCCGGGGTCGACGGTGGCGGATCTGTTGGC
>NZ_JBIVVS010000072.1:0-1675 GCF_044768625.1 Kitasatospora sp. NPDC091207
GCCTCGATCTTGCATGACGGTTCGTCAGCTTGGCTGGCGGGCCGTTTTTGCTTGTCCGGGTGGGTGCTTCTGTGGGCGAGCATGGCGAGGGCCCGGCTGTCGCGTCGGGTGGGCGCCGGGTTCCACGGCTCGGGATGTGGTCGGGTGCTCGTCGGGGTGGGGCGTTGTCGCTGGTCAGCCGGGGTCTGGCAGGGCGTGCAGGCGGGCGAACGCGCCTGTGATCACGTCGGTCCAGGGCCAGTGGCGGGCGAGGCGGAGGTAGCGGCGGCGGCCGGTGGTGACGAGCTGGGCGGCGGCGGAGAACAGTCGCAGCCGTAGGCGTTTGGGCTCCCAGCGGCGGGCGGTGCCGGTCAGGGCGAGCATGGGCATCCAGGCGAGCAGGTCCAGCGCGAGCTGGACGATCTCCAGCCAGACCTGGTTCTGCGAGGCCCGGTGGAGGGGCAGGTTGCGCAGGCCGGTGTCGCGGGCGGCGCGGATGCGGTCCTCGGCGCGGGCCCGCTGGCGGTGCCGCAGCTCCAGGTTGGCGATCGGGGTGCCCGTGGTGTTGGTGGCGAAGCAGGTCAGCCGCATCCCGTCGGCGTCGGTGAAGCGCAACTGCGCGCCGGGGTGGGGCCGTTCCTTGCGGACGATCAGCCGCATCCCCTTCGGCCAGCCTTTGAGGACGTCGCCGGCGAGTTCGGCGACCCAGGCGCCGTCGCGGACCTCTCCGCCGGGTTCGACTGCGGGGGTCCAGGCCGGGGCCGGGACCCGGAGAACGGCGGCGTGGACGACGTCGGTGGTGGTCATCCCCACCGAGTAGGACAGCCACCGGCCGCGTGCGGTGAGCCAGTTGAGGAAGTCGTGGGTGCCGCCGGCCGAGTCGGTGCGGATCAGGGTGCGGCGGCCGCGCCGGTACTTGACCGGCAGCTGGGCCAGGGCCAGACGGGCGGCCTCGATGTGGTCGGCAGCGGTGTTGGAGCCCGCGTTCCCGGGCCGCAGCAGGCCGGCCACCGGCTCCCCGGCCCCCTCGCGGCCGTGGTCGACGAACGCGAACAGCGGATGGTGCCCGAACGTCTTCTTCCAGGTCTTGGCGGCGTCCTGCTTCTCGGAGTGCGCGAGGACCAGCACGCCGTCGATGTCCACGACCACCTCGCCGCCCGCGTCCGGGGCCGCCTCGCCGGCCAACCGCCAGACCCGCTCGCGGACTTCGGCCCGCGCCCGACGGATCGCCGCGAGTGCGCGGGGCCCGGCCGCGGCGAGGGTGTCGACCAGACGGGAGACGGTCGGGTCGGAAGCGACCGGTCCGAACGCGGCGGGCTCGGCCCGCAGCATCGCGACGTCGGCCAGGCAGTCCCCGCCCAGGGCCACGGTGAGCGCGAGGTCCAGCAGGATCTTGCCGGGATCATGGAGCGCACGCGCCTTGCGCCATGGCGCCAGAGCCTCCGATATCGCCGCGTCCAACCCCACCTTGCGGGCCGTTTCGACCAGCAGCACGGCACCGGCCTGCGAGACCACCCCGCGACCACCGCCCTCGATGCGGACACGCGGATACGACCCGGTACTGTTCATCTGAGAAGTGCTTCTTTCCACGCAGCCGACTGGACCCTAGACAAGTCCCATCGTTGCAGGTCAGGAGCACTTTTCTCTTTTCTGATCACCCGTCGGACAGTGCCTGCCGTGAAAGGCCGAGGCTAGC
>NZ_JBIVVS010000073.1:0-1439 GCF_044768625.1 Kitasatospora sp. NPDC091207
CTAGTAGTACTTCGTTAGGTTGATTTGATCTTGGGGGTCGCGGCGGTGCATGCTGCGGTCTGTGGATCTTGCCGAGGTGGAGAAGCTTCGTGGGGGCCTCGGCGACTTCGTGGCCGAGGTGTTCGCGTCCCTGGCGCGCAAGGACCAGCGCCGGCAGGGGGATTGCTATCTGCGTGGGCTGATGTTGGACGGGCGGCGAAAGTCGATCCAGCCGATGGCCGAGCGGCTGCCGGACGGGAACATGCAGGCCCTGCAGCAGTTCGTGAGCCAGTCGCCGTGGGACCACGTCCCGGTGCTGCGGCAGATCGCCCGGAAGATGACCTCGGCCCTCGCGCCGGAGGCGTGGGTGATCGACGACACGTCGTTCCCGAAGGCCGGCGACCAGTCCGTGGCGACCTCGCGTCAGTACTGCGGCGCGCTGGGCAAGCGCTCGCTCTGCCAGGTCGGGGTGAGCGTCCACGCCGTCACCGACAAGGCCTCCAGCCCGTTGTCCTGGCGGCTGTTCGTGCCACCGGACTGGGACAACCGCGGCGATGACCGCAGGCGACGCACCGGCCTGCCGCCGGAGGTCGGGCACATCGAGAAGTGGCGACTGGCCCTCGACATGCTCGACGAGCTGATCACCTGGAGTCTTACTCCTCAGGTCGTGGTCGCCGACGCGGGCTACGGCCAGTCGGCCGCCTTCCGCCATGCCCTGCGCTCCCGGAACTTGGACTACATCGTGGCGGTGCGCGGGGACGAGACCGCGCACCGCCACGACGCGGAGCCGGTGGCGCCCGCCTACGGCGGCGCCGGACGCAGGACACTGCCCCGCTACCGCACCGACTCCACCGCCCTGCACGAACTCGCCACCGCCGGCGGCCGCCGGGCGTTTCGGCAGGTCATCTGGCGCCAGGGCAGCCGCGGCGCGATGCGCTCGCGCTTCCGCGTCCTTCAAGTGCGGCCCGCAGGCAGGATCCCCCGAACGCTCGCCGCCGCCGACGCGGGCGGAAGCGCCGCCTGGGACGGTGTCCTGCCGGCCGAGACCCTGCTGGTCGAATGGCCGGCCGGCGAGGCCTCGCCCACCGACTACTGGCTGACCAATCTCCCGCCCGACACGGCGATCCGCCGGCTCGTACGCCTGGCCAAGATCCGCTGGCGCATCGAACACGACTACCGCGAGATGAAACACGGCCTCGGCCTGGACCACTTCGAGGGCCGCACCTGGCGCGGCTGGCACCACCACGTCACCCTCGTCACCGCCGCCCACGCCTTCCTCACCCTCCGGCGCCTCGACCCAAAAGTCGAGACGCCGGCCTGACCTTCTACCGAGTCCTCGACGCCATCCAGGACCTGATACGAGCCTGGACCGGCGAATGCCCCACCTGCCACCGCGAGTTACCCGCCAAGCACCGGACTCGGCACCCTCCATCACTTTAGACCTAACGAAGTACTACTAG
>NZ_JBIVVS010000074.1:0-1322 GCF_044768625.1 Kitasatospora sp. NPDC091207
GCCGCCACCGTCACCTCGCGCACCCCGCGGGTCTCCTCCGGGCGTCCCGAGCTGACCGAGGCCGCGATCGTGGTCTCCGGCGGCCGCGGCGTCGGCGAGGCGGCCGGCTTCGGCGTGGTCGAGGAGCTGGCCGACGCGCTGGGCGCGGCCGTCGGTGCCTCGCGTGCCGCCGTCGACGCCGGCTGGTACCCGCACAGCAACCAGGTCGGCCAGACCGGCAAGCAGGTCTCGCCGCAGCTGTACGTGGCCAACGGCATCTCGGGTGCGATCCAGCACCGGGCCGGCATGCAGACCTCGAAGACCATCGTGGCCGTCAACAAGGACCCGGAGGCCCCGATCTTCGAGCTGGCGGACTACGGCGTGGTCGGCGACCTCTTCGCGGTGCTGCCGCAGCTCACCGGCGAGGTCCAGGCCCGCAAGGGCTGAGCCGCTCGCCCGAGCCCGATACGCCGGAGGGCGTGGCACCGAGTACCCGGTGCCACGCCCTCCGGCGTATCCACTGCCGCGCCGTCCGCGCCGTTCGTGCCTGCCGCGCCGCTACTCGGCGTACGCCGCCAAGTGCTGGGTGAACCCGCCCTGGCACGGCGGCAGCGGGCGCGGTTCGGCGGGCTGGACCCGCTCCGGCTCCTCCTGCGGCAGCAGCGTCAGCTCGGGCTGGTCGGAGTCGGGCGCCGGCGTCAGACGGACCCTGGTCCCCACCGGGACGGTGCTGCGCAGACCGCTGACGATGCACCACACGTCGAAGCCCTCGGCCATCCGGATCAGCGACTTCTGCCGGGCCAGCGGGGTCCGGGCCTGCTCGACGGCGCACCGGCGCACCACGCCGGTGCCCTCGCTGCGCTCCAGCCGCAGCTCGGTGGAGCCGCAGGTGGGGCAGAGCAGCCGCTGGAAGGTCGGGTTGCTGCACCACGTACAGCGCTGGAAGTACAGCGGGATGCTCTCGATGTCGGCGTCGATGGCTGAGTGGACCACGGTGTCATCTCCCTGCACTCGGACTGGGTCGCCGGCTCGCTGTGCGCCGCCGGCGTACGGCCGGCGTGGCCGCCCGGGGCGTACCGCCGGGAGTGCGTCCTCGGTGTACGTCGGCGGTACGGCCTCCGTACGCCAGCAAAAGGATAGGGAACTCAGTACCGCCCTGTGAAGGCACTGAGTTCCCTTTTTGCTGTGCGCATGCATAATGAAGGGTACTGAGTACCGTCGTGAAACAGGAGCGCCGATCATGAGCCAGGACTTCGATCTCTTCCGGATCTCCGAGGAGCACGGGATGCTGCGTGAGGCGGTGCGTTCGCTGGCCGAGGCGAAGATCGCTCCGTTCGCGGCGG
>NZ_JBIVVS010000075.1:0-1188 GCF_044768625.1 Kitasatospora sp. NPDC091207
GCCAGGGTGTGCGGCGGGGTGCCCGGGGGTGCCCCGCCGACGCGCTACGGCAGGTTGCGGGCCATCACGATGCGCTGGACCTGGTTGGTGCCCTCGTAGATCTGCGTGATCTTCGCGTCCCGCATCATCCGCTCCACCGGATAGTCCCGCGTGTACCCGTACCCACCCAGCAACTGCACCGCGTCCGTCGTGATCTCCATCGCCGCGTCCGACGCGAAACACTTCGCCGACGCCCCGAAGAACGTCAGATCCGCGTCCCCCCGCTGCGACTTCGCCGCCGCGACATACGTCAACTGCCGCGCCGCCTCCAACTTCATCGCCATGTCCGCCAACATGAACTGCACACCCTGGAAATCACCGATCGGCTTCCCGAACTGCCGACGCTCCCGCACATACCCCTTCGCGTAGTCCAACGCCCCCTGCGCGATCCCCACCGCCTGCGCCGCGATCGTCACCCGCGTGTGGTCCAACGTCCGCATCGCCGTCGCGAACCCCGTCCCCTCCGCACCGATCATCCGGTCCGCCGGAATCCGCACATTGTCGAAATACACCTCACGCGTCGGCGACCCCTTGATCCCCAACTTCCGCTCCGGCGCCCCGAACGACACCCCCTCGTCACCCTTCTCCACCACGAACGCCGAGATCCCCTTCGACCGCAGCCCCGGATCCGTCACCGCCATCACCGTGTAGAACTCCGACACCCCCGCGTTGGTGATCCACCGCTTCACACCGTTCAACACCCAGAAGTCACCGTCCCGCACCGCCCGGGTCCGCATCCCCGCCGCGTCCGAACCCGCCTCCGGCTCCGACAGGCAGTACGAGAACATCCCCTCACCCCGCGCCAACGCCCCCAGGTACTTCGCCTTCAACTCCTCCGAACCCGACAACTGCACCGGCAACGACCCCAACTTGTTCACCGCCGGGATCAACGACGACGACGCGCACACCCGCGCGACCTCCTCGATCACGATCACCGTCGCCAACGCGTCCGCCCCCGCACCGCCGTACTCCTCCGGCACGTGCACCGCGTGCAGATCATTGCCCCGCAGCGCGTCCAACGCCTCCTGCGGGAACCGACCCAGCTCGTCCACCTCCGCCGCGAACGGAGCGATCTTCGCCTCGGCCAGCGAACGCACCGCCTCACGCAGCATCCCGTGCTCCTCGGAGATCCGGAAGAGATCGAAGTCC
>NZ_JBIVVS010000076.1:0-1177 GCF_044768625.1 Kitasatospora sp. NPDC091207
TCTCGAAGCGTGGAGAACGGCCGCCTCCGCCGTCCCGGGAAGAACCGCAGATCAGCAGGTCGGGTGACGTGCGAGGTTAAACGAAAAGCTGAGAAAGTGTTGGGTAATTGATCAAGTTCGGGCTGTGATGCACGGGCGGTGATCTTCGCGGTCGGGGCGTTCGCGAAGATCACCGGCATGTGTGTTTGCTTGTGCAAGGCTTCCTACGACTCGTCGTTGACGGATGCCCAGTGGGCGGTGATCGAGCCGCTGCTGCCGGAGCGGGATCCGCGCCGGGCCGGTCGTCCGCTGAAGTTCGCGCGCCGGACAGTCGTGGACGCCGTGCTGTACGTGCTGGTCAGCGGCTGTGCCTGGAGGCTTGTTCCGCACGACCTCGTCCCGTGGGACGTGGCCTATCGGTGGTTTCGCGCGTGGACGGCGGACGGGACGTGGAATCGGGTCCACGACACGCTTCGCGAGCGGGTCCGAGTGGTGGACGGTCGGGATCCGCAGCCCTCGGCGGCGGTGCTGGACTCGCAGTCGGCCCGCAGCCACCAGGGCGGGCAGGCGATCGGCTACGACGCGGGCAAGCGTGTGCGCGGCCGCAAGCGGCATCTGCTGGTGGACACCTGCGGGCTCGTGCTGCGGGCGGTGGTCCACTCGGCCTCGGTGCAGGACCGGGCCGGGGCGAAGCTGGTCCTGGCCGGTATCCGGGAGCTGTTTCCGCAGGTCGGGCTGGTCTGGGTCGACGGCGGCTACGTCAACGTCGTCGATGCCGGCCTGGTCGGGTGGGCCGCGGAGCGCGAGAACGTGGAGATCGTCGCGGTGCCGCGCAACGCGGATGTGAAAGGGTTCCGGGTGCTGCCCCGCAGGTGGGTGGTCGAGCGGACATTCTCCTGGCTGGGACGGTGCAGACGGTTGGCACGGGACTACGAGCGCAAGACCGCGCACGCCGAAGCGATGATCAAGGTCGCCATGATCCGGCTCATGGCCGCCCGCCTCGCCGGCGAGGAGATCGAACCACGCGGCCCCATCGAGACCGAAGCAGCTCGCCGCCTCGCCGACGACCTCAAGAACGAGTGATCACCCGATTACCCAACACTTTCTGAGCTTTTCGTTTAACCTCGCACGTCACCCGACCTGCTGATCTGCGGTTCTTCCCGGGACGGCGGAGGCGGCCGTTCTCCACGCTTCGAGA
>NZ_JBIVVS010000077.1:0-1129 GCF_044768625.1 Kitasatospora sp. NPDC091207
TAGGAGCTGTTTGAGGTTCGGATCATGTGGTTGAGGTGAGGTGCTTCAGCCACATGATCGATCCTCGGAGGTGGAGTCCGGCTTCGTAGCTCGCCGGGGACTTGTCGTAGCGGGTGGCCAGGCCGCGCCAGGTCTTGATCTTCTGGAAGCAGCGTTCCACGGTGTTGCGCTGCTTGTAGCGGTGCGGGTCGAAGGCGACCGGCCGGCCGCCGGTGGAGCCCTTCCTCTTCCGGTTGGCGGCCTGGTCGTTCTTCTCTGGGATGACCGCGGTGATCCCGCGTCTGCGCAGGTAGGACCGGTTGGCCCTGGAGGAGTAGGCCTTGTCGGCGGCGACCGCATCGGGTCGGGTGCGTGGGCGGCCGACGGGGCCAGCCACCCGGATCCCGCCCAGCACCGCCTGGAACTGCGGGCAGTCGGCGGCCTGGCCGGGTGTCAGAACGAAGACCAGCGGCAGTCCTGCGGCGTCGACCGCGGCGTGGACCTTGCTGCTCAGCCCGCCTCGGGAGCGGCCGAGCCCGGCCGCCTTCGCCCGGGCCTTGCGGCGGCGCCGTGTCGCAGCACGGTCCTGTGCCGCCTCGTCCGCGGTGCCCGCGTCTGGTGCGGCCTGCGATGCATCACCCGAAGGACCGGTCCCTGTTCCGGTAGCGGGACCCCCTTTTCCTCGGTCAGGGCCTGTTCGAGCGCGTCCAGGGTCTCCCCGGCGACCGCCAGGCCGGCCGACTCGTGATGCGCCCGCACGACCGTGGAGTCCACGCTCACCAGCTCCAGGCCCACCTGTCCGCGCGCCGCCGCCTCCGCGATCAGAGCGTCCATCAGAGCCTGGAACACCCCGGCCTTCGCCCAGGAGTTGAACCGGGAGTACACCGTCGACCAGGGGCCGTACCGGTCCGGCACGTCACGCCAGCCACTGCCGGTACGAAACCGCCACAACACCCCGTTGAACTGGTCCCGCACCCGCCGCGGCAGCGGACCGCTGGCCGCCACCGGCAGACGTCCCTCGATCAACGCCCACTCGGCATCCGTCACATCAAAACGTGCCACACGCGAGTTCTACCAGCCACACCCAGCACACCACGCAGCTTCAAGGAGATCCGAACTTCAAACAGCTCCTAGTAGTACTTCGTTAGGT
>NZ_JBIVVS010000078.1:0-1100 GCF_044768625.1 Kitasatospora sp. NPDC091207
CTAGGGCGTGTATCTGGTTGTGATCAATTTGCAGGTTCCGCCCTCGCGGTGGGCCCTGGTCCGGTAGACCGTGTTGTGTGACGCGAGTGCAACTGACTGATGCCGAGTGGGAGTTCATCGAGCCGTACTTGCCGATCGGCGAGTACGGCCCGTACCCCGAGCGGCTGCGTCGGCAGTTCGAGGGCGTGATCTGGCGGTTTCGGACGGGCGGCCAGTGGCGGGAGGTGCCAGGCGAGTTCGGCGCCTGGTCGACGGTCCACAACCGCTTCCGGCAGTGGCGGGACGCCGGAGTGTTCGAGGCCCTGCTGGACTGCGCGATCGCGGAGGCCGCGAAGCGGGGCGAGGTTGACTTGTCGCTGGTCAGCGTGGACTCCACGACCGTTCGGGCCCACCACGACGCCGCCGGGATGCACCTGGACCCCGACACTCTCGCCGACCTGGAGAAGGCCGCCGAGGAGGCGGAGAAGGCCCGGCAAAAAGGGGCGGCCCGAAGGAACAAAACGGGCAGGACACCGCACACGACCCGGAACGGGACGAGCGGCGACGTGTCCGACGCCGACACAAGCTCCGCCTGAAGGCCGCCCTGCTCGGGCGCTCCAGGGGCGGTCAGACCAGCAAGGTCCACGTCGCCGGCGAGCGAAAGTGCCGCCCGCTGGTGCTCGTTCTGACCGAGGGACAGGCCGCCGACAGCCCGCAGTTCATCCCCGTGCTGGAGAAGGTGCGGGTCCGCGGGCCCGTCGGCCGCCCGCGCACCCGGCCCGACGCCGTCGCCGGGGACAAGGCCTACTCCTCCCGCGGCAACCGCACCCACCTGCGCAAACGCCACATCAAAGCGGTCATCCCGGAGAAGAAGGACCAGGCCGCCAACCGGAAGAAGAAGGGCAGCAGCGGCGGCCGGCCCGTCGGCCACGACACCGAGCTCTACAGGGAACGGAACACCGTCGAGCGCCTGATCAACAGGCTGAAGGCCTGGCGGGGCATAGCCACCCGGTTCGACAAGAAGCCCGAGAGCTACCTCGCCGGCCTCCACCTCCGCGCCTCGATGATCTGGATCAAAGACCTCACCAAGACCCCTTGATCACGACCAAATACGCTCCCTA